>NZ_JBHVRT010000007.1:0-273535 GCF_042885555.1 Kitasatospora sp. NPDC058048 | reverse complement strand
CGGCCGCGTCTGTTGGGTCGCTGCGGCTGGCCGTGGCCGCGCCGTGGGCGGCGGCGCCGCTGCGCGCGGCGGCGCCCGCCCCCCAGGCACGGGGGGGTCAGCGGACCATGGCCGCCAGGACGCTGCGCCAGTCCTCGCCGGGCTCGGGGGCGAGCGGGCCGGCCAGGGTGTCCGCCCGGTAGTGCCAGGGGCGGCGGAGTTCCCCGTCGGCGTCGGGGGTGGCGGCGATCGGGCTGTCGGAGCCGAGCAGGCGGACCAGTTCGGCGGTGAAGTCGGCCCAGGAGACGTGTCCGCTCACCGCGTTGACGACCCGGCCGGCGGCGGGGTGGTCCGGGGTGAGGCAGGCGCCGAGGGCGCGGGCCAGGGCGGCGGAGTGCACCCAGGAGGCTCCGTTCCACTCCTCGGCGTCCGGCAGGCCGATCGGCCGGCCGGCCAGCGCGGCCTGGTAGAGGGGGCCGGTGGCGCCCCAGCGGAGCTGGTCGCGCAGGCGGTGGTGCGGGCCCCAGACGATCGGGGAGCGGACGGCCACGGCCTGGCCCCGGCCGGTCGCGGCGGCCTCGAAGAGGATCCGCTCGCAGTCCAGCTTGGCCTGCCCGTACGGGGTGACGGGTGCGCTGCTGGGGCCGCCCTCGGGGACCTCGGTGCCGGCCGGGCGGCCGTACGCGTCGATGCTGCTGACGAAGACGAACGGGCCGCCCCGCCAGCCGTCGACCAGGGCGCGCATGGCGGCGAGGTCGGTGGCGTGGTCGGTGAAGGTGCAGGCGGAGTGGATGACGGCGTCGACGCCGTCGACGGCCCGGCGCAGGCTGTCGAGGTCGCCGAGGTCGCCTTCCGCCACCTCGGCGCCGTTCAGCGCGGGCAGGTGCGCGGACTCCGGCCGGACCAGGACCCGGACCGGCCGGCCCTGGGCCATCAGTTCCTGGAGCACGGCCGCGCCGACCCCGCCGGTGGCGCCGGTGAGCAGGACGGTGCCGGTGCGGGCGCCGGTGGTCCGCGATCGGGCACCGGCCTGGGCGAGGGCCGCGCGGCGCTCGTCCGTGCGGGTGGCGAGCAGGGCGGCGAGGGCGCGCGGGGTGCGCTGCTCCAGGATGTCGAGGCCGGTGAGCGGCAGCCCGGTGCGGGTGCGCAGGCGTTCGGCGAGCTGGACGGCGACCAGGGAGTGACCGCCGAGGGCGAAGAAGTCGCCGTCGGCGGGCGGGGTCGTGCCGAGGAGTTCGCCGAAGGCCTGCCGTACGACGTCCAGCGGGCCTGCCTCCGACGGGCCCTCCGCCGCCGCGGTCGCGCCGGGCAGCGTGGTGGCGCCGGGCAGCCGGTCGCGGTCGGGGGTGCCGTCGGCGTGGCGGGGCAGCCGGTCCACGAGGGTGACCGCGAGCGGCAGTTCGGCGGCCGGCAGGCGCCCGCGCAGGGCGGCCCGCAGGGCGCTGCCGCTCGGCGCGACCGGCCCGCGGACCACCGCGTAGGCGAGCGGCGGGCCGTCCGGGTTCTCGACCACGGCCGCCTCGACCACCGCCGGGTCTGCCGACAGGGCTTCCACGACCGGGTGTTCGGCGGCCGTCAACCGCTCTCCCGGCAGTTCGGACAGCCGCCGTTCCGGGTCGGCGGCCACGGCGGTGAGCAGTTCGGCGAAGGCGCCGAGCAGCCGGGCGGCGGTGTCCGGGTCCAGCGCGTCCCGGTCGTGCTGCAGCAGGCAGCGCGGCTCCGGGCCGTCCTCCAGCAGCAGGGTGAGGCCGAACTTGGCCAGTCCCAGGTCGAGTTCCACGTTCTCGGTGTCGAGGCCCGGCAGCACCAGCGGGTCGACGGTCTGGACGAGGTCGCAGCTGACCGAGAGCAGTGGGGTGCCGTCCGCGCCGCGCGCGGCCGCGCCGAGCCGCTCGACCACCAGGTCGAGGGGCACCTCGTGGTGCTGCTGGGCGTCGAGCAGGGCGGTGCGGACCGGAGCGAGCAGCTCGGTGAACGACAGGTCCCGGGACGGATTCGCCCGCACGGCGAGGGTGTTGACCGCGAGCCCGACGGTCCGGCGGAACTCGGGCCGCGCCCGGTGGCCGCTGGCGCAGCCGAGGACGAGGTCGTCCTGCCCGGAGGCGATGCCCAGCGCGGCGAACGCGGCGGCCAGCACGACGGTGTACAGCGTGGCGCCGTGCCGCGCGCCGAGGACGCGCAGCTGTTCCACCACGGCGGGTTCCAGCGGGGCGGCGTGCAGCGCGGCGCGGCGCTCCCGGGTGCCGGGCGGGACGGGCCGCAGCAGGGTCAGCGGCCGGGCGCCGGACAGCCTGGCCGCGAGGACTCCGGCGGTGGCCGTCAGCTCGGCCTCGCGGGCGCGTTCCTGGCGGGCGTAGTCGGCGTACGAGGGGGCCGGCGGCGGGAGCCGGTTCGGCTCGCCGTCGCGCGAGGCGCGGTACAGCTCGGTGAGGTCCGAGGTGAGGAAGCGCAACGTGCCGCCGTCCACCGCGATGTGATGGATGGTCAGCAGCAGTGTGTGGTCGTCGTCTCCGTGCCGCAGGAGCAGGGCCCGCAGCACCGGGCCGGTGGCGAGGTCGAACGGCCGGGCGGCCTCGGCGGCGAGCTGCTCCGGGCCGGTGGCGTCCAGGACCGGCAGCGGCACCGGGACGACCGGGTCGATCTGCTGGTACGGCTCGTCGCCCCGGCGCGGGTAACGGGTGCGCAGAACGGCGTGCCGCTCGGTCAGGCCGGTGATCGCGGTGGCGAGGGCCGCCCGGTCGAGCGGGCCGCGCAGCCGGGTGGCGACCGGCACGTTGTAGAGGGCGCCGCCCTGGCCGAGGTGGTCCATCAGCCACATCCGCTGCTGGGCGTGCGAGAGCGGGGCGGGGCCGGTCGATTCGGCGGGGCCGGTCTGCGGTGCGGAGGTGACGGGGGCGGCGGCGCGGCGGTTGCGGGCGCGGCGCAGCAGGTCGCTCTGGTCGACGGTGGTCATCGGTCGGCTCCGGGGGTGTCGTCGGCGGCCCGCAGGGCGCGCTCCAGCAGCTCGGCCTGGGCGGCGACGGTCGGGTGCTCGAGGAAATCGGCGAGCGACAGCTCGACCCCGAGGTCCTCGCGCAGGTCGTCCACCACCCACATGGCGAGCAGCGAGTGCCCGCCCTCGGCGAGGAAGTCGGCGGACGGGTCGGTGATCGGGCGTTCCAGGGCGCGGCTCCACGCCTCGGCGACGACCTGTTCGATCGGGCCGAGTTCGGCGGTGGCGGACGGCTGTGCCCCGTCCGGTTCGTCGGCGGCCAGCGCCCGCCGGTCCACCTTTCCGCTGCCGGTCAGCGGCAGCGCGGCGAGCACCGTCCAGGCGGTGGGCACCAGGTGGGCGGGCAGCCGCTCGGCCAGAGCGGCCCGCAGTGCCTCGACGGCGGGGCGGGAGCCCTCGGCGAGGACCAGGCAGGCGGTGAGCGCGGCGTCGATCTGCCCGGCGCGGCGGACCACGACCGCCGCCTCGGCGACCTCGGGCAGTTGGAGCAGCGCGTGCTCGACCTCGCCGGGTTCGATCCGGAAGCCGCGCACCTTGACCTGGTCGTCGGTGCGCCCGTGGTACTCCAGGGAGCCGTCCGGCCGTTCGGCGACCCGGTCGCCGCTGCGGTAGGCGCGTCCGATGCCGGGCAGTTCGCGGAAGCGCTCGGCGGTCAGCTCCGGCCGGTCGAGGTAGCCGAGGGCCAGCCGGTCGCCGGCGATCCACAGTTCGCCGACGCCGCCCTCCGCCACCGGCGCGAGCCGCTCGTCCAGGACGTACGCCCGGGCGCCGCCGAAGGCCCGGCCGATCGGGACGGATCCGGCGCAGTCGGCCCGGGTGATCCGGTGCAGGGTGGTGAAGGTGGTGGCCTCGGTCGGCCCGTACGCGTTGATCAGTTCGAGCCACGGGAAGGCCTGCAGCACGGCGCCCGCGTACTCGGAGGAGAGTGCCTCGCCGCCGACGACCAGGGTGCGCAGCACGCCGAAGACCCGGGACCGCCGGGCGGCCAGGTGGTGGAAGAGCGCGGTGGTGAGGAAGGCGGTGGTGACGCCGAAGCTCTCGACGTCGCGGACCAGGTCCTCGGCGCTGGGCCGCTCGCTCGGGGAGACGGCCACGGCGGCGCCCCGGGCGAGCGGCGCCCACAGTTCGAAGGTGGTGGCGTCGAAGGAGACGGTGGAGTGGAAGAGCACCCGGTCGCGGGGACCGAGGCCGATCGGGCCCTCGGCGGTGGCCAGGTCGGCGACGGCGCTGTGCGGGACGAGGACGCCCTTGGGGCGGCCGGTGGAGCCGGAGGTGTAGTAGAGCAGGGCGGGCGCGGCCGGGTCGGCGGCGTCGGGCGCCGTGCCGTCGGCGATCTCGGTGCCGCGCTCGGTCAGCGCCAGGGTGCGGTCCTCGGGGAGCCCGGCGTCGGCGAGCAGTCCCTTGTCGCCGAGGACGAGCCGGACGTCCGCGTCGGCGATCATTTCGGCGATCCGCGGGCGCGGGTAGGCCGGGTCGAGCGGGACGACCAGTGCGCCGGCCCGCCAGACGGCGAGCTGGGCGACGACGAATCGGGTCGAGCGGGCGCACAGCAGGGCGACGGCGCTGCCGGGGCCGATCCCCCGGTCGGCCAGGACGGCGGCCAACCGGCCTGCGGCGTCGACGAGTTCGCGGTAGGTCAGGACGGTGGAGCCGTCGGTCACGGCGAGCGCGTCGGGCCGCTGCTCGGCCTGCCGGGCGACCAGGGCGGGCAGCGGGGTGGGCAGGGCTTCGGCGGTCCGGTCGATCGGAGCCGCGGAGGTCGCGGGGTGCGCGGAGGTCGCGGGGTGCGCGCGGTGCATGGTGGTCATGGGTGGTTCCCTTCCGGGCGCCCCGGCCGGGTGGGCCGGGGCGCCCCGCTGAGGAGGTTCGGGCGGGGTCAGGCGGTCGCGGCCAGATCGGCCACCCGCTCCTCGACCAGCCGGGCGACGGCCCGCAGGTCGGGCTGGCGCAGCACCAGGGGGGCGCGCAGCCGTACGCCGTACTCGTTCTCCAGGGCCTCCAGCAGTCTTGCCGCGGCGAGCGAATTGCCGCCCGACGCGAGGAAGTTGTCCTCGGGCCCGAGGTCGGCCCGGCCGATCAGCCCGCGGCAGAGCTTCAGCACGGCGCGTTCGACCGGGGTGCCGGCCTCGTCCGCCGGGGACTCCTCGTCCGGGGCCGGCGCGTCGGCCAGCAGGGCCGGGCGGTCCACCTTGCCGTTGGCGTCCAGCGGGAAGCGCTCCACCAGCCGGACGGCGGAGGGCACGGCCTGCTCGGGCAGCCACGGGCGGACGGCGTCGAGCAGCGCCGCGGGGTCGGCGCCGTCCTCGGCCTGGACGAAGGCGAGCAGCCGGACGCCGGTCGGCGCCTGCTGGGCGGCGACCACCGCCCGGCGCACCTTCGGGTCGCGTTCGAAGGCGGCCTCGACCTCGGCGGGTTCGATCCGCACGCCGCTGACCTTGACCTGGTCGTCGAGGCGGCCGTGGAACTCCAGCACGCCGTCCGGGCGCATGACCACCCGGTCGCCGGTGCGGTAGACCCGGTCGGTGCCGACCACGCCGGCGGGCGCGCCGACGAAGCGGCGGGCGGTCAGCTCGGGGTCGAGGTACCCGGCGGCCAGGCCGCGGCCGCCGATCCGCAGCTCGCCGGCCGTGCCGCGCGGCACCGGGCGGCCGTCCTCGTCGGTGACCAGGAGGACGGCGCCGTCGATCGGCAGGCCGATCGGCGGAGCGCCGGCACCGTGGTCGCCGCCGGGGGCCATGGTGTGCACGGTGGTGGTGACGGTGGCCTCGGCGGGGCCGTACGCGTTGTGGACGGTCGCGGTGACGTCGGGCCCGGGTGCGCGGCGCAGCCGGTCGCCGCCGATCACCAGGTGGCGCAGCGGCGACTCGGCGGGCCAGGGCCGGCCGAGGAGGGGCTCGGCCAGCGGGGTGGGCAGGATGGACACGGTGACGCCGGCCTCGCGCCACCAGTCGGTGAGCGCACCGGTGTCCCAGCGGACCGCCTCGGGGGCGACCACCAGGGCCGCGCCGGAGGTGAGGCCGGCCCACAGCTCCTGCATGTGCGGGTCGAAGGCGACGCCGATCAGCAGGCTGTGTCGCTCCCCGGGGCCGAGGCCGGTCAGTCCGCGGTACCACTGCAGCAGCGCGCCGAGCGCGGGCTCGGTGACGGCGACGGCCTTCGGGGTGCCGGTGGAGCCGGAGGTGAGCACCGCGTAGTGGGTGCCGGCCGGGACGCGCACCTGCTCGCCCGGGTTCAGGGCGGCCACCACGCCTTCGGTGGGCAGGTCCAGCGGCAGCCGCTCGCCGCCGGGCGGCAGCAGGTCCGGCTCGCCGACCAGGCAGGTCGGGCGCAGTTGCTCGGCGACGGCACGCAGCCGGTGCTCGCCGGGGCGCGGGCCGAGCGGCAGGTGGACGGCGCCGAGCTTGGCGGCGGCCAGGGTGACGGCGACCAGCGAGACCGAGTGGGCGAGGCAGACGCCGAGCAGGTCGCCCGGGCCGACCTTGCCGCGCAGGGCCTCGGCCACGGTGTCGGCGAGGCGGTCGAGTTCGGCGTAGCTGTAGACCTGCTCGCCGTCGATCAGGGCGGGGGCGTCGGGGGTGCGGTGCGCCCAGGTGGTGAAGAGGTCGAGCACCGCGCCGTCCTGGTGCGGACGGCCGTAACCGATGCTCGGGGCGTCGGTGTTCGGCGTCCCGGTGTTCGGAGCCCCGGTGTTCACGGTGTCGACGCTCGGGGCGTCCGCGTTCGGGGCCTTCGTGTCAAGGTGTTCCATCATCGTCTCCAGGAAGTCGCGTACGAAGGTGACGCTTCGTCAGTTCAGGCCCATGGAACGGGCGATGATCACCTTCTGGACCTCCGAGGTCCCCTCGATGATCGTGGTCATCCGGACGTAGCGGTACAGGAACTCCAGCGGGTGCCCGCGCACCCAGCCGGTGGCCCCGTGCACCTGGAGCGAGCGGTCCACCGCGCGCACGGCGGTCTCGGAGGCGGTGAGCTTGGCGAGCGCCGCGTTCTCGGGGGACTCGGTGCCCTCGTCGACCAGCCGGGCGCAGGCGAGGGTGAGCAGCTTGGAGGCCTCGACCTCGGCCCGGGTGGCGACCAGGTGCTCCTGGATGTGCTGGTACTCGCCGATCACCCGGCCGAAGGCCCGCCGGTCCTTGGCGTACTCGACGCCGATCCGCAGCGCGTGCTCGGCGATGCCGTTGCACATCGCGGCGACCACCAGGCGGCCGCGCGAGAGGCTGTCGATGGCGAGGGCGGTGGCCGCGCCGACGCCCTCCTCGCCGCCGATCACGGCCTCCGGGCCGGCGGTGACCCCGTCCAGCAGCAGCTCGAACAGCGGCTCGCCGGACATGCCCTCGTAGCGCTGGCCGATCCGCAGCCCGGGCTGGTCCATCGGCAGCACGAAGGCGGTGGCGCCGGCCGTGGGGCCGGCCCCGTCGCCGAGGTCGGTGGCGGCGACGACCAGCGCGATCCCGGCGTGCTCGGCGTTGCTGACGAAGGTCTTGCGGCCGTTCAGCACCCAGCCCTCGCCGGTGCGCACGGCGGTGGTGGTGAGGTGGAACGCGTCGGAGCCGGCGTGCGGCTCGGTGAGGGCGAGGCAGCGGGTCTGCTCGCCGCGCACCAGCGGGACCAGGTGGCGCTCGACCTGCTCGGGGGTGCCGTGCCGCAGCAGCGGGCTGGGCCCGTCGGAGCCGGCCAGCGCGTACGGGGCGAGCACGCAGCCGCTGCGTCCGGCGGCGTGGTGCAGCAGGACGACGGCGGTGAACGGCATGTCGGCGCCGCCGAGCTCCTCGGGGTAGTCGCCCGCGTAGAAGCCGAGGGCGGCGGAGCGCTTGCGGACGTAGGTCCGCAGGTCGGCCGGGACCTGGTCGGCGGTCTCGGGCAGCTCGGCGGCCAGCGGCACGAGTTCGCGGCGCACGAAGCTCTCGAAGGCCTCGACGAGCTCGCGGTGGCCGGCTTCCAGGACGGCGGAGGGCGAAGTCACTTGGCACCACCGGTGGTGAGGGCCTTGGCCTGGTCGGCCAGGACGGCGTGTCGGAACAGGGTGCGCAACGGCGGCCGGCTGCCGAGGTGCGGCTCCAGGTACGCGGCGAGCTGGGCGGCGAGCAGCGAGTGGCCGCCGACCTCGAAGAAGTGCGAGTCCGCGGCGAAGCGGTCGTGGCCGAGCACCTCGCGCCAGGCGGCGGCGATCAGCTGCTGGCCGGGGTCGGTGAACTCGCTCGGCTCGACCTCCTCCGCCTCCGGGGCCTCGTCCGCCAGGCGGGCGAGGGCGGCGCGGTCGGGCTTGCCGCCGGGCAGGGTCGGCATCGCGGCGACGGCCGTCCAGCTCGCCGGGACGAGTCCGCCGGGCAGCCGGCGGGCGAGCGCCTCGTGCAGGGCGGCCTGGTCGGGGCGGTCGGCGCCCTCCAGGAAGCCGACCAGGCGGGGGCCGGTCTGCGGGTCGGTGTGCAGCAGCACCGCGCAGGAGCGGCCGCCGAGTTCGGCGGAGGCCGCGGCCTCGATCTCCTCCAGTTCGATCCGGTGGCCGCGCAGCTTGACCTGGTTGTCGGCGCGGCCGAGGAAGCGCAGCCGCCCGTCCAGGTCGCGGTAGCCGCGGTCGCCGGTGCGGTAGACGCGGGCGTCGTCGAGCGCGGGGACCGTCGTGAAGCGGGCCGCGGTGGGCTCCGGCAGCCCCAGGTAGCCCTCGGCCAGCAGGGTTCCGCCGACGGCGAGTTCGCCGACGCAGCCGGGGGCGAGCGGGCGCAGCGTGTCGTCCAGGACGTGGATGCGCGCACCGTCGAGTTCGGCGCCGAGCGGGATCTCGCCGTCCTCGGCGACGTCGGCGTCGGTGACCTCGTACACGGTGGAGGTGACGGTGGCCTCGGTGACGCCGTAGGCGTTCAGCACGGTGGTGGCCCCGGTCAGGCCGGCCAGCGCCCGGGCCGGCAGCCGCTCGCCGCCGAGCACCAGCAGGCGGGGCGCCCAGCGGCCGTCGCGCAGCGCCTCGCGCAGGTCCTCGCGGACGGCGAGCAGGTAGCTGGTGGGCAGGTTGGCGACGGTGACGCCGCGGGCGGCCAGCACGGCCACCAGCTCGGGCCCGGTGGGCACCTCGCGCTGCGGCACGACGAGGGCGGCGCCGGCCGTGAGGGCGGGCAGCACCTCCTCCAGGGCCACGTCGAAGGACGGCCGGGCGAACAGCAGCACCCGGTCGGCGGAGGTGAGCCGGTAGCGGTCGGCGATCGCGGCGATGTACCCGGCGAGGGCCTCGCGGCCGACCAGGACGGGCTTGGGCACGCCGGTGGAGCCGGAGGTGTGGATCACGTAGGCGGCGCCGTCCAGCGCGGCGGCGGGCTCGGCCTTCGGGAAGGCGGGGCCGTCCAGCAGCGCCGGGGTGACGCCCTCGGCGGGCAGTGCCAGCGCGCTCTGCCGGGTGGCGAGGACGAGCGCCGGGCAGAGCCGCTCCAGCAGCAGCCCGAGCCGGGCGGCCGGGTCCTCGGTGGACAGCGGCGCGTACACGGCGCCGTACCGCAGGCAGGCGAGCAGGGCGACCACGCTGTCGGCGCCGCGCGGCAGCACGGTGGCCACCGGCTGGCCGGGGGTGACTCCGGCGGCGCGCAGCCGCTCGACCAACTCGCTGACCCTGCGGTCGAGTTCGCCGTAGCTGATCCGCTCGGTGCCGGCCAGCAGGGCGAGCGAGGTCGGGTCGTGGGCGGCGGCCGGGTCGAGTGCGGCCGGGGTGACCGGGGCGGCCGGTTCGGCCTCGGTCGCGGGGGCCAGCCCGGCGATCGGCGCCTGCGGGCGATCCAGGTAGCAGCGCAGCAGCTCCAGCAGCCGCTCGGACAGCAGCACCGCCTCGGACTCGCGGAACAGGTCGGCGTCGTAGTCCCAGACCAGGGTCATCCCGGCCGCGCCGTGCTTCTCGCCGACCACCCGGCGGTCGTCGGGCAGCAGCACCAGGTCGAGGTCGAAGCGGGTGGTGCCGGTGTTGAAGCCCTCGTACAGCGAGACCTCCAGCCCGGGCGCCTGGACATCGGGCAGCGCCGCGTCGTGCGCGCTGAACATCACGTTGAACAGCGGGTTGTCGGCCCCGGTGGTGTGCAGCCCGAGCCGGCGGGTCAGCTCCTGGACCGGCAGGTCCTGGTACGGCAGGGCGCGCAACAGGACGTCGGTCACCTCGTCCACGGCGTCGGTGCCGAGAGCCGCCGGGTCGAGCCGCAGGCGCAGCGGGACGGTGTTGACGAACATGCCGACGGTGCCCTCGAAGCCCTCCGGGCGGTTGCCGACGGCGGTGCCGATCACCACCTCGCGGTGGCCGCTGTGCCGGCGCAGCAGCTCGGCGAACAGGGTGAGCAGGGTGCTGAACGGGGTGTGGCCGTCGGCCTTGCTGCGCTCGCGCAGCCGCTCGGCCAGGTCGGCGCCGATCGACTGGCGCAGCTGGCCGCCGCGGTGGCGCCGTTCGGCGCCCGGCCGGGCCAGCCCGGGGAGGGTGACCTCGCGCGGCGCGTCGGTCAGTTCCTTGGTCCAGAAGTCGAGCCCGCGGTCCCGGGGGAGGTCGGCGGCGGCGCGGGCGTGGTCCTCGTAGGAGGGGGCGGTGGGCAGCTCGTAGGGCTCGCCGAGGACGGTGGCGCGGTAGACGGTGAACAGGTCGCGCAGCAGGATCGCGAAGGAGTGGCCGTCGTGGACGAGGTGGTGCTCGACGTGGATCAGCCGGTGGTGGTCGTCGCCGAGCCGGACCAGGTGCCAGCGCAGCACCGGCGCCCGCTCGGTGTCCAGCGGCTCCTCGGCCTCGGCGGCGAGCAGCCGGCGGAAGGTGGCCTCCGGGTCCTGCTCGGCGGCGAAGTCGCTGTGGCGCAGCTCCGGTTCGCAGACCTCGGCGACCCGCTGGCCGGGCAGCCCCTCCGGCCTGGGCACCAACTCCAGCCGCAGACCGGGGTGGTGGGCCAGCACGGCGGCCAGGCCGGTGTGCAGCGCGTCCCGGTCGAGGGTGCCCCACAGGTCGAGGACGGCGGTGAAGTTGTAGGCGCGGCTGCCCGGCAGCATCTGCTCGTGCAGCCAGACGATCTCCTGCGAGGGAGAGAGTGCGAACATGGTCGATTCCCTTGTGTGGTGGGCTTGTCGGCACTGCGGTGGCCGGACGCGGACGTGGGGTGTTCCCGTGCCGGCCGGCGGCCCGGGGGCGCACCGGGGTGAGGTGCGGCCCTGGGCCCGGGTCCCGTCCGGCGGCGTGTCGGACGCGCGCGGACGGGCGTGGTGGGTTCGTGGCGGATCCGTCGTGGCTCCGTGGCGGATCCGTCGTGGGTCCGTCGTGGGAGTTCGGGGCCCGCGGGGTGGGGCGTGCGGTCGGACGCCTGCGGTCGGGCTCGTGCGGGCGGTCAGGCTCGTGCGAGCGGATGGGCGGCGCGGTCGGGTGGGCGACGCGGCCGGCCGGGCGCCTCAGGCCTGCGGGACCGGGACCGGCCGGGCGTGCAGGTGGTGCCGCAGCACGGCGAGCAGTTCGCCGAAGGCGGCCCGGGCGTCGGCCTCGGGGAAGCGGTCGCGGTCCCAGGCCAGCCGGATCAGCAGGTCGTCGCCGTGCGAGGCGGAGACGGCCAGCGGTGCGGCGAGCGGGCGCCCGTCCAGGTGGGTCTCCCGGCCTGGGGTGCCGCCGAGCACCAGCGGTGGGCGGCGGTGCAGGTCCTCCATGGTGAGCAGGCCGTCCAGGGCGCCCGACCACGGGGCCCCGGCGGTGCGGGCGGCGCGGACCACCTCGTCGAAGGGGGTGCCGGCCTGGTCGAGGTCGTCCCACCAGGCGTCCGCGAGGGCGTCCAGGTCCGCGACCGGGCCCGAAGTCGCCGGGTGCACCAGGGTGTTGAGGAAGCAGCCGAGCGCGGCGGGTGCGCCCGCCGGCCGTCCGCCCCACGGGTAGCCGAGCGCGAGCGGCCCTCCCGCGGTCTCCGGCCGGGCCGCCCCGTCCGCCCCATGCAGCCGGTGCAGGGCCGAGCCGACCGCGTCCAGCAGGGCCGGGAAGACGGCGCCGCGGGCGGCGCCCCCGGCGGTGGGCAGCCGCTCGGTGAGCATGCCGGTGGACGTCGCCGCGCCGCCGCCCGCCCCGGTCAGGCCGCCCAGTCGGCGGCCCCAGTGGGCCTGGGCGGCGGGGCCGCCGGCTGCGTCCTCGGCGGCGAGCTGCAGTTCGACGGCCTGCCGGTAGTCGGCCAGCGCCCGGGGGTCGGGCCCGTCCGCCGGCGGTTCGTCCCGCTCGTACGCGGCGCCGAGTTCGGCGGTGAGCAGGCCGAGCGACTGTTCGTCGCAGGCGGCGTGGTCCAGCGCGAGGGCGAGCAGTTCCTCGTCCCCGTCCGGGTCCGCGGCCACCAGCAGGCGCAGCGCGGGTCCGTCCGCGGGCCAGTTCGACAGGGCCTCGCGCAGCGCCGCACGGGCGGTGCCGCCGGGGGCGACGGCGATCCGGCCGGCCTCGGCCGAGGGGCCGCCGGTGCGCAGCACGGGTGTGCCGCGCACGGTCGCGAATCCGCCGCACAGCGCCGGGTGGTGGGCGGCCACGGCGGCCGCGGCGCGGGCCAGTCGGCCCAGGTCGAGGGTGCCGCGCGGGTAGGCGAAGAACAGCGGGACGACGTCGGTGCGGCTCTGCGGAGCGAGTCGGCGGGTGATCAGGAAGCGCCGCTGGGCGCCGGTCAGCGGGAGCAGCTCCACCGGGGATTCGGCGGCGGCGGAGCGGTACCGGGCGAGGTAGGCGGCGGTGATGCTGGCGTGCACGGGAACGGTCTCCGGTTTCCGGTCGCGGCTCGGGTCGGGGATCGGTCGGGGGTCGGTCGGGGGTCGGTCGGGGGTCGGGTTCGGTCGGCAGGAGGGGTTCGGGTGCGGAAGGCGCGGGTGGGCGGCCGGTCAGGACGTGCCGGGGCTCACCGCGCTCTTCTGGTCGGTGGCGTCCGCCTCCGCGTCCGCGTCCTGCCCGGCCGTACGGTCGGGGCCCGGCAGCTCGCGCATCCGCCGCAGCGGGGAGAGCAGCAGCGGCAGCGGCACCAGCAGGAAGCCGGCGGCGCAGAGCCAGAGCGCGGTGCGCGGCCCGGACGCCTCGGCGACCACGCCGCCGATCAGGGCGCCGATCGGCAGGGTGCCCCACACCAGGAACCGCATGGTGGCGTTCATCCGGCCGAGCAGCTCCGGCGGGCAGATGCTCTGCCGGAAGCTCACCTGGGCGACGTTGTAGGCCACCGCGCCGAACAGCACCACCCCGGAGGCCAGGCCGAACAGCACCACGCCCGCACCGCCTCCGGACAGCGGCCACAGCAGCGCGAACGGCGCCGTCACCACCGTGGACAGCCAGATCAGCCGGGCCTGTCCGATCCACCGGGCGAGCTGCCCGGCGCACAGCGCGCCGGCCAGTCCGCCGACGGCGGAGACCGACAGCAGCACGCCGATGGCTCCCGGCGACAGGTCGAGCACCCGCACCCAGAACACCGTCTGCACGGCGGTCAGCACGGCGGAGAACAGGTTGGACGTGGCGGTGGCGGTCGCGATCGCCCGCAGCAGCGGGTGGCCGAGCACGAACCGCACACCCTCCCCGACCTCGGCGCGCAGCGAGCGCCCCGGCTCGGGCTCCGGCCGCGGCTCGTCGACCTTGATCCGGACGAGCAGCAGGGCGGAGGCGAGGTAGCCGCAGGCGTCGGCCACGATGGCGAGCGGCGCCCCGAGCAGCTGGACCAGCCCGCCGCCGAGGCCCGGCCCGGCGATCTGCGCCGAGGAACGGACCGTCTCCAGGGCGCCGTTGCCGCCGACCAGCTGCTCGCGCGGCAGGACGGCGGGCAGGAAGGACTGGTGGGCGACGTCGAAGAAGACCGTCGCCACCCCGGTGACCAGCGCCACCAGGTAGAGCTGCGGCATGGTCAGCACCCCGAAGGCGGCGGCCGGCGGGATCGACCCGACGGCCAGGCAGCGCACCACGTCGGCCCGGATCAGCACCGGAAGCTTGCGCATCCGGTCCAGCCAGGCGCCCGCGGGGAGGCCGACGAGCAGGAAGGCGGCGGTCTCGGCGGCGGTCAGCAGACCGACCTCGAACGGCGTGGCGTCGAGCACCATCACGGCCACCAAGGGAAGGGCGACCAGGGTGACCTGACTGCCCGTCTGGGCCGCCGCGGCTCCGGTCAGCAGGA
This sequence comes from Kitasatospora sp. NPDC058048, assembly GCF_042885555.1. Classification (NCBI taxonomy): domain Bacteria; kingdom Bacillati; phylum Actinomycetota; class Actinomycetes; order Kitasatosporales; family Streptomycetaceae; genus Kitasatospora; species Kitasatospora sp. NPDC058048. The sequence continues at coordinate 259,462 of NZ_JBHVRT010000007.1, read as the reverse complement.
GCCGGAAGTCGCGGTGGCCGAGCAGACGGGCCTGGCGGGGGCTGGGCTTCTCGTTCATCGGTGCGACTCTCGGTCACCCCTTCGACACTGGGCAAGCACCAGGTCCGTTTCCGGACGGAACGCACGTCGGCCGAATCCCGCCACTCCCCCGGCCCGCCTTTGCGCGCTCCTTATGGCCGCTTCTCCTGCCGTCACGCCGCCCGCGGCGTCCGTCGGCCTAGGCGGCACCGGCCGACGGGCACTCCGACCACTTCCGGGCCCGTCCGTCCATTTCCTTGTCCGGTATTCGGACGCTGTCTTTCCAGCCACCGGACGGAGACGCTCAACTTGGCCGGATTCCATGGAGTGCAGTCCGACCGTCATCTCATCGTGATACCGGCGTGACCGTAGCGAGCCGTAGACAAGGTGACCGGACGGTCACGGAGCACCCGCGCCCGACCCGGTCCATCACCCGTCCCGCCCCCGTTCGCCGCCCGTTCCGCCGACCCGTTCGCCGCCCGCTCCGCCGACTGCTCCGCCTACCGCTCCGCCGACCGTCGGCCGGCCGTCAGCCGCCCGACTCCGCCTCCGCCTCCGCCCGGCGGGTGATCGCCAGCACCGCCATGTCGTCGTCCCTGGGCCCGCCGGTCCACCGCTCGACGTCCGCCACCAGCGCGTCCAGCACCTCGCCGGGCCCGGCGAACGGCCCCAGCGGGGCCAGCCCGAGCACCGGGTCGTAGAACTCCCCCGCCCCGTCCCGGGCCTCGGTGACCCCGTCGGTCACCAGCAGCAGCGTCCACCCGGCCGGGAACGGCCGACTCTCCGGCGCCGGGCGCGCCGCACCCAGTCCGCCCATCCCCAGCGGCAGCCCCGGATCCGCCGCGTCCAGCCGGCGCACCGGGGGCTCGCCCCCGCCCCGCGCGTACGGGTTCAGCAGGTACGGGCCGGGGTGCCCGCAGTCGAGCGTGCGCACGCTCTCCTCCCCCGGCGGGAACTCCACCAGCAGCGCGGTGATGAACCCCTCCAGCCGCAGCTCCTCGCTCATCCGCTCGCTCTCCCGCAGCAGCGAGTCCTCCAGCGCGTCCGCGAGCGCGGCCAGGTCCGGCAGCCGGTGGGAGTCCTCGCGGAAGGCGCCCAGCAGCACCGAGACCGCCCCGACCGCGTGCAGCCCCTTGCCCCGCACGTCGGCGATCAGCCCCCGCACGCCGAACGGGGTGACCTGCAGCGCGTACGCGTCGCCCCCGATCAGCGCCTCGTCCTGGGCGGCCCGGTAGCAGGCCGCGACCGAAAGCCGCCCCACCTCCGCGGGGGGCTCCGGCAGCACCGCCCGCTGCGCCGCCTCGGCCACCGACCGCACCCGCGCCAGCCGCCGCCCGTGCCGGTCCACCACCCGGTTCACCCCGATCCCGAGCAGCGCCGCGAACGCCGTGTTCGCCAGCTCCAGGAAGCCGGCCCCGGTCCCGATCGACCCGTCCTGGGTGGACAGCAGCAGGATGCCGAGAACGTTGGCGGCCCCCACCGCGACGGTGTCCCGCAGCGCCAGCAGCGCACCCGCCAGCACGGCGGCCGCCGCCAGCAGCGGATCGCCCCAGTAGTCGGTCGGGTCCAGCGCGTTCCACACCAGCCCGCCGGCGGTCAGCAACCACGGCGCGACCCGCACGTACGGGGGCCACTGCACGGACCTCTGGGCCATCGGCGACCTGGCTTCCGTCTCACCACCATCCGGAAGGACTTCTTCCGATCGTAGTCACGGGCCCCCGCAACGCGCACGACGGCCGCCCGGGCGCTCGCTAGGCTCCTGCCCCACACGGTCCGAGACCCGAGGAGAACCGGATGTCCATCTTCGCTTCCTGGCTGTACTTCGCCGACGACGGTGACGGCAACGCGCCCGCCCCGAGGATCTACCAGGGCTCGCACGTCAGCCCCGCCGAGGACGACCGCCGCGGGGGCTGGCTGGAACTCGGCGTGATCCCCAACCACTGCCACCCGGACGTCCGGTTCGGCGACGCTCCCGAACCTGAGGGCGGTTGGCCTCTCCCGGTGGAGTACCTCCGGCTGGGTCTCGGCGGGCCCGCCTCGGACGGCACTGGCGGCACGGACGGCACTGGCGGCACTGGCTCCCGGGCGACGGTAATCCTGGACCGCGCCCAGGTCGAGCTGTTGCACGCCACCCTCACCGAGTGGCTGAACACCGACCGCCGGTAGCGTGCCGTTCGCCCGTTCGCCCGTACGCCAATCCGCCGCTACGCGGCGTCGGCCGTGAACCGTCCCGCACCGGGCCCCGCCAGCAGGCCCTCCGGCACCCGGCGCCCGTACGCGAGCAGCAGCAGGTGCTCCGCCCGCCCCGTCACGGTGAGTGACCCGTCACCGTACGCCCAGGCGGTGTCCGTCGCCACCAGCCGGACGCCGTCCAGCCGGGCCCCGAAGAACCGCAGCGCACGGGGTGAGACACCGGCCAGCAGGGCCTTCGTCCGCGCCACCGGCAGCCGGGCGGGCAGGCCGAGCGCCACCGTGATGTCGAGGCCGTGGACGACGTCGTGGGCGAGGGCCGCGATCGGGCCGCCGACCGGCGGGCGCCAGGGGTGGTCCGCGTGGTCGGCCATGGCGGCGGCGAGTTCGCGCTCGGTCATGGCGGCCGCGTCGCGGCGGGCGATCCGGTCGGCCATCCGGTGGACGTTGCCGCCGGAGCGGGCGAGTTCGAGGAGCGTGCGCGCCGTCGAGTGCCGGAATCCGGTGCTCATGTGCGCGGCCACCTCGCGGATCCGCCACCCACCGCACAACGAGGGCGAGTTCCACTGCTCCGGGGCGAGGTCGGCGAACACCCGGGCGAGCTCGCGGCGCTCGGCCGCGATCTGCTCGCGGATCCAGTGGATCTGCCCGGTGTCCCGGCTCTGCGGCACCCCGGTGTCCTTGTTCTGCGGCACGGTTTCCATGCGCCCAGCCTGCGGCCGGAACCGTGCACCCGTCCAAGACCGGGAAGTTCTGGCACTTATGATCGGGAGTTATGGAACTGCGGCAGCTCCAGTACTTCGTCACCGTCGCCCAGCACGGCAGCTTCACCCGGGCCGCGCGGCTGCTGCACCTCACCCAGCCCGGGGTGAGCTCCCAGATCCGGCAGCTGGAACGGGACCTGGGCCACCAGTTGCTCGACCGTTCGGGCCGCACCGTACGGCTGACCCCGGTCGGCGAGGCGGTGCTGCCGCACGCCCGGGCCGCGCTCGCCTCCGCGGCCGCGGCCCGCCGCGCGGCCCAGGAGTTCGGCGGGCTGCGGCGCGGACACGTGCGTCTGGGCATGGTCGCCGGGGCGGCCCTGACCCCGCCGTCCGGACTGGGCACCATCCCCGGGCTCGCCACCACGCTCGCGGCGTTCCGCCAGGAACACCCCGGCATCGACTTCTCGCTCACCGAGGACACCACCGCGCGGATGCTCTCCGCGCTGCGCGACGGCCGGCTGGACCTCGCCGTCGTCGGCCTGCCCACCCCCGGGAGCGGGCGGGAGGGCGACGACGGCGGGTCGTCGCTGAGCGGGCTGGCGCTGCACACAGTGCTGGAGGTCCCGCTGGTCGCGGCCTGCCCGGTGGACCATCCGCTCGCGGAGGCCTCGGGGGCGGCGCCCGCCTCGGGTGCGGGATCGGGCGCGGGCTCCGTCCACGGCTCGGGCACGGGCACGGTCCCGGGCACGGGCTCCTCCGGGGGCTCGGGAAGCGGGGCCGGTGTTACCGCCCCCGGCCGGGACGCGCTGCCGGTCGCGGCGCTCGCCGGACACGCCCTGGTGAGCACCCCGCGCGGCACCGGCCTGCGCACGGCGCTGGAGCGCGCCCTGGCCGAGGCCGGCGTCGCGGCGACGGTCGGCGTCGAGGCGGCCGCGCCACCGCAGTTGGCCGAGCTCGCCGCGCACGGCCTGGGCGTGGCCGTGCTGCCGGACCCGGGCCCGCTGCCCGGCCTGCGGGTGCGTCCGCTGACCGACCCCGTTCCCCGGGTCCGGATCGCGCTCGCCTGGCCGGCCGGGCAGCCCTCCTCGCCGCCGACCGCCGCCCTGGTGGCCCACCTGCGGCAGGCCTACCCCGGGCCGGCGGCCGCTCAGGCTCCGGCCGTCACCGCCGCGCCGTCGGCGATGTGCAGCAGCGCGGCCGCGCCGTCGAGCACCTCCCGGTCGAGCGGGAAGTAGCCCTGCCGCGGGACGGTGTCGGTGCGGGTGCGGGCGTCGGCCGGCAGCGCGGTGTCCGTCAACTCCCAGGCCGCACCGCGTCCCCGCAGGTGGGCCTCGTACGTCCCCGGCGCCGGCTCGGCCAGTCCGAGCGCCTCGCTGCGCCCCAGGCTCCCGGCGACGAAGGCGTAGCGCTCGCCCAGCAGCGTGCCGACGGTGTGGCCCGCGCCGGTCCACCGGCAGTCCAGCTCGCCCAGCGCCCAGGCGCTCGGGTTCCGCTGCACGTGCCGGTTGTGGGCGAAGAGCAGGGTCGGTCCGCGCCGGGCCTCGATCTCGCGGATGTCGAGGAGGTTCTGCGCCATCAGCGCGTCCCGCACGCCGAGCAGGGCGCTGATCCGGGCGCTCGGGGTGCGGCCCCGGACCGCCGACTGGGCGTGGTAGCGCAGCAGTCCGATCCCGGCGGCCAGTCGGGCGCGTGCCCCGTACCATTCGGCCGGCGAGGTCGATCCGATCAATTCCGGTGCCCGCATCTGGAGTTGAAGGAGAAGGTCGTCGGCGAGGCAGCGCAGCCGGGCGGCGTCGGCGGTGTCGCCCGGCGACTGGGCCGGGTCCGTCACCGCCTCCGTACGGCTCCAGCGCTCGTCCTCGCCTGCCACACCGGCGACGTCGAGGTCGAGCCCCAGGTAGTCGCGGGCGTGTTCGAGGTAGCGGCGCGGGCTGGGGGCGCTGGTGTTCTCGGTCGGGATGTCGAAGCCGTGGAAGGCCAGCCGCTCCCCGGACGGCCGCTGCCGGTTGAACTCCCGCATCCAGGCGACGAGTCGGCGGTTGGGGGCGAGTTCCCCGAAGCCGTGCGTGAAGCCCTTCCGCATCGCCGATTCGAGAGTGCCGACACCCTCCCGGACGTAGGCGTCCACGGCGAGGGCGGCCACCCGGTCGGTCTCCAGGGCGATCGACCGGAAGCCCCGGTCGACCAGCCTGGCGAACAGCTCGTTGCGGACCAGCCCGAACGCCGGCTCCTGGTGCGTCGGCTCGCCCAGCCCCAGAAGCTCGCACGCGGGGGTGATGAAGTCATACACGTCCTGGTTCATGGACCTCAAGCGTATCCTTGAAGGAACGGTTGAGACTTTTCCCGCTCGTGCCGCCCATTCGCCGCCGAAAGCCTCAAACAGCCCCCACTCATCGACCGACTTCGAGCACCCCGCCCCACCCGGCCCCACCTCACCCCACCAGCCCGGAACGGGAGACGACCGGACGACCATGCGACCCTCCGACCTCGCGCGCGAGCACGGCATCTCGACCCAGGCGATCCGCAACTACGAGCGCGACGGCTGCCTCCCGCCCGCCGAACGCACGCCCACCGGATACCGGATCTACACCGAGCTGCACGCCGCCGCCCTTCGCGCCTACCTCGCCCTCGTCCCGGCGTACGGGTACGCGACCGCGGGCTCGGTCATGACCGCCGTCCACGCCGACCGGATCGGCGACGCCCTCACCGAACTCGACCGGGGACACGCCCAGTTGCTGCGCGACCGGGAGACCCTCGCCGCCGTTCGCGAGGCCGTCGGCCACCTGACCGGCGGCGCCGCCGCCGGAACCGGGCTCCCCGCACCACCCGGCCCCCGCTCCGTCGGCGAGGTCGCGCACCGGCTCGGCGTCACCCCCGCGACCCTGCGGGCCTGGGAGGCCGCCGGCATCCTCACCCCGCCCCGGGACCGCGCCACCGGCCACCGCCGCTACCTCCCCGCCGACGTCCGGGACGCCGAACTCGCCCACCTGCTCCGCCGGGGCGGCTACCTGCTGGACCACATCGCCACCGTGCTGCGGCAGATCCGCACCGCGGGCGGCACCGGCGAGCTCGCCGCCGCCCTGGACGGCTGGCAGCAGCGCCTCACCGCCCGGGGCCTGGCGATGCTCACCGCCTCCGCCCACCTCGACGGCTACCTGGGGCTGCGCACCGGAACGCCCCGACCGGCTTGACCTCAAGGCCACTTGAGGTACCAGAGTGATCCACATGGACACCGAAGCAGCAGCCAACGCGCAGGCCGCCCCCGAGGCGGACATCCAGGCCGTCGAACGGGTCGTGGCCGCCGTCGAACGCGCCCAGCGCGCCAAGGACCCGGACGCGTTCCTCGCGCTGTTCCACCCCGAGGCGATCTGGACCACCGCGCCCGGCAAGGTCCTCCTCGGCCTGGACGCGATCGCCGAGTTCACCCGTGCCGTGCTGCCCGCCGCGACCTGGGACGGCGACGTCACGTACGAGCCGGTGCACATTCAGTTCCTTCGCCCCGACGTGGCCGCCGTCAAGGTCCGCCAGGTCTACCGGTCGCCGGAGGGGGACTCGGAGGGCGCGCCGCTGTACGTCATGACCAGGCAGGACGACGGCCGGTGGCTGCTGCACGCCTGCCAGAACACCGGCGTGCTCGCCGAATAGCCACCGGGCCCGCCGCAGTCCGTCGCAGTCCGCCCCTGCCCGTCCCCGCCGGGCGCCGGCGCCGCGCCCCGGTCGGCCGACCCGGCCCGACCGGCCCGGCTCAGCCGACCCGGGTGAGCCGGGCGGTGCGGGCGCCGGCGCCGTCCGCGGGCGCGCCCGGCTGCTCCTGGTCCGCGCGCTCGGGGCCGGCGAGCAGGATGGAACGCTGGAGCCGCCGCAGCGCCGCGGACGGCTCCATGCCCAACTCCCGTACCAGGGTGTTCCGCAGGCGCTGGTAGGCCTCAAGCGCCTCGCCCCGCCGACCGGAGCGGTGCAGCGCGATCATGTACTGGCCGTGCAGGCTCTCGTGGGTGCGGTAGCGGTCGATCAGGACGGTGAGTTCGGCGAGCAGCACCCGGTGCCGGCCGAGTCGCAGGTCGGCCTCGATCCGCTGGTCCAGCGCGCAGAGCCTGATCTCCTCCAACCGTCTGGTCTCGACGGCGAGTTGGCCGCCGACCGGAACGTCGGCGAAGGCCGGGCCGCGCCACAGCGCGAGCGCATCGGCCAACTGGCGGGCGGCGAGCGGGAAGTCGCCCCCGTCCATGGCGCGGTAGCCGTGCCCGGCGAGGCGGTCGAACTCCTGGAGGTCGACCAGTCCGCCGCCACTGTTCAGCATGTAGCCGCCGGCCGAGGTGACCAGGACGTCCTTCGCGCAGGAGGCCCCCGGGCCGCCGTCGCCCTGGGCGAGCGCCCGGTCGATGAGGTCGCGCAGTTGGAGCACATAGGTCTGCACGGTGGTGCGGGCACTGCGTGGCGGGCGGCCGGACCACAGCTCCTCGGCGAGGACTCCCGCCGGCACGACCTGGTCGGCCCGTAACGCCAGCAGGGCGAGCACCTGCCGCGGCTTCGGCGCCGACGGCACCACCGACGCCCCGCACAGTCGGACCCCCAAGGACCCCAGCACCCGGATCTCCACGACGACCACCCCATATCCAGACGGATCGGCGGCCCCGACGGCCGCCGGCCGGGCGGGTGCTCCGCTGCTCACCGTCCACGCAGGTCCGCTGGAAGGTCGGTCGAGCACCCGACGCCCATCCAAAAACAGGACAGACGGTTTGTCAATACAAAACCGAACGCGCTGTTTGTTTTTGGGCGGAGCAATCCCCACCGGAACCGGACGCCGGACCGCCCGTCCGACCTCGAACCGCTTCGAACGAGGCCCGCACGGACCACCCGGACCACCCGGGTCACCCCGAGCGCCCGACTCAGGCCGGTCCGACGCCGGCCGCACCCGCCCCGTCCGGCCCAGTCGGGCCGGACTCCGCCACCCGGGCCGCCGCGAGCTCCGCGACCACCCGGGCGCCCCGGTCCACCGCGAGGTCGAGCGTGGCCAGCACCCCGGGCACCGCGATACTCGGCATCACATGCTGGTACAGCGCGGAGATCCGGCGCTCCAGATCCGCCCGGCCGGACATCTTCTGCGACTGGATCTGCACCCCCGTCCAGGCCCCGGTGACCAGCCACGCTGTCTCGGCGGGCACCACCTGGGGCAGCAGCTCACCGCGCCGGCCCGCCGTTTCCAGCACGCTCTCGGCCCGCTGGATCCAGCCGGGCGCCGCACCGCCGCTGAAGTCTCCGAACACGTCCTGGCCGAGGGAGAGCCGCGCGCCCGCGCTCAGGACCGGGTCGCGCGGCATGAGGTGGGCGACCACCATCCCGAGGTCCACGAACTCCTGCAGCTTGCACTGCCGTTCGGGGATCTCGTCCCGGCCGAACTGCTCCTCCACGACCCCCTGGGCGAGCTCCCGCTTGGAGGCGAAGTGGAAGTACACCGCGCCGCGGGTCACCCCGGCGCGGGCCACGACCTCGCCGATCGTCGCCCCCTCGTACCCGTACTCGTCGAAGACCGACGCCGCCGCCTCCAGGATCAGCCGACGCGTCCGGACCGCCCGCTCCTGTCGCACCACCGCAACCACCCCACCCGAAACGCTCGGCAAACAAAACCAAACACCCCGTATCTTACCCGCCGCGGTCGACGGGGGTCCCTGCATCCCAGGTCACCTAGGGCCGTCCTCAAGCGGACTAAAACCGCGTGGACGGTATGGGACGAACAGATGGCCGACATCTCGCCGCCAGCCCCCATATCCGGAGCGACAGCTCCCACTTGTGCCCGGGGGGACGACGAACGATCCAGTCGTGGCAATGAACCTGACAACTTTGCCCATCGACATTCCCACAGGTCAAGCAGGCCCGACCGGTGAACCTGGTCCCGGGGCGGCGACCGGCACACACCCACCGTGCCCGACCGAACACGCTCGGCCGCCGACGAACCTTTGTTCTGGCTCCTTGAAAACCAAACCGGTAGGTACGTATCTTACGAGCCCTGAGCAGCCCACCCCGCCCATCACGGCCTTTCGGAGCGCTCCCCATGACTCTGCTCGCCTTCCGCACGCCCGCCTCCGCCCTCGCCACCGGCCCGGACCCCCGGACGATCCCCGGCCCGGCCGCAGCAGCGGCCCCGGCGCCTCGCCTGACCAGCACCGTCGCCAAGGAGTACGTGCACCGGGCCTGCCACGCCGAGGTCTTCATCACCGGCAGCGAACAGCTGACCGACACGGCCTTCGCCGTCACCGCGCAGTGGCCGCGGGCGCACACCTTCTTCTGCACGCCGGACGGCACCCGGCACGACCCGATGCAAGCAGCTGAAACGATCCGCCAGGCCGGCCTCTACCTCGCCCACACCCGGTTCGGCGTACCGCTCGACCACAAGTTCATGATGTGGAACCTCGACTACACCACTCAGCCGCGGCAGTTGCCGATCGGAGCGGCACCGACCGATCTCACCCTGGAGATCCAGCTCCTCGCCCAGCCGCGCCGCTCCGGCACCACGGTCGACTTCACGCTGGAAACCGTCGTCCGACGGGGCGCCCAGCTCGCCGCCACCGGGTACGCCCGGTTCACCACCGTCCCGGACTCCACCTACCAGCGGCTGCGCCGGGGGCGCCAGGGCGCCGAGCAGCCCGCGGCGCCGACCGTGACCGCCGAGCCGCTCCCGCCGGCCCGGGTCGGCCGAGTCCGCCCGAGCGACGTCGTCCTGACCCCGGCCGACGCCCCCGACAGCTGGCACCTCACTCCCGACTTCCGGCACCCGATCCTCTTCGACCACGCCAACGACCACATCCCCGGCATGGTGCTGCTGGAGGCGGCCCGGCAGGCGGCCAACGCCCTGAGCAGCCCGGTCACCATCACCCCGGCCGCCGCGGCCACCACCTTCCACCGGTACGCCGAGCACGACGCGCCCACCACGATCACCGCCCGGCACACCCCCGGCGAGGAGCCGGACAGCCTCACCACCACCGTGACCGGCCACCAGCACGGCGAACCGATCTTCACCACCGTGCTCACCGGCCACCCGGACCACCGCTGACCCGACGGCCGCCGCCGCCCCGACCGGGCAGCCGGTACCGCCCGAGCAGCGGCCCGCACCCGCCGCACCACCGGACGCACCCACCGCCACGCCACGCGGACGGCCCGCCCGACCTTCCCGGTCCGGCGGGCCGTCCGCGTCCGGGAGGCCGTCCGCGTGCCGACGACGCTTGCCGGGGCGGCGCCCCCGGCACAGGGCGTTTCCCGCCCGCCGGCGACGACCGGAACATCCCGATTCCGGGCTGGCACCGGGGCGAACACCTGCGCAAGGATGTCAGCCCCTGATCCGCTGCCAACAGGAGCACGCCGTGAGCGAAGTCGCTTCGCAGCAGAACGAGTTGATAAGACTGACCGACCGCCCCGGAACCGACGACGCCCCCGGCCGCGACGGGCGGACCGGCGGCCGGAACGTCCGGGTACGGGTGCTCGGACGGCACGCACCGGGCTCCCTGCTCGGACACGACTGGCTGGACTGCGAGATCACCGTCACCGCCGACTCGGTGCGCGGGCAGTTCGTCACGCTGGTGACCGACCGCCATCTCACCCAGTGGGAAACGGCTTTGGAGCGGCTCGGGCGCGGCGCCGCGGTCCGCTGGCTGGACGAGGAGCACGGCCCGGAACTGCGGATCGAGCCCGCGCGGCCGGGCGGGCTCTGGGTGACCGTCTCGGACGCGGAGGAATCGGGCGTCACGCTCCGGGTCGTTCTCTCCCCCGCACCGGACTGGCTGGACGAGCAGCGCGCGCTGCTCAAGCTCGTCCGGGAGGCCTATCCGGCCGAGGTGGTCGAGCTCACCCCGGGCCTCCACGCCTGGCGCGGAACCCCGGTGGAGGAGAGCTGATCATCGGTCATCCCCGGGTCCGCACAGGACGTCCCGGCCGGCCGAGCGAACGGTCGGGCACGGTGAGGAGGAAGAGCAGGGCCGCGCCGCAGAGCATGAACAGCGCGAGGCGGTGCAGACCGCCCGTGGTGGCACCGTGCGGGAAGAAGGCGGCGTTCGCGGCCGAGGCCACCATCGCGCCGAGGTACATGAAGGTGCGCAGCAGCCCGGCCGCCGAGGCGATGGCGGCCGGGTCCGCCTGGTGGTAGAGGGCGGTCTGGGTGCCGAGCCCGATCAGCCCCTGCGAGACGCCCGCCAGCACACCGACCGCGATCAGCAGAGCACCCGGACTGCTCGCGTGCACCGACAGCAGGGCGGCACAGGCCCCGATCTGGCAGGCGGAGCCGACCAGCAGCTTGCCGCGCACACCCGGACTGCGGCCGGTGACCCCGGCGGCCGTGAGCGCGGTCAGCGACAGCGGCAGCAGCACCAGTCCGGCGGAGGCCGCCGACAGGCCGCGCCCCTCCTCCAGCCACTGGGTGTAGCCGTAGAGGAAGGCGTAGACGGAGGTGTAGCCGAGGACCTGGCGCAGGTAGGTGGCGATCAGCGGGCGGTTGCCGGCGAGCGACCGCAGGTCGATGAAGGGGGTGCGGGCCCGCCGCTCGCGGACGGCGAAGGCGGCGGCCGCCAGGACGGCGAGCACCGGCAGGTACCAGCGCGCCGGGTCGGGCCGCATCAGGAACAGCATCAGGGCGAGCAGCAGGACCGCGAACAGCGCGATCCCGGCGTGGTCGAGGCGCTCCGGACGGTCGAGGCGGTCCGGACGGTCGAGGTGGTCCCCGCGGCCGGACGCGTCTCTGCCGTCGGACCCGTCACCTCGGTCCGGACGGCCGGAGCGGCGGTCGGTGACGGGCAGCCGGGCCGCGCCGAGCGCCAGACAGGCCAGTGACAGCGGGACGTTGACGGCGAAGACCGTCCGCCAGCCGCCCGCGCCGATCAGCAGACCGCCCAGGGTGGGGCCGACCACCGCGACGGTCTGGTTGGCGACGGCCAGCAGCGTCAGCACCCCGGTGGGGCTGGACTGCCCGGTCCGCTCGGCCTCGGTACGGGTCAGGTGCATCGCGGCCGGGTAGGCCGCGGAGGTGCCCAGGCCGAGCAGCACCCGGGCGGCGATCAGCAGTCCGAGCGTCGGGGCGAACGCGCCGAGCAGTCCGGCGAGGCCGACCAGGGCCGTCCCGGCGAGGTAGAGCCGGCGCGGCCCGTGGGTGTCCACGAGCCTCCCGATCACCGGCTGGCCGACGGCGGTGGCCAGGTAGAGCGCGGTGACCAGCCAGGCCGTCTCGGCGGGCGGCGCACCGAAGGCGGCGCCCACGGGCACCAGGGCCACCGCGATCATCGACGAGTTGATCGGGTTGAGCACCGATCCGAGCACCATCGGTGCGATCAGCCGGCGGTTGAACCCGCCCTCCGGAGCGGGCAGCCGACGGCGGGACCGGAGCCGGGCCAGCAGGGCGGACGGACCGGCCATCACCGGTTCAGCCGGTCCATCAGGGCCAGTGCCTCCAGTACGGTGGCGCGCTCGGCCTCGGTGTAGTGCTCCGCCATGGCCCGGGTCAGCCACTCCTGACGGGCCTGGCGGCTGTCCGCGACGTGGGCCAGGCCCGCCTCGGTGAGGCTGACCACTTGGCGGCGACCGTCCTCGGGGTCGGGGCGGCGACCGACCAGTCCGTGCTGTTCGAGCACGGCGAGAGTGGCGGCCATCGACTGGGGACGGACCCGCTCGGCGGCGGCCAGCGCGCTCGCGGAGGCCGGACCGTCGTTGATCAGCCGACTGAGCACGGCGGTCTGGGAGGGGGTCAGGTCGCTGGTCCCGCTCGCCTCCCGCAGGGTGCGGCGCAGCCGGCTGAAGACGGCCCGCAGCTCGCGGGCGGCCAGTGCCGCGGTGTCGGGCGCCACGGCCTCGGCGGGGGCTGTACGGGCCGCGGCGGCTTGGGGGCCGGTTCGCTTCTCGGTCATGGCTCCACGGTAATTTCATCAGTCTGAACTGTCCAGTCTGGACTGAAGGATTTCCCGGGAACGGCGGGCCGGATAATGACGGCATGATCGACAATCAGCTCCGCGTCGTCCTCGCCGAGGATTCGGTGATCCTCCGGGACGGCATGGTCGAACTCCTCACCGCCCGTGGGTGCGCGGTGGTCGCCACCGCCGGTACGGCGCCCGAGCTGGTGGCCGCCGTCACCGAGCACCGGCCCGACGTGGCCGTGGTGGACATCCGGATGCCGCCCACCCACACCGACGAGGGCATCCGGGCCGCGGTGGAGATCCGGGCCGCCCTGCCCGAGGTCGGCATCCTGGTCTTCTCCCAGCACGTCGAGACCGTCTGGGCGGCCCGGCTGCTGGCGGCCGGCGCAGCGGGCATCGGCTACCTGCTCAAGGAGCGGGTGGCCCGGACCTCCGAGTTCGTGGACGCCCTGCACCGGGTCGCCGCGGGCGGCACGGCCCTCGACCCAGAGATCGTCAACGGCCTGATGCACGGCGGGCGGCGCAGCCGGGTGGACGCGCTCACCCCGCGCGAGCGGGAGGTGCTGGAGCTGATGGCGCAGGGGCACTCCAACCGCTCGATCGCCACGCTGCTGACGGTCTCGGAGCGGGCGGTGGAGAAGCACGTGGCCGCCGTGTTCGGCAAGTTCGACCTGCCCGCGACCGACGCCGACAACCGGCGGGTCAAGGCCGTGCTCGCCTACCTCGCGGAGAGCGGCGCCTCCTGAGCCGAGGGACCCGGAACGGCGACACCCCGAGGCCGGCGGCCCCGAGACCGGCGGCCCCGAGACCGGCAGCCCCGAGACCGGCGGCGCCGGAGGGCGACGGCCCCGAAGGCGATGGCCCTGAAGGCAAGGACCGTGCCCCCGTCAGAGCCGGCCGGGCAGCTCGGCACCGACCACCGTCGGCCCGCCGGGCGGGCTGTCCACCCACAGCGTCCCGTCCACCACCGCGAGCCGCTCGGCCAGGCCGGCCAGGCCGGTGCCCGCGCCGATCGCGGCGCCGCCGCGCCCGTCGTCGCTGACGGTCAGCCGGACCCTCCCGTCGGCCGCGGTCACGGTCAGCTCCGCCGACCGCGCGCCGCTGTGCTTGGCCACGTTGGTCAGCAGCTCGGCCGCGCAGAAGTAGACGGCCCGCTCGATCACCTCCTCCGGACGCTCCCGCAGGTCCAGCCGGACGTCGACCGGCACCGGAGAGGTGGCGGTCAGCCCCGGCAGGGCCTGGGCCAACCCGCCGTCCAGTGCCACCGGGTGGATGCCCCGGGTCAGCCGGCGCAGGCCGGCGATGGTGTCGTCGGTCTGCCCACGGGCCCGGTCGACCAGGGTGCGCAGCCGCCCGAGGTCGGGCCCGCCCGAGCCGGCCGGTCCGTCCACGGAGGAAACACCCCCGGTGGGAACACCCCCGACGGGAACACCCCCGGCCGGTCCGCCCGCGGAGGGAACGCCCTCCGCCAGGACGTCGTCGGCGAGTGACAGGGTGATGGCGAGCGCGACCAGCTGTGCCTGGGTGCCGTCGTGCAGGTCGCGTTCCAGGCCCCGCAGCCGGTCGGTGTTCTCGGCCAGCAGGATGGCCCGGGCGTTCTCCAGCTGACGCACCCGCTGCTGCGAGCGCACCGGCCCGAGCAGGGCGCGGGCGAGCGCGCGGTCCGCTCCGCCGAGGGCGCGCACCGCGGCGGGGACGACGGCCAGCACCGCGAGGCCGACCGGGACCGCTCCCAGGTCCAGCAGGCCGATCGACCGCGGGCCCGGCTCCATCATCCGCACCCAGAGCGGGAAGCCCACCAGCCAGACGCTGCCGAGCGGCAGCACGACCACGGCGAGGAACCCGAGCACGCCCAGCGGCAGCCGCACCAGGAGGTAGAGCAGCGTCCGCCAGGCCACCGGGTCGGTCAGCACCGCCCGGCCCCGGGCGAACACCCCGGACGGACGCGGCAACGGCGGCGGCGCGGGCACCTCCTCCCGGAGCAGCCGCCCGACCAGCCACCGGTGCAGCCCGCCGAGCCGCCTCGCCCCGAGCAGCGCGGCGACCACGAACGGCAGGCCCAGCACGGTGAGCGAGAGCAGCACCCCGGCGTAGAGGACCGCGACGGCGTACGCCCCGCCGAGCACCCCGAGCGGCAACCCGAGCACCGCGAAGGCCAGTTCGCCGCCGCTCACCGACCGGTACCGCCGCCGCTCAGCCACCGTCCACCTCACCCTTCACCCTCCGACCGGCCTCCAGCATCCACCAGGCACCTCCGGAGCCACCGCACCCACCTGCCCCTCCATCCGGACGGCCCCGCGGACCACCACGGCACCGACCCGGCGGCCCGCCCACCGTCGACGCCCGCCGCGCCCTCCCTCGTCTCACCGCCGTTCCCCGCCCGTCGACGCCACCGCCGAGCCACCGACCGCCCACAGCCCCGTGCCCACGATCCCCGGTACCGTGAGCACCGCCGCTCCCAGCACCACCCGGGCGCAGGCCGCGCCCGGCACCACCGGGACCACCGAGCCCGTCACCGCCAGGCTGAACGCCCCCGAGGCCGCGGCCGCCACCGCCGCACCGAGCAGCACCCCGATCGCCGTGGTCAGGGCCGCCTCCACGGAGAGCATCCGCAACAGCTGCCGCCGCGTCGCCCCGACCAGGCGCAGCAGCGCGAACTCCCGGCGCCGCTCGGCGGTCAGCGCCACCAGGGTGTTGACCGTGGAGACCGCCGCGAAGCAGACCAGCAGTCCGAGCTCCATCTCGCGCAGCCAGATGTCGCTCTCCTTGGTGACGCTGGTCGCGGCACCCGTCGCCCGGGCCACGTGCTCCGCGGTGCTGGTCAGGGTCAGCATGGTGCCACAGAGCCCGACCAGCAGCGCGACCGGCACCACGGCCGAGGAGAGCCGGGCCGCGTAGCCCCGGAGGTTGGCGTCCGCCAGCCAGCCCGCCCTGGGCACGAGCGCCCGCGCCGGGGCGCCGAGCACGACCGCCAGGCCCCTCGCCGCCACCGGCCCCAGCAGTCCGACCGCGACCAGCAGCACCAGCGAGCCGAGCAGCGCGGCCTGCCCCGCCTTGTCCAGCTCTCCGGCCGGCCGGCTCGCGGCCAGTCGCAGCAGCAACCCGCCGCCGGCGAGCACCGCCACCCCGGCGAGCACCCGCAGCGCGCCCGTCCGCCGCGGCCCGCCCGCGCCCTCGGTCAGCGCGACGGCCGGGGCGGGCCGGGTGATCCGGCGGGCCGCGACCGCGGTGGCCGCCAGGCCGACCAGCAGGGCCACCCCGAACCCGACCAGCGCCGGCACCGGCGCCCCGGGTATGCGGAGCCCGGGTGCCGCCATGCCGCGCCGCTGGAGCGCGGCGAGGAAGGCCCGGGCCGCGAGGAAACCCGCCAGGCCGCCCGGCACGGCCACCAGCAGGGCCGTCGCCACCACCTGCGCGCGCACCACCCGGCGGACCTGACGGGGCGTCGCCGCGACGGTGCGCAGCAGCGCCAGCTCCCGGTGCTGCTGGCGCAGCGTGAAGCCGAGCGCGTTGACCACGACGAACAGCGCGACCAGGACGGCGATCTCGCCGAACGCGCCCGCGATCAGCACCAGGCCCGGCCCGGACACCGTCGTCCGTGACACCGCGGCCGGTGCCGTGACCTGCGCGGCGACCAGCGACCCGAACAGCGTCACCGCCGCCACCGCCAGGAACAGCGCCGTTCCCAGCCCGGCGAAGGAGGCCGGACGGCGGCGGATCTGCCCCGCCGAGAGGCTCAGCACGGGACTGCTCACGGCGCTCACCCGCCCAACCGGCTCAGCCGCTCGCCGACCTGCGCGGCCGTCGGCCTGATCAGCTCGTCCACCAGCAGGCCGTCGGCGAGCAGCAGCACCCGGTCCGCGTACCCGGCGGCGACCGGGTCGTGGGTGACCATCACACAGGTCTGTCCGTCGACGTCGACGCCCGCGCGCAGCAGGCCGAGGACCTCCTGCCCGGTGGCGCGGTCCAGTGCGCCGGTCGGCTCGTCGGCGAACAGCACCTCCGGCCGGGAGACCAGGGCCCGGGCTATCGCCACCCGCTGCTGCTGACCGCCCGACAGCTGCCCGGGCCGGTGCCGCTCGCGCCCGGCCAGCCCGACCCGGACCAGCGCCTCCCGCACCCCGCCCCGCTCCGGCGGCCGCCCGGCCAGCCGCCCGGGCAGCTCGACGTTCTGCGCGACCGTCATCGCGGGCATCAGATTGAAGGCCTGGAACACGAACCCCACCCGGGTGCGGCGCAGCTCCGCCAGCCGCCGTTCGGGCAGCCCGGACACCTCGGTGTCGCCCCACCGCACGGTGCCCCTGGTCGGGCGGTCCATCCCGGCCAGGCAGTGCAGCAGGGTGGTCTTGCCGGATCCCGACGGCCCCATCACCGCCGTGAACGTCCCCGGCGCGAAGCCCACCGACACCCCGCGCAGCGCCCGCACGGCCGCCGCGCCGCGCCCGTACTCCCGGTGCAGCCCGACCGCGCTCAGGGCCGCGCCCGTCGTCCCGTCGTTCGCCGCCGTGGTGGCGGCTGTCGTCATCCCGTTCATGCCCTCCATCGTGGGCGTCCGGGGCCGGGAGATCGATTGTGCTGGCACCCGAATCCGGGGTTCGGAAATCCGAACCCCGCAGGTGGTGCTACGCCCCCTCGCGCCGGTCGCGGCATCGCCGGGGCCGGCTCCGGAGCGCTCCCGCCCGGTGGCCGTCCCCGTGCTGCGGCGCGGTCGGCGGCCCGAACGGTTCGACCGTGACCGCCGCCCGCGGG
Source organism: Kitasatospora sp. NPDC058048 (assembly GCF_042885555.1). NCBI lineage: Bacteria > Bacillati > Actinomycetota > Actinomycetes > Kitasatosporales > Streptomycetaceae > Kitasatospora > Kitasatospora sp. NPDC058048. Next base: position 241,911 of record NZ_JBHVRT010000007.1, on the reverse strand, counting down.
CGGTCCTTCGAGCCGTCCCGCGGGGCGGGGACGGACGCCCCGGCGGGCCCCGCCGCGGTCCGGCGCGCCCTCCCCTCTTCCACCCATCCCCACCCCGCCTCCCGTCGAATCCGCCCGACGGGGAATCATGATCCGGTGACCATCGACCTGCTGCCCGGCCGCGGCCTCCGGCTGCCCGCCCCGGGCGGCGAGCCGCACCGAAAGGAGCCGTTCTCCTCCGGCTCCCTCCCCCACTCCGCCCCCTCCGAGCACGACGCACCGACCGAATACGACACACCGACCGGGCACGACACACCGACCAGGCACTACGCACCCACCGAGGCCGCCGCATGATCCCCCTCCCGACCGGCACCGCCACCGGTCCGCACGACGCCGCCTACCTGCCCCGCCGCCGGCTGTCCCCGCGCCCGGCCGAGCGACCGATCACCGCACCGGTCCCCAAGCTCGGCGGCGAGCCGTGCTGGCTGGCCGAGCCCGCCTGGCCGCTCGCCCCCACCACGGGCGAACCGCTGGTGTTCATCGGGCAGTTCCCCGTCCCGGGCGAGCCCGGCCGGCTGGCGTACCTCTTCCTGGAGGAGGAGGACGAGATCATGGGCGGCCTCGACCCGGAGCGGGGCGACGGCCTGCTGCTCGTCCAGCCGGGCGGGCGCATCCCGCCGTCCGCCGTGATCGGCCCGCCCGGCACCCGGGGCCGCACGCTCTGGCGCTGCGAAGCCGACGGCGAGCGGACCCCGGTCGAGTACCACCTGGACGTGGTGCCGCTGTCGGACGACGTCGACCGGGCGATGGACCAGCGGGCCGCCTTCCAGCGGTACCTGCGCGACGAAGGCCCCGAGGTGCCCTTCCCGGACGGCGACCATGTGCACGACCACCTCGGCGGAGACCCGTCCTACGCGAACGGCCGGGCCAGGGTCCCGGCGCCCTGGCAGTACCTCTTCGCCCTCGCGGACGCCCCGGACGAGGGCGATCCGTACTTCCTCAACTTCGGTTACGGCAACGGCTTCGGCTTCCTCAGCCCGGACGGCCTGGAGGGCCGGTTCTTCTGGGAGGCGTCGTAGCCGGGCCCGCCCCTCCGCCTCCCCCTCCCTCACCCACCCACCCCCACCCACGGGAGTCACCATGACCACCACCCCTCTGACCGTCGCCGTCCTCGGGCCGGGCGGCGTCGGCGGACTGATCGGCGGGCTGCTCGCCCGCGACGGCCACCGGGTCGTCTGCCTGGCCGGCGAGGAGACCGCGGCCGCCGTCCGGCGGGACGGACTGCACGTCCGCAGCGGCCGGTTCGGCGAGTTCACCGCCCGGGTCGAGGCCGCGACCGAGCTGCGCGAGCCGGTCGACGCGGCCTTCGTGACGGTCAAGGAGACGGCGCTGGCCGCCGCCCTCGACCGGATGCCCCCGGAGGTGCTCGGCACCGGGATCGTGGTGCCGCTGCTGAACGGCCTGGACCACATGGCGCTGCTGCGCGAACGCTACCCGGCCGGGCGCGTGGTGGCCGGCACGATCCGGGTCGAGGCCACCCGGACGGCGCCCGGGAGGATCGAGCACACCAGTCCGTTCGCCGCCGTCGAGCTCGGCGCGACCGCCGAACCGGACTCCCCCGTGGCCGGGTTCGCCGAACGGCTGCGCCACACCGGGCTGGACGTCACGCTGCGCGAGGACGAGACGGCGATGCTGTGGGGCAAGCTCTCCTTCCTCGCCCCGTTCGCCCTGCTCACCACCCGCCACGCGAGCGGGATCGGCGCCGTGCGCACCGAGCACCGGGCCGAACTCCTCGCGGTGCTGGACGAGATCACCGCCGTCACCCGGGCGGTCGGCGCGCCGGCGGACGCGCAGGCGCTGCTCACCTCCTTCGACCGCCTCCCCGCGGCGATGAAGTCCTCGATGCAGCGCGACGTGGAGGCAGGCCGGGCGACCGAGCTGGACGCCATCGGCGGCGCCGTGCTGCGGGCGGCCGACGCCCACGCCGTGGCCGCCCCGACCATCGCCCGTCTGGTGCGCGAGCTGTCCGAGTCCGCCAACCGGTAGGGCCGGGAGAGGCGTTCACCCCGCGCACGGCGACTGCGGGGTGAACGCCCGCACGTCTTCCCTCACATGACGGAACCTCATGTTCCGCGACGGGGCAAAGACTTTCCCAAGGGTTCACCCGGTCTTCCGGAACCTCCGCACGACGGAGCGGCGTTGATACGGCGGGAGGGATAGAGACATGACAAGGAAGCCGTACCGATTGGCCGCCACCACGCTCGCGCTGCTCCTCGCGGTCCCACTGTTCACCGCGTGCGACGCCGACAAGGCCCTGGACTGCGGAAAGCGGGCGATCAGCCTCACCGGCGACGTCCAGGACCTCGCCGATTCGGCGATCAACGTGGGGCAGATCACCGACGAGAACCGCCGCAACCACACCGTCGAGGCCTTGCGGAAGGTCGCCGACGACGCCAAGAAGATCCGCCAGGACGGCGGGGACAAGATCGACCCCGCGGCCGACCGGCTGGCCAAGGCCGTCAACAACGCGATCGACCAGGTCTCCAAGGGCAAACAGCCCGACTTCAAGCCGATCACCGACGCCGCCGGCGACATCGGGAAGGCCTGCGCCGACTCCTGACGCGCCGGCGCGGTTCCCGGTTCCCGCACCGCCCGCCGCCCGCCGCCCGCTCCACCGGCTCCCGGCCCGGCACAGCCCGGCCGGGAGCGCATCCCGTCCCGGATCATGAGCACACGCGCCGCCCGGGCCGGCGGCGAACGGTCTCCCAGGCGGAGTTCATCCCGCAGGTGACGGACCTCGGCCTGCCCCACCGCATCCTCGACCTGCGGCAGGCCGCCCGCCGCGCCCGGGCGCTGGATCGCACATCCACTCGGCCGTCCTCGGCCGGGGTGCCGCCCCGGCGGGCCCGGCCATGCCCCGACCGCCGGACAGGACCCCCGAGCACCCTCGCCACGGCGCGTCGTCCGGCGAATGTGCCAGCGGCACGGACCTGCCGGACGAGACCACCGCAGAAGGCCCGCAGAACCCACAGAACACATTCAAATAAAGAGAGTTGACGCTCAGTCAGTTCTCATGTGGAGTGAACATGACGCCCTGGCCGGTGTCGTGCGCCCTGAGGTGAGGGGCCGGTCGGCCGTGGCTGCCATCGGCGCAAAGGGGGAGCATCCTGATGGCATACGCGAAGGGTTACGACGTCTCCGACTTCCAGTCGGGCATCCCGGGGGACGCGGAGTTCGTCTTCATCAAGGCCACCGAGGGCGGCCACACCGGCCAGTCGGGGTACACCGACAAGCTCGCGGACGCCCGGGGGCGCGGACTGGTGGTCGGGCACTACCACTTCCTGCACGCGGAGAACCCGGTCGACGGTGAGGTGGAGCACTTCTGCCGGATCGTGGGGCAGGTGCCCGCGGGCGAGCTGCTGGTGCTGGACTTCGAGCCGTACGGACAGTCGGTCGGCGACGGCGACGCGACCGAGGCGAAGAACCGGTGGCTGGCGGCGGTCAAGCAGCGTTACCCGGACCGCCTGGTCGGGCTCTACACCAACCGGGACTACTGGTTCCGGACGGACGACAACGCCGGTGACTTCCTGTGGATAGCGGACTACGTGTCCGCGGGTTCGCCGCGCATCCAGGCGTCGTGGCGCTTCCACCAGTACAGCGACGACCCGCTCGACGCGGACGTGTTCAACGGCTCGCTGGACGAGTTGCGGGCGTGGGCCGGCACGGGCCGGGCCCCGGACCCCGAGCCACCCACGCCGACCCCAGGACCGCAGTCGCCCGACTGGCCGGGGCTCCAGCTGGTGCCCCGGGACCAGTGGGGCGCGCGGCCCTGGCGCGAGCCCAACGGTTCGATCCCGTACGCCGGTCCGCGCGCCGGAGTGAAGGTGCACTATCTCGGCACGGCGTACACCTTCGACAGCCATGACACCTGCCCGGCCTACGTACGGCGCCTCCAGGCCTCGCACATGGACGACGACGGCTGGTCGGACATCGGCTACAGCTTCGTGGTCTGCGAGCACGGCCACGTGTTCGAGGGCCGCGGGCTGAACCGGCGCAACAGCGCCAACGGCGACGTCCCGCTCAACGAGGCGCACTACGCGGTGTGCGGGCTGGTCGGCTCCTCCGGCTCGACCGTGCCCACCCCGGAACAGCTCAACGGGCTGCGGGACGCGATCGAGTACTGCGAGCAGCAGGGCCCGGCGGGCCCGGAGATCAAGGGGCACCAGGACGGCTACTCGACCGACTGCCCCGGCCCGGCTCTGTACGCCTGGGTGACGTCGGGTGCGCCGCGCCCGTCCGGGCCGACGAACGCCCCGCCCCAGCAGCCCGCGCCGCAACCGGACCCGACCCCGGCCAGGTACCAGAACAGCGTCGGCGGCCTGCCGTACGGCTACGGCGCGCACGGTCCGCAGGTCACCCTCGTCGGCGAGGCGCTGGTGGCGGCGAACTTCGGCTCGCACTACGGCCAGGGCCCCGGCCCGGACTGGACCGACGCCGACACCCTCAACTACGCCGACTTCCAGCGCAGTCTGGGCTACTCCGGCGGGGACGCGGACGGCGTGCCCGGCGAGGCCTCGCTGCGCCGACTGCTCGGCGGGGCCGTCCCGCTGGCCGAGGTGTCGAAGTCGAGGGTCGTCGCGGCGGCCCGCCAGGACCCGGACGCGGCCCAGGGCGCCACCACGTACCCGGACGACGTGTACACGGTGGAGCTTGCGCTCGTCGCCGATGGGCTGCTCGACCGGCAGTGGGCCGACGGCTCGTTCGGCACGAGGACCGTCGACGCCTACGCCGAGCTGCAGCGCCGGTACGGGTACAGCGGGCAGCAGGCGGACGGCATACCCGGCACCAACTCGCTGACCCGGCTCGGCCAGGCGCACGGCTTCACCGTCGCCGGCTGACACCGGCCGAGGAGGACAGATGTACCAACTCGCCCTGTCCCTGTGGCGCACGTGCGTGCCCTACATCGTCGCGTTCCTCGTGGTGCAGGCCGCGCGGCTCGGCATCCACCTGGACAACGCCTCCGTCACCTCCGCCCTGGTCACCGGCTTCGGCACGGTCTACTACGCCGCGTTCCGGTTCCTGGAGCACCGGTTCGGCGCGAACTGGGGCTGGTTCCTGGGGGCGGCCCGGCCGCCGTCCTACCAGCCTCCGGTCCCCGCGCCCACACCCGCACCGGCCCCGGCCGCACCTGCGCCTGCGCCCGCCGCACCCGCACCCGCACCCGCACCTACGCCCACACCCGCACCGGCACCGGCACCGGCACCGGCACCGGCACCGGCACCCGCAGCGACGCCGCCGGACCCCGCGCCGGCCCGACCCGACTACCGGAACCTGCCCGAGGGCGGCTGACGGGCACCAGCACAAGGGTTGCGGAACAGCGTAGTCCGCAGCCCCCGAAAACAGGCCCAGTAATACAATTAGCCTTTCGCGTTCAGGCCTTGACGAATTGTCACCTGAATCCGAGACTGAGCCTGCCACCAATGCATCCTGATCCCATTGAGCGGTTTCTTGATGCACGAAGTGAACGGAGGGGGAATTGCCGACGACACCGACCTACCCGGGCGTCTACATCGAAGAGCTTCCCAGCGGCGTCCGTACCATCACCGCGGTGAGCACCTCGGTGACCGCCTTCGTCGGGGCCACCCGGCGCGGCCCGCTCAACCAGCCGGTCACCATCACCAGTTTCGCGGACTTCGAACGCCGTTTCGGCGGACTCGCGAGTCAGAGCCCGGTCAGCTACGCCGTCCAGCAGTTCTTCCTCAACGGGGGCTCGGTCGGGGTCGTGGTCCGGGTCGCGGCGGCCGGCACCGGCGCCGCCGCGGGCGTCACGCTCAACTCGACGCAGTCCTCCACCGCCACCCCGGCCCTGGAGGTCACGGCCGTCGAGCCGGGGCTCTGGGGCGGGGGGCTGCGGGTCGCCGTGGACTACCGGACGCCGACCCCGGCCGAGACCTTCAACCTCCAGGTCTTCGACACCTCCGGCGCCGTCCGGGAGTCCTTCGCGGACCTGTCGGTCCGGGCCGCCAGCCCCCGGTTCGCCGAGACGGTGGTGAACAGCGGCTCGGGCGTCGTCCGGGTGAAGGTCCTGACGGAGAGCCGACCGGATCCGGTGGGCACCGTCTCCAAGCCCTTCGCCGCCACGCTGCCGGACCTCACCCACGAGATCCAGGTGAAGATCGCCGACGTCTCGCGGACCGTCACGATCTACGACCCGGCCGCGGACGGCACCGCGCCGACCACCGTCCCCGAACTCGCCCTGCTGCTGGAGCGCAAGCTGCGGGCCCTGCCCGACGCCCCGGGCAGGCGGGCCTTCGCGGGCACCCGGGTGAGCGTGTTCGGCCGGCAGCTCCAGGTCGTCGCCGGCTCCACGGACCCGGCCGACGTGGTGCGCTTCCTCGGTGAGGCCGCCAACAACCTCGGACTGGAGGGCTCGGTCAATCCGCCGGTCCTCGCCCTCGCCGGCGGCCAGGACGGCGCAGCCCCCGGCATGACCGACCTGATCGGCAGCGAGGCCGGCAAGACCGGCATCCAGGCCCTGCGCGACGTGCCGGACGTCAACCTGCTGGTGCTGCCGGAACTGGCCGGCTACGCCGGCGTGGACGACGCCGTCACGGTCGTCTCCGCCGCCCAGGCGCTCTGCGTGGAGCAGCGGATGTTCCTGATCGTCGACTCGCCGCAGGCGTGGACGACGCTGGACGACGCCCGGGCGGGCCTGTCCGCCTTCGACTCGGTGCGCAGCGACCACGCCGCGCTGTACTTCCCGCACCTGGAGCTGGTCGACCCGCTCACCGGCCGGCTGCGCAGCTTCCCGCCGTCGGGCACCATCGCCGGCGTGATGGCGCGCACCGACGGCCAGCGGGGCGTGTGGAAGGCGCCCGCGGGCACCGAGGCCGGACTGCCCGGGGTGCGCGCGCTGACCGTCCCGCTGACGGACCGGGAGAACGGCCTGCTGAACCCGCTCGCGGTGAACTGCCTGCGGACGTTCCCGGTGGTGGGCCCGGTGGTGTGGGGCGCGCGGACCATGGCGGGCGCCGACGCGCTCAGCTCGCAGTGGAAGTACGTCCCGGTGCGGCGCCTGGCGCTGATGCTGGAGGAGAGCCTCTACCGCGGTACCAAATGGGTCGTGTTCGAGCCCAACGACGAGCGGCTGTGGGCGCAGATCCGGCTGAACGTGGGCGCGTTCCTGCACTCGCTGTTCCAGCAGGGCGCGTTCCAGGGCACGTCGGCGCGCTCGGCCTATTTCGTCAAGTGCGACAGGGACACCACCACGCAGGACGACATCAATCGTGGTGTGGTGAACGTCGTGGTCGGATTCGCGCCACTCAAGCCCGCGGAATTCGTGATCGTCAAGATCGAGCAGCTCGCCGGACAGTTCGAGGTTTAGGATCTCCATGGTCGAGTTCACCGTCAATCCGCACCGGTTCGATCCGTACAAGAATTTCAAGTTCCTGGTCGTCTGGGACGGTAGGGTCGTCGCCGGAGTCAGCAAGGTCAGCCCGCTCAAACGCACCACCGAGGTGGTGAAGCACCGCAGCGGGGGCGATCCGAGCGCGCCGCGCAAGTCGCCGGGGCGCACCGACTTCGAGGCGGTCACCCTGGAGCGCGGGGTCACCCACGACCCGGAGTTCGACCGCTGGGCCAACAAGGTCTGGATGGTCGGCGCGGGCCGCGGGGCAGAGGTCTCGTTGCGGGACTTCCGCAAGGACCTGGTGATCCAGGTGCTCAACGAGGCCGGTCAGGTGGCGGTCGCCCACAAGCTGTACCGCGCCTGGCCGAGTGAGTACCAGGTGCTCGGCGAACTGGACGCCAACGCCAACGCGGTGGCGATCCAGAGCCTCAAGCTGGAGGTGGAGGGCTGGGAGCGGGACGAGGAGACGCCCGAGCCGGAAGAGCCCTCGTTCCAGCAGCCGGCCTGAGCGGCCGGCCGATGGAACTCGCCGGCGAGGCAGCCCTGTTGGCCGCCTGGGAGGCCGGGCTGACGGCCGGCCGCACCGGGCGGGCCCTGCTGCTGCACGCCGTCGCCCGTCCGGGCGCCGGGACGGAGGAGCTGCTGGCCGTTCCGCTCGGCCAGCGGGACGCCGAACTCTTCGGCCTGCGAGCCGAGTTGTTCGGCAAACGGCTCAACGTTCGGGTCGGATGCCCGAGTTGCGCAGAGGAGATGGAGTTCACCTTCGACTCCGGACAGGTGGTCGGTGCCGCGCGGCCGGCGGACGGCCCGCTGCGGGTGGAGCTGGACGGCTGGCAGGTCGGCTTCCGGCTGCCCACCCCCGGCGATCTGGCCGCCGCCGAACAGGCCCCCGCGGACCAGGCCAGGGCCGTGGTGCTGGAGCGGTGCGTGCTGGACGCCGAGCACGGCGGGGAGCCGGTCGCCGCCCGGCAGCTCCCCGGACCGGTCCAGCGGCGCGTGGCCGAGGCCGCCGCCGCGGCCGACCCCTGCGCGGACGTCCGGCTGCACCTCGGCTGCCCCGAGTGCGGCGAGCAGGCCCTCGCCGAGCTGGACATCGCCTCCTACCTCTGGGAGGAGCTGGACGACTGGGCCCGGGCGACCCTGCTCCACGTCCACCTCCTGGCCACCGCCTACGGCTGGAGCGAGGCGGAGATCCTGGCGCTCAGCCCGCTGCGGCGCCGCTACTACCTGGAGCTGTGTGCAGATGCCTGACCACTTCGACCGCCTGGTGGCGAAGCGCGGCCCGGGCGGCGACCGGGCCGGGGTACGGGTGCGCCCGCGCCTGCCGGGGCCGTTCGAACGGCTCGACGCACTCGCTCCGGCGCCGCCGGTCATCGACGCGGAGCCGTTCGGGCCGGGCCGCTCGGACGGGCGACCCGTTCCCGTGCCGCTCCCCCGGCCGCCGGCGGCACCGCCCGCGGCGCCGGCCGAGAGGGCGCTGCGGGCGGTGGTCGGTGAGGACCGGCCGGCTGTCGCACCCGTCCTTCCGCTGCCGCGGACGCCGCTGCTGATCGCGCCGCAGGTCACCGCCGGTGCCGCACCGGCCGTCGGGCCGGCGGTGCGGAGGGAGACCGCCCGCCCGGCAGCCGTACCGACACCTGTCACCGCACGGCACCGGGCGGCCGACCCCGACCGGCCGACCGCGGCACCGCCCGCACCGGTCCGGTCGGCCGCCGCGCCGGCGTCCGTACGGCGGGCCGCCGGGGCAGCTGATCCGGGCCAGGCGCACGGGACCGGGACCCGACGCCGGCAGCGCCCGGTCGAGCGGGTGGTACGGGTCCAGATCGGGCGGGTCGAGGTCAGGGCCGCCCAGCGCACCCCGGCCGGACCGGCCAAGCCGGCGGCCGCCCGCCCGGGCCCGGCCCTCGACCTGGACAAGTACCTCGACCGGGAGACCTCATGAGCGCGCGGGTGGGGCACACGACCGAGGGGGCGAACCCGTGAGCGAGCGGAGCGAGCGAGCCATCAGAAGGTGCGTACGGGCGAATGCCCCTGCCGAGCGCAGCGAGGCGGGCGCATGAGCAACCACCTCGCGATCGCCACCGTGAGCGAGGCGCTGCGGCTGCTCATCACCCGAGCGCTCCCGCCCGACATCCCGTTCGCGGTCGAGGTCGGCGCCCGCAAGCCGCCGACCGAGCCGCCCACCGACCCGACCATCACCGTCTTCCTCTACCAGGTCACGGCCAACGCCTCGCTGCGCAATCGCGACGCACCCACCCGCGCGACGGACGGCACGGTGCTGGCCCGGCCGGCCGCCGCCCTGGACCTGCACTACCTGATCAGCTGTTACGGCGAGGAGTCCCAGCTGGTCGGCCAACGGCTGCTCGGCTGCGTGGTCCGGGCACTGACCGAACAGCCGGTACTGTCCCGGCAGTTGATCGAGGAGGCCGCCGCCCAGCCGTACCTGGTGGGGACGGACCTGGCCGCCTCGCCGCAGCGGGTGCGCTTCACGCCCACGACGATGGACGTCGAGGAGCTGTCCAAGCTGTGGAGCACGCTGCTCCAGACGCCGTACGCGCTGTCCGTGACCTACCAGGCCGCCGCCGTCCTCGTGGAGGGCAGGGTCGATCCGGTGGCCGGCAAGCCGGTGCTGCGCCGTACGGTGCGGGCCGTGCCGTCCCGCGGACCGGTCGTGGAGCGGGTGCTCTCCCGGCCCGCCGGGTCCCCCGGTGCTCCCGAGGAAGGGCCGGTGACCAAGGACCGGGAGCTGGTGCTGGAGGGCACCGGCCTGCGCGCGGACCTGATCGTGGCCCGGCTGGGCGAGCGGCGGGTGCCGGTCGATCCGGGCGGCGTCCGGGACGACCGCCTGGTGGTCGCTGTCCCGGAGGACCTGCCGCCCGGCGTGTACCAGGTGCAGGTGCTGCACGGACTGGCGCTGAACGGCCGGCCCGCCGCCGACCACCTCGCGCTGGAGTCCAATGCGCAGACCTTCGCCCGGCAGCCGCGGATCGTCGGGCCGATCGGCACGGCGGACCGCGGCGACGGACCGTCCGGGGTCTCGGCCCGGCTGGATGTCCGGCTGGACCTGCCGCTCCGGGACGACCAGCAGGTCGTGCTGCTGCTGGACGAGTCGCACCCGCCCGCCGGGCGGCGCGGGGCGAGCCACCAGTTCCGCGCGCCCGCGCCGCCGCGGCCGCGCACCGACCCGTACGAGGTCCGGGTGCCGGTCGTCGGCGTGCGCCCGACCGCGTACCTGGCCCGGGTCCAGGTGGACGGCGTGCCCAGCGAGTTGACGGTGTCGAGCGACGGGACGTTCAGCGGTCCCGTCGTGGACCTGACGCACTGACCGCAGGACGGGGGACCGAGATGAGCACGCGTCGAGGGCAGGGCCGCGACGGCCCGGCGGACGAGCCGCACCGGCAGGCGCTGTCGGCCGCGGTCGCCGCCGTGCTCGACCGCGTCGACGCGCACGCGGCCGGCCGCGACGCGGGTGACCCCACCTCGTCCGACAAACCCACCGGCCGCAGGGGCGGGCGGCGACAGCCCGCCACCGCCCTGGACGCGCTCAGCGCCTCCTTCGGGCTCACCCCGTTCGAGCGCGACGTCCTCGTGCTGGCCGCCGCTCCCGTGGTCGACCCCACCGCCGCCGCCCGGTGCGCCGCGGCCGGCGGCGACCCCGGGCGCGCCTACCCGACCTTCTCGCTCGCCCTCGCCGCCCTGGACCAACCGCACTGGAGCGCCCTCACCCCGGTCGGCCCGCTGCGCCGCTTCCGGCTGGTCGAGCTGGACGACGAGACCGCGCTCACCGCCTCCCGGCTGCGGATCGACGAGCGGGTGCTGCACTTCCTGGTCGGCGTGCCGTACCTGGACGTGCGGCTGCACGGCCTGCTCACCCGGGTCGGGCCGCCCGGCGAGCTGCCCGAGCCCCACGAGCGGTGCGCGGCCGGGCTGGCCCTGGGGTGGACCGCGGCCGGGCTGACCGGCCCGCCGCACACCGAACTGACCGGCGCCGACCGCCGTACCCGCTGGGAGATCGCGGCGGCTGCGGCCCACCGCGCCGGGCTCGGCCTCTACGCCGCGCACCGCGAGGACCTGCCCACCGAGCCCGCCGAGCGCGATCAGCTCGCCCGGCTGTGGCAGCGGGAGGCGATCCTGATCCCGGCCGCGCTGCTGGTGGAGGGCGGCGGGCCGGGCCGGGAGCACCCGCGGTCCCCGAACGGCACGGAGGCCTTCCTCGCGAGCCTGGCAGTGCCGCTGGTCGTCTCCGGCGACGAGCCTCCGCCGGCGGGGGCCTCGGACCGGGCCCGGCTGACCGTACCCCCGCTCGGCCCCGAGGAACAGCTGGCGATCTGGGCGGCGGAACTGGACGGTGCGCCGGGGATCAACGAGAGCGAACTCCGCGCGCTGGCCGCGCAGTTCTCACTGCCCGGCCATGTGATCCGCTCCGCCGCGGCGACGGCCCGGCGGGCTGCCGAGGACGGCCGGGACATCAGCCCGCTGGCCTGGCACGCCGGCCTGACGGAGGCCCGGATGTCCCTGGAGGAGCTGGGCCGGCGGGTCGAGCCGCGGGCCGGCTGGGAGGACCTGGTACTGGAGGAGCGCCAGCGCGCGATCCTGCGGGAGATCGTCGCCCACGTCCGCCGGCGCGGCACGGTCTACCAGGAGTGGGGCTTCGAGTCGGTGCTGCGTCGCGGCCTCGGCGTCACCGCGCTCTTCGCCGGCGGGTCGGGCACCGGGAAGACGCTGGCGGCCGAGGTCGTCGCCGGGCAGCTCGACGTGGACCTGTTCGTCATCGACCTCTCCCAGGTCGTCAGCAAGTACATCGGCGAGACCGAGAAGAACCTCCGACGGGTCTTCGACGCGGCCGAACGCGGCGGCGCACTGCTGCTGTTCGACGAGGCCGACGCGCTGTTCGGCAAGCGCAGCGAGATCAAGGACAGCCACGACCGCTACGCCAACCTGGAGGTCAGCTACCTGCTGATGCGGATGGAGGCCTACCGGGGCCTGGCCGTGCTCACCACCAACATGAAGAAGGCGCTGGATCCGGCGTTCATGCGGCGGATCAGGTTCGTGGTCGACTTCCCGTTCCCCGGGGTGCCGGAGCGCGCCGAGATCTGGCGCCGGGTCATCCCCGAGGAGACCCCCAGCCAGGGCCTCGACCCGGACCGGCTCGCGCAGCTCACCGTGGCCGGCGGCTCCATCCGCAACATCGCGCTGTCGGCCGCCTTCCTGGCCGCCGACGAGGACTGCCCGGTGCAGATGCGGCACCTGCTGGCCGCCGCGCGCACCGAGTACCTGAAGCTGGAGCGCTCGCTGACGCCCTCGGAGGTCGGCGGATGGATCTGACCGAGGGGGCTGCGACGGGGAGGGACGGCGACGGGCGGAGCGGGGCCGAGCCCGGGGGCGCCGGACGGATCGAGCCCGGGCCCGGGGGCGCCGGGCGGATCGAGGTCGAGATCGGCGAACTGGTCCTCGACGGCTTCGCACACATCGACCACGACCGGCTGACGGCGGCGTTCCGGAGCGAACTGACCCGCCTGGTCGAGGCGCGCGGCGTGCCGCTCGCGGTCGGCGGCGACCGCACGCTGGACCTGCTCTCCGGCCTGCCGCCGCTCCCGGCCGGCACCTCGCCGCAGCGGCTCGGCGAGGCGCTCGCCCGCGCCGTGCACGCCGGGCTGTCCGGCGGTGGCCGGCCGCCGGGACGGGGGCGGACATGACTCGACCCGCCGTAGCGGCCAAGGCCTCCGCACCGGACACCGAGCAGGGCGCGGCCCGGCGCAGGACCCGGGTGCCGAAGGCCCGTACGCCCGAGCCGAAGGAGATCGTCTCCGGCGCCGGCCAGCCGCTCGACCCGGGTGTGCGGCGGGAGCTGGAGGCGCGGCTCGGGCACGACCTCAGCCGGGTCCGGGTACACACCGACCGGGACTCCGCCGCGCTGACCGAGCTGATCGGCGCGGACGCCGTCGCCGTCGGCCCGGACCTCTTCTTCGGCGAGGGCAAGTACCGGCCCGCCGCGGAGGACGGCCGGCGGCTGCTCACCCACGAGCTGCTGCACACCGTCCAGGCCCCGAACCCGCTCGGCGCGCTGCGGGCCGGCCGCGACCTGGGCGCGGTCAGCCTGCCGCAGGACGCGATCGAACGGGAGGCGGAGCACGGCGCGCGCGACGACCGGCCGACGGCGGCGACGCCGGGTGCCACGCCGGGGTGGCTGCGCTACGCGACCGTCGACGCCGACCGGTTCCGCGCCGAGCGGCTCGACCCGGCCACCCTGGTCGACCGGCTGGCGGCCGGCATCCTGCGCTCACTGCGCGGCGACCCGACCGACTCCGCCGGCCGGGTCCGCTGGCAACTCGCACGCTTCGCCCCCGAGTTGCAGGCCTCCGTGCTGGAGCGCCTGGAAGTCCGGCTGCCCTCCTCGGACTACACCCGGGTGCTGGAGCTGGTCGAGGCCGCCGAGCACCGTCCGGCCGACCTCGACAGCCCGCAGACACCCGAACCGGTCACCGATGCCGCTGACCGAACCACCGACGACCACGAGCGGATCGACCGGAAGGACCGCGGCGAGCAGGACCGGCAGCGGCAACTCGACGAGGAGGCGCGGCAGTCGGACGCCCCGAGGGGGCGGCGCAGGCGCCGCAAGGGTCACGGCGCCGCGGAACGCCCGGAGGAGCGGGGACAGCAGCAGGACGAACGGCAGGACGAGCAGCAGGCACCGCCCGTGCAGGGCGAGGCCGCGCAGCCGCAGGCCGATCAGGCCCGGCCTCCCGGGCAGGCGCAGCCGTCGACCGTCGAGGCGGCCCCCGAGGCGGGCCCGGAGCCGTCCCCCGCGCCGGCCGAGGAGGCCGCCGCCCAGCCCGTGGCCGCCGTCGTACCGGCGTCGCCCGAAGCCGGGCCGCCGGACGCCGCCGCCCAGCCCTCGGCCGGTACCAGGCCACCGCAGCCCGCCGCCGCCCCGGCGCCGCAGTCCGCGCCGGTCAAGCCCGAGCGCCTGGACGCGATCGCGCAGGCCCCGGACAGCCCGCTCGCCCGGCACGGGCTGCTGGAGGGCACCCAACCGCAGGACGAAACCCTGGACGCGGAAGGGCCGTTGGGCATGGAGCCCGGCGCGGACTCCGAGGTCCGGGACGCTCCCGGCACGGACCAGGAGCGGTCGCCGCAGCCGTCCGCCGCCGAGCAGGCTCTGGGGCCCGAAGACTTCCTGCCCGCCTCGGACCTCGACGTGTCGGCCGTCCCGACCGTCGACCGGATCCCGCTGTCGGCGGACGGCGCGCCCCCCGCGAACGCCGAGGCACCGGCGTTCCCCGAGCCGCCCGCGACCAAGGCCGAGCAGGTCCAGGAGGAGCGGGAGGGCCGGCCGGAGACCGACGAGGAACCGGCCGCGCCACCCGATCCGGGCCGGCCTGAGGCCGCCACCTCCCCGGCCCCCGCCGCGGAGACCGAGGACCGCGGCAGCCGCGACCTCCAGCCGGAACGGCCGGTCGAGCAGGAGGTCGGCCCCGATCCGACCCAGGGTCCGGCCCGGGCCGCCGAAGCCACCGAACCCGCTGCCCCGGAGCCCGATCCGGAGCTGCGGCAGGAGCCGGAAGCCCCCGTCGAACAGACCCGGGAGGCCGACGACCCGGCGGCCGAACCGGGCGTACCGGAGCGCACCGGCGCCCCCGGCGGGTCGGGGCCGGTCGGCGGCGAGGGCCCGGGCGGGCCCGCCGACGTCCCGGACGGCGCGCCCGGGGCGGAGCTCGATGCCGCCCCCGCCGCCACGCCGGACGCCGCCGCGGCCGGTCCGGCGGCCGAGCAGGCCGATGCACCCGCCGGACTCGCCGACCGGCCCGCCCCGGACGCCTCCCTGGAGTCCGGCGGCGGCGCCTGCGCGGGCCCGCAGCAGCCCACCACCGAGGCGGAGCCGGACGGTGCCGGCGGTGCCGGCGGTGCCTGTGCCGCCGGGGGCGGCGGGGGCGGCGGGGGCGGCCCGGCCAAGCAGGAGCAACAGGAGGAGAAGCCGGCCCCGCCCGACCTCTCCGGCCAGGACCCGCAGAGCGCGCTCGCCACCGCCGCGAGCCTGCCGCCCGATCAGATGGCCACCTCCCTGGACGGCGTGGACGGTTCGGTGGACCGTACGGTCGGCGAGCAGCACGCCCGGTTGCAGGCCGCCCCGCCGACCGTCCAGCGCCCGTCCGGAGCCCCGCGGACCCAGTCCGGCACGCCCGAGGCCGCGCCGCCGGCCGAGGCGGTGACGGAGCGGCTGGAGCGGGTCGGCCCGCAGGGGGCGGACGGCGAGCAGCAGAAGGCCGAGGAGAAGAAGGTCGAGGGCCGCAACCCCGGGGACCGGGTCGCCCCGCCGCACGTCGCCGACGACCCGGGCAACCAGGTGTCGCCGCAGGAGGTCCAGCAGGCCCAGGTCGCGGTCGACGGCGTGCCCTCGACCGACCCGGCGCTGAACACCACCGTCGGCCCGGCGCCCGAGGTCGAACTGACCGGGGAGAGCGACCCGGCGCGCACCGATCGGCAGGCCACGAAGCTCAAGGAGAGCTCGACCAGGATCCTCGGCGTCGGCCGGGAGGACGCCGGCAAGCCGATGGGCGAGGACCGGATCTACCCGGACGTGCCGAAGGAGACCCTCACCGCCGCTGTTCCGGGTGGCCGCGGCAGGCGCGGGGGCGCCGGTGCGCGCGGCGCGGCCGGCACCAAGCCGGGCATCGGCATCGTCGCCCAGCAGGAGCGCGGCCCGCAGATCCAGGCCGCGGTCGGCCAGGGACAGGGTCGACTGGGCTCCGCCCGGGCCGAGCAGAAGCAGGGCGAGGCCGAGGCGCGGCGGCAGAACCAGGCCGAGATCGACCAGGCGGTGGCCGACAACGCCGAGGCCCAGGCCGGCGAGCGGGGCGGGGCCGCGGAGAGGGTCCGGGCCGAGCGCGAGCAGTGGCGCACCGAGCAGGACCAGAAGGTCTCCACCGCCGACCAGGACTCCGCCGCGGAGCACCAGGACAAGCTCGGACAGATCGGCAGGAAGCGCGCCGAGGCCGACCAGGGCGTCCAGGACCGTCAGCAGCAGGACAACCAGAAGATCCAGGACAAGCGGAAGGAGGCCGAGGAGAAGGCGCAGAAGGAGAAGGACCGCAAGAAGGAGGAGTCCGAGGGCTGGTGGGGCTGGGTCAAGTCCAAGGTCAAGGCGGCCTTCGACGCGCTGGTCGAGGCGGTCACCAAGGTCTTCGACTTCTTCCGCGGCCTGATCAACGACATCATCGACGGCTTCCGGAAGTTCGCGAACTGGGCGATCGACCAGGCGCGGAAGTTCGCCGTCGACCTGATCAACAAGCTCGCGGACGCGCTGATCAAGATCTGCGACGTGCTGCTGGCGGCCTTCCCCGAACTGCGGGACAGGTTCCGCAAGAAGATCGAGGAGTGGCGCGACAAGGCCGTCGCCAAGGTCAACGAGTGGGCGGACAGGCTCAAGAACGCCGTCAACAAACTGCTCGACCTGCTGGCGGCCGGGCTGAACGCGCTGCTGGACGCCCTGGAGGCGCGGCTGAAGGCCGCGATCGAGGCGGTCCGCAGGACCGTCATGGACGCCATCGACTTCGTGCAGAAGGCCATCGCGGTCTTCGGCGAGTTCGCGGTCCTGATCGGCGACATCGCCTCCGACCCGGGCGGCTGGCTGAAGAAACTCGGCAGCGCCGCGATCGACGGCATCCAGCACTACCTGTGGAGTGCGATCAAGAGCGCGGTGCGGACGTGGTTCAACGAGAAGGTGGAGTCGGTCGTCGGCCTGACCTCCACCATCGTCAACGTCCTGGTCAAGGGCTGCATCTCGATGGCCCAGATCGGGCGGATGGCCTGGCAGGCGATCGTGGCGGCGCTGCCCGGGATGATCATCTCGATCGTCGTCGAGAAGCTGGTGTCGCTGATCGTGCCGGCGGCGGGCGCGATCATGGCGATCGTCCAGGGGCTGGTGGCGGCATGGAACACCATCAGCAAGATCGTCGCCGCGATCGGGAAGTTCGTCACCTTCCTCAAGGCGGTCAAGTCCGGGTCGGCGGCCTGCCTGTTCGCCGACGCGGTCGCGGCGGGCGTGGTCGCGCTGCTGGACTTCATCTCCAACTTCCTGCTCAGCAAGCTCAAGGGGGCCGGCAAGGCGGTCGGCACCAAGCTCAAGGGGATCGCGCAGAAGATCCTCAAGGGCCTGGCCAGGGCCGGCAAGGGCGCCCGCAAGGCGGCCGGACGGGCCGTCGACAAGGCCCGGGCGAGCCTGCGCCGGGCCACCCGGTCGCTGCGCCGGCGACCCTCCCCCGGCCGCACCCGCCCCGCGCGGACGGGCCCCGCCCGGCAGACCGTCCGGCACGCGGAGCGCCACCCGTCGACCGCCACCGGACGCCCCCGCCGCGAGGTCACCCACCCGAAGCCCAGCACCCGCCGCCGCCCCGCCTCCCCCGTCGGCCGCGCCCTCAACGCCTCCCGCCAGACCGTCAAGGCCGCCCTCAACCGGGTGCGGACGGCCGCCCGCGCCCTCGGCCGCAAGGTCCTCAACAGCAAGCTCGGCCGCGCCCTCACCAACGGCGCGCACAGGATCCGCGACGCCTACCGAAAGCAGCGCGACCGCCTCCGCACCTGGCACCAAAAGCGCGGGCAGCAGCGCGCCCAGCGCCGCGCCCACGAGAACTCACCCCAGGCGAAGCAGAACCGCCTTGACCTGATCGCCGCCCGCATCCGGCCACGGATCCAGCGCCTGCTCCACCGAGGCGTCAGGGGCCCGGTGCTGCGGGCGCTGCTCGCCGCGATGCGCGTGTGGTACCGGCTGTCGAGCCTGGGCATCGAGGGCGACAGGACCTTCGCCATCACGGCCACCCTCAATCCTCAGGTGAAGCTCACCGACGCGCTCACCCTGGACGAGCGGGACCTGCTGGCGATGCTCGACGAGCTGTCCGCCGAGATCCTGAACCACCCCCGGACCGCCAACGGTACGAATCAGATCTACCGGAAGGACGACGATTCCGCGGCGGACCAACGGCGGTTCGGAGTCCCGCAGGGAGTCGGCTTCGCCTCGATGGCCCGGTTCATGAACCATCAGGGCCCGAGCATGGCGGGCTTCGAGTACACGAACGAGAGCGCACACGACGTGTTCGAGTTCGAGGACGGGCCCGACCGGACCCCGGCCGCCGTCACGCACACCGTGCTGCGCGAGACCAACAAGATGCGGAACGCCCAGCAGAAGCGGATCGCGGCCGGTGCCGACAAGGAGGAGCAGGAGAGCCTCCGGACGGTCGAGAGCGCCCAGCGCCTCCAGCGGGCCGTGATCAAGCGGCAGCACGAGAACGGCCAGGCCGAGGAGCATCTGCGCTACCGGGGCCGCAAGAACCGTGCCGGCACGTTCAAGGAGGGCATCGCCGAACGGATCCTCAACGACCCCGGCCACAACCGCGAGGTGGTCGAGGGGGTCCGGACGATGGCCGCCGGCGGCCGGGTCGACGGCCAGGTGGGGCGCGACGCCGCGTTCCTCGGCAGCCTGATCATGGGCAAGGAGGTCCACCGGAACGAGCGGTCGATCATCCACTCGGGGATGCTGCTGCAGATGGCCGCCGAGGGCAGCCGGGTCTCCGGGGTCGCCCCGACCGCCGACCCGAAGACCAGCCTCCCCGGCCTGCGGGTCCACCGAGGCGAGGCGATGCCCGTCGCCGAGGCGCTGAAGTACCTCCCGATGGAGGGGGGAGGTGCCATGGAGCAGGCCAGGACGCTCGACCGGCAGCGCGCGAAGGAGCGTGAATCGGGTGCGGACACGAGCGAGAAGGCCTTCAACGGAAAGAATGTCCAGGGGCTGGCCAACCGTGAAATCCTGGTGATCCAGATGTGGATCAAGTCCCTTGACATCAAGACCGAGAAAGGAAGCGAGATCACCACTCTCGAACAACTCAAGGGCCGGATCCGCGAAAAGCTTTTCCACTTGTACGGACTGAAGTAGCTCCCCGAGGTGATCGACCGATGACTGAGATTTTCGACCGAAGCCGACGGCTGGTCCTGCGGGACGACGCCGACGAATCCGCCGTGGAGGAACTGGCCGCGCTGATCGGCTGGCCGCGGCGCATCGACATTCCCGCGGACCACGAGGAATGGACGCCCCGCCAGATCTCCTGGTACGTCGGCCCGGCCATCGCCCTCACCTACTGCGAGGATCTCCTCTCCGGTTTCTTCTATGTGATGATCACCGGTTCGGACGAGAAGGTCATCCGGAGCACGGTGGAACTCGCGGAGTCCACGCTGAACACCTGGCGGCTCCCCGAACTCGTCCGGAGTGCCGACCCCGAGGCGGATTCGGACACCTACGCGGCGGAGGTGCTGCGCCTGGGGCTGGGTGCACCGGTGGAATTCGACGAGGAATTCTTCCGGAGCGTCCGCCGGGCTCTGCGCAGCGATCGGCCGGAGGTCCGGAAGAACGCGGTGTGGGCGATCACGTACGAGCCGTGGCCCGCCTACGCACCGTTGCTGGAGGAACTGCTGGACGAGGAGCAGGACGAAGAGGTGGCCGACATCGCCCGGTCCGTGCTCGAGGAGATGGGAGCGACGTGACGTACATGGACGCCCCGAAGCCCATCAGGGCCGGGCTGGTCATCGTCGATGCGCAGCGCGGGACGCCGCAGCGGATCGTCGTGCTGCAGTTCAACCCCGACAGCCTGGAGCGGTCGCTCGCCCCGCAGGTGGCAGGAGCCGACGGGACCGGGGACCGGACGGAGGCTCTGCGGCTCAAGGGGCCCGCCGTCGAGACCTGGAAGTTCACCGCCGAGCTGGACGCCACCGACCAGTTGGAGGTGCCGGCGCCGAACGGGATCCATCCGCAGTTGGCCACCTTGGAGCTGCTGGTGCAGCCGACCAGTGCGCAGCTGCGGAGCAATCAGGCGCTGGCCGCGCTCGGCACGCTGGAGATCACCCCGATCGAGGCCCCGCTGACCCTCTTCACCTGGGGTGGGAAGCGGATCCTGCCGGTGCGGCTGACCGAACTCACCATCACCGAGGAGGCGTTCGACATCGAGCTGAATCCGATCAGGGCCGCCGTCGCGATCGGCCTGCGCGTCCTGACCGTCAGTGATCTGCCGACCGGACACCGCGGGGCGGAGCTGTACCTCGCGCACCTGGCGCAGAAGGAGCGGCTGGTCGGCACGGCGGCCGGTGGCCGGCTGAGCGCGCTCGGCCTCGGAGGGGGGTTCTGATGACCGCCGACAACCCGCTGAACGCGCTGCCCGCGCCCTCGCCGTACCCGCTGACCAGCCGGTACCACGGCATCCCGGTCGCCCTGCACACCGAGCCGGACGGACGGCAGGTCCCGTACCTCAAACGGCGGTTGCTGCCCGGCGCGGACGGCCTGACCGCACTCGCCGAGCACACCGTCAGCGCCGGCGACCGCCCCGACCTGCTGGCCTACCGCTACCTCGGCAGCGCCGACCAGTGGTGGCGGATCGCCGACGCCAATCCGGTCCTCGATCCGCGGGAGCTGACCGCGACGCCGGGCCGGCGGATCACCATCGCGCTGCCCGGCGCGGTGCCCGGGCCGGGGGTGGGGAATGGCTGACGCCTCGGCCGTCACGGGGGGCGGGCCGATCGGGTCGATCCACCTGAGCCTGCTGATGGGCCCGCAGCTCCCGGTGCCGGTGCCGCAGCCGGTGACCGACGCGCTGCTGTCGGTGCAGGTCACGGTGGCCTCCGGGCAGCGCAGCGGTTTCCAGCTGGCCTTCGACCTGTCGAAGCACGGTCTGATCAACACCGCGCTGCTGCCGGGCGGCTTCTTCGACCCGAAGATCAGGGTCGTCCTGATGGTGACCGTCACGGGCACCCCGACCGTACTGATGGACGGTGTGATCATCCGCCAGGAGGTCGGCATCAGCAACCAACCCGGCCAGTCCACGCTCACCGTCACCGGCGAGGACCTGACGGTGCTGATGGACCTGGAGGAGCAGGCCGGCGTGCCGTTCCCCGCGATGTCCCCGGCGGCCCGGGTGGCCGCGATCATCGCCAAGTACGGGCAGTACGGCATCGTGCCGCTGGTCATCCCCGAGCTGGTGCCGCAGACGCCGATGCCGACCCGGCGGATCGACTTCCAGAAGGGCACCGACCTCGGGTACGTCAACGAGCTGGCGAAGGCCAACGGCTACGTGTTCTACCTCGACCCCGGCCCGGCCCCCGGGATGAGCCGCGGCTACTGGGGGCCGGAGATCCGGCTCGGTGTGCCGCAGCACGCGCTGAACGTGAACATGGACGCGCTGTCGAACGTCGACCAGCTCACCTTCGCATTCGACGGGACCGCCCGCGAGGAGCCGGAGGCCCGCGTCCAGCTCCCGGCGACCAAAGTGTCCGCCGTCCTGCCGGTGCCGGAGGTCAGCATCCTGCGTCCGCCGCTCGCGCTCAGGCCCGCGCCGGCACTGAAGAAGAAGGTCATCGCGGACACCGCCAAGAAGGACAGCTCCCAGGCCGTCGCCGAGACCATCGCCAGGGCGATGCAGTCGGCGGACGCCGTCTCGGGCTCCGGCCAGCTCGACGTCGTCCGGTACGGCCACGTACTGCGGCCGCGCGAGCTGGTCGGAGTCCGCGGCGCCGGACTCACCTACGACGGCCTGTACTTCGTCAAGAGCGTCACCCACAACCTCAAGCGCGGCTCGTACACCCAGAACTTCACACTGACCCGCGAGGGCCTGATCGCCCTCCAGCCGACCGTCATCCCCTGACGCTGCAGCAGGAGTTGCCCGCATGGCCGAACCGACCCGCTACCTCGGCAAGTTCCGGGGGACGGTGGTGAACAACGCCGACCCGCTCGGGATCGGCCGCATCCAGGCCCAGGTGCCCGACGTACTGGGCGAGGTCGCGTCGACCTGGGCGATGCCCTGCTTCCCGGTGGCCGGTCCGGGCATGGGGCACTACGCCGTCCCGCCGGTGGGGGCGGGCGTGTGGATGGAGTTCGAGCAGGGCGACCAGAGCTATCCGATCTGGACGGGCTGCTGGTACGGCTCCGCCTCCGAGGTGCCGGTGGAGGCGACGACCGGCCCGCCGGGCGTGCCGAACCAGGTGCTGGAGACCACCGGGCGGCGGGTGATCGTACTGTCCGACGACCCGACCACGGGGATCACCCTCCGCACACCGAGCGGGGCCTCGATCGTGATCAACGACTCGGGCATCCGGATCAGCAACGGCCAGGGCGCCTCGATCTCGCTCGTCGGCGCTACCGTTTCCATCAACCAGGACGCCCTGAGCGTGACCTGACGGGGAGAGACTCGTGCCCGGAAATCTGCTGCACGTCAATGCGACGGTGACCTGCCCGCACGGCGCCCAGGCGACGGCCCTGCCCAGCCAGGCCCGGGTGCTGGTCGCCGGTCAGGCCGTCACCGGCACGGCCGACCTGTACACCGTGACCGGCTGCCCGTTCAACGTGGCCGGCAAGCCCCAGCCCTGCGTCACGATCCGCTGGGTGGTGCCGTCCGCCCGGATCCGGGTGAACGGCTCCCCCGCGCTGCCGCAGTCCGCCGTCGGGCTGTGCCAGAGCGCCGAGCAGGTCCCGCAGGGGCCGCCGGTCGTGACCGTCGTCCAGCAGCGGGCGGTGGGGGTATGAACACCGCACAGCACCCCGGGCCCGGCGCCCGGCCGACGGCTCCGCCGCCCGGCCCGGCCCGGACGGACATCGCGTTCCCGTTCCGGATCGACAGCCGCGGGCGCACCGCCGAGGCGGCGTACGACGACCATGTGCGCGACCTGATCGAGCAGTTGCTGTTCACCAGCCCGGGTGAGCGGGTCATGCACCCGGACTTCGGCTGCGGGCTGCTCGACCTGGTCTTCGCACCGAACAGCCCGGAGCTGGCGGCCACCCTGCAACTGTCCGTCCAGGCGGCGCTGCAACGGTGGCTCGGCGACGTCATCGAGGTCGCCGCACTCGACGTGGAGAGCGAGGACAACGTGGTGCGGGTCGAGCTGGCGTACGTCGTGCGCCGGACCGGTACCCAGCGGCAGGACGTCTTCGAGGGCGGGGTGGCGGCATGACCGGGTGGCCCGAACGTCCGACGGCACAGTGCGGGGCGGAACTGCGGCGCGCCGACGTGCGCGCGGCGCACCTGCTGGGCCTGGACGGCACCGAGCTGGAGGACGACGGGCGCACGCTGAGCGTGACCTTCCTCGGCCGGGCGCCGCAGGAGCTGGGCCCGGAGAACATCCGCATCGACGGCGGCCGGCGGATCACCGGCCTGCGCGCCCTCGCGGTCGACCTCGAACGCGCGGACGACCCGGAGCTGGACGACCGGATGCACGTCACCCTCGACCGCACCGGCGACACCTCCCGCTACCGGCTGACCGTGGTCCAGGCGGACGCCTACGGCCGGCCGGGCACCCGCCCGTACCCGGGCTTCGACCCGAGGTACGCGAGCACCGGGTTCTCCTTCGGTGCCGACTGCCCCTCCCCCTATGACTGCCGCACCGAGGAGGACTGCCCGCCCGCCGTCCGGCCGGCCCCGGTCATCGACTACACCGCCCGCGACTACGAGAGCCTGCGGCGGCTCGTGCTGGACCGGATGAGCCTGACCACCCCCGGCCGGACCGAGCGGCACCTGCCCGACCTCGGCATCACCCTGGTCGAGCTGCTCGCCTACACCGCCGACCAACTCTCCTACCAGCAGGACGCGGTGGCCACCGAGGCGTACCTCGACACGGCCCGCCGCCGGGTGTCGGTGCGCCGGCACGTCCGGCTGATCGACTACGCCGTGCACGACGGCTGCAACGCCCGGGCGTTCGTCACCCTGGCGACCGACCGCCCGCTCGCCCTCCACCCCGGCACCTTCCGCTTCGCCGCCGTCGACGTCAGCCGGCTCGGCCCGCAGGAACGCCCGGAACTGTCCACGGTGATCCCCGACGAGCAGCTGGACGCGCTCACCCGGACCGCGGCGGTCGAGGTGTTCGAGCCGCTCGGCGGAACGGACCTGGTGCTGCACCCCGCGCACAACACCATCCGGTTCTGGACCTGGGGCGACCAGGACTGCGTCCTGCCGAAGGGCTCGACCTCCGCCACGCTGCGCGACGACTGGCACGAGGCCGACCGGCCCGAGGACCGCACCCGGCACCTGGCGCTGCGCCCCGGCGACCTGCTGGTCGTCGAGGAGGTGCTCGGCCCACGTACCGGCGCCGCCGCCGACGCCGACCCCGCGCACCGCCAGGCCGTCCGGCTCACCTCGGTCACCCACCTGGTCGACGAGCTGTACGAGCAGCCCGTGGTCGAGGTCGAGTGGGCGCCGGAGGACGCGCTCGCCTTCCCGGTCTGCCTGTCCTCGCACGGCGGGAGCGACTGCGGCCCGATCCCCGACGTGAGCGTCGCCCGCGGCAACGTCGTCCTGGTCGACCACGGCCGCTCGCTCACCTTCTGCGGCGGAGCCCCGGAGACCTTCGCGGTGCCGCCGGATCCGGTCCGGGTGGCGCCCTGCGGGCCGGGCGGGTCCGGCTGCGCGGACCGCGCCGGGGGCAGCCCCGCGGCGGAGGCGATCCACGAACTGCTCGACCGGACCAGGACCGGTCGCCAGCTCGGCCCGCGACAGGTCCGCGAGCTGTACGCGCTGCTCGGCGAGGCGGCGGTCCGGCGGGCCGGGCTGAGCATCCAGCTCGCGCCGGGCGCGAGCGCGGAGGGCGAGGACGGCCAGGGCGCCGTGGTCGAGCCACCCACCGCCGACGCCCAGGCGGCGACGCTGGAGACGCTGCTCGACCAGACCCGCTACCCCGTCCTGCCGCAGCCCTTCCGCCCGGTGCTGCGCTACGCGCCGGTCACCCAGGCGGCCGCCTACCCGGACCGGGCACACGTCTGTGCCCGGCAGGCCGTCCTGCTCGCCGGCATCCCCGAACGGGTCCGGCAGCGGCTGGAGGAACTGTGGCACCGGGCGGACTGCGGCCACCCCCTCTCCCGCGCCGACCTCGCCGAACTGGCCCTGCTGTTCGGGGCCCAGGTGGTGCACGAGCTGCACCTCGCGGACCGGCCCGCCGCCGGGCTGCGCGAACTGCTGGCCCGCCGCACCCGCCTGCTCGCCGCCAAGCTTCGCCGCCTCGACGTGCTCACCGCCCGGACCCGCGCCGGCGGGGTGCTCCGGCGGCCCGGCGTCTGGGAGGTGGCCCAGAGCTGGGGCGGCCGGTACGCCTCCGGGCTCGACCCCGACTCCCCCGCTCTGGCCGGCCCGGCGTCCGGGATCACCGCCCAGGACCCCCGTGCCGCACTGCCGGCCGTCCGGGCCACCGCCGAGGGCCAGGAATGGACGCCCCGCCGGGACCTGCTCTCCGACGGCCGGCGCGACCGGCACTTCGTCGGCGAGCCGGAGGACGACGGCCGCCTCGCGCTGCGCTTCGGCGACGGGCGGCACGGTCGGCCGCCCCGGCCCGGCGCGGAGTTGCGGGTCGCCTACCGGATCGGCAACGGCACGGCCGGCAACGTCGGCGCGGAGGCCATCAACCACCTGGTGGTCTGCCGGGACCAGCCGCCCCACCCAAGGGGGCGCAGCACCGTCACGCCGCCGCAGGACGCGCAACTCCGGGTCCGCAACCCGATGCCCGCGAGCGGCGGCACCGATCCCGAACCGCTCGACCAGGTACGGCAGTCGGCCCCGCTCGCGCTGAGCCGCACCCGGCTGCGCGCTGTCACCGCCGCCGACTACGCGGAGTTGGCCGCAGCCCTGCCGGGCGTCCGGCGGGCCGCCGCCGAACTCCGCTGGACGGGCAGCGTCCAGGAGGTCCACGTCGCCGTCGAACCGTACGGGCGGGCCACCGCGGACACCGCCCTGCTGGCGGCGGTCGGCGACGGTCTGGAGGCGTACCGCCGGATCGGCCACGACCTGGTCGTCCGCCCCGCCCTGGTGGTGCCGCTCGACCTCGAACTGCGGGTCTGCGCCGCCCCCGGCTACCAACGCGGCCACGTGCTGGCCGAGTTGCGCCGGGTACTGGGCAGCCGCGCCCTGCCGGACGGCCGGCTCGGCTTCTTCCACCCGGACGCGCTGGGCTTCGGCGAGCCGGTCCGGGTCTCCCGGCTGGTGGCCGTCGCCGCCGCCGTGCCGGGCGTGGTCAGCGCCCAGGTCACCCGGCTGCGGCGGCAGTTCGGGCGGGACGACGGAGAGCTGGCCGACGGGCTGCTGCGGCTCGGCGCGCTGGAGATCGCCGGCTGCGACAACGACCCCGACCGGCCGGAGAACGGCCGGCTCTCGATCGTGATCGGAGGCGGCCGATGAACGGCCAGTGCACCTGCGGCTGCTCGGGCACCGCCACCGCGACCCCGGCGCCGCTGTTCAACCCGCCCGGGCTGGACGCCATCGGCTACCGGGTCGGCCGCTACGGGGAGTTCCTCGACAGCCTGCTCGCCCGGCTGTCCGGCCCCGCCTACCCGGCGCTGCGCGACCTGACCGTCCGCACCCCGGACGACCCGGCGATCGCGCTGCTGGACTCCTGGGCCGTGCTCGCCGACGTGCTCACCTTCTACTCGGAGCGGATCGCCAACGAGGGCTACCTGCGCACCGCCGTCGAGGGAGAGTCGCTCACCCTGCTCGGCCGCCTCGTCGGGCACCGGCCCCGGCCCGGCGTGGCCGCCGACACCTACCTCGCCTACACCCTCGACCACGACCCGCGGGCCGCCGAGGACCCGACCGTGGTCGTCCCGCGCGGCGCCCGCAGCCAGAGCGTCCCCGGCCCCGGCGAGGACCCGCAGTCCTTCGAGACCGCGGAGGACCTCGCCGCCCGCTCGGCCTGGAACGAGCTGGCCGTGCTGCGCCGCCGCCCGTACCAGCTGACACCCGGACAGCTGAACCCCGGCGGGCGGGCCGAGCTGTTCGCCGCCGGGACCGCCAACAACATCAGGCCCGGCGACCGGCTGCTGTTCGTCTTCAGCGCCGACAAGGCCGCCGACCCGGTCCACCGGGTGATGCGGCTGGTGCCCGAGGTACGGCTCGACCGCGAGAACGACGTCACGGTGATCGGGCTGCCCCGGGACCTGCGCACCCTCAAGGACCTGCGCGCCGAACTGTCGGACTGGATCACCGTCTCCGAGGACGCCCCGAACCCCAGGCCCGGGCACAGCCGGATCATCCGGGACTTCGACGACCAGGTGCTGACCCCGCTGCGCGCCGACCTCGACCGGCCGTCCGGCCCGCTGAGCACCCCGGCCGACTTCGCCGAGCGGCTCACCCCGGTGATCGCCCGGGCGGCGGAGGCCGCCGAACTGGCGCACTCCCGGCAGCCGGTGGCCGACTGGTTCGGACGCCTCGGCGAGGAACTGTCCGGCCTGCGCGACCGCGCCCACCAGCTGGAGCCGCCGCAGGTCCCCGACAAGCCCGGACCGAATCCTCCCGGCACCGGCACCGCCGACCCGGCCGTCCGCGGACTCGGCTCGGTGCTGGCGGCGCTGCGCACCGCTCCCGTCCGGCCCCCGCTGAGCGCCCGGGACCTCACCCGCGACCCGCAGCGCCTGTTCGCGCCCGGATCGGACCTCGGCGTGCAACTGCTGTCCGCGCTCGACCCCCGGCTGCGCGACGGCCTCTACCCGGCCTGGCGGCGGGTCGACCTGACGGCGCCGCTCGCCGTGCACGAGATCCAGGCGATGCGGGTGGTCGCCACCCCGTTCGGCGCCACCGCGCCGCTCAAGCCCGTCTACGGCAACGACGGCCGGATCGACCGCTACGTGGACTGGCCGCTCGCCGGCAGCACGCTGATCGGCGTCCGGATCGGCTTCGACACCGCCGGCACCGTCCCGAGGACCGCCGACTTCACGTACGTCGAGGCCGGCAGCCTGACGCACGACGGCTTCTCGCTGCCATGGGACCACACCTTCACCCTCGGCCCCGGACAGGTCAAGGTGGTCACCGTCGAGCCGCCCGCACCGGCACCGAACCCGCACGCCGCCGCCGTGCGCGCCGCGGTGCCCGCTCCCGACCAGGAGGCCGGGGTCAGCGCCGAGTTCCTGGCCGAACTGCCCGAGCGCACCGTCTTCGTGTCCCGCCCGCAGGCCGACGGCCGCGTCCACGTGAAGGTGGACGGCGGGCCCGGCTCCGCGCTCGACTACCAGCTCGAACCGGGCCAGGAGAAGACCGGCGAGTCCGGCGAGCTGAACGTCCGGGTCCACCGCTACACCGCCACCGACGAGTCGCCGCCCGCGGTCGAGGTGGTGTTCACCACCAAGCTGCAGCCGGTCTCCGGCACCGTCCTCACCCTCGACGCCGTCTACGACCAGATCGCGCCCGGCAGTTGGGTGGTCATCCAGCGCCCGCGCAAGGGGATCGACGGCGGCATCCCGGGCAGCCGCGACCTCGCCGAGGTCATCACCCGGGTGACCGACGTGCGCGTGATCTCCCGCGCCGACTTCGGCATCACCGGCAAGGTGACCGAACTGTCCCTCCAACAACCGTGGTTGGACGAGAAGGACACCCAGCTCTCGGACATCCGGGACACCACCGTCTACGCCCGCGGCGAGTCCCTGCGGCTCGCCGACGAGCCCGTCACCGAGGACGTCCACGGCGACCGGATCGAACTCGCCCGGCTCTACGACGGGCTGACCCCCGGCCGGTGGATCGCGGTCGGCGGCGAGCGGACCGACATCCCGAACACCACCGGGGTCCGGGGCACCGAACTCGCCATGATCGCCGGTGTCGGGCAGAGCGTCGACCCGCGCCTGCCCGGGGACACCGTCCGCACCGCGATCACGCTCAGTGCCCCGCTCGCCTACCGCTACCGGCGCGACACCGTCCAGGTCCTCGGCAACGTGGTCCGCGCCACCCAGGGGGCCACCCGCGACGAGGCCGTCGGCAGCGGCGACGCCGGGGCCCCCGGCCAGCGCTTCACGCTCTGGCAGTCACCGCTCACCTGGCTGGCCGCCGACACCCCCGGGGGCGCGCGCAGCACCCTGGAGATCCGGGTCGACGGGGTGCGCTGGCACGAGGTCGACAGCCTCGCCGGGCGCGGCGCCGACGAACGGGTCTACGTCACCTCGACCGCCGCCGACGGCCGCACCACCGTCACCTTCGGCGACGGCGTGCACGGTTCGCGCCTGCCCACCGGCCAGGAGAACGTCCGCGCCCGCTACCGGATCGGCATCGGCGAGTCGGGAAACGTCGGCGTCGGCCGGATCACCCAGCTCACCACCCGTCCGCTCGGCGTCTCCGCCGTCGTCAACCCGCTGCCCGCCACCGGCGGCGCCGGCCCGGACGGCCCGGATCTGGCCAGGCGCAACATCCCGCTCGCCGTCACGGCACTCGACCGGCTCGTCTCGGTGCCCGACTACGAGGACTTCACCCGCTCCCGGGCCGGCATCGGGCGCGCCGGCGCCACCCGGCTCTCGGACGGCCGGCGGGAGCTCGTCCACGTCACGGTCGCCGGGGTGGACGACATCCCGCTCACCCCGGACTCCGACCTGATCCGCACCCTGCACTCCTCACTCACCGCCTACGGGGACCCGAGGCTTCCGGTCGAGGTCGCGCTGCGCGAACTCGTCCTGCTGGTCCTCGCCCTGAGCGTCAAGGTCGACCCGGACCACTCCTGGGACCTGGTCGAACCGGTGCTGCGCCGCGCCCTGCTCGACCGCCTCGGCTACGCCGGGCGCCAACTCGGCCAGAGCGCCCACCTGTCCGAAGTGCTCGCCGTCGCCCAGACCGTCCCCGGCGTGGACCGGGTCGACGTCGACGCCTTCACCGGTGTGCCCGGCAGCCTCACCCCGGAGGGCCTGGAACACCTGTCCGAGCAGCTCGCCCAGCCCCAGCCGATCGTCCCGGCCCGGCTCGCCCGCTTCGACGAACAGCGCTACCGGGTGCGGGACCCCGACGGGGAGACCCTCACCGACATCGCCGCCCGCAACGGCGTCTCCGTCGCGGAGCTGCTGCGCCTCAACCCGTCCGTCACCGACACTCGCCCGCTGCCGGCCGGCCGCGCGGTGACGGTGTTCCGCGGCATCCGTCCGGCCCAACTCGCCCTGCTGTCACCGAATCTTCCCGACACGTTGATCCTCAAGGAGATCCGCGCATGAGTGAGCGACGGGGGTCCCCCCGGCCGGAGGCCGAGGGAGAGCGAATCGTCGAGAGGTGCGTCCGATGAATCGCGACCCGGACGGACTGCTGGAACTGCTGCCGCAGTGGCACCGGCTGAGGGACACCGACGCGGGCGAGCCGCTGCGCGCCCTGCTGGCCGTCGTCGCCGAGCAGGTCGACGTCGTGCGCAGCGGCATCGAACAGGGCTACCAGGACTGGTTCGTGGAGACCGCCGCCGACTGGGCCGTCGCCTACCTCGGCGACCTGGTCGGCTACCGGATCCTGCCCGGCTACGAGGAGGTGCTCGCCACCGGCCTGCACGGCGGGGCCTCCCCGGAGCGGGCCGCGGCCCGAGACCGGCTCGCCGCCCGGCTGGCGCCGCGGAACGACGTCGCGAACACCGTCGCCTACCGCCGGCGCAAGGGCACGCTCGCCCTGCTGGAGGAGCTGTCCGCCTCGGTCGCCGACTGGCCGGCCCGGGCGGTCGAGCTCTCCCGGCTGCTCGGCGGCACCCAGCCGGTACGGCTGCTGCGCCCCGACGAGGAGGCGGCCGACCGTCAGAGGCTGGGCCGGGGCCGGCTGGTCGACGTGCGGCGCGGCGCCGAACTGGACCTGCTCGGCGGGCCCTTCGACGGACAGGCGCACACCACCGACGTCCGCCGGGCCGCATCCACCCGCCGCCAGGGCGGCCGCACGCCGGCCGGTGTCGCCCTGTACGTCTGGCGGCTGAAGCCGTACCCGGTCACCCGGGCGCCCGCGTACTGCATCGACCGGGCCAGGAACCTCTTCACCTTCTCGGTCCTCGGCAACGACACCCAGCTGATCACCAAACCCGAGCCGGAGCCGTCGACCACCCATCTCGCGGCGATCGACAACGTGCCGGCCCCGATCCGGCGCCGGCAGCTCGCCGAGCGCCCGGCCGACTACTACGGGCCCGGCAAGAGCTTCGCCATCTGGCGCGACGGCGCCCAGGAGCCGGTCCCGCCCGCCGAGATCACGGTGGCCGACCTGAGCGACTGGACGTACCGGCCCAAGCGCGGCCAGGTCGCCATCGACCCGCTGCTCGGCCGGATCGCCTTCGGCGCCCGCTCCGCCCCGCGCCGCGGCGTCTGGGTCGACTACCACTACGCGTTCGGCGGCGACACCGGCGGTGGGGAGTACCCGCGCGACCGCCCGGAGGCCCGGCACCGGACGCTCTACCGGGTCGGCCCCGGCGAGCCGTACGAACGGATCAACGACGCCTACCAGCAGTGGCGTGCCGACCAGGAGGACGGCAGCGCGGGCGGCGCCGCCGTCATCGAGATCACCCACAGCGGCGCCTACCAGGAGCAGCTGGACTTCGACCTGGCGGAGAACGACCACCTCGAACTGCGCGCCGCCGAGGGCAACCGGCCGGTGATCCGGCTGCTCGACTGGTACAGCAACCGGCCGGACGCGCTCAACGTGCGGGGCATCTGCCCGGGCGGGCGGCTGGTCCTGGACGGACTGCTGATCACCGGTCGCGGGGTCAACGTCACCGGACCGCTGGCCTCCGTCACCCTGCGGCACTGCACCCTGGTGCCGGGCTGGTCGCTGGAGCCGCACTGCGAACCGCACTCGCCGCAGGAACCCAGCCTGGTGCTGGACCACACCACCGCCTGCGTGACGATCGAGAGCAGCATCCTGGGCACGATCCAGGTCGTCGGCGACGAGGTGGACACCGACCCGCTGGAGATCCACCTCGCCGACAGCATCCTGGACGCCACCGGGCCCGAGCGCCCGGCGCTCTCCGGGCCCGACTGCGAGCACGCCCACGCGCTGCTGCACGCCCACCGCTCCACGGTGGTCGGCGAGGTGCACACCCACGCTGTGCCGATCGCCGAGGACTGCGTGTTCACCGGGCGGCTGCGGGTGGCCCGCCGCTCGCTCGGCTGCCTGCGGTTCTGCTACGTCCCGCCGTGCTCGCGCACCCCGCGCCGGTACGAGTGCCAGCCCGACCTGGTGCGCTCGGCGGTGACCGAACTGGTCGAGCGCGGCGAACTGGACCCGGCGCAGGCCGCCCGGCTGCGCGAGCTGGAGGCCGAGCGGGTCCGCCCGCTGTTCACCAGCCTCCGCTACGGCACGCCCGGCTACGGGCAGTTGGCCGCCGGGTGCGCGCCGGAGATCACCCGCGGTGCCGAGGACCGCTCCGAACTCGGCGCCTTCCACGACCTGTTCCAGCCCCAGCGCGAGGACAACCTGCGGGCGCGGCTGGCCGAGTACACCCCGGCCGGCACCGACGCCGGGATCTTCTTCGTCTCCTGACCCGCCCCGATGACTCCGAGAGGCAAACCGTGCACGCAGACTTCTCGCGCCTGACCTTCCGGCCCGGCAAGCACTACTCCGCGGTGCTGACCCAGCAGGGCCGGGTCCAGCTCGACGCCGACGCCAACGAACAGGCCGCGATCGAGCGGTACCAGCTGCGCGCGCTCGCCGCCGACCTGATCGGCCGCCGCGGCGGACCGGCCGGGGCGGCCGGATTCGCGATCGGCTACGTGCCGGGCAACCACGACGTGGACGACCTCACCATCGGCGGCGGCCGCTACTACGTGGACGGCATCCTGTGCGAGGCCGACCGGCCCGAGCCCGGCATCGCCGTGCCCGACGACGGCGGCCAGGGCAACGGCGGCGACGCCCGGGAGGCGCCCGCCGGCTGGACGTACTGGGACCAGCCGGACGCCTACCGGGACCAGGAGCGCGACGGCGACCGGCTGCCCGGCGAGTTCCCGTTCCTGGTCTACCTGAAGGTCTGGGAGCGCAGCGTCACCGCCGTCGAGGACCCGGAGATCCGCGAGGTCGCGCTCGGTGCGGCGATGCCCGACACGGCGGCCCGGGCCAAGCTCGTCTGGCAGGTACTCGCCCTGCCCGCCTCGGAGTTGAGCGTTCCGGACGGCGGGGCGTCCCGGGTGCGGGAGGCCTTCGACGCGTGGGCCGAGGCGCACGAGCGGCCGGGCGGACTGCTGGCCGCGCGCGCCAGGCGGCCGGAGCGGGCGAGCGAGGACCCGTGCCTGGCCCACCCCGAGGCCGGCTACCGGGGCCCGGAGAACCAGCTGTACCGGGTGGAGGTCCACCACGGCGGCTCGGCGGAGGGCTGCGCCACGTTCAAGTGGTCCCGGGAGAACGGCTCGGTCGTCCTGCCGATCGCCTCGATCGAGGGCGTCTGGGTCGACCTCACCACGCTGGGCGACGACGACAAGCTCAGCCTCTCGGTCGGAGACTGGGTCGAGGTCGCGGACAGCGCGTACGTCAGCCGCAGCGAGGCAGCGAACCTGCTCCAGGTGGAGGAGACCGACCTGCCCGGGCGCCGGGTGCGGCTGTCCGCCGAACCGGTACCGGAGGTCGGGCGGCTGGCCGAGCGCCACCCCTTCCTGCGCCGCTGGGACCACCGGGCCCCCCGCGGCCGGGACGCCCTGCCGCTGGCCGGCGGCGCCCTGCAGCTCAAGGAGGGCGCCTGGCTCGACCTGGAGGACGGCGTCCAGGTGTACTTCCGACCGGGCGGCGCGTACACCCGGGGCGACTACTGGCTCGTCCCCGCACGGACCGCCACCGGCTCGGTGGAGTGGCCGCAGAACACGGCCGGTGAGGCGCTGCTCCGGGAACCGGCCGGGGTCCGGGTGCACCATGCCCCGCTCGCCTGGGTGAAGGGCCCGACCACGGTCGTCGACCTCCGACAGACCTTCGCCCCGCTGACCGCCCCCACCCCGCAGTAGGGCCTGCAGCCGGGGGGATCGGGTCCGGGGCGGCCGACCGCTCCACCGGCTCCCGGCCCGGCACACAGCCCGGCCGGGACGACGACTGCATCGAGATCACCGGCATCCGCGGGATCGCGCCCTTCTCGTTCCCGGCGGCGTCGTACTCGGCCACGATCCACAGTGCGGACTCGGGGGCCGAACCTACGGCGCTCCGGCCTCGGGGCCGGGCCGGACCCGGGCGGCTCGGTCACTGGTCATGGGGGTGGAACCGCCCCTCGTGTGCTTGCGGGCCGACCCGGCCGGCGGGACGGTGCCGCCCGGGGCCGGCCGCGGGGCCGGTGGATCCGGGGCCGGGGCCCGGTCGCCCGACGATCACCGACTCCGCCGCTGCCACGAACGACACCGGGGTGACGGGTCCAAACATGCGGAACAGCGGTGCCCCGATTCTGGCTCGTTTCCCGCACTCGGCGCCCGGTGGCCCCAGGTCGTGCTTGTGGCGGGAGGGATGCGCACCTAGATTCACGACGTGTCGATCCAGTAGCTGAGAGTGGCAGCGGCGTCCCGCCGTGAACTCGGTGCCCGGCGGTCCGATCGTGGCGGACAACGCCCTCTTCCCCGGTCGGGTGGAGATCCCGCCGCCGGCGATGACCGACGGCGTCACCCCGGCCTGGAAGAAGCCCCACTCCGTTCCCCTTCCTCTCGACTCCCTCGTGGAAAGGCTCACGCATGACCGCCTTCACCGGACAGCACGAGAACGGCCGGCACGTGAACAGCCCGTCGGACCACGACTCGGACCCGCACGAGACCGACCTGCGCCGGATCCGCGCCCTGATCCTGGCGGCGGACGGGCCCGAGGAGCAGCTTGCGGCGGTGATCAGGTCGGCGGGCGCCGAGCAGACGGCCGCCGACCTGGTGGACGAACTGCTCAGCCGGGCCGACCTGAGCGAGCAACTCGCCGCCGCGGCGGCGGTGGTGCAGTTCGAGCTCGCCTTCGACGGCCAGGTGCTCCGGCACCACCTGCTGACCGGCCCCAAGGCCGAGCACCGCACCGGGCCGGCCGACGAGCCCAGCGCCACCGTCGAGCTGGACCTGCTCGACCTGGCCCGCGCCGTCTTCGGCGCCCGGCACACCGCAGGCCACCGCACGCCCCGGATCACTTGGCACGGCATCGAGGACCCGGCTCGGCTGATGCCCGCGCTGGCGGGCTTCCCGGTCGTCCAGCAGCTGCTCCGCGGCTTGGCGGAACAGCCGCTCGACCTGGCCGAGTTGTCGCTGCGCCACGGTTCGGACAAGTGGGGGCTGCACTACTACACCGAGCACTACGCCCGGCACTTCGCCCCGCTGCGGGACCGGCCGCTCACCATCCTGGAGCTGGGGATCGGCGGCTACGCCGACCCGGCGGCGGGCGGTGGCTCGCTGCGGATGTGGAAGCGCTTCTTCCGGCGGGGCCTCGTCTACGGGGTCGACGTCTACGACAAGACGGCGCTGCGCGAGCAGCGGATCCACACCGTCCAGGGCGACCAGGCGGACCCGGCCTTCCTCACCGCGCTGGCCGAGCGGATCGGGCCGATCGACATCGTCATCGACGACGGCAGCCACTACTGCCCGGACGTCATCGCCGCCTTCGGCGCGCTCTTCCCGCACGTGGTCCCGGGCGGGCTCTATGTGATCGAGGACCTGCAGACCTCCTACTGGCCGGGCTACGGCGGCAGTTCGGAGCGGCTCGACGACCCGACCACCAGCATGGGCTTCCTCAAGCAGCTGCTCGACGGCCTCAACCACGAGGAGCACGAGCCGCCGACCGCGCACCGCCCGAGCGGGACCGACCGGACGCTGGCCGGCGCGCACTTCTACCACAACCTGGCGATCCTCGACAAAGGCCGCAACGAGGAGGGCACCGTCCCCGCCTGGATCCCGCGCCGGCAGCTGAGCGCCGAGGAGATCGCGGGCGCCCAGTGGGCCGCCGAGCTGCAGTCCGAGCCGCAGCCCGAGGCCGGCCCGGACCAGGACCCCAGCTGAGCCGCGCGGCCTGCCGCGCCCCTTCCCCCTCCCACATCGCGCTTCTTGCTTCCCTCTTCCCTCGTTCCTCCTCCCGATACCGAAGGAGTAGCAGTGAGCCACATCCTGATGGTCAACATCCCGGCCCACGGCCATGTCTTCCCCACCCTGGCGGTCGTCGGTGAACTGGTACGCCGCGGGCACCGGGTCACCTACGCGGCCGTCGACGACTTCGCCCAGGCCCTGGCCGAGGTCGGCGCCGAACACCTGCGCTACGACTCCACCCAGCCGCTGGACAGCGTGGGCGGTCCCGAGAACGGGCGCACCCCGCTGATCTTCCTGGACGAGAACATCGCCATCCTGCGCGCGGTCCAGGAGTGGTTCGGCGACGCCAGGCCCGATGCGGTGGTCTACGACGCCGTGGCCTTCCAGGCCGGCCGGGTACTGGCCCACACCTGGGGGCTCCCGGCCGTCCAGTCGACGCCGTTCTTCGCCTCCAACGACACCTACTCCTTCGTGCAGCAGATGATGGAGGCGGACGGCGCGGTCCCGCTCACCGAGGAGGTGCTGGTCGAATTCGGCGGGCGGATGGCCGAGTTGCTGGCCTCGCACGGCATCGACGAGCCGGCGCACGAGTTCATGATGCGCACCGAGGCCCTCAACCTCGTCCACGTGCCGCGGTTCTTCCAGCCGCACGGCGAGAGCTTCGACGAGCGCTTCGCCTTCGTCGGACCGTGCCTCGCGGACCGCTCCTTCCTGGGGGAGTGGCAGCCCCCGGCGAGCGGCCTGCCGGTGGCGCTGGTCTCGATGGGGACCGTGCACAACAAGCATCCGGAGTTCTTCCGGCTGTGCGTGGACGCCTTCGCCGAGCTGCCCTGGCACGCCGTCGTCTCGGTCGG
Organism: Kitasatospora sp. NPDC058048; assembly: GCF_042885555.1. NCBI lineage: Bacteria > Bacillati > Actinomycetota > Actinomycetes > Kitasatosporales > Streptomycetaceae > Kitasatospora > Kitasatospora sp. NPDC058048. Next base: position 204,953 of record NZ_JBHVRT010000007.1, on the reverse strand, counting down.
CGAAGGGATGGACCCGGCCGACCTCGGTCCGCTGCCGGACAACGTCGAGGTCCACCGCTGGGTCTCGCACCTGGCGGTGCTCCGGCACGCCCGGCTGGTGATCACCCACGGCGGCATGGGCGGCGTGCTGGAGTCCCTGGACGCCGGCTGCCCGATGCTCGCAGTGCCGTCCTGGCCGGACGTCGCGGCCAACACCGCGCGGGTGGCCGAGCTGGGCCTCGGCCGGGAACTGCTGCCGGCGGAGGCCGACGTGAGCCTGCTGCGGGCCGCGATCACCGAGGTGGCCGCCGACGCGGCCGTGCGGGAGCGGGGCGCCGAGGCGCAGCGGCTCACCCGGGAAGCGGGCGGTGCCACCCGCGCCGCCGACGAGATCGAGGCCTACCTGAAGCGCACGATCTGATCCCACCGCAGGGCCCGGCGTCCCCGACGAGAAGCGGAACGATCGACGGCCGCCAGGGGGCCCGGTGGGCGGTGCGCGCCACTATGGCCTGTCTTCAAACTCCCGTCGTCCGCCCGGAGGGCGGGCGGGGCGGCGTTGGGGTGCGTGCATCGCAAGGCGGAGGTGGGGGCACCTCCCGGCCGAAGGCTGGGGGCGGAGCCACTGCGGTGGGGGCACCTCCCGGCCGCCAGGCTGGGGGCCATTGGCGACCGACGACAACGCGGCGAGGTGCGTGCCCCGGCGTCGCCCCGCAGGCGGGGGTTTGAAGACAGGCCATAGGGTGGGCCGATGTCATCGATCAAGCAGTTCCAGGTCACCTTCGACTGTGCGGAACCCGAGCGCCTCGCCCGTTTCTGGTGCGAGGTGCTCGGGTATGTCGTGCCGCCGCCACCGGAGGGGTTCGCCACGTGGGAGGACTACAGGAGCGCGCAGCCGGCCGAGCGGCGGGACGCGTGGTTCGCCTGCGTCGATCCGTCGGGCGTGGGGCCGCGGTTGTACTTCCAGCGCGTTCCCGAGGGCAAGGCCGCCAAGAACCGGCTGCATCTCGACGTGCGGGTCGGTACCGGGCTGGTGGGTGCGGAGCGGCTGGCCGCGCTGGAGGCCGAATGCGCACGGCTGGTCCCGCTCGGCGCGGTACACGTGCGGACGCTGTACGACGGCAACGACGCGTGCATCCCGATGCAGGACATCGAGGGCAATGAGTTCTGCATCGACTGAGGAGAGGCCAAGGCGTGCCGCGCCGACAGCTCTTGATGGGCCGTCAGGCATCCGAGGGGCGGTGTGCGGGCGATCCGGGCAGAGCCGTTTCGGGGAGTTCCTCGCCGGCAGCCGCTCCGTCGGGGCCTCCGGGTGCCGGGCTCCGGCGCTCCTCCCGGGCGGTCGGGAGGCCTTCCTCCGGGAGCTCTCCGACCGTCAGCCCGGTGTCCCGGAGCCCTGCTCGTGCCGGCCCCGCACGACCTCGTAGGTCCGGTGGAGCTCCGGGCCGCGCGGCTCGGTCCCGACGCCGCCGCCGAACAGGTACCCCGAACTCGTGACCACTCCTGTGAACAATGTGAAAGGAGGGGACGGCGGTGCGGCCCAGGCGTCGTGCAGCAGACGTGGGACCGACAGCACAATGCCGCAGAATCCGGCGTTCGACCGGATCGGGAACCCGTCTTGCGGCACGATATCCATACGGTATCCGGATCTGGGAAAATATCTGCCAGCATACCGGCGGAGTGCATTCCCCGCCTTCGGAATGAACTTTTTCGACCCGCCTCCGACAGGAAACTCACGGGGGGAGATCAGGGAACAGTGCGCCCCGCCCTCTTCTAGGACTCAAGGAATTCCGGGAGAACGCGAGGTGGCCATGTCCCGACGCTCAACACTCCGAGGGAGTGCGCCCGGGAGACCAGAGCGGGCCGGTTCGCGGCCTGGAAATGGCGCATCATCAGCCCGATGCGGTACTCGATGCCCTGCGGGCTCAGATAGAGCGATGCCGCCAGCCGGGCGGTCGAGATGCCGACCGCGACGCCTTCCAGGATGCGGACGTCCACGTCGGTCAGCCGCCGGACGCCCGCGCCGCGGGCAGGGCCCCCGTCCGCCGGACGGGCGGCGGACTCGGACCGCGCCGGCCGCTGCGCGGGCTTGATCTCCTCAGAGGTCGCTGACAGTGTCACTTCTCGGTCCCCCCTTCCCTGTCGTCCGTGCTCTCAGGTGCGCAGCGTGCCGGCGAGGTGGTCGCGGAGCATGCCGGTCACCTCGTTCGCCCGGCTGCTGAGGTAGAAGTGCCCGCCGGGGAAGACCTTGAGGTCGAAGGCACCCATCGTGCGGTCGCGCCAGCGCCCGGCCTCGGGGACCGGCGTCCAGGGGTCCTGGTCCCCCACCACGGCGGTGACCGGGCAGGTGACCGCGGCGTCACGGTCGACCCGGTAGGCCCGCAGGGCCTGGTAGTCGCCGCGCAGCGCGGGCAGCACCATCTGCAGCAGTTCCTCGTCCTCCAGGAGCCGTGCGTCGGTGCCGCCCATGGCTTTGGCCTCGGCCACGATGCCCTCGTCGTCGAGTGGGTGGGTGTGCTCGGGCCGGTCCGCGGACGGCCCCTTGCGGCCGGAGACGAAGAGGTGGTCGATCCGGCCGCCCGTGCGCTCGATCCGCCGGGCCACCTCGAAAGCGACGAGCGCGCCCATGCTGTGCCCGAAGAGAGTCAGGGGGAGGTCGTCCCAGCGGCGCAGCGCTTCGGACACTTCGTCGGCCATGCGGTGCAGGTCCCGGCCCCCGGCTTCCTTCCGGCGGTCCTGCCTGCCGGGGTACTGCACGGCCAGGAGGTCGACCGGGCCGCACAGTGCGGCGGATACCGGGAGGTAGAAACTCGCCGAGCCGCCGGCGTGCGGAAAGCAGACCAGTCGGCGCGTGGCCATGGGCGAGGGGTGGAAGCGACGGCACCACAGGTCGCTGTCCAAAGAGAGGGAGGTCATAGCGGCCTTTCATTCCCTTCGAAATCCGCGCAGTGCCGACGGGCGGGGTGTGGTGATCGAGTGGGACAGCATCCGCACCGGCAGGCTGCCTGGTGCGCGCTAATACGGGGAGTCCCGATCGACGGCGGCCGGCGAGCGAGTCACGGACACCGCATATGACACCCTGCCATACCCCTCGGAATGTCAGCAAGTACGCGCCTGATCGCGCCCGGCCGTTCCTGTCCGGGTTCAATTCCGGCCATCTCTCCTGGTGAATGGTGAGAACGTTGCGGTGCGGAGCAATCCTGTGGGATTTACCTGGCTCCGACTCGGCAGCAACGGTCCGGCCGGACCGCGCACCGCGGATCCGACCGAGGAGGCGAGGGCACCTCATGGCAGGGCTGCACGCCGTCGGTGACCTCCGCGGCATCGACGCGGAACCGGAGGGTCCGCTGCCGGAGGGGATGTTCCAGGCCGCGCCGGCGGCGCGCGTCACCCCCGGTCGACGGCGGTGCGGCAGCGATCGGTTTCACCGGCCGGTGGGCCGTGGTGGGCGGGCCTGGTCCCGACCGCCGTGATGGTGCCGCGCAGCGTAAACCCGACATGAGCGCAAGAGCCGCACTCTAGGAATACATCTAGATACGACAGGACCGCGTTGACCCGTACACAGCCACCCAAGACGCTGGAGGCAGTCTTGCCCACCGGTCGTGCGATGAAGAGGACTCCGTTGAACTTCCTGTTGCTGGGTCCGCTTTCCGTCCGGCTGAACGCGCGTGAGGTGCACGTGTCGGCGCCGAGGCAGCGCGTGGTCCTGGCAGCGCTCCTCCTCAACGCCAACCGGGTGATCTCGGTCGACCGGATCGCCGAGTACGTCTGGGACGGCGCCCCGCCGCCGAGTGCCGCCGCGACCGTCCGCACCTATGTGATGCGCCTGCGGCAGTCGCTGGGCGAGCACGCCTCCGCCCGGATCCTCACCCGGGCGCCCGGCTACGTGCTCGAACTCGGCGAGCACGAGAGCGATCTCGGGCAGTTCACGGCCCACCGCCGGCGCGCGGCGGAGTTGGCCGAGCGCGGAGACCTGGAAGGTTCCTCCGCCGAGCTGGCCGAGGCGCTCGCCCTGTGGCGCGAGGAGCCGCTGGCTGACATCCCGTCGCAGACGCTGCGCGATGTGGAGGGCCGCTACCTCCAGGAGCTTCGCCTGCAGACCCTGGAGCTGCGGTTCGACGCGGAGCTGGCGCTGCTGCGGCACGCCGAGGTCGTGCCGGAGCTGGTACGGCTGGTGCGGAAGCACCCCTTACGGGAGGCCCTGGTGGGCAAGCTGATGCTGGCGCTGGGCCGCTCGGGACGGCAGTCGGAGGCCCTGGACCTCTACCAGCGCACCCGGGCACTGCTCGTCGAGCAGCTCGGCGCCGAGCCGAGCACCGATCTGCGCGAGGTCCACCGGCACATCCTCTCGGCCCACGACCGGCCCCGCGCGCCCGACCCGCTGGAGCAGCCCGAAAAGGCCCCGGAGGCGGCCGTCGCGCCGGCGCCGGCCGCTGCCCGGGAATGGTCCTGCTGGCCGAGCCCGGCGCAGCTGCCCTCGGTGCCGCTGCCGCTGTCGGCCCGCTCCGGTGCGCTGGCGCGGCTGCAGCACTTCCTCACGACCGGCACGATGCCCGCGGGCATGGTGGCGACGGCGGTGGTGACCGGCCGGGGCGGTGTCGGCAAGAGCGCGCTGGCCCTGCAAGCGGCGCACGCCGTGCGCGGTTCCTCGGTGCACGGCCAGCTCTACGCGGATCTCGGCGGAGCCGCGCGGCCGCTGACCGCCCGGGCGGTGCTGCCGCGGTTCCTGGCGGACCTCGGTGTGCCCCGGGACGAGATACCCGAGGAGGAGCCGGAACGGGAGAGCCTCTACCGCTCGCTCACCGCGGGCCGCCGTCTGCTGGTGGTACTCGACAACGCCTCCAGCACCGCGCAGGTGCGGCCACTGATACCGGGTAGCGGGGGCAGCAGGCTGCTGGTGACCAGCCGACGGCGGCTGGCCGATCTGGAGGGGGCGTGCCCCATTCTGCTCGGCCCGCTGGACGAGGCCGGGTCGCTGGAGCTGCTGGGCAGCATCGTCGGCCCGGCCAGGGTGGGTGCCGAACCGCGGTCGGCCCGTTCGGTGCTGACGGTCTGCGCGGGCCTGCCGCTGGCGATCCGGATCGCGGGGACCCGGCTGCTGGAGCGCCCGCACTGGAGCATCGGCCGCTTCGCCCAACGGCTCACGGAGGCCCCGCAGCTGCTGGACGAACTGTGCGCGGGCGACCTCGGTGTCCGGCCCTGCCTCGACGCCGAGCACGCCGGGCTCCGGCGGACGGCTCCGGCCGCGGTCGACCCGGCCGAGGTGTTCACCGCGCTGGGGACTGCCGGAGCGTCTTCGGTCTCCAGCAGTAGGGTCGCGGTGATGTTCGGCTGCTCCGAGGCGCAGGCCGAGGAGGCCCTGGACGCCCTGGTCGAGGCGAATCTGCTGGGTGCGCCGGCGGGGGGCCGCTACCGGCTGGACGCGCTGCTGCGGGCGTACGCCCGCGAGCGGGCGCAGGCGGTCGCCGTACGGCAGCACGGTCACCCGTACATGCGCGCCGGGTGACCGTCCCGACGGCCCGGCGACGGGCACCCGGCGGCCCAGTCCCCCTTCCCCCGATACTTTTCGACCCGATCTCCTTCAATCCGATCTCCTCCGAGAGGACCTCCGCGCCATGGCCCACCAGACAGAAGCCACCCACGACCTGCTCGCCTACGTCCGGGAGGTCTCCCTCCGTGACGACGATCTGCTCAGGGAGCTGCGGGAGGCCACCGCGGACCTGCCGGGCGGGACCGCCATGCAGGTGATGGCGGAGGAGGGCCAACTGCTGGCCCTGTTGGTCGGGTTGACGGGGGCGCGGGCGGTGCTGGAGATCGGCACCTTCACCGGCTACAGCACCCTGTGCATGGCCCGCGCCCTCCCGGCCGACGGGGTGCTGGTGTCCTGCGACATCGACGACCGGTGGCCGGCCATCGGCGCCGACTTCTGGAAGCGGGACGGGGTCGACTCGCGGATCGACCTGCGGATCGGCGATGCCACCGCGACCCTGGACGCGCTGCTGGCGGAGCGCGGGCCGGAGAGCTTCGACCTGGTGTTCATCGACGCGGACAAGAGCAACTACGTCCGCTACTACGAGAGTTCGCTGGCGCTGCTGCGCGCCGGCGGTCTGATCGTGGTCGACAACACCCTCTTCTTCGGCCGGGTCGCCGATCCGGCCGCCGTGGACCCGGAGACCGCCGGGGTCCGGGCTCTGAACCAGCTGCTGCTCGAGGACCCCCGGGTGGAGCTGTCGCTGCTGGTGATGGCCGACGGGATCACACTCGTCCGCAAGCGCTGAGGACCGCGGGCCGGGGCCCGGCGCACCGGGCTCCGGCCCGGGAGCGCCGGGCCCCGCGGCGGTCACGACGTTCCCGGGCCCCCTTCCGGCACCTTCAGGTCGGGTGCGTCCACGCTCATGACGGTGGACACCACGCGCGGGCCGGGAACCAGGTGCAGGCGCTGGAGTCCGGTGTCCTCCGGAGCCGGCGCGAGGACGGCGGCGCACGGGCACGGGGCTTCGTCCAGGCCCTCGAAGCCCGCGAACCGGTAGGCGATCTCCATCATCCGGTTGCGTTCGGTCGCCCGGAAGTCCGCGACCAGATGGACTCCGGACCGGGCGGCGGCGTCGGCCAGCCAGTTCAGCAGGGTCGCACCGGCGCCGTAGGCGACGACCCGGCAGGAGGTGGCGAGCAGCTTGAGGTGCCACAGGCCCGGGTGCCGCTCCAGCAGCAGGACGCCGACCGCGCCGTGCGGGCCGAACCGGTCGGTGAGGGTGACCACCAGGACCTCGTGCCGGGGGTCGGTGATCAGGCCGCGCAGCACCGCGTCCGGGTAGTGGACCCCGGTCGCGTTCATCTGGCTGGTGCGCAGGGTGAGTTCCTCGACCCGGGACAGCTCCTCGCCGGTGGCCCGGCCGATGCGCATCCGCAGGTCCAGGGAGCGCAGGAACTCCTCGTCGGGGCCGGGCGCGGCCGCCCGCTCGGCCTCGCGGAGGAAGCCCGCCTGGTACATCTGGCGCCGCCGCCGGGAGTCGACGGTGCTGGTCGCGGGGGTGAACTCGGCGAGTTCGGGGAGAGCGAGGACCTGCTCGGCCGGGTAGCACCGCACGTCGGGCAGGTGGAAGGCCACTTCGGCGCGTTCGGCGGGCCGGTCGTCGACGAAGGCGATGGCCGTGAGCGCGAAGTTCAGCCGGTCGGCGATCCGGCGCACCGACTCGGACTTGGCGCCCCACCCGATCTCCGGCAGGACGAAGTACTCGGCCAGGCCGAACGCCTCCAACCGGGCCCAGGCGTGCTCGTGGTCGTTGCGGCTGGCGACGGACTGGAGGATGCCGCGGGAGTCGAGCTCGATCACCACCTTGCGCACCTCGTCCGGCAGGTGCACCTCGCCGTCCTCCAGCAGGGTGCCCTGCCAGAGGGTGTCGTCCAGGTCCCAGACCAGGCACTTGACGGTATCAGCCATGTCGTCCTTCCTCGTCTCGTCGGCTGCGGGCCCGCATCACGGTGCCCCCGGAGCGGAGAGCGCGTGCTGTGCCAGCATCAGCCGGCACAGCTCGTTGCTGCCCTCGATGATCTCCATCAGCTTGGCGTCCCGGTACGCCCGGGCCACCGCGTGCCCGTCCCGGGACCCGGCCGAGGCCAGTACCTGGACGGCCGTCGCCGCGCCCCGGGCGGCCTGGGTCGCGGCGACGTGCTTGGCCAGTACGGTCGCCACCACCTGGTCCGGCGACCCTTCGTCCCAGCAGCGGCTGGCGTGCTCGCAGACCCGCGCGGCCACCTGCTCGGCCGTGTAGAGGTCGGCGAGGTGTCCGGCGACGAGCTGGTGCTCCGCGAGCGGTCTGCCGAACTGCTCCCGTCCGGCGGCGTGCGCGGTGGCCGCCGCCAGACAGGCCCGCAGGATGCCCACGCACCCCCAGGCGACGGACATCCGTCCGTAGGCCAGCGCGGTCGTCACCAGCAGGGCGGGCGGCAGTCCGTGACCGCCCAGGACGCTGTCGGCCGGCAGCCGCACCCCGTCGAGGTGGACGTCGGCGTGTCCGGCCGCGCGGCAGCCGAGCGGGTCGTCGATCCGCTCGATCCGGACGCCGGGCGTGTCGGCGGGCACCACCACGGCCGCCGCGCCGTCCTCGTAGCGGCCGACGATGACCAGCAGGTCGGCGTAGTGGGCGGCGGTCACCCACTTCTTGTGTCCGTCGACGACGACCGCGTCACCGTCGCGGCGGACGGTCGTCGTCATCGCCGCGAGGTCGCTGCCGGCGCCGGGCTCGCTGAAGCCGACCGCCGCCAGTGCGCCGCCGGTCAGCCGGGGAAGGTGGGCGGCCGCCTGCTCGGCGGTGCCCAGGCGCTGGATGGTCCAGGCCGCCATGCCCTGGGAGGTCATCACGCTGCGCAGCGAGCTGCACAGGCCTCCCACGTGGGCGGTGTACGCGCCGCTGTGCATGCTGCCGAGCCCCCAGCCGCCGTACTGCTCCGGGACTTCGGCGCACAGTCGGCCCTCGGCGCCCAGTTCGCGGAGCAGGTCCGGCGGGATGAGGCCGGTCCGGTCCCACTCCCCCGCCAGGTCGCCGACCCGCAGGGTGACGGAGGTCATCGCGCTGCTCAGGTCCTCACCCATGCTGGCCCCCGGCGGCGGGCACCCGGAGGCGGTCCACCAGCTCCGCCATCCGCCGTACGGTGCGGAAGTTGTCCAGCCGCAGGTCCGCGCCGCGGACGGCGATGGCGTAGGTCTTCTCCAGGTGCACCACCACCTGCATGGCGAAGAGGGACGACAGGCCGCCGGCGCCGAACAGGTCGGTGTCGGCGTCCCAGGCGGTTCCGGTGCGTCCTTCCAGGAATCCCAGCAGTTCCTTCTCCAGGTCGTGGGTGTTGGGCGTGTTCGCTGCGGTCATGGCCGTCTCCTCTTCGGGGTGATCGGTCGGGGTGATCAGGTGTAGTCGTAGAAGCCGCGCCCGGACTTGCGGCCCAGCCGGCCCTCGCGGACCAGCCGGAGCAGCAGTTCGGTGGGGCGGCAGCCGTCGTCGCCGGTCCGTTCGTGGAGCACGGTGAGGGAGTCGACGAGGTTGTCGATGCCGATCAGGTCCGCGGTGCGCAGCGGGCCGGTGGGGTGTCCCAGGCAGCCCTGCATCAGGGCGTCGACGTCCTCGGCGCTCGCCGTGCCCTCGCCCACGACCCGGGCCGCGTCGTTGATCATCGGGTGCAGGATGCGGCTGGTCACGAAGCCGGGTGCGTCCCGGACGACCACCGCCCGCCGCCGCAGCGCCGTGAGCAGGGCCGCCACGGCGGCCATCGCGGCGTCCCCGGTCCTGGCGCCGCGGACCACTTCGGTGGTTCCGATCAGGTAGGGCGGGTTCATGAAGTGGGTGCCGACCAGTTCCTCCGGCCGTTCCAGGGCCCCGGCCAGTTCGTCGACGGGGATGGAGGAGGTGTTGGTGATCAGCAGGGTTCCGGGCCGGACCAGTCCGGAGACCTCGGACAGGACGGCGGCCTTGATCGCGGCGTTCTCGGTGACCGCCTCGACGACGGCGGTGGCTCCGGCGGCGGCCTTGAGCGAGGTGCCGGTGGCCAGGGCGCCGAGGGGCGTCCCGTCGGGCAGGGCACCCATCAGTTCGGCCAGCCGGAGTTCGCCGTCGATCAGGTCCGCGGCCCGGTCGAGCCGTTCCCGGTCGATGTCGACCAGGTGGACCGGCAGGCCGTGTCCGAGGGCGAGGACGGTGATTCCGACGCCCATCACCCCGGCTCCCAGCACGGTGAGGGCCTGTCGCGGGGGGGAATCGTCGTACGGGGCTGTGGTCAACGGGTTCTCCTTCGTTTTCACCGGGCACCGGGGGTGCGGAGGGTGCTGTCGAGCCAGTCGGCGACGGCGTCGCCGGTGGTCGCGACATGCTGTTCCATGATCGAGAAGTGGTCTCCGGGGACGTCGACGACGGTGTCGGCGCCGGCCCAGGTCGAGCGCCAGTCGCCGGCTTCGGCGGACGGGCGGCCGAGCGGGGTGGAGGCGCGGACCAGCAGCAGCGGGGCGCGGACCGCCGGGGGCTTCCAGTCGTCGAGCAGACGGAAGTAGCCGCCCATCGCGGTCAGCCGGGCCCCGTCCATCGGGGCCGCCCGGTCCTCGCGGGCGAACATGCCGCCCAGCAGGACGTCGTTGAACTGGGTGATGCCCTGGTTGTCGGAGAGGTAGGTGTCCAGGAGCACCACGGCCGCCGGGCCCTCGCCGCGCTGTTCCAGCGCGGCGGCCACGCCGTGGGCGAGCGTGCCGCCGGAGGAGGAGCCGGCCAGCACGAGCGTCCGTCCGGGCAGTTCCCGGAGCAGTGTCGTCGCCTGGAAGTCCAGCAGGGCCGACATGTCGGCGGGCAGTTCCTCCTCGGGGACGAATCCGGGGGCGTCGAGGGCGGCGACGGCGTAGCGGTCCCGGAAGCGGGCGGCGAAGCGGGCGTACTGATGGGCGCCGCCGAGCGCGACGATGGAGCCGAAGCAGACGAGTACGGGGGCGTCGGCGCGCTCGTTCAGGCGCAGCAGCCGCGGGCCGGTGCCGGTGGCCGCGAGGTCACTGCCGCTGTGGAAGGCCGGGCGCAGGGCGGAGGCGTTCTTGAGCAGGGCGATGCCCTCGTCGATCCGGCCGAGTGCGCAGGCCTGGCGGAACAGCACGCTGACCGGGTCGGTGTCGGCGGTGTCGGCGTCGGGCGCGGCTGCTCCGGTTCCGGCTGCGGGTGCCGTTCCGGGCCGGGGGGTGTCCTCCGCCCGGGCCTCGGCCGCGAGGCGCGCCGCGAGCGCGGCGGGGGTGCCGCTGTCGAAGACGGCGGAGGGCCGTAGCCGCAGTCCGGTGGCGGCGGCCAGCCGGTTGCGGAGTTCGACCGCGGTCAACGAGTCGAATCCGACGGAGAGGAAGGGCACCGTCGCGGACAGCGCCCCGGAGTCGGTGTGGCCGAGGACTTCGGCGGCCTCGGCGAGGACGAGTTCGCGCAGGACCAGCTCGCGTCCCTGTTCGTCGGCGGCGGCGTCGAGCCGGTGCCGCAGCGCTGCGGCGGCGGTCGGCGTCCCCTTCGCCCCGGTCGTCGCGGTCGGGCTGCGCCGGACCAGGGAGCGCAGCATCGGGTGCACCGGGCCGTCGCCGCGCACGGTGAGGTCGAGGTGGGCCAGGACGACGGGGCTCCCGTCTCCCGGCGGGGCGGCGTCCGGGGCGCTCACGGTGTCCAGCAGGGCCATGGCCTCCTGGTCGGAGAGTCCGCGGGCGCCGCGCCGGTCGATGCGCTGCCGTTCGGCGCCGCCGAGCTCCGCCGTCATTCCGCTCACCCGCTCCCAGGGCCCCCAGGCGAGGGACAGGCCGGGGAGCCCGAGCCGTCGGCGTTCCGCGGCGAGGGCGTCGAGCGCGGCGTTGGCGGCCGAGTAGGACGCCTGGCCGGGGCTGCCCAGCACGCCCGCGGCGGAGGAGAAGACGACGAACGCGGCGAGGTCCGCTCCGCGCGTCAGCCGGTCGAGGTGGTGGGCGGAGTCGAGCTTGGGCCGCAGGACGGCGGTCATCCGCTCCCCCGTCAGCCCGTCCAGCAGACCGTCGTCGAGCACTCCGGCGGTGTGGACCACGGCGCACAGCGGATGGCGTTCGGGGATGCCTGCCAGGGCGGCGGCCAGAGCCTGACGGTCCGACACATCACAGCCGAGGGCGGTCAGTTCGGCTCCGGCCTCGGCCAGCTCCGCCGTCAGCTCCGGCATGCCGGGGGCGCCGGCGCCGCGGCGGCTCAGCACGAGGAGGTGGCGTACCCCGTGCGCGGCGACCAGATGGCGCGCCAGGACGGCCGCGAGAGCTCCGCCGCCGCTCAGCAGGACCGTCCCCTCGGCCGGCCCGAACGCGCCGACCGGCCGGGAGCCGGTCGCGGGGGCGGTGGCGGGGGCGGTGGCCGTGGTGGCGGTGCCGGCCGGCGGCCGTACCAGTCGGGGCGCGTACAGGATGCCGCCGCGCAGGGCCGCCTGTGGTTCGCCCGTGGCGAGCAGGTCGGCGAGCGCGTCGCCGAGACCGTCCGGCTCCGGCCCTTCGACGTCCAGCAGCACGAACCGGTCGGGGTGTTCGAGCTGAGCGGCCCTGAGCATGCCCCACACGGCCGCCGCGCCGAGGTCCGCCGGCTGCGGCTGCGACTGCGACTGCGACTGCGACTGCGACTGCGACTGCGCGCCGAACGGGCCGGTCGCACCCCGGGTGAGCACCACCAGGGGTGTCCGGGCCGTGGTGTCGTCGGCCAGGTGGGCCTGGACGCGGTCCAGGACCCCGGACGCGACCGCGTGCACCGCCGCGGGGTCCGCGTCCCGGGCGGGGGCGTCCGCGGTCACGGTGTCGGCGGACGGGGGGCAGGTCAGCAGCATCGCGTCGGGTGTCGCGGACGGGGGTTCGGTGGGGAAGGCGGCCGGCAGCAGCCGCTCGTCCCGCGGGCCGAGGAGGCCCCAGCGGGTGACCGGGCGCGGGCCGGGCCCGGCCGTGACCGGCGTCCAGCCGACGTGGAAGACGGAGCCGGAGGACGCCCGCAGTGCGGCGGTGGACGCCGTGCGCAGGGTGAGCGAGCCGACCGTCGCCACCGTGCGCCCCGAGGGATCGGTGATCCGCGCGGTGACGGCGTCCGGGCCGTCGGGGCGCAGCCGGACGCGCAGGACCGGCGCGTCGGAGGTTTCGATCGCGACGCGCTGCCAGGAGAACGGCAGGGGGACGCCGTCGGCGGGCTCCGCGGTCGCGGCGCCTTCGCGCAGACCGGTCGTCTGGAGGGCCGCGTCCAGGAGGGCCGGGTGCACGCCGAAGCCGCCCGCTCCGCCGGCGGGGAGGCCGTCGGGCAGGGCCACTTCGGCGTGGATCGCCTCCGCGGTGCGCCATGCGGCGCGCAGGCCCCGGAACGCCGGGCCGTAGGCGACGCCCCGGGTTTCGAGCAGCCCGTACAGTTCGTCCACGTCGAGGGGGACCGCGTCGGGCGGGGGCCAGGTGCCGGCCGGTTCGGTCGTGTCGTCCCGGTCGGCCGAGGGGTCCCGGGGTCCGACCGCGCCGGTCGCGTGCCGGGTCCAGGGCCGGTCGGCGGAGCCGGGGGCGGCCTCGGGCCGGGAGTGGAACTCCACCGGGCGCCGTCCCGTGCCGTCTTCGGCGCCCACCCGTACGCGCAGTTGCACGGCCTGATCGTCGGGCAGCAGCAGCGGGGCGGCGAGGGTCAGCTCCTCCACGAGGGCGCAGCCGAAGCGGCGGCCCACGTGCGCGGCCAGCTCCACGAGGGCCGCGCCGGGCAGGATCACGGCTCCGGCCACGGCGTGGTCGGCGAGCCAGGGTTGGGTGGCCGAGGAGAGCCGGCCGGTGAAGAGGGTGCCCGCGTCGTCGGGCAGTTCGACCGCGGCGCCGAGCAGCGGGTGGTCCGCGGCGGACTGGCCGGTGGCCGCCTGGTCCCGGTCGGCCGGCAGGGCGTCCAGCCAGTAGCGGCGTCGTTGGAAGGCGTAGGTGGGCAGGTCCACCCGCTGGGCACCGGTTCCCGCGAAGAGTCGCTCCCAGTCGACGCGCAGGCCCCGGACGTGTGCCTCGGCGAGCGCGAGCTGGAGTCGGCGGAGCCCTCCGGCCCCGCGCCGCAGGGTGTCGAGCACCAGCGTCTCCGGGGCGCCCGCGTCGGCGGCCGTGTCCTCGATCGCGTACATCAGGGCGGGCTGGGGGCCGGACTCGATGAAGACGCGGTGCCCGGCCGCGAGGAGCGAGCGGGTCGCCCGCTCGAACTCGACGGTCTGCCGGATGTTGCGGTACCAGTACTCGGCGCCCAGGGACTTCGTGTCCAGCAGGCCGCCGGTCGCGCTGGAGTAGTACGGCACCGCACCCGCGAGGGGGGTGATCCCGTCCAGGTCGGAGAGCAGGCGCTCGCGGATCTCCTCCACGTGCGAGGAGTGCGACGCGAAGTCGGTTTCGATGCGAGTCGCCCACACCCCTTCCTCCAGGAGTTCCTCCACCAGGGCCGTGACCGCGTCGGCGTCGCCCGACACCGCCACCGACGACGGGCCGTTCACCGCCGCCACCGAGAGCCGGCCCGCCCACGGGGCGATGCGCTCCCGTGCCACGTCCACCGGCAGGGGCACCGACGCCATCCCGCCACGGCCCGCCAGAGCACCCACGGCACGGGAACGCAACGCGACCACCCGCGCCCCGTCCTCCAGGCTCAGACCACCCGCCACCACCGCGGCGGCGATCTCGCCCTGGGAGTGGCCCACCACCGCGTCCGGAACGACGCCGAACGCGCGCCACACCTCCGCCAGCGACACCATCACCGACCAGAGCACCGGCTGCACCACGTCCACCCGCGCCAGCAGGGCCTCCGAACCCAGCGCCTCCGCCAACGACCAGTCCACGTAAGGCGCCAGAGCCCGCTCGCACTCGGCCATCCGTTCCGCGAACACAGCCGATTCGGCCAGCAGCTCCGCGGCCATCCCCACCCACTGCGAACCCTGACCCGGGAACACCAGCACCGAACGGCCCGGGGGCAGCCCGCTGCCGACGGTCACGCCCGCCGCACGCACGCCCCGCGACAGGGCGGCGACACCGGCCAGCAGTTCGCCCCGGTCCGCCCCCACCACCACCGCGCGCTCCGCGAACCGCGAACGCCCCGCCGCCAGCGAGTGGCCGACGTCCGTCACGCTCAGGCCCGGTTCCGCCACCACCCGCTCGTACAGCGCCGTCGCCTGGGCGCGCAGCGCATCCGGAGTACGCGCCGACAGGATCCAGGGGACGGCGGCGGGCACCGGTTCCGGCGTGGCGGGCCCGTCGGAGGCTGCCGGGTCGGCCGGGGCCTGTTCGAGGATGACGTGGGCGTTGGTGCCGCTGGCGCCGAAGGAGGACACCCCGGCCCGGCGCGGACGTCCCGTCTCCGGCCAGGGGGCGGCCTCGGTGAGCAGGGAGACGGCCCCCTCGGTCCAGTCGATCTGGGGCGAGGGACGGTCGACGTGCAGGGTGCGCGGCATCACGCCGTGCCGCATCGCGAGCACCGACTTGATCACCCCGCCGACGCCCGCGGCGGCCTGGGTGTGGGACAGGTTGGACTTCAGCGAGCCCAGCCGCAACGGCCGCCCGGCGGGCCGGTCCTGCCCGTACGTGGCCATGAGCGCCTGCGCCTCGATGGGGTCGCCGAGGACGGTGCCGGTGCCGTGCGCCTCCACCATGTCGACCTCGGACGGGTCGAGTCCGGCACGGGCGAGCGCCCCGTTGATGACGCGCTGCTGCGCGGGCCCGTTCGGGGCGGTCAGCCCGTTGCTGGCGCCGTCCTGGTTGACGGCCGAGCCGCGGATGACGGCCAGGACGGGGTGCCCCGCGCGCCGGGCGTCCGAGAGCCGTTCCAGCAGGAGCAGGCCCAGGCCCTCCCCGAACCCGGCTCCGTCCGCCGCGGACGAGAAGGACTTGCTGCGTCCGTCGGGTGCCAGGCCGCGCTGGCGGCTGAATCCGACGTACAGGCCGGGGGTGGACATCACGGTCACCCCACCGGCCAGGGCGAGGGTGGTGTCGCCGGAGCGCAGCCCCTGGCAGGCGAGGTGGACGGCGACCAGGGAGGACGAGCAGGCGGTGTCCAGGGTGACCGCCGGGCCTTCCAGGCCCAGGGTGTAGGCGATCCGGCCGGAGGCGACGCTGGGGATGGTGCCGGTGCCGAGGAAGCCTTCCACTTCGTCGGGCACCCGGCCGAGCCGGGACCCGTATTCGCTGTAGATCACTCCGGTGTAGACGCCGGTGCGGCTGCCGCGCAGGGTCGCCGGGTCGATGCCCGCGCGTTCCACCGCTTCCCAGGACGCTTCCAGCAGCAGCCGCTGCTGCGGGTCCATGGCCAGGGCCTCGCGCGGCGAGATGCCGAAGAAGCCGGGGTCGAAGCCGGTCGCGTCGTGGAGGAAGCCGCCTTCCCTGACGTAGAAGGTGCCGGGGGCGTCGGGGTCGGCGTCGAAGCCGCCCTCGACGTCCCAGCCGCGGTCGGTGGGGAACGGCGAGACCGCGTCGCGTTCCTTGACCAGCAGCTCCCACAGGTCTTCCGGGGTGCGTACGCCGCCGGGGTAGCGGCAGCTCATCGCCACGATGGCGATGGGCTCGGCGGAGTCGTCGCGGAGCCGTCGGTTCTCCTGCCGCAGGCGCTGGTTGTCCACCAGCGAGGCGCGCAGGGCGGCGACCACCTGGTCCGTGTCGGTGGGCATGGGGTTGGGCGTCTCCTTCTGCGGCTGTCGGTCAGTCACGTTCGCCGCCCAGGGCCATCCGGACGAGTTCGTCGACGGCCATGGCGTTGATGTCGGCGGCGGGAGCCGGCGTGTCCGGTGTCTCCGGCCGGTCGGCGCGGTGCGCCCCGGCGGCCTTCCCGGTGCCGGCGGGGTCGCCCGGCCCGTCGGGTACCAGGCGCCCGGTGAGGTGGGCGGCGACGGCGGCCGGGGTGGGGTGGTCGAAGACCAGGGTGGCGGGCAGCCGGCGGCCGGTGGCGGCGCCGAGCCGGTTGCGGAGTTCGACGGAGGTGAGCGAGTCGAAGCCGAGGTCCTTGAACGCCTGGTCCGGGTCGACGGCCTCGGGTCCGCCGTGGCCGAGGATGTCGGCGACCCGGCTCCGTACCAGGTCGAGCAGGGTGGCGACGCGTTCCTCCGGGGTGAGGCCGGCCAGCCGGCGGCGCAGCGAGTCCGCTTCGGCGGCGTCCGCCCCGGAGGCGGGGCGGCGTGCGGTACCGGGGACCAGGGCGGCGAGCAGGGCCGGGACGGGTCCGGTCCGGGCTGCCGTCCGGAGCCGGCCGAGGTCGATCTTGACCGGGACGAGCAGCGGTTCGTCCAGGGTGAGCGCCGCGTCGAACAGGGCCAGGCCCTCTTCGCTGCCGATGGCCGCGGTGCCTCCCCGGGACATCCGCCGCAGGTCGGCGGCGGTGAGCGTGCCGGTCATGGTGCTGCGGCGCGCCCACAGGCCCCAGGCGAGCGACTGGGCGGGCAGTTTCAGGGCACGGCGGTGCTGGGCGAGCGCGTCGAGGAAGGCGTTGGCGGCCGCGTAGTTGCCCTGCCCGGCGTTGCCGACCGTGGCGGACGCGGAGGAGAACAGGACGAAGGCCGACAGCGCGAGGTCACGGGTGAGGTTGTGCAGGTTGAGGGCCGCGTCGACCTTGGGGCGCAGGACATAGCGCATCCGCCCCGGGGTCAGCGACTCGATCGTCCCGTCGTCCAGGACGCCGGCCGCGTGGACGACCGCGCTCAGCGGGCGGTCGGCGGGGATGCCGGCGAGCAGCGCGGCGAGCGCGTCCCGGTCGGCGACGTCACAGGCCTCCACGTCCACCCGGGCGCCGAGGCCGCGCAGGTCGGCGGCGAGGTCGGCCAGGCCCGGGGCGTCCGTGCCGCGCCTGCCGACGAGCAGCAGGTTCCGTACGCCGTGCGCGGTCACGAGGTGCTGTGCCACCAGGCCGCCGAGCGCGCCGCCGGCCCCGGTGACGAGGACGGTTCCCCCGGCCGCGGCGATACCGGACGGTGTGTCCGGGTCCGAGCCCGAGAGCGCGTCCGGGCCCGGGTTCGGGTCCGTGGCGACGGTGGCCCTGGTGAGGCGGGCGGCGAGGAGCTCTCCGCCGCGTATCGCCAGTTGGGGTTCCGTTCCGGCCAGTGCCCGGGGCAGCAGGCCGGCCACGGCGGCCGGGTCGTCGGTGTCGATCAGCAGGAAGCGGTCCGGGTGCTCGGACTGGGCGGAGCGGACGAGGCCGCGGACCGCGGCGCCGGTGAGGTCGGTGACCTCCTCGCCGGCTGCCGTGGAGACCGCACCCCGGGTGACGAGCACGAGCCGGGTGCCGTCGTCCCACCGCGGGTCGGCCAGCCAGTCCTGGACGAGCCGCAGGGCGTCGTCCAGTGCGGTGTGCACGGATGCGGCGTCGGGCGGGGACGAAAGGTCCGGGGTGTGGTCGCACCAGGCCAGCACGGCGGCGGGCGACGGCGCTCCCCCGTCCAGCGCGGCACCGAGCGCGGCCAGGTCCGGATGGCTGTCCGGGAAGAGTTCCCGGCCGCCGAGGACAGCCCAGTGTCCGAGGGGGTCGGCGGGTGCGGTGGCGGGCACCGCCGACCACCGCACCCGGTAGAGGGATTCCGGGCCGCCGCCCGGGCGGAGGGTGTCGAGGTCGATCGGGCGGACGGCGAGCGCCTCGACCGACGCGACCGGGAGGCCGTTCGGGTCGGTCGCGTCGATCGATACCGATCCGTCCGGCCGGAAGCCGAGCCGTACCCTGAGCGCGGTGGCTCCGGAGGCGTGCAGCCCGACTCCGCTCCAGGAGAACGGCAATCCGGCGGACGGCCGGTCGGCGCCCGATTCGGTGTCCGGCCGAGCCCGCAGGAACAGCCCCTGGAGGGCGGCGTCCAGGAGGGCGGGGTGCACGCCGAAGGCGGAGGCGGACCGGTGCTGGTCCTCGGGCAGACGTACCTCGGTGAAGATCTCGTCACCCCGGCGCCAGGCAGCGGTGAGCCCGCGGAAGGCGGGTCCGTAGCCGTAACCGGAGGCACGGAACCGCTCGTACAGGCCGTCGACGGAGATCGGGACGGCGCCGGGCGGGGGCCAGGAGCCGGCGTCGTCCGGTACGGCCGAGGACGACGGCTCGCGGGTCGTGGCGTCGGCGGTGAGCCTGCCGGTCGCGTGCGCGGTCCAGTGCGGGGTCGCCGCGTCCTCGCGGCAGGAGAACAGGTCCAGTGAGCGGCTGCCGTGCGCGTCCGTGGCGCCGACCCGAACCTGCAGGCGGACGGCGGTGTCGGCGGGTATCAACAGCGGTGACTGGAGCGTCAGTTCCTCCACCGTGTGGCAGCCGGCCTCGTCCGCGGCGCGTACCGCGAGTTCCGCGAAGGCCGCGCCGGGCAGCAGGACCGTACCGGCCACCGCATGGTCGGCGAGCCAGGGGTGGGTACGCAGCGAGATCCGGCCCGTGAGCAGCAGTTCACCCGTGTCGGCCAGTTCGATGGCCGCTCCGAGGACGGGGTGGCCGGCCGGATCGAGCCCGGCCGCGCCCACATCGGCCGCCGCGGTGGGCGCCGGCTCGGGCCAGTAGCGGCTGCGCTGGAAGGCGTACGTCGGCAGCTCGACCCGCCGCGCTCCCGGGAACGCACCCGAGAAGTCCACTCCCAGCCCGCACTCCCACGCACGACCCACCGCACGCAACACCTGCGCCGGACCGCCCTCCCCGCGACGCAAGGTCCCCAGCACCACGGCCTCCACACCCGCGGCCTCCACCGACTCCCCCACCGCCACACCCAGCACCGCATGCGGACTGGACTCGACGAAGAACCGGAAACCCTCCCCCAACAACGCCGCCGTGGCCCGCCCGAACTCCACCGTCTCCCGCAGGTTGCGGTACCAGTACTCGGCGTCCAGGACCTCCGTGTCCAGCCAGCCACCCGTCACCGTCGAGAAGAACGGCACAGAACCCGAGACCGGGGCGATCCCGTCCAGATCGGAGAGCAGGCGCTCACGGACCTCCTCCACGTGCGCGGAGTGCGACGCATAGTCGACCTCGATCAGACGCGCCCGCACCCCCTCCCCCACGAGCTCTTCCACCAGCGCGGCCACCGCGTCCGCGTCACCCGACACCACCGTCGACGACGGACCGTTCACCGCCGCCACCGACAACCGGCCCGTGATCCGCTCCCGCACCGCCTCCACCGGCAGGGGAACCGACGCCATCCCGCCACGGCCCGCCAACGCACCCACCGCACGGGAACGCAACGCCACCACCCGCGCCCCGTCCTCCAGACTCAGACCACCCGCCACCACCGCCGCCGCGATCTCGCCCTGAGAGTGGCCCACCACCGCGTCCGGAACCACCCCGAACGAACGCCACACCTCCGCCAGCGACACCATCACCGCCCACAGCACCGGCTGCACCACGTCCACCCGCGCCAACAGCGCCTCCGAACCCAGCGCCTCCCCCAACGACCAATCCACATAAGGCGCCAGAGCCCGCCCGCACTCCGCTATCCGCCCCGCGAACACAGCCGATCCGGCCAACAGCTCCGCGGCCATCCCCACCCACTGCGAACCCTGACCCGGGAACACCAGCACCGAACGACCGTCGACCGGGCGACCGCCGTCCCACGCTCCCGAGTCGTCGTCGGCCATCCGGCCCAGCAGGGTGTGGAGTTGGTCCCGGTCCCCGACCAGTGCCTTCCGGTACTCGAAGGCGGTGCGCGCGTGCAGGGCGGATCCGGTGTCGCGCGGGTCGACCCCGGGGTTGCCGTCCAGGTGGCGGCGCAGCCGGTCGGCCTGGAGGCGCAGTGCCTGCGGGCTCTTCGCCGACAGCAGCCAGGGCACCGCCGGCAGGGGGGTGCGCTCGGCCGGCGGGCCGTCGTCCTCCAGGGGGGTGTGTTCGAGGATGGTGTGGACGTTGGTGCCGCTCAGGCCGAAGGAGGACACTCCGGCCCGGAAGGGGCGGCCGTGGGACGGCCAGGGCTGCTGCTCGGTCGCGAGGGCCAGCGCTCCGCGCGTCCAGTCGACGTGGCCGGAGGGCCTGCTGACGTGCAGGGTGCGGGGCACCTGCCCGTGCTGCATGGACAGCACCGTCTTGATGACCCCCGCCACACCCGATGCCGCCTGGGCGTGGCCGAGGTTGGACTTGAGGGAGCCGACCAGCAGGGGCCGGTCGGCGGGCCGGTCCTGGCCGTAGGTGGCCAGCAGGGCCTGCGCCTCGATGGGGTCGCCGAGGGTGGTGCCGGTGCCGTGCGCCTCCACCACGTCCACCTCGGAGGCCGACAGGCCCGCGTCCGCGAGCGCCGCCCGGATCACCCGCTGCTGCGACGGACCGTTGGGGGCGGAGAGTCCGTTGCTGGCGCCGTCCTGGTTGACGGCGGAGCCGCGTACCACCGCCAGTACCGGGTGTCCGTTGCGGCGGGCGTCCGACAGCCGCTCCAGCAGCAGGACACCGACGCCTTCGCCCATGCCCATGCCGTCCGCGTCGTCCGAGAAGGCCTTGCAGCGGCCGTCCTCGGCGAGTCCCCGTTGCCGGGAGAAGCTGATCAGGGCGCCGGGGGTCGCCATCAGGGCGACGCCGCCGACCAGGGCGAGGGAGCAGTCGCCGCCGCGCAGGGCCCGGCCGGCGTAGTGCATGGCGACGAGTGAGGAGGAGCAGGCCGTGTCGATGGTCACGGCGGGGCCTTCGAGGCCCAGGGTGTAGGCGACCCGGCCGGATACGACGCTGGGTGCGCTGCCGGTGAGCAGGTGGCCCTCTCCTTCCTCCGACTGGGCGACGACGGCCGCGTAGTCGGCGTAGTTGACGCCGGTGAACACTCCGGTGCGGCTGCCGCGCAGGGCGGCCGGGTCGATGGCGGCGCGTTCGATCGCCTCCCAGGTGGTTTCCAGGAGCAGCCGCTGCTGGGGGTCCATGGCCAGGGCTTCGCGCGGCGAGATGCCGAAGAACTCCGCGTCGAAGTCGGCGGCGTCGTGCAGGAAGCCGCCCCGCCGGGTGGTCGAGGTGCCGGGGCGGTCGGGGTCGGGGTCGTAGAGGGCTTCGATGTCCCAGCCGCGGTCGGTGGGGAAGTCCGAGACGGCGTCGCCGCCGTCGGCGAGCAGGCGCCACAGGTCTTCGGGGGTGCCGATGCCGCCGGGGAAGCGGCAGGCCATGGACACGATCGCGATCGGCTCGTCGTCGGGCGCGGGCGGGTGCGCGGCGGCGTCCGGGGCGGCCGGGTCCGGGTCGGTGGCCTGCCGGCCGAGCAGTTCGGCGCGGATCTCCCGGGCGAGCGCGGTGGACGACGGGTGGTCGAAGATCAGCGTGGACGGCAGCCGCAGTCCGGTGGCGGTGTTGAGCCGGTTGCGGAGTTCGACCGCGGTGAGGGAGGCGAAGCCCATGTCCTGGAAGGCCCTGCCGGGCCGGATCGCGTCCACCGAGGGATGGCCGAGGACGGCTGCCGCGTGGGTGCGGACCAGGTCGAGCAGCAGGCGGTGCTGTTCGGATTCGGCGAGGGCGGCGAGCCGTTGGCGCAGCAGCGCGGCGGCGGGTGCCTCCGTGTCGCCGGTCGCGGCTTCCAGGGCGCGGCGGGCTTCGGGGATGCCGGTGAGCAGCGGGCTGCGGCGGGTGGAGGTGAAGACGGCGGCGAACTGCTCCCAGTCGACGTCGGCGACGGCGAGTACGGTCTCGTCGTCGTCGAGTGCCTGTTGCAGGGCGTGGACCGCGAGGTCGGGGGCGATCCGGGGCAGGCCGTGCTGCTCCAGGTTGAACAGGTCGGCGTCCGCTCCGGCGATGCGGTCCTGGAAGGGGTTCTCGGCCTGCCAGATGCCCCAGTCGACGGTGGTGGCGGTGAGGCCGCGGGCCCGGCGGTGCTGGGCCAGGGCGTCGAGGTAGGCGTTGGCCGCGGCGTAGGCGCCGTGGTCGCCGCTGCCCCAGACTCCGGCGATCGAGGAGAACAGGACGAAGGCGTCGAGTTCGCGGTCGAGCAGGGCGTCGAGGTGTTCGGCGCCGGCGGCCTTGGCGGCGACGATCTGTTCGAACGCGGACATCGGTGTGCCGTCCAGGGGGGCGAGCGCGACGAACGCGGCCGCGTGGACGACCGCGGTGACCGGGTCGCCCGCCGTGTCCAGGCCGGTGAGCAGTTCCGCCACGGCCTGACGGTCCGCCAGGTCGCAGACGGGCAGGGTCAGTCGTACGCCGAGGGCGGCCAGTTCCGCGGCGAGTTCGGCCGCGCCGGGTGCCTGGGGGCCGCGGCGGCCGGGCAGGACGAGGTGGGTGGCGCCGCTGCGGGCCAGCCAGCGGACGAGGTGCGGGCCGACGGCTCCGGTGCCGCCGGTCAGCAGGACGGTGCCGCGGGGCTTCCAGTGCTTCGTGCGGCTGTCGTTCCGGGGGGCGCGCCGGAGGCGGCGGGCCAGCAGGCCGGTGGGGCGCAGGGCGAGCTGGTCCTCGCGGCCGGGGCCGTCCGGGCCGGTGCCGGGGGCCGTCAGGACGGCGGCGAGGCGGGTCCTGGCGCGGGCGTCGAGGTCCGGCGGCAGGTCGATGAGTCCGCCCCAGCGGGCGGACAGTTCCAGCGCGGCCACCAGTCCGGTGCCCCAGACCAGTGCCTGGCGGGGGTCGGTGACCGGGTCGTCCGGGCCCGTGGACACGGCCCCGGCGGTGGCGCACCACAGGGGTGCGGTGAGGGCGAGGTCGCCCAGGGCCTGCACCAGGGCGACGGTGAGTGCCGTCCCGGTGGGCAGGGCCGGGTGGTCGGGGTGGGGCCGGTCGTCGGCGGCCAGCAGCGACAGCACGCCCGTCGGGACGCGGTCGCCGAGGGCGGTGGCGAGCGTGTCCGCGAGGTCCGTGCGGCGGACGGCGTCGGCGGTGAGTTCGGCCGTGACGACGGTGGCGCCCGCTTCGGTGAGGGCGAGGAGCGGGCCGCGTACCCGTGCGTCGTCGTCGTGTCCGGCGGGCAGGACGACGAGCCAGGTGCCGGCGGCGGGGGTGGCGGCCGGCGGGTCGGGCAGGGGCTGCCAGCCGATGCGGTAGCGCCAGGAGTCGATGACGCTCTCGTCGCGCCGCTGTTTGCGCCAGCCTCGCAGGGCGGGCAGGACGGGGGCGAGGGCGTCCTCGTCGACGGCGAGGTGGGCGGCGATCTCGGCCGGGGCGTCGTGGTCGACCATGTGCCAGAAGGCCGTGTCGTGCGGGTCGGCGGCGGCCGGTCCGGTGCCGGGCGCCGCCTCCGGCTCCAGCCAGTAGTGCCGCAGCTGGAAGGGGTATCCGGGCAGGGCGGTCGGGCGGGCGCCGGTGCCGGCGTACACCGCGGACCAGTCGACGGCCGCGCCGGCCACCCACAGTTCGGCGGCCGAGCGCAGGGCCCGGCGCAGTCCGCCGTCGTCGCGGCGCAGGGTGCCGACGACCACGGGCGGCTCCTCGGCGCCGGTGGCCTCGGCGGTGTCCTGGAGGGCCATGGTCAGCACCGGGTGCGGCGACACCTCGACGAAGACCTCGTGGCCCTGTTCGACCAGGGAGCGGACGGCGGCATCGAAGCGGACGGTCCCGCGGAGGTTGCGGTACCAGTAGTCGGCGTCCATGACCGTGGTGTCGAGCCGGTCGCCGGTGACGGTGGAGAACAGCGGGATCCGGGCCGGGAGCGGGCGTACGCCGGCCAGCGCGGCCAGCACCTCGGACCTGATCCCTTCGACCTGGGCCGAGTGCGAGGCGTAGTCCACGGGTACGGACCGGGCCCGTACGCCCTGTGCGTCGCAGTGGGCGATCAGTTCGGCCAGGGCCCGGGTCTCGCCCGAGACCACCACGGCGGCGGGCCCGTTGACGGCGGCCACCGACAGCTTCTCGGCCCAGGGGGCGATCTCGGCGCGGACCCGGTCCTCGGGCAGGGACACCGCGACCATGCCGCCGAGTCCGGCCAGCGCCCGGATGGCCCGGCTGCGCAGGGCGACGACCTTCGCCCCGTCCTCCAGGCTCAGCGCTCCCGCCACCACGGCGGCGGCGATCTCGCCCTGGCTGTGCCCGACCACGGCGTCGGGCCGGACGCCCCAGGACTCCCAGTGCGCGGCCAGTGACACCATCACCGCCCACAGCACCGGCTGCACCACGTCCACCCGTTCCAGGGAGGGTGCCCCGGGCGCGCCCTCCAGGACGGCGGGGAGCCGCCAGTCGACATGGGCGGAGAGGGCGGCGTCGCAGGCGGCGAGGCGGTCCCGGAAGGCGGGGCTGGTGGCGAGCAGGTCCAGTGCCATGCCGGCCCACTGGGAGCCCTGGCCGGGGAACACCAGGGCCGTCCGGCCCTCGACGACCCGGCCGGTGCCCGCGACGACGTCGGCGGGCGTGGCCGGGGCGGTGGAGAGGTCCGTGCCCGGCCCGGACAGGGCGGCGAGGCCGTCCAGCAGTGCGGGGCGCCCGTCGCCGATCACCACGGCCCGGTGTTCGAAGGCGGACCGGGTGGTCGCCAGCGAGAACCCGATGTCGGCCGCCCGTGCGGGCGCGTCCGTGGCGAGCCGGGCGCGCAGCCGGGCCGCCTGGTCCCCGAGCGCGGACGCGGTGCGGCCGGACAGCACCCAGGGCAGCACGGCCCCGGGCGTACCCGCCCCGGCTGCGGTGTCCGGGCCGTCGGTCGCCGCTTCCGGTCCGTCGGCCGGTTCCGGCTCCGGTGCCTGTTCGAGGACGACGTGCGCATTGGTGCCGCTCATGCCGAACGAGGACACCCCGGCCCGGCGCGGCCGGTCGACGGCGGGCCACTCGCGGGCCTCGGTGAGGAGTTCGACGGCGCCCGAGGACCAGTCGGCGTGCGGGGTGGGCGCGTCCACGTGCAGGGTGCGGGGCAGGACGCCGTGCCGCAGCGCGAGCACCGTCTTGATGACCCCGGCGACCCCGGCGGCGGCCTGGGTGTGCCCGATGTTGGACTTCAGCGACCCCAGCCACAGCGGACGCCCGGCGGGCCGGTCCTGGCCGTAGGTGGCCAGCAGCGCGTCGGCCTCGATCGGGTCGCCGAGGGTGGTGCCGGTGCCGTGCGCCTCCACCGCGTCCACCTCGGACGCCGTCAGCCCCGCATCCGCGAGCGCCGCCCGGATCACCCGCTGCTGGGAGGGGCCGTTGGGGGCGGTCAGGCCGTTGCTGGCACCGTCCTGGTTGATCGCCGAACCGCGCAGCACGGCCAGCACCGGGTGGCCGTTGCGGCGCGCGTCCGACAGCCGCTCCAGCAGCAGCATCCCCACGCCCTCGCCCCAGCCGGTGCCGTCCGCGGCCGCCGCGAACGGCTTGCAGCGGCCGTCGGCGGACATCGCGCCCTGCCGGCTGAACTCGACGAACACCGCCGGCAGCGCCATCACGCTGACCCCGCCGGCGAGGGCGAGCGAGCACTCCCCGGCCCGCAGGGCGCGCGCCGCGAGGTGCAGCGCCACCAGCGAGGCCGAACAGGCGGTGTCCACGGTGACGGCGGGGCCTTCGAGGCCGAGCGCGTAGGACACCCGCCCGGACATCACGCTCATCGAGTTCCCCGTCATCAGGAACCCCTGGACGGCTTCGGCGGCGCCGGAGCCCAGCGTCGCGTACCCCTGGTCGATGGCCGCGGCGTACACCCCGGTGCGGCTGCCCCGCAGGGAGAGCGGGTCGATGCCGGCCTGCTCGACGGCCTCCCAGGACGCCATCAGCAGCAGCCGCTGCTGCGGGTCCATCGCGACCGCCTCGCGGGGCGAGATGCCGAAGAACTCCGGGTCGAAGTCCGCCGCGCCGTCCAGGAACGCCCCCCGCCCGGGGACGGTGCCGCCGGACGGCCAGGCGGTCTCCCAGCCCCGGTCGCCGGGGACGGGCGCGACGGTGTCGCGGCCTTCGGCGAGCAGTTCCCACAGGTCCTCGGGGGTGCGGACACCGCCGGGGAAGCGGCAGCTCATCGCCACGATCGCGATCGGCTCGCTCGTGCGGGCCTCGGCCTCCCGGAGCCGCTGCCGGGTGTCCCGAAGGTCGATGGTCACCCGGTTGAGGTAGTCACGCATCCTCTGGTCGCTCACTGGACACCGCTGCTTTCGTCTCGGGCCGCTCGGGTCTCGTCTCGGACTGCGCGGGACGCGCAGGGTGCGCAGGGTGCGCGGAACGGTGCCCTGGTCATGCGGATCCCAGCTGCCGGTCGATGTAGTCGAACATCTCGTCGTCGCTGGCCGCCTCGATCAGCTCGGGGGCCAGGTCGTCCACGTCGCCCGTGGGGCGGGCGGCGGCGGCCGGTGTCCCGCCGGGCAGCGGGCGGGACAGCACTTCCCTTATCCGGGCGGCGAGTTCGTCGCTGACGCCGTCCGGCGGCAGGGCGTCGAGCAGGGTCTCCAGGGTGTCGAGCCCGGCCCGGACCGCCGCGTCGCCGGTCGGGCGGGCGGCGGTGACCCGCTCGGCGAGGTGGCGTGCCAGTGCCTCCGGGGTGGGGTGGTCGAAGACCAGCGCGGCCGGCAGCCGCAGCCCGGTCGAGGACACCAGCCGGTTGCGCAGTTCGACCCCGGTGAGGGAGTCGAAGCCGACCTCCTTGAACGGGCGGGCCGGGCGGATCAGGTTCGGCGAACTGTGGCCGAGCACCGCCGCCGCGTTGCCGCGCACCAGGTCGAGCAGGGTCCGGTGCAGCTCGGCCTCGGGCAGCTCGGCGAGCTGCTGCGCCATCGAGCGGGCCGGTGCCGCGGCGGAGGCGGCGGCCGTACGGGCGGGGCGGGCCAGGCCGCGGAGCACGGCGGGCAGCCGGTCGTCCGCCCGCAGCACGGACGGGGCGATCCTGGCCGCGAGCCGGTAGGCGTACGGGGAGTCCAGCGCCGCGTCGAACAGGGCGAGGCCCTCCGCCGAGGTCAGCGCGCCCGCCCCGGCGCCCCGACCCGCGGTGACCGCGGCGGTCATCCCGCTGCGCTCCTCCCACAGGCCCCAGCCGATGGACAGGCCGGGCAGCCCCTCGGCCCGGCGTTCGGCGGCGAGGGCGTCGAGGACCGCGTTGGCTGCGGCGTAGTTCGCCTGCCCGGCCGCGCCGAACTGGGCGGCGCCCGAGGAGAACAGGACCAGCGCCGCGAGGTCGAGATCCCGGGTGAGTTCGTGCAGGGCCAGCGCCGCGTCCGCCTTGGGCCGTAGGACGCGGTCGAGCCGGTCCGGCGTCAGCCCGGCGATCGTGGCGTCGTCCAGGACACCGGCCGCGTGGACGACGGCGGTCAGCGGGTGCGCGGCAGGCACCGACCCGAGCAGGGCGGTGAGCGCGGCGCGGTCGGCGACGTCGCAGGCGGCGACGGTCACCGAGGCTCCGAGCCCGGTCAGTTCCCGCACCAGCTCCGGCATTCCGTCGGCGGATCCGCCCCGGCGGCCCGCCAGCAGCAGGTGCCGGGTTCCGTGCGCGACGACCAGGTGCCGGGCAAGGAGCCGTCCCAGGGTGCCGGTGGCCCCGGTGACCAGGACGGTCCCTTCGGGGTCCGGCGCAGCGGGCAGCAGCAGGACGTTCTTGCCGACGCCCCGGGCCTGGCTGAGCGAGCGCAGGGCGGCCGGGGCCTGCCGGACGTCCCAGCCGGTGACGGGCAGGGGACGCAGCACCCCCTGCTCGAACAGGTCCAGGACGTCGGCGAGCATCTCGCCGATCCGCTCCGGACCGGCCTCCATCAGATCGAACGCCCGGTAGCGCACCCCGGGGTGCTGCCGGGCGACCGTCCCGGGGTCGCGGACGTCGGTCTTGCCCATCTCCACGAAGCGGCCGCCGTTCGGCAGCAGCCGCAGACCGGCATCGACGAACTCCCGCGCCAGGCTGTCGAGTACGACGTCGACGCCCCGCCCGCCGGTGGCCGTCAGGAACTTCTCGGCGAAGTCGGTGGTACGGGTCGAGGCGATGTGCTCGGTGTCCAGTCCGCCGGCCTTCAGGACGTCCCACTTGGCGGGGGAGGCGGTCGCGAACACCCGCGCACCGGCGTGCCGGGCGAGCTGTACCGCCGCCATGCCGACACCGCCGGCCGCGGCGTGGACCAGGACCGATTCGCCGCGCCGCAGTCCGCCGAGATCGAACAGACCGTAGTAGGCGGTGAGGAACACCACCGGCACGGATGCGGCGCGGGCGAAGGACCAGCCCGCGGGTATCCGGGCGACGGTGCGGCGGTCGGCGACGGCGGTCGGGCCGAACGCGCCCCCGAAGATCCCCATCACCCGGTCCCCGGGCACCAGGTCGTCGACACCCGGGCCGACCTCGATGACGGTTCCGGCGCCCTCGCTGCCCAGGCCCTGCTGTTCGGGGTCGGGGTCCAGGCCGAGCGCGGCGATGACGTCGTGGAAGTTCAGCCCGGCGGCGCGCACCGCGATCCGCACCTCGCCCTTGCCCAGCGGGGCGAGGGCCGCAGGCGCGGGCTCCGCCGCGATGTCCTCCACGGAGCCCCGGCCGTCGGTGGTGAGCCGCCAGGCCGCGCCGTCCGGCAGGGACAGCGTGCCGTCCGGCCGTCCGCCGCGGACCAGCCGCGGCAGCAGCGGCGGGCCGGTCCGCAACGCCAGCTCGGGTTCCCCGGTGGCGAGCGCCGTGGGCAGGGCGTCCGCCGGCTCGCCGGTCCCGGCCGCGTCGACGAGGACGAAGCGCCCGGGGTGCTCGGCCCGCGCGCTGCGTACCAGGCCCCACAGGGCGGCCTGGGCGGGATCGACGGGACGGTCGAGCGGTCCGGTACGGACCGCGTCCCTGGTGAGCAGGGCCAGCCTGGCCTCGGCGAACCGCTCGTCGGCCAGCCACTGCTGTACCAGGGCCAGGCCCCGGTGCGCGGTGACGCGGACCCGGTCGGCGGGGTCGGGCAGGCCGGCGGTGGCGACGGCCGCCACGATCACCTCGGGGAGGGCGGCGCCCGCTTCGAGCGCGGCTCCCAGGGCGTCGAGGTCCGGCAACGTCGCCGCGCCGGGGACGGCACCGCCGAGGGCGGCCCAGGTGGGCACGGCACTGTCGGCCGGGTCGGCGGCCGGGGTCCAGTCGAGGCGGTACAGCAGGTCGGCGTGGGCGTTCGCGGAGAGCGGCCCGCCCGCGGCCGGGGGCCGCAGCAGCAGGCCCTCCACGCCGAGCACCTGCCGTCCTGACAGGTCGTGGGCGTGCAGGGTCACGGAGTCCGGCGCGCCGGCGACGAGCCGCACCCGCAGCGTGGTGGCCCCGGTGATCCCGCCGGTCACACCGTTCCAGCTGAAGGGCAACCGGGCCCCGCCGTCCTGGTCGGGCAGCAGTGCGGCGATCTGGAGGGCCGCGTCCAGCAGCGCGGGGTGCAGCACGCACCCGGCGGCGTCGGCGTGCTGCGGCTCCGGCAGCACCACCTCGGCGAACACCTCGCCGTCGCGGAGCCACGCGGCACGGATGCCGCGGAAGGCGGGGCCGTAGTGGTAGCCGGCCTCGGCGAAGCGCTCGTAGAGGTCGCCGGTGTCCACGGGTTCGGCACCGGACGGCGGCCAGCTCAGCAGACCGGCCGAAGCTCCGACCGGATCCCCGGCGGGCCCGGGCACCAGGGTGCCGCTGGCGTGCTCCGTCCAGGGCGCGTCGGCGTCCCGGGTCGTGCGGGCGAACACGCTGAGCCTCCGCCGACCGTCGCCGTCGGGCGCGGCGACCCGGAGCTGCAGGTGAACGGCACCCTCGTCCGGGAGCACGAGGGCCGATCCGAGGGTGAGTTCCTCGACCACCGGGCAGTCCGCCTCGGCCCCGGCGCGCAGCGCGAGTTCGAGAAAGGCCGTGCCGGGGAGGAGGACGACGCCCGACACCGCGTGATCGGCGAGCCAGGGGTGGGTACGCAGCGAGATCCGGCCGCTGAGCAGCAGCTCGTCGGAGTCCGCGACCTGCGTCACCGCACCGAGCAGCGGGTGCCCGGTCGTGGCGAGACCCGCCGAGGCGACGTCCCAGCTCGTGGTCGGGACGTCGAGCCAGTAGCGGCTGCGCTGGAAGGCGTACGTCGGCAGGTCCACCCGCCGCGCCCCCGGGAACGCACCCGAGAAGTCCACCCCCAGCCCGCACTCCCACGCACGACCCACCGCACGCAGCACCTGCGCCGGGCCACCCTCCCCGCGACGCAAGGTCCCCAGCACCACCGCATCCACACCCGCGGCCTCCGCCGACTCCCCCACCGCCACACCCAGCACCGCATGCGGACTGGACTCGACGAAGAACCGGAAACCCTCCCCCAGCAACGCCGCCGTGGCCTGCCCGAACTCCACCGTCTCCCGCAGATTCCGGTACCAGTACTCGGCGTCCAGGACCTCCGTGTCCAGCCAGCCACCCGTCACCGTCGAGAAGAACGGCACCGTGCCGGACAGGGGTGCAATGCCGTCCAGGTCGGAGAGCAGCTGCTCGCGGACCTCCTCCACGTGCGCGGAGTGCGACGCATAATCGACCTCGATCAGACGCGCCCGCACCCCCTCCCCCACAAGCTCTTCCACCAGTGCGGCCACCGCGTCCGCGTCACCCGACACCACCGTCGACGACGGACCGTTCACCGCCGCCACCGACAACCGGCCCGTGATCCGCTCCCGCACCGCCTCCACCGGCAGGGGAACCGACGCCATCCCGCCACGCCCCGCCAGCGCACCCACCGCACGGGAACGCAACGCCACCACCCGCGCCCCGTCATCGATGCTCAGACCACCCGCCACCACCGCCGCGGCGATCTCGCCCTGCGAGTGGCCCACCACCGCGTCCGGAACCACCCCGAACGAACGCCACACCTCCGCCAGCGACACCATCACCGCCCACAGCACCGGCTGCACCACATCAACCCGCGCCAGCAGCGCCTCCGAACCCAGCGCCTCCCCCAACGACCAATCCACGTAAGGCGCCAGAGCCCGCTCGCACTCCGCCATCCGCCCCGCGAACACAGCCGATCCGGCCAACAGCTCCGCAGCCATCCCCACCCACTGCGAACCCTGACCCGGGAACACCAGCACCGAACGACCGGAAACCAACCCGCCGCCGGACACCGCAGCACCCTGCGACAGCGCGGTCAGGTGCTCGGCGAGGTTCTCCTCCGTGCCCACCAGCACCGCACGGTGTGCCAGCGCGCTGCGGCCCGTGGCCAGGGAGAAGGCCACGTCCGCGGCGCGGACGCCCGAACCGTCGCCGATCCGGGCCGACAGCGCGGCGGCCTGGGCGCGCAGCGCCTCCGGAGTGCGCGCCGAGAGGAGCAGGGGGACGGCGGCGGGTGCGGTCTCCGGTGTCCCGGGCTGGTCGACGAGCGTGTCCGCGGAAGCCGTCGGGTCGTCCGGGGCCTGTTCGAGGACGACGTGGGCGTTGGTGCCGCTGACGCCGAAGGAGGACACGCCGGCCCGCCGCGGGCGGCCCGTGTCGTCCCACGCACGGGCCTCCGTCAGCAGTCGCCCGGCTCCCGCCGACCAGTCCACCTCGGGCGTGGGGCCGTCCACGTGCAGCGTCCTGGGCATCACGCCGTGCCGCAGGGCGAGCACCGACTTGATGACCCCCGCCACACCGGCGGCAGCCGAGGCGTGTCCGATGTTGGACTTCAGCGAGCCGATCCACACCGGACGGTCCGCCGGACGGTCCTGCCCGTACGTCGCCAGCAGTGCCTGCGCCTCGATCGGGTCGCCCAGCCGCGTCCCCGTACCGTGCGCCTCCACCACATCAACTGCGGACGCCGGCAGGCCCGCGTCCGCGAGCGCCGCCCGGATCACCCTCTGCTGCGACGGACCGTTCGGCGCCGTCAGACCATTGCTCGCACCGTCCTGATTCACCGCCGAACCACGGATCACCGCCAGCACCGGGTGCCCGTTGCGCCGCGCGTCCGACAGCCTCTCCACCAGCAGCATGCCGACGCCCTCGCCGAAGGCGGTCCCGTCGGCCGCCGCGGCGAAGGACTTGCAGCGGCCGTCCGGGGCGAGTCCGCCCTGTCGGCTGAACTCGACGAACAGTTCGGGGCTGCACATCACGTTGACGCCGCCGGCCAGGGCCAGCGAGCACTCGCCCGACCGCAGCGCCCGTACCGCGAGGTGCAGGGCCACCAGCGAGGACGAGCACGCCGTGTCGACGGTGACCGCGGGGCCTTCCAGGCCGAAGAAGTAGGCCAGGCGTCCGGAGACGATGCTTCCCGAGTTGCCGGTGCCGAGGAATCCTTCGACGTCCTCGGGGATATAGGGCAGCAGCCGGGCGGCGTAGTCCTGCTGCATCAGGCCGACGTACGTGCCGACGGGGGCGCCGCGCAGGGCGGCCGGGTCGATGGCCGCGCGTTCGAAGAGTTCCCAGGTGGTCTCCAGCAGCAGCCGCTGCTGCGGGTCCATGGCCAGTGCCTCGCGCGGCGAGATGCCGAAGAACTCCGCGTCGAACTCGGCGGCGTCGTACAGGAAGCCGCCGTCGCGGGTGATGGAGGTGCCGATGCGGTCGGGATCGGGGTCGTAGAGGGCTTCGACGTCCCAGCCGCGGTCGGTGGGGAACCCGGAGACGCCGTCGCGGCCCTCGGACAGCATCCGCCACAGGTCCTCGGGTGAGCGGACGCCGCCGGGGAGGCGGCAGGCCGCGGCGACGATCGCGATCCGGTCGTCGTCCGCGTCCCGGTTCCGGTCGGCCGGCCCCGCGGGTAGGGCGGGCAGGACGGCGGTGGCCGTCTCCGGGTCCGTGAGTCCGGCGCGCAGGAAGTCCGCGAGCGCCGCCGGGGTCGGGTGGTCGAACACCAGGCTGGCGGGGAGCCGCAGGCCGGTGGCGGCGTTCAGGCGGTTGCGCAGGTTCACCGAGGCCAGTGAATCGAATCCCAGTTCGCGGAAGGCCCGTCCGGGGTCGAGGGTGTCCGGGGAGGCGTGGCCGAGGACCGCTGCCGCGTGGGTGCGGACGAGTTCGACGAGCAGCCGGGTCCGTCCGGTGCCGTCGAGCGCCGCGAGGCGCAGGCGCAGGGCGTTGTCGTCGGCCGTCGCCTCCGCGGCCGTGGCCGCACGGCGCGGCGGTGTGCGCACCAGGCCGCGCAGCAGCGGCGGCAGGGTGCCGTCCGCCGCCGCGGACCGCAGGGCCGCGGCGTCGAGGCGCATCGGGACCAGGGCGGCCCGGTCCACGGTGAGGGCGGTGTCGAGGAGCGCGAGTCCTCGCTCGGTGGAGAGCGGCGGCATCCCGGACCGGGCGAGGCGTCGTACGTCGTCCTCGTCGAGGTGTCCGGTGAGGGCGCTGGGCTGCTCCCACAGGGTCCAGGCCAGGGACTGGCCGGCCAGCCCTGCCGCCCGGCGCCGGGTGGCCAGGGCGTCGAGGAAGGCGTTGGCGGCGGCGTAGTTGGCCTGTCCGGGGCCGCCGAAGGTGCCCGCGGCCGAGGAGAAGAGCACGAAGTGCGTGAGGTCGAGGTCGCGGGTCAGTTCGTGCAGGTGGAGGGCGGCGTCGACCTTGGGGCGCAGCACGGCGTCCACCCGTTCGGGGGTGAGTGCGGTGACGACGCCGTCGTCGAGGGTGCCCGCGGTGTGGACCACGGCGGTCAGCGGGTGCGCGGCCGGCAGGTCCGCGAGTACGGCGGCCAGGGCGGTCCGGTCGGCGGCGTCGCAGGCGACGACGGCGGTCTCGGCTCCCAGCGCGGCGAGTTCGGCCCGCAGTTTTTCGGCTCCGGCGGCGGCCGGGCCGCTGCGGGAGAGCAGCAGCAGGTGCCGGACCCCGTGCCCGGTGACCAGGCGGCGGGCGACGTGGGAGCCGAGCAGGCCGGTGCCGCCGGTGATGAGGACCGTGCCGTCCGGGTCGAAGGCCGGGAGGGGCCTTGCCGCGTCGTCCGGGAGGTCCGGGTCGTTCCTGAGGACTCGGACCAGGCGGGGTGTGCGGACGTCGTCGCCGCGGACCGCGGACTGCGGTTCTCCCGAGGCGAGGGCCGCGGCGACGCCCGCGGAGGTGCCGTGCTCGTCGTCGGCGTCGAGGTCGAGCAGGGCGAAGCGCCCGGGGTGTTCGGACCCGGCCGAGCGGACCAGGCCCCAGAGCGCGCTGTGCGCGGGGTTGCGGAGGTCCTCCCCCTCCCCGGTGCTGACCGCGCCCCGGGTGGCGAACACCAGGCGCGAGCCGGCGAAGCGGTCGTCGGCGAGCCAGGTCCGGACGTCGGCGAGGGCCTGGTGGACGGCCGCGCGGACCGCCGCGGCCGGTCCGGCCGCGTCCGCGGGCTCCACGGGCTCCACGGGCTCCGCGCAGGCGAGCAGGACCGTCTCGGGCACCGGGGCTCCGGCGTCGACGGCGGCCACCAGCGTGGCCAGGTCCGCGGTGCGGTGGACGGGTGCGCCGCTGCCGCGCGGGGGTGCGGTGACCCACTCCGTCGCGTAGAGGTCCTGGTGGCGGCGGCCGTGGGGGGTGCGGTCGGTGCCGGGGCCGGCGGTGCCCGCGGGCCGCAGGACCAGCGCGTCCACGGTCGCCACGGGGGCGCCGGTCGCGTCGGCGACGGCGAGCGTCACCGTGTCGGGTCCGGCCGGGGCGAGCCGGACGCGGATCGCGTCGGCGCCGGCGGCGTGCAGGGTCACGCCGTTCCAGGAGAACGGCAGCCGTCCCTCGGGGTGGGCGTCCGCACCGGGGGTGCCGGGCACGCCGGTGGCGTGCAGGGCCGCGTCCAGCAGGGCCGGGTGCAGGCCGAAGCGGGCGGCGTCGGGTGCGGGCCCAGCGGGCACGACGGCCTCCGCGAACAGCTCGTCGCCGCGCCGCCAGGCCGCGCGCAGGCCCTGGAAGGCGGGACCGTAGGCGAATCCGCCGGCCGCGAAGCGGTCGTACAGTCCGTCGAGGGCGAGGGATTCGGCGCCGGGCGGCGGCCAGGGCATCGGCCCGTCGGCCTCGGCGCCTTCCGCGCCGTCCTGGGCCAGGACGCCTTCGGCGTGCCTGGTCCACTCGTCGTCGAGGGCGCCGTCGAGGTCGCCGTCGGCGGGTGCGTCCGGCCGGGAGTGCAGGCTGAGCGGGCGGCGGCCCAGGGAGTCGGGGGCGCCCACGGTGAGGCGCAGCACGGTGCCGCCGTGTTCGGGCAGCACCAGGGGCGCCTCGAGGGTGAACTCCTCGACCCGGGGGCAGCCGACGCGGGCTCCGGCCTGGAGGGCGAGTTCCAGGAAGGCGGTGCCCGGGAGCAGTGCCCGGCCGCCGACGGCGTGGTCGGCGAGCCACGGGTGGGTGCGGGCCGACAGGCGGCCGGTGAGGAGCAGGCCGTCGCTGTCGGCGAGGACCACGACGGCGCCCAGCAGCGGATGGTCCGCGGGGGTCAGTCCGGCGGAGGTGACGTCGGCGTCGGGCGCGGCGCCGTCCTCCAGCCAGTACGGGTCGCGCTGGAAGGCGTAGGTGGGCAGTTCCACCCGTCCGGGGCGGCGGTCGGCGAAGACGGTGTCCCAGTCCGGGGAGACTCCGCGCAGGTGGAGTTCGGCCAGGGACTCGGTGAACCGGCGCGGGCCGCCGTCGTCGCGGCGCAGGGTGCCCACGGCGGTGGCGTCGGCGCCGGCGTCCTCGGCGGTCTCCAGGACTCCGACGGTGAGGACGGGGTGCGGGCTGCTCTCCAGGAGGACCTGGTAGCCGTCGGCGAGCAGGGCGCGGGTCGCCTGTTCGAAGCGGACGGTCCCGCGGAGGTTGCGGTACCAGTAGTCGGCGTCCAGGGCGGTGGTGTCCTCCAGCAGGCCGCCGGTGAGAGTGGAGTAGAAGGGGACGGCGGACGGGCGGGGGGTCAGTCCGTCGAGCCGGGCGAGCAGTTCGGTGCGGATGTCCTCGACGTGGGCGCTGTGCGAGGCGTAGTCGACGGGGATGCGCCGGCTGCGGATGTCCAGGGCCGCCGTCCGGTCGAGGAACGCGTCGAGCGCGTCGGTGTCGCCGGAGACCACGGTGGAGGCGGGTCCGTTGACGGCGGCGACGGAGAGCCGGCCGTCCCAGGGGGCGAGGTGTTCGGCGACCTGTTCGGCGGGCAGGGCCACCGAGGCCATGCCGCCGCGGCCGGACAGCGCCCGGATGGCGCGGCTGCGCAGGGCGACGACCTTCGCCCCGTCCTCCAGGCTCAGCGCTCCCGCCACCACGGCGGCGGCGATCTCGCCCTGGGAGTGGCCGACGACCGCGCCGGGGGTGATGCCGTGGGAGCGCCACAGTTCGGCCAGGGAGACCATGACGGCCCACAGCGCCGGCTGCACCACGTCGACGCGGTCGGCCGGCGGGGTGCCGGGGGCGCCGCGCAGGACGGCTTCCAGGGACCACTCGACGAAGGGGGTCAGGGCGCGTTCGCAGTCCGCGACGCGGGCGGCGAAGGCGGGGGCGGAGTCGAGGAGTTCGACGGCCATGCCGGCCCATTGGGAGCCCTGTCCGGGGAACACCAGGGCGACTTCGCCGCCGGTTCCGGCGGTACCGAGGACCAGGCCGGGGACGGTGCGGCCGTCCGCCAGGGCGTCGAGACCGGCCCGGAACTCGTCGGGGTGGGCGCCGATCAGGACCGCCCGGTGCTCGTGCGCGGCGCGGGTCGTCGCGAGGGCGTGGCCGACCTCGGCCGGGCCGGGGCCGGGGTGGGCGTCGAGGTGGTCGCGGAGCCGTGCGGCCTGGGCGCGCAGCGCTTCGGCGGTGCGTCCGGAGAGCACCCAGGGGAGGACGGCGGGGGCGGCGGGGGCGGCGGGTTCGTCGGCCTGTTCCAGGACGGGTTCGTCCGCCTGTTCCAGGACGACGTGTCCGTTGGTGCCGCTGACGCCGAAGGAGGACACCGCGGCCCGGCGGGGCCGTCCGGTCTCGGGCCAGGGGGTGTTCACGGTGACCAGGCGTACCGCGCCCGCGGTCCAGTCGATCCGCGGGGACGGGTCCTGCGCGTGCAGGGTGGGCGGGACGGTGCCGTGCCGCATGGCGAGGACGGTCTTGATGACGCCGCCGACGCCGGCCGCCGCCTGGGTGTGCCCGATGTTGGACTTCAGCGAGCCGAGCAGCAGCGGCTGCCCGTCGGCGCGGTTCTGCCCGTAGGTGGCCAGCAGGGCCTGGGCCTCGATCGGGTCGCCCAGCGGGGTGCCGGTGCCGTGCGCCTCGACCACGTCCACGTCGGCGGGGGTGAGTCCGGCGTTGGCCAGGGCGTGGCGGATGACGCGCTGCTGGGCGGGGCCGTTGGGGGCGGTGAGCCTGCTGCTGGCGCCGTCCTGGTTGACGGCGGTGCCGCGGATCAGGGCGAGGACCGGGTGGCCGTTTCGCCGGGCGTCGGAGAGGCGCTCCAGGAGGAGCATGCCGACGCCCTCGCCCCAGCCGGTGCCGTCGGCGGCGGCCGCGAAGGACTTGCAGCGGCCGTCCCGGGCCAGGCCGCCCTGGCGGCTCATCTCCACGAACGGGACGGGTGTCGACATGACCATCGCGCCCCCGGCCAGGGCCAGGGTGCAGTCGCCGGCCCGCAGGGCCTGGGCGGCGAGGTGGATGGCGACCAGCGAGGAGGAGCAGGCGGTGTCGATGCTGACCGCCGGGCCCTCCAGGCCGAAGGTGTAGGCGACGCGGCCCGAGGCGACGCTGTCGGAGCTGCCGTTGCCGATGTAGCCGGCCACGTCGTCGGGGACCTGGCGCAGCCGTACCGCGTAGTCCTGGTACATCACGCCGGCGAAGACGCCGGTCCTGCTGCCCCGCAGGGTCGCGGGGTCGATGCCGGCCCGTTCGAAGGCCTCCCAGGTGGTCTCCAGGAGGAGCCGCTGCTGCGGGTCCATCGCGAGCGCTTCGCGCGGGGAGATCCCGAAGAATCCGGGGTCGAAGTGCCCGACGTCGTCGAGGAAGCCGCCCAGGGCGGTGTGGCTGGTGCCCTCGCGCAGCTGGTCCGGGTCGTCCAGGTGGTCCAGGTCCCAGCCCCGGTCGCCGGGGAAGCCGGTGATGGCGTCGGTGCCGTCGGTGACCAGGCGCCACAGGTCCTCGGGGGACCGTACGCCGCCGGGGTAGCGGCAGCTCATCGCGACGACCGCGATCGGTTCGCGGCCCGCTTCCTCGGCCTCGGTCAGGCGCCGGCGGGTGTGGTGCAGGTCCGCCGTCACGCGCTTGAGGTAGTCCCTCAGCTTGTCGTCGTTCACCATCGGGAGCCGCCGTCCTGGTTCGGGTGTCGGGTCGGTGTCATGACAGGCCGAGTTCGTTGTCGATGAGGTCGAAGAGTTCGTCGTCGCTGGCGCCGTCCATCCGGTCCTCGATGGAGTCGGCCGCCGTGCCGTCGCCGTCGGCCGCGGTGGCCGCCGGGTCGACGCGGCGCAGGAGTTCCCGGAGCCGGTCGGCGAGCCGTTCGCGGTCCGCCGGGTCGTCGAGGGCGCCGTCGAGGGCGTCTTCCAGGCCGTCCAGTTCGGCGAGGCCGGGGACCGGGCCGGGCCCGCCTTCGGGGACGAGTTCGGCGGCGAGGTGTCCGGCGATCGCGGTCGGCGTGGGGTGGTCGAAGAGCAGGGTGGCCGGGAGGGGGTGGCCGGTGGCGGCGCGCAGCCGGTTGCGCAGTTCCACCGCGGTCAGCGAGTCGAAGCCGACCTCCAGCAGACCGCGTCCGGGATCGACCGCGGCCGGACCGCTGTGGCCGAGCACCAGGGCGGCGTGGGAGCGGACCAGGTCGAGGAGGACCCGGCCGCGCTGGGTGTCGTTGAGGGACGCCAGGCGCTGCTTCAGGGCGTCCGGCCCGTCGGGGCCGGCGCCGGCGGCGGGGCCCGCGGCGCCGCGCCGGGCGCCGGGGCGCACCAGTCCGCGCAGCAGGGCGGGGACGCCGCCGGCGCCGGCCTGGGCGCGGACGGCCGCGGTGTCGAGCCGCAGCGGGAGGACGACCGGCTCGTCGAGGGTGCTGGCCGTGTCGAACAGGGCCAGTCCCTGGGCCGGGTCGAAGGCGACGATCCCGCCCCGGGCGATCCGTCGCAGGTCGGCCTCGGTGAGCCCGCCGGTCATCCCGGTGCTGTTGGCCCACAGGCCCCAGGCGAGGGAGCGGCCGGGCAGCCCGTCGGCGCGGCGCCGGTGGGCCAGTGCGTCCAGGAAGGCGTTGGCGGCGGCGTAGTTGCCCTGGCCCATGCCGCCGAAGATTCCGGCGATGGACGAGAACAGGACGAACTCGGACAGGTCCAGGCCGGCGGTGAGTTCGTGCAGGTTGATCGCCGCGTCCACCTTGGGGCGCAGGACGAGAGCCAGTTGCTCGGGCGTCATGGTGGCGACGACGCCGTCGGCCAGGACGCCCGCTGCGTGCACCACCCCGGTCAGCGGGTGCGCGGGGGGCAGGGCGGCCAGCAGGGCCGCGAGGGCGTCGCGGTCGGCGGCGTCGCAGGCGGCGATCTCGGCGTGCGCGCCCAGCGCGGCGAGCTCGGCGAGGAGTTCGGCCGCGCCGTCGGCGGCGGGGCCGCTGCGGCTGGTCAGCAGCAGGTGCCGGACGCCGTGTTCGGCGGCCAGGTGGCGGGCGACGTGGGCGCCGATGGCGCCGGTGCCGCCGGTGATCAGGACGGTTCCGTCGCCGCCCCAGCCGGGTGTGCGCCCGGCGGCGGCCAGCGGTACGCGGGCCAGCCGGGCGACGTGGACGGCGCCGGCCCGGATCGCGAGCTGGGGTTCCCCGGAGGCGAGGGCTTCGGCGAGTACGGCCGGCGGGGTGTCGTGGGCGTCCAGGTCCAGCAGGACGAAGCGGTCGGGGTTCTCGGTCTGCGCCGAGCGGACCAGGCCCCAGAGCGCGGCCAGGGCCGGGTCCGGGACGTCGTCGCCGGTCACCGGGACCGCGCCCGCGGTGACCAGGACCAGCTTGGAGCCGGTCAGGCGCTCGTCGGCCAGCCAGTCGCGCAGCAGGGCGAGGACCGTGCCGAGGCCGTCGTGGACCGCGTCGCGGAGGGTGCCGGGCGGCGCCGGGACGGGCGGGCAGGCGGCGAGGACCAGCCGGGGCGCCGGGGTGCCCGCGTCGAGCAGTGCGGACAGCGCGGCGAAGTCGGCGACCGTACGGCCGGGGAGCGGCGCGGCGCCGGAGGGCAGGGGCGTCCCGGTGCCGAGCACGGTCCAGGACTCCGGGCCGGAGGCGGTGCCCGTCGCGGCGTGCTCCGGCAGGGCCTGCCACTCGGGGCGGAACAGTTCCTCGTGGTGTCCGGCGCGGGTGGCCTTGAAGCGGTCGGCCGTGACGGGTCGCAGGACGAGGGAGCGGGCCGAGACCACCGGCCGGCCGATGGCGTCGGTCGCCCGTACGGCGACGGCGTCGCGGCCCGTGGGGGTCAGCCGCAGCCGGAGTTCGGTGGCACCGGAGGCGTGCAGGCGCACCCCGTTCCAGGAGAACGGCAGCCAGCCCTGCCCGGGTCCTTCCAGTACGTCGAACACCAGCGCGTGCAGGGCGGCGTCGAGCAGGGCCGGGTGCAGGCCGAACGCGGCGGCGTCCGGCTGCTGCTCCTCCGGCAGGCTCGCGACGGCGTACACCTCGTCGCCGAGCCGCCAGGCCGCGCGCAGGCCCTGGAACGCGGGGCCGTAGGCGAATCCGCCGCCCGCGAAGCGGTCGTACAGGCCTTCCGTGTCGAGGGGGACGGCTCCGGGCGGCGGCCACGCCTCGGGGTCGACCGGGTCGACCGGGTCCGCCGGTTCGGGGGCTGCGGCGGAGCCGAGCAGGCCGCTCGCGTGCCGGGTCCAGGGGGCGTCGGGGCCGTCGTCGGCGGCCCGGGCGTGAACGCTCAGCGGGCGGGTGCCGGAGGCGTCCGGGCTTCCGACGGTGAGCTGGAGTGTGACGGCTCCGCCCGCCGGGAGCACCAGCGGCGCCTCCAGCGTCAGTTCCTCGACCTGGTCGCAGCCGACCTGGTCGCCCGCCCGGACCGCGAGTTCCAGGAACGCGGTGGCGGGGAACAGCACGCCCTCGTAGACGCCGTGGTCGGCCAGCCAGGGGTGGCTGCGGACCGAGAACCTGCTGGTGAACAGGAAGCCGTCGGAGTCCGCGAGTTCCGTTCCGGCGCCGAGCAGCGGGTGGTCGACCGTCAGCAGTCCGGCTGCGGGCAGGCCGGCCCTGGCCGGGCCGGCCGGCAGCCAGTAGCTGCCGCGCTGGAAGGCGTAGGTCGGCAGGTCGACGGCGGAGCGGGACGGGCCGCCGGAGTGGACGGCGTTCCAGTCCACGGGGACGCCCGTGACGTGCAGCCGGGCCAGGGCGGCCGTCGCCGCGGGGGCTTCGGGCCGGTCCTTGCGCAGCAGGGGCACCAGTACGGGGCTGCCGGTGGCGCCGGTCAGGCAGTCCTGGCCCATGGCGGTGAGCGCGCCGTCGGGTCCGAGTTCGAGGAACGCGGTGACGCCGTCGCGCTCCAGGTGGCGTACGCCGTCCTGGAAGCGGACGGTGCCGCGCACGTGCTCCACCCAGTAGTCGGGTGAGCCGAGCTGCTCGGCGGTGGCCGGCTCGCCCGTCAGGTCGGAGATGACGGGGATGGCGGCCTCCCCCGGGACGATCCGGGCCGCGACCTCGCGGAACTCGGCGAGCATCGGCTCCATGAGGGGCGAGTGGAAGGCGTGGGAGACCCGCAGCCGTCGGGTCTTGCGGCCGCGCGCGGCGAGCACGGCGGCGATCTCGTCCACCAGCGCCGCGTCGCCGGAGATCACGGTCGAGGCCGGGCCGTTGACCGCGGCGAGGCCGACGGCGCTCTCGCGGCCCGCGAGCAGCGGCAGCACCTCCTCCTCCCCGGCGGCGAGGGCGACCATCGCGCCGCCCGCCGGGAGGGCCTGCATCAGCCGTCCCCGCGCGACCACCAGCCTCGCGGCGTCGGGCAGCGCGAACACCCCGGCGACGTGGGCGGCGGCCAGCTCTCCCACGGAGTGGCCGAGCAGCCGGTCGGGACGCACGCCCCAGTGCTCGACGAGGCGGAAGAGTGCGACGCCGAGGGCGAACAGGGCGGGCTGGGTGTATTCGGTGCGGTCCAGCAGGCCGTGGCCGGGGTCGCCGGGGGCCGCGTCGATCACCTCCCGCAGCGGGTGGTCGAGCAGCGGGTCGAGTTCCGCGCAGACCGCGTCGAAGGCGTCGGCGAAGACCGGGAACCGCGCGTACAGTTCGGCGCCCATCCCGGTGCGCTGGCTGCCCTGGCCGGGGAACAGGAAGGCGGTCTTCGCGGCCGGGCCGGTGACACCGGTCACCAGGTCCGCCGACGGCTCGCCGGCGGCGAGGTCGGTGAGCCCTTGGAGCAGGCTCTGCCGGTCCGTGCCGGTGAGGGCGGCCCGGTACTCGAAGGCGCTGCGGTTCAGCGCCAGGGAGCGGCCCAGGTCCGCGACGGCGAGGGTCGGGGCCTGCTCCACGTGCCGGAGCAGCCGGGCGGCCTGCTCCCGCAGCGCGTCCGCGCCACGGGCGGAGAGCAGCCAGGGCAGGGCGGGCGTGTCGGGGGTGGTCGCCGGGGTCGGCGCGGGCGCGGCGGGCGGGGCCGGTTCGGTGGGCTGTTCGAGGATGGTGTGGGCGTTGGTGCCGCTGACTCCGAACGAGGACACCGCGGCCCGCCGGGGGCGGCCGCTCTCCGGCCACGGGGTGTCGTCGGTGAGCAGCCGGACCGCGCCGGCCGACCAGTCGACATGGGGTGTCGGCGTGTCGACGTGCAGGGTGCGCGGAAGCACCCCGTGCCGCATGGCCTGCACCATCTTGATGATGCCGGCGACTCCGGCGGCGGCCTGGCTGTGCCCGATGTTCGACTTCAGCGACCCCAGCCACAGCGGCGGCTGCGCGCCGCGTTCCCGGCCGTACGTGGCCAGGAGTGCCTGGGCCTCGATCGGGTCGCCCAGCCGGGTCCCGGTGCCGTGCGCCTCCACCGCGTCGACCTCGGAGGCGGTCAGTCCGGCGTCGGCGAGGGCCGCCCGGATGACCCGCTGCTGGGACGGTCCGTTGGGGGCGGTCAGGCCGTTGCTGGCGCCGTCCTGGTTGACGGCGGAGCCGCGTACGAGGGCGAGCACCGGGTGGCCGTTGCGCCGGGCGTCCGAGAGGCGCTCCAGGACGAGCAGTCCGGCGCCCTCGGCCCAGGAGGTGCCGTCGGCGGCGGCGGCGAACGGTTTGCAGCGGCCGTCCTCGGCGAGCACCCGTTGCCGGCTGAACTCCACGAACGCGCCCGGTGTCGACATCACGGTCACCCCGCCGGCGAGCGCCAGCGAGCATTCGCCGGCCCGCAGCGACCGGGCCGCGAGGTGGACCGCGACCAGCGACGAGGAGCACGCCGTGTCGACGGTCACCGCGGGCCCTTCGAGGCCGAGGCTGTAGGAGATCCGCCCGGACGCCACGCTGCCCGCGCTGCCGATGCCGAGGTAGCCCTCGAACTCTTCGGAGGGTTCGGTGACGCGCGACCCGTAGTCGTGGTGGCTGCATCCGACGAAGACGCCGCTCGCGCTGCCCTTGAGTGACAGCGGGTCGATGCCGGCCCGCTCGAACGCCTCCCAGGAGAGTTCGAGCAGCAGCCGCTGCTGGGGGTCGATGGTCAGCGCCTCGCGCGGGGAGATCCCGAAGAAGGCCGGGTCGAAGCGGTCGGCGTCGTGGAGGAAGCCGCCCTCCCGCGCGTAGGTGCTGCCGACCCGGTCCGGGTCCGGGTCGTAGAGGCCGTCCAGGTCCCAGCCGCGTCCGGTGGGGAAGCCGGTGATCGCGTCCTGCCCGCCCGCGACGAGCTCCCACAGCTCCTCGGGGGTGCTGACGCCGCCGGGGTAGCGGCAGCTCATGCCGACCACGGCGATCGCCTCGTCCTCGGGCACCGCGGCGGCCGCGGGCCCCTGCCCGGGAGCGTCGGTCGTCTCCGTGGCGGGCGCCCCCGGCAGTTCGGTGCGCAGGTGTCCTGCCAGGACCGTGGCCGTGGGGTAGTCGAAGGCCAGGGTCACCGACAGGCGCAGGCCGGTGACCGCGGCGAGCCGGTTGCGCAGTTCGACGGCGATCAGCGAGTCGAAGCCGATCTCCTTGAACGCCTGGTCCGGTCCCACCGCCTCGGGCCCGGGGTGGCCGAGCACGGCGGCGACCTCGGAGCGGACCAGGTCCAGCAGGGCCCGGTCCCGTTCCGCCGGGGGCAGTGCGGCCAGCCGCAGGGCCGGCGGCTCGGCGCCGTCGGCCGTGCCCCGGGACCCGCCCGCGG
Source organism: Kitasatospora sp. NPDC058048 (assembly GCF_042885555.1). Taxonomy (NCBI): domain Bacteria; kingdom Bacillati; phylum Actinomycetota; class Actinomycetes; order Kitasatosporales; family Streptomycetaceae; genus Kitasatospora; species Kitasatospora sp. NPDC058048. Next base: position 160,713 of record NZ_JBHVRT010000007.1, on the reverse strand, counting down.
CGGCGAGCACGTCCCGTACCTCGGGCAGGTCCCCGAGGGCGGCACTGGGCCGGAGCGCAGTGAACGCCCGGGTGAAGCGGTCCCAGGCGAAGTCGGCGACGAGGACCGCCGTCTCGTCGTGGTCGAGGGCCTGGCGCAGCGCGGTCGTGGCCGTGGCGGGATCCATGGCGGGCAGGCCGTCGCGGATCAGCCGTTCGGCGACCGCTCCGGAGGCGAGGCTGTCGCCGCCCCACAGGCCCCAGGCCACCGAGGTGCCGGGCAGTCCGAGGTCGCGGCGCTGCCGGGCCAGGGCGTCGAGGTAGGCGTTGGCGGCGGCGTAGCTGCCCTGGCCGGTGCCGCCGAGCGTGCCGGCGAGCGAGGAGAACAGCACGAAGGCGGTCAGGTCGAGTTCACGGGTGAGCTCGTCGAGGTTGCGTGCGCCGTCGAGCTTGGGGCGCAGGACGCCGGCCGCGCGTTCGGGGGTGATCGAGTCGATCACCCCGTCGTCGAGGACGCCCGCGGTGTGCAGTACGGCGCGCAGCGGGCGCTCGGCCGGAATGCCGGCGAGCAGTTCGGCCAGTGCGTCGCGGTCCGCGACGTCGCAGGCCACCGCGGTGGCGGCGGCGCCGAGTCCGCGCAGTTCGGCCAGCAGGGCGTCGGCGCCCGGGGCCTGTGCGCCGCGCCGGCTGGTGAGCAGCAGGTGCGCGGTGCCGGTGCGGGCGAGCCAGCGGGCGATCTGGGCGCCGAGGCCGCCGGTGCCGCCGGTGATCAGGACCGTGCCCTCGGGTGTCCAGTCGCGTACGGGGGCGGTGCCGCCGAGTCCGGCGTGGACGACCCTGCGGCCGTAGAGGCCGGTGGCGCGCACCGCCAGCTGGTCCTCGCCGTCCGGGCTCGTCAGTGCTTCGGCGAGCCGGGTCGCGGCCCGGTCGTCGAGCCGGCGCGGCAGGTCGACCAGGCCGGCCCACCGCTGCGGGTACTCGACACCGGCGACCCCGCCGAGGCCCCAGACCAGGGCCTGGAGCGTGCTGTCGATCCGGTCGGAGCGGCCGACCGACACCGCGCCCCGGGTGGCGCACCAGAGCGGGGCGTCGGTGCCGAGGTCGCCCAGGGCCTGGAGGAGTGCGACCGTCAGGGTGAGGCCGCGGGGAAGCGCCGATCCGTCGCCGTGCGGTTCCTCGGCCAGGGCGAGCAGTGACAGGATTCCGGCGGGCGGCCCGTCGGGGTGGTCGTGGGCCTCGCGGAGCAGTGCGGCGAACCGGGTCCGGTCGGTCGCGTCGGGGCCCGCCTCGACCAGCACGGGTGTGGCGCCGTGTCCGCGCAGGGAGTCCGCGGCGAACGCGACGGCCGGGTCGTCGGCGGCGCCGGCCGGGGCGACGACGAGCCAGCTGCCGGTGAGCCGGGGCCGCTCGGGTGCCGGTAGGGGCTTCCAGGCGACCCGGTAGCGCCAGCTGTCGGCGGTCCGGTCGCCGGCCCGGCCGCGCGCCCACTCGGCGAGCGTGGGCACCAGGGAGGCGAGGGAGGCCCTCAGTTCCCCGTCCTCGACCCGCAGGGTGGTGGCGAGGGCGTCCAGGTCGCCGTGGTCGACCGCCTCCCAGAAGCCGGAGTCGGCCGGGCCGGCGCCGGTCGTGGCGTCGGTGCCGGTCAGGGCGTCGGCGGGGCGGCCGGGGGTGGTGTCCAGCCAGTAGCGCTGCTGCTGGAAGGCGTAGGTGGGCAGGGGCCGCTTGCGCGCGCCGGTTCCGGCGAACACCGTGCCCCAGTCCACCGGCAGTCCGCGGACGTGGAGTTCGGTGAGCGCGGAGAGGAAGCGGCCGGGGCCGCCCTCGGTGCGCCGCAGGGTGCCGACGACGGCTCCGTCGCCGGCTCCGGCCGCTTCGACGGCCTCCTGGAGCCAGACGGTCAGCGCGGGGTGGGTGCTGCACTCGACGAAGGTGTGGTGTCCGTCGGCGATGAGCGCCTCGACCGCCCGTCCGAACTCGACCGGCCGGCGCAGGTTCTCGTACCAGTACGCGGCGTCCAGGCCCAGGGTGTCCACGGGGCCGCCGCTGACCGTGGAGTAGAACGGGATGTCGGACGTCCGCGGCGCGGTGCCGCCGAGGAGGGTGAGCAGTTCCTCCCGGAGCTCCTCCACCTGGGGCGAGTGCCCGGCGAAGTCCACGCCGGGGACCGGCCAGGCCAGGACGCCCGCCTCGGAGTACTGCTCGCGCAGTCGTTCCAGTGCCGCCGGGTCGCCGGAGACCGTCACCGACGTCGGCCCGTTGACCGCGGCGACGTCGAGTGCCCCGTCGTGGGCGGACAGTGCTTCGCGGACGGCTTCGACCGGCTGCGGCACGAACAGCATGCCGCCGCGTCCGGTCAGGGCCAGCAGGGCCCGGCTGCGCAGGGCGACGATCCGGGCCGCGTCGTCCAGCGAGAGCGCGCCGGCCACGCAGGCGGCGGCGATCTCCCCCTGGGAGTGTCCGACCACGGCGTCCGGGACGATCCCGTGCGCCCGCCACAGCTCGGCCAGCGACACCATCACCGCCCACAGCACCGGCTGCACCACGTCCACCCGGTCCAGCGGGGGCGCGTCGGGCTCGTCCCGCAGGACGGCGAGCAGCGACCAGTCCAGGTGCGGGGCGAGGGCGCGTGCGCAGGCCGCGATCCGGTCGGCGAAGACCGGGGCGTGGTCGAGCAGTTCCCGGGCCATGCCGGCCCACTGCGATCCCTGGCCGGGGAAGACGAAGACGGTCCGGGCCGATCGGGCGACGGCGCCTTCGACCAGGCCGGGTGCGCGGTCTCCCGCGGCCAGCGCGGCCAGGCCGCCCAGCAGGGCCGCGCGGTCGTCACCGACGACGGCTGCGCGGTGCTCGAAGGCGGTCCTGGTGGTGGCCAGGGAGTGGCCGACGTCGACGGACGACAGCTCCGGGTGCTCCGTCAGGTACGCGTGCAGCCGCTCCGCCTGGGCCTTCACCGCCTCGGCGGTCCGCCCGGACAGGACCCACGGGACGGCGGACGCCCCGGGTACGGGCGCGGGTACGGGTGCGAGCTCGGGCTCGGGCTCGGCGGGCGGCTGCTCGATGACGACGTGGGCGTTGGTGCCGCTCAGGCCGAACGAGGACACGCCGGCCCGGCGCGGCCGTCCCGTCTCCGGCCAGGGGGCGGCCTCGGTCAGCAGGGCGACGGCGCCCGCCGTCCAGTCGACGTTCGGGGACGGCCGGTCGATGTGCAGGGTCCGCGGCAGCTCGCCGTGCCCCATCGCCAGCACCATCTTGATGATGCCGCCGACTCCGGCGGCGGCCTGGGTGTGCCCGATGTTCGACTTCAGCGACCCGAGCCGCACCGGCCGGTCGGCCGGCCGCTCCTGGCCGTAGGTGGCCAGCAGCGCGTCGGCCTCGATCGGGTCGCCCAGCCGGGTGCCGGTGCCGTGCGCCTCGACGGCGTCCACGTCGGCGGCCGTCAGCCCGGCGTTCGCCAGCGCGTCGCGGATCACCCGCTGCTGGGCCAGGCCGCTGGGCGCGGTCAGCCCGTTGCTCGCGCCGTCCTGGTTGATCGCCGAGCCGCGCAGCACCGCGAGCACCGGGTGGCCGTTGCGGCGGGCGTCCGAGAGCCGTTCCAGGAGCAGCAGGCCCACGCCCTCGGCCATGCCGAAGCCGTCCGCCGAGGCGGCGAAGGACTTGCAGCGCCCGTCCTCGGCGAGCCCGCGCTGCCGGCTGAAGCCGGTGAACGACAGCGGGGTGCCCATCACCGTGGCGCCGCCCGCCAGGGCCAGCGCGCATTCGCCCGAGCGCAGCGACTGCGCGGCGAGGTGGACCGCCACCAGGGACGAGGAGCAGGCCGTGTCCACGGTCACGGCGGGCCCCTGGAGGCCGAGTTGGTAGGCGACCCGCCCGGACAGGACGCTGGTGGAGATGCCCGCGATGAACAGGCCCTCCAGTTCCTCGGGGACGTCGCGCAGGGTGCCGCCGTAGCCCTGGTAGGAGGCGCCGGCGAAGACGCCGGTCGGGGTGCCGTGCAGGGTCGCCGGGTCGATGCCGGCGCGCTCGATCGCCTCCCAGGAGGTTTCGAGCAGCAGTCGCTGCTGCGGGTCCATGGCCAGGGCCTCGCGCGGCGAGATCCCGAAGAACCCGGGGTCGAACCGGTCCGCGTCCGTGACGAATCCGCCCGCGGCGGCGTAGCTCCGGCCGGGCCGGTCGGGGTCCGCGTCGTACAGCGCGTCGAGGTCCCAGCCCCGGTCGGACGGCAGCCCGGAGACGGCGTCGCGTCCGTCGGCGACCAGGCGCCACAGGTCCTCGGGGGTGCGGACGCCGCCGGGGTAGCGGCAGCTCATGGAGACGATCACGACGGGGTCGTCGTCCGCGGCGGGTGCCGACGACGGGAGCGGCCGGACGGTGGCGGGCTCCTCGGCGGCGCCCAGCAGTCCGGTCTCCAGGCGCCGGGCCAGCGCGGTCGCCGACGAGTAGTCGAAGACGACGGTGACCGGGAGCCGCAGGCCGGTGGCGGTGTTGAGCCGGTTGCGCATGTCCACGGCGGTCAGGGAGTCGAAGCCCAGGTCGCGGAAGGCACGGCCGGGGGCGACCGCGTCCGGCGAGTCGTGGCCGAGAACGGCGGCCGCGTGGGTCCGGACCAGGTCGACCAGCACCCGGGTCCGCTCGGCCGCCGGGAGCGGCTCCAGCCGGTCGCGCAGCGCCGAGGGCGTTCCCTGGGCCCCGGTCCCGCCGGTCTCCGGCTCGGCGGCCAGCGCGGTGCGCACCTCGGGGAGTTCCCCGATCAGCGGGCTGGGACGGGCCGAGGTGAAGACCGTCGCGAAGCGGTCCCAGTCGATGTCGGCGACCACGACCACCGTCTCGTCGTGGTCCAGGACCTGCTGGAGCCCGGTGATCGCGACCGCGGGCGGCATGAAGAGCACGCCGTGGCCGCGCAGGGTCTCCTCCGCCAGTTCGGCCGCCATCCCGCCGGCCCCGCCCTCGGGGCTCCAGATGCCCCACACCACGGAGGTCGCGGCGAGGCCGCGGCTCCTGCGGTCCTCGGCGAGGCCGTCGAGGTAGGCGTTGGCGGCGGCGTAGGCGCCGTGGACGGCGCTGCCCCACACCCCGGAGATGGAGGAGAACAGCACGAACGCGTCGAGTGTGTCCCGGTCGAAGAGCAGGTCCAGGTTCCTGGCCCCGCCGACCTTGGCGTGGAGGGTGTCGGCGAACTCGTCCGCGTCGGTGTCGGGCAGTGGCACCAGCAGCCCGGCCCCTGCGGCGTGGAAGACGGTGCTGATCCGGTGGCCGTCCTGTTCGAGGCCGTCCTTGAGCTCGCGCAGGGCCTCCAGGTCGGCGACGTCGCACGCGGCCAGGGTGACCCGGGTGCCGAGGGCGGCCAGTTCCTCGGAGAGCTCCGGCGCACCCGGCGCATCCGTGCCGCGCCGGCTGACCAGCACCAGGTGCCCGGCTCCCCGCCGGGCCAGCCAGCGCGCGATCTGCGCGCCGATCCCACCGGTGCCGCCGGTGATCAACACGGTGCCCCCGGGCCGCCAGCTGCGCCGCGGCGCGGTGTCGCCCAGGGCGGACCGGACCAGCCGCCGGCCGTGGCAGCCGGTGGCCCGTACGGCGACCTGGTCCTCGTCCCCGGCGCCGCCGGCCAGCACCCGGCACAGCTGCGGGGCGGTGTCCGTGTCCAGGACCTCCGGGAGGTCGATCAGACCGCCCCAGCGCTGCGGGAACTCCAGCGCGGCGACCCGGCCCAGACCCCAGAGCAGGTTCTGCGCGGCGCTGACCGCGCTCCCGGTGTCCGTGCCCCCGACCGACACCGCACCCCGGGTCGCCCACCACAGGGGCGCGTCGATCCCGGCGTCTCCGAGGGCCTGCACCAGGGCCAGGTTGAGCGCGGCGCCCAGCGGGACGGAGGGGTGCGCCGAGTGCGGGCGCTCGTCGAGGCCCAGCAACGACAGCACTCCCGTCACCGGGCCGGGCAGCGCGTCGAGGGACGCGCGGACCCGGTCGGCCAGCACGGCGCGGTCGGCCTCCGCCTCGGCGATCCGTAGGTGGACCACCGAAGCCCCGGCCTGCTCCATGACCTGGACGGTCGTCTCCGATCGGCGCACCCCGTCCTCGGGCAAACCGTCCGACGACAGCACGAGCCAGTTGCCGTCCAGTGCGACCGGGGGACCCTCGGGCAGGGCTCGCCAGGTCACGCGGTAGCGCCAGGAGTCGACCACCGAACGCTCGGTGCGCTCGGTGCGCCAGGTGGCGAGCGCGGGGAGCACCACGTTCAGCGGGTCCTCGGGCGTCACCCCCAGGGTCGCGGTGAACCGGTCCAGGTCGCCTCCGCCCAGGGCCTCCCAGAAGTCGTCGCCGTCCGAGGACGTTCCGGAAGGACCGCCCGCCGCGGGGCCGGTGTCCTCCAGCCAGTACGGGCGACGCTGGAAGGGGTAGGTGGGCAGGGAGATGCCGTCCGGACGGTGTCCGGCGAACACCCGGTCCCAGTCGGGCGACAGGCCGCCCGCGTGGGCCTCTCCCAGGGACGTCAGGAAGCGGTCGGGGCCGCCCTCGCCGCGCCGCAGCGTGCCCACGACCACGGCGGGGCCCTGCGCGGAGCCGGCGGTGTCGGCCGCGTCGGCGGTCTGCTGGACGCCGAAGGTGAGCACGGGGTGCGGGCTGGACTCGACGAAGAACCGGAAGCCCTCCGCCAGCAGCGCCGCCGTGGCCTGCTCGAACTCGACGGTCTCCCGCAGGTTGCGGTACCAGTACTCGGCGTCCAGGGACTTCGTGTCCAGCCAGCCGCCCGTCACCGTCGAGAGGAACGGCACCGTGCCGGACAGGGGTGCGATGCCGTCCAGGTCGGAGAGCAGCTGCTCGCGGACCTCCTCGACGTGCGCGGAGTGCGACGCGTAGTCGACCTCGATCAACCGCGCCCGCACCCCCTCCCCGACCAAGGCCTCGACCAGTGCCGCCACCGCGTCCGCGTCACCCGACACCACCGTCGACGACGGACCGTTCACCGCCGCCACCGACAACCGGCCCGTGATCCGCTCCCGCACCACGTCCACCGGCAGGGGAACCGACGCCATCCCGCCACGCCCCGCCAGCGCACCCACCGCACGGGAACGCAGCGCGACCACCCGCGCCCCGTCGTCGATGCTCAGGCCACCCGCCACCACGGCCGCGGCGATCTCGCCCTGCGAGTGGCCGACCACCGCGTCCGGGACGACCCCGAACACGCGCCACACCTCCGCCAGCGACACCATCACCGCCCACAGCACCGGCTGCACCACGTCCACCCGCGCCAGCAGCGCCTCCGAACCCAGCGCCTCCGCCAACGACCAGTCCGCATAAGGCGCCAGAGCCCGCTCGCACTCCGCCATCCGCCCCGCGAACACAGCCGATCCGGCCAGCAGTTCCGCGGCCATCCCCACCCACTGCGAACCCTGACCCGGAAACACCAGCACAGAACGGCCCGAGGACACACCGTCGCCCTGTACCAGCCCCGGCACCGAGCGGCCCTCCGCCAGCGCCTTCACGCCGTCGATCAGCCGGTCCGGGTCGGTGCCCACCACCACGGCGCGCCGTTCGAAGGCGGTCCGCGTGAGGGCGAGGGCGCGGCCGGTGTCGGCGGCCCGCAGGGCTGCGGGGTCGGCGCTCAGGTGTGCCAGCAGCCGGGCCGCCTGGTCGCGCAGCGCCTCGTCGGTGCGCCCCGACAGCACCCAGGGCAGCGGGTACGCGTCGCCGCCGGCCGCGGTGTCGGCCACCGGTTCGGCTTCCTCCGCCGGGGCCTGTTCCAGGATCAGGTGGGCGTTGGTGCCGCTGACGCCGAAGGCGGACACGCCCGCCCGGCGCGGGCGTCCGGTGTCGTCCCAGGCGCGGGCCTCGGAGAGGACTTCCACGGCTCCCGACGACCAGTCCACCATGGGCGTCGGCCGGTCCGCGTGCAGGGTCCTGGGCAGTTCGCCGTGCTCGATCGCCAGCACCATCTTGATGACGCCGCCCACTCCGGCCGCCGCCGAGGTGTGGCCAATGTTCGACTTCAACGAGCCCAGCCACAAAGGCCGTTCGGCGGGCCGCCCCTGGCCGTAGGTGGCCAGCAGGGCCTGCGCCTCGATCGGGTCGCCGAGGGTGGTGCCGGTGCCGTGCGCCTCCACCACGTCCACCTCGGACGCCGACAGGCCCGCGTCCGCGAGCGCCGCCCGGATCACCCGCTGCTGCGACGGACCGCTCGGCGCGGTCAGTCCGTTGCTCGCACCGTCCTGGTTCGTGGCCGAACCCCGGACGACGGCCAGCACCGGGTGCCCGTTGCGCCGCGCGTCCGACAGGCGCTCCAGCACCAGGACGCCGGCGCCCTCGGACCAGCCGGTTCCGTCCGCGTCGGCCCCGAACGCCTTGCAGCGGCCGTCGGCCGACAGCGCGCGTTGGCGGCTGAACGCCACGAACGCGTCGGGTGTCGCCATCACCGACACCCCGCCGGCCAGGGCCAGCGTGCAGTCGCCGGCCCGCAGGGCCCGGATCGCCAGGTGCAGGGCGACCAGCGAGGAGGAGCAGGCCGTGTCCACGGTCACCGCGGGCCCTTCCAGGCCCAGGGTGTAGGCGATCCGGCCGGAGACCACGCTGCTCGCGGTCCCGGTGTCCAGCAGGCCCTGGACCTCGGGGAGGTGGCGCGAACCCGCGCCGTAGCCGTTGCCGATCGCCCCGAGGAAGACACCCGTGCCGGTGCGCCGCAGCGTGCGGGGGTCGATCGCGGCCCGCTCGACCGCCTCCCAGGCGGTCTCCAGGGCCAGCCGCTGCTGCGGGTCCATGGCCAGGGCCTCGCGCGGCGAGATGCCGAAGAACTCCGCGTCGAACTCGGCGGCGTCGTGCAGGAAGCCGCCGTTGCGGGTGTAGGAGGTGCCGGACCGCTCGGGGTCCGGGTCGTAGAGGCCCTCCAGGTCCCAGCCGCGGTTGACCGGCCAGGCGGAGATCGCGTCGGCGCCCCGGGAGACCAGGTCCCACAGCAGTTCGGGCGTGTCGGTGCCGCCGGGATAGCGGCAGGCCATGGAGACGATGGCGATCGGTTCGTGGCGGGCCTGCTCGGCCTCGCGCAGCTGCCTCCTGGCGTCACCGAGGTCCGCGGTGACGCGCCTGAGGTAGTCGAGCAGCTTCTTGTCGTCGGACATCAGTGCCAGCTCTCTCTCAGGCGTTGCCGAAGTCGTTGTCGATCAGGGCGAACAGCTCGTCCGCTGTCGCCGTTTCCATCGCCGTGGCGATGTCGCCCACCGGTCCTGGCGGTGGTGCCTCGCCGCCCGGTGCGCCGGCGCGCCGGCCCCAGCCGCGCAGCAGTTCGTTCAGTCGTTCGCCGACCCCGTCGGTGTCGGCCGCTCCGGGCGGGACGGCCGCGAGGAGCGCGGCCAGCCGGTCCAGCTCGGCCAGCAGCGGCGAGGGCGGTTCGGGCGCGGCGGACAGCTCCGCGTCCAGGTGGGCGGCGAGCACTTCGGGCGTCGGGTGGTCGAAGACGACCGTCGGCGGGACGGCCAGCCCGGTGGCCTCGCACAGCGCGTTCCTGAACCGCATCGCGAGCATCGAGTCGAAGCCGATCTCGGAGAAGGCGCGTTCCGGGCGCACCGGACCGGTTCCGGAATGGCCGAGGACCGCGGCCGCGTGCCGGACGACCAGGTCGAGCACCACTTGACGGCGTGCCGGCCGGTCCAGTGGGGCCAGCCGGGCGGCCAGTCGTGCGGCGGGGGTACCGTCCTCGTCGCCTGCGGTCTGCGGAGTCTCCTCGGCCGGCGCCGCGGTGGTGGCCGCGGCGGCCGTCCGGCCCGGTGTGGGCAGCCAGTACCGGTCGCGCTGGAAGGGGTACGTCGGCAGCAGGACGGGTGCCGGGCCGCCCGGCCCGGGGGCCCCCGTCCAGGGCGCCCAGTCCACCGGACCGCCGCCGGCCGCCCACGCCTCGGTCAGTGAGGCCAGCAGCCGGTCCCGGCCGCCGTCGCCGCGCCGCAGCGTGCCGACCGCCGACACCTCCCGCCCGGCCTCCGCGGCCACCGCCTCGATCCCGGCGAGCAGCACCGGATGCGGGCTGACCTCGACGAGCAGGGTGTGACCCGAGTCCAGCAGGGCGCGGGTCGCTCCGACGAAGTCGACCTGCTCGCGCAGGTTGCGGTACCAGTAGGCGGCGTCGAGCGATTCTCCGGCGACGGGTTCGCCGGTCACCGTCGAGTAGAGCGGGACGGCCGAGGCACGGGGGCGTATCCCGGTGAGGGCTTCGCGCAGTTCGTCCTCGATCTCGGCGACCTGGGCCGAATGGGCCGCGTAGTCCACCGGGATCGCCTTGGCCCGTACACCTTCCCGGTCGCAGGCCGCGAGCAGGGCGGCCAGCTCCTCGGGCTCCCCGGCGACGACCACGGCGTCGGGGCCGTTCACCGCCGCCACGCAGAGGCGTCCGCCGGCGGGCATCAGGCTCGTGGTCCGCTCGGCGGAGGCGGCGACCGACACCATGCCGCCGCGTCCCGCCAGCCTCAGCAGCGCCCGGCTGCGCCGCGCCACCACGAGGGCCGCGTCGTCGAGCGACAGCGCTCCGGCCACGTGGGCGGCGGCGATCTCGCCCTGGCTGTGTCCGACGACCGCGTCCGGGGTGACCCCGGTGTCGCGCCAGTGCGCGGCCAGCGCGACCATCACGGCGAACAGCACCGGCTGGACGACGTCCACGCGGTCGAGCGTCGGCGCGCCGGGCGCGCCGCGCAGCACCTCGGTCAGGGACCAGTCGGTGTGCGGGGCGAGCGCCCGTTCGCAGGCGGCGATGGCGGCGGCGAACGGCGCGGAGGCGTCGAGCGCCGCCACGGCCATGCCGGCCCACTGCGAGCCCTGGCCGGGGAAGACGAAGGCCGTACGGCCGCCGCGCGCCCGGTCCTGCACGGCGTCGGGCGCGGGTTCGCCCGCCGCGAGGGCGTCCAGCCGGCCGAGGAGCGCGTCGCGGTCGCGGCCGACGGCTGCTGCCCGGAAGGGCAGGGCGGGGCGGGTGGTGGCGAGCGCACGGGCCGGGGCGGCGGCGCCCCCGTCGGGGCCGGCCCGCAGGTGCTCGCCCAGTCGGCGCGCCTGTCGGCGCAGGGCCGCGGGCGTCATGGCGGAGAGCAGCCACGGCACGGTGGTCCCGGTGTCCTCGGAGGGTTCGCCGTCCGTGCCGTCGGGCAGCGGGCCGGCGTCGGCGGCGGGTGCTTCCTCCAGGACGGCGTGGGCGTTGGTGCCGCTCATGCCGAACGCGGAGACACCGGCCCGGCGCGGCCGGTCCCCGTCCGGGGCGTCCCAGGGGCGGGCGTCCGCGAGCAGCCGGACCGCGCCGGCCGACCAGTCCACCCGGCTGGACGCCTCCTGTGCGTGCAGGGTGCCGGGGAGTACGCCGTTGCGCAGTGCGAGCACCGTCTTGATGACGCCGGCGACCCCGGCGGCGGCCTGGGTGTGCCCGATGTTGGACTTCAGCGATCCCAGCCACAGCGGGCGGTCGGCGGGCCGGTCCTGGCCGTAGGTGGCCAGCAGGGCCTGCGCCTCGATGGGGTCGCCGAGCACGGTGCCGGTGCCGTGCCCCTCGACCAGGTCGACATCGGCGCCGGACAGTCCCGCCGCGGCCAGCGCGGTCCTGATCACCCGCTGCTGCGCGGGGCCGCTCGGAGCGGTGAGGCCGTTGCTGGCACCGTCCTGGTTCACCGCGGTGCCCCGTACGAGGGCGAGGACCGGATGTCCGAGGCGGCGCGCGTCGGAGAGGCGTTCCACGAGCAGGACGCCCACCCCTTCGCCCCAGCCCGTGCCGTTCGCCCCTTCGGCGAAGGAGCGGCAGCGGCCGTCGGGCGACAGGCCCTGCTGACGGCTGAACTCGACGAAGACGTCCGGGCTCGCCATCACCGCGGCGCCGCCGACCAGGGCGAACGAGCAGTCGCCGGCGCGCAGTGCCTGGCCGGCCAGGTGCAGTGCCACCAGCGAGGACGAGCAGGCCGTCTCCACGGTCACGGCGGGGCCGCCGAGTCCGAGGGTGTAGGCGACGCGGCCGGAGGCGACGCTGGTGACCGTGCCGCTGAGGAGGTGCCCCTCGATCTCGTCGGACGGGTTCTGCGGGCCGGTGCCGTAGCCCTGGGCGGCGACGCCGACGTAGACGCCGCCCTCGCTGCCGCGGACCGACGCGGGGTCGAGTCCGGCCCGCTCCAGTGCCTCCCAGCTGGTTTCGAGCAGCAGTCGCTGCTGCGGGTCCATGGCCAGTGCTTCGCGCGGGGAGATGCCGAAGAACTCCGCGTCGAACTCGGCCGCGCCGTCCAGGAAGCCGCCGCCGGTGGTGTAGAAGGTGCCCGGGTGCAGGGGGTCCGGGTCGTAGAGGGTGTCCAGCGGCCAGCCGCGGTCGGCGGGCAGCGCGGCGACCGCGTCCACTCCGTCGGCCACCAGCTGCCACAGGTCCTCGGGCGAGCGGACGCCGCCCGGGAACCGGCAGGCCATCGAGACGATCGCCAGGGGTTCGTCGGCCGTCGCGGGCCCGGCCGCGCCGCCGGCGGCGGCCGCGGAGTCCGTCGCGGCCGTGCCGGTCGTGCCGTCGGCGTCCGGTTCGGTGCCGCCCAGCCCGGCGAAGAGGTGGGCGGCGAGGGCGGCTGCCGTCGGGTGGTCGAAGACGGTGGTGAACGCGAGCGGCAGAGCGGTGGCCGCGACCAGCCGGTTGCGGAGTTCGACGGCGGTGAGCGAGTCGAAGCCCAGCTCGCGGAACGGGCGGTCGGTCGTGAGGCCGGCGGCCGACTCGTGGCCCAGCACGGCGGCCGCTTCGCTCCGCACCAGTTCCGTCAGCAGTTTGCGGCCCTCGGGCTCGGACAGTCGGTGCAGCCGGTGCAACCACGACGGGTCGCCGCCCGTGCCGGGTCCGGACCCGGCGGAGGTGTCCGCGTCCGCGGGGTCGCCGCCCGCCGCCCGGGGCTCCGGGGCGGCCGACAGGCCGCGCAGCAGCGCACTGTCCCTGACCGAGCCGAAGATCGGCGCGAAGCGGCTCCAGTCCAGCTCGGCGACGACCGGTTCGCCCTCGTCCAGGGTCAGCGCCAGGCCGAGCGCGGAGAGCGCCGCTGCCGGGGCCATCGGCACCAGCCCGTGGCGGCGCAGGCCGTCGCCGACCGCGCCCTCGGCCATACCCGCGCCGGCCCAGGGGCCCCAGGCCACCGAGGTCGCCGTCAGGCCCCGGCCGCGCCTCGCCGCGGCGAGGCCGTCCAGGTAGGCGTTGGCTGCCGCGTAGGCGCCCTGGCCGCCGCTGCCCCAGGTGCCCGAGATCGAGGAGAACAGCACGAAGGCGTCCAGCGGGCGGTCTTCGAACAGGGCGTCGAGGTGGGCCGCGCCACGCGTCTTGGCCGCCGTCCGCCGGGCCAGTTCCTCCGGCGTGCAGTCCATCAGCGCGGTGTCCGAGGTGAGTCCGGCGGTGTGCACCACGGCCCGTACGGTGTCGCCCTCGTCGCGCAGCCGCTCCAGGACCCGCTCCAGCGCGGTGCGGTCGGCGACGTCGCAGGCCAGCAGGGTGCTCCGGGCGCCGAGCGCCGCCAGGGCGTCGACCAGCGCGTCGGCTCCGGGGGCCTCGGGGCCCCGCCGGCCGAGGAGGACGAGGTGTTCCGCGCCGCGCTCCGCGAGCCAGCGCGCCACCTGGGCGCCGAGGCCTCCGGTGCCGCCGGTGACGAGGACCGTGCCGCGCGGCGTCCACGGTGCGGGCGCGGGTGTCGCGGGCTCCGGCGCGGGGACGAGCCGGCGGCCCAGCGGTGCCGGCGCGCGTACGGCCACCTGGTCCTCGCCGTCCCGTCCGGCCAGCACCGCGCACAGCCCGTCCAGCGCGGGCCCGTCCAGCAGGTCCGGCAGGTCGACCAGGCCGCCCCAGCGCAGCGGGTGCTCCAGTGCCGCCACCCGGCCCAGGCCCCACACCTGGGCCTGCTCGGGGCGGACCTCCTCCGTGCCGTCGGCTGCCACCGCGCCGCGGGTGGCGCACCACAGGGGTGCGTCGATGCCGCTGTCGCCCAGGGCCTGGAGCAGCAGCAGGGTCCCGCTCAGGCAGGCGTCGAGCATCGGCAGGCCCGGGCGGGGGCCCCGGGCCAGGGCCAGCAGCGACAGGACGCCCTCCAAGGAGCCGAACTCCGGGAGCAGCGAGGCCAGTTCGGCGCGTTCGGCGGCGGCACCGACCCGGATCACGGCCACGTCGGCGCCGTGTCCGGCGAGCGCCTGTTCGCAGGCGAGTGCGGTGTCCTCGGCACCGGGCCCGTCCGGGGTGACGAGCAGCCAGCGGCCGGAGAGGCGGGGCTCCGCGGGCGCGGTGAGCGGCTCCCACGCGATGCGGTAGCGGCGGGGGCCGGCGGGGACCTCGGTCTCCCGGGAGCGCCGGGCGGCGGGGGCCGGGTCCGGCGCGGCCACCGGCCAGAAGCGCCTGCGCTGGAAGGCGTAGGTGGGCAGGTCGACCCGCCGCACGTCGGTGCCGCTCCAGCCCGCCGACCAGTCCACCGCCACGCCGCGCAGGTGCAGCGAGGCGAGTGCGGTGCGGACCGCGTCCGGCTCGCCGCGGCCGTCGCGCAGCAGCGGCACCGTCCCGGGGCCGCCGGGGCCGCCGGGGGTGGGGGTGGCGTCGGGGAGGCAGGCGTGGAGCATGCCGGACAGCACGCCGCCCGGTCCGAGTTCGAGGTACGTCGTCGCGCCCTCGGCCCGCAGCCGGCGGGCCCCTTCCAGGAAGCGCACGGTGCCCCGGACGTGGCGCACCCAGTGTTCGGGGGAACGGAGTTCCGCGGCCGTGGCCGTGCGCCCGGTCAGGTTGGAGACGATCTCGATGCCGGGCGCGTGGTAGGTCAGCGACTCGGCCACGTCCCGGAACGCGTCGAGCATCCCGTCCATCCGGGCGGAGTGGAACGCGTGGCTCACGCTCAGCCGGCGGGTGCGCCGTCCACGGGAGCGGAACGCCCCGGCCAGGCGCAGCACCGCGTCCGCGTCACCGGACAGGACCACGGAGGTGGGCCCGTTGACGGCGGCGATGTCCACCGCGTCCCGGCCCGGGTCGCGGTCCGCTTCCGTCTCCGGGAGGGGGTGCCCGGTGCGGTCGTCCAGCAGGGCCTGGCGCACTTCCTCCTCGGTGGCCTCCACCGCCACCATCGCCCCGCCCTCGGGCAGTTCGTCCATCAGCCGGCCCCGGGCCGTTACCAGCGCGCAGGCATCGGGCAGGTCCAGCACGCCCGCCGCGTGGGCGGCGGCGAGTTCGCCGATGGAGTGCCCCATCAGCAGGTCGGGCCGCACACCCCAGTGCCGCACGAGCCGGAACAGCGCCGTCTCCAGGGCGAACAGCGCGGGCTGGGTGTACCGGGTGCGGTCGAGCAGCGCCGCACCGGGGGTACCGGGCTCGGCGAACAGGATGTCGCGCAGGGGCAGGTCGAGGTGCGGGTCCAGGCCGGTCAGCACCTCGTCGAGGGCGTCGGCGAACACCGGGTCGTCGTGGTAGAGCTCCGCGCCGGCTCCGGCCCGCTGGCTGCCCTGTCCCGGGAAGAGGAAGGCGGTCCGGCCGGAGCGTACGGCGCCTCCGGTGAGCAGGTGGCCCGCTGCCGTGCCGCGCGCGAGTGCGGTGAGCGAGCGTCGGACGGATGCCCGGTCCCGTCCCAGGACGGCGGCCCGGTGTTCGAGCGGGGCCCGTCCTGTGGCGAGCGAGTAGGCGACGTCCGCCAGTTCGGCGTCCGGGTCGGCATCGAGCCGGCTGACCAGCCGGCCGGCCTGTGCCCGCAGGGCCTCCGGTGTGCCGGCCGAGAGCAGCAGCGGCACGGGCGGGGCGGCCCGGCGCACGGTGGCCGTCGTGGCGGTGTCAGGGGCGGCGGGGTCCGGGGCGGCGGTGTCCGGGGCGGGCGCGGCCGAGGTGTCGGTCCGCTCCGGGGCGGGCGCGACAGCCGGTGCCTGCTCGATGATCGCGTGCACGTTGGTGCCGCTGATGCCGAACGACGACACGCCTGCCCGGCGCGGGTTCCCGGTCTCCGGCCACGGGGTGTGCGCGGTGAGCAGCCTGACGGCGCCGTCGGACCAGTCGACGTGCGGGTTCGGCGTCCCGGCGTGCAGGGTTCCCGGCAGTTCGCCGTGGCGGATGGCCAGCACCATCTTCATCACCCCGGCCACCCCGGCCGCCGCCTGGGTGTGCCCGATGTTCGACTTCACGGAGCCGAGCCACAACGGCCGGTCCGCCGGGCGCGCCGGCCCGTGGACGGCCTGGAGCGCCTGCGCTTCGATGGGGTCGCCGAGCCTCGTGCCGGTGCCGTGGGCCTCGATCGCGTCGATCTGGTCGGCGCGCAGCGCGGCGTCGGCCAGCGCGGCGCGGATGACCTGCTGCTGGGACGGGCCGTTGGGGGCGGTGAGCCCGTTGCTGGCGCCGTCCTGGTTCACGGCGGTGCCGCTGATCAGCGCGAGTACGGGGTGGCCGCGGCGCAGGGCGTCGCTGTGGCGCTCCAGCAGCAGCACTCCGGCGCCCTCGCCCCAGCCCGTGCCGTCCGCGTCCGCCGAGAACGCCTTGCACCGTCCGTCGGCGGCGAGCCCGCGCTGCCGGCTGAACTCCACGAAGAGCCGCGGAGTGCTCATCACCGTCACCCCGCCCGCGAGGGCCTGCTCGCAGTCGCCGCGCCGCAGTGCCTGCACGGCCAGGTGGAGCGCCACCAGCGACGAGGAGCACGCGGTGTCGACGGTGAGCGAGGGTCCCTGGAGGCCGAGGACGTAGGACAGCCGCCCGGACAGCACGCTGGCCGTGTTCCCGGTCAGCAGATGGCCCTCGGACACACCCTCGGCGCCCTGCAGCAGCGCGGAGTAGTCCTGGCCGTTGGTGCCGATGTAGACGCCGACCTGCCGGTCCTTCAGCGCGGTCGGGTCCTGCCCGGAGCCCTCGACCGCCTCCCAGGCGGTCTCCAGGAGCAGCCGCTGCTGCGGGTCCATGGCCAGGGCCTCGCGCGGCGAGATGCCGAAGAACTCCGCGTCGAACTCGGGGGCGTCGTGCAGGAAGCCGCCCTGCATGCTGTACGTGGTGCCGGCGTGGTCGGGGTCGGGGTCGTACAGCCCCTCGGTGTCCCAGCCCCGGTTCGACGGCCAGTCGCCGACGGCGTCGGTGCCCTTGGAGAGCAGGTGCCAGAAGTCCTCGGGCCCTGCGACCCCGCCGGGGAAGCGGCAGCCCATGCCGACGATCGCGATCGGCTCGTTGCCGCCGGGTGCCGCCGCCCGGCTCGCCCCGGCATCGACGGAGCCGGCGGGCCCGGCGGTGCCGCTCGCGGCGTCCGGCAGGTCCAGGTCCGCGAGCAGCCGGTCGGCCAGTGCCGACGGCGTGGGATGGTCGAACAGGACGGTGGCGGGCAGGGCCAGTCCGGTGACGGCGGCGAGCCGGTTGCGCATCTCCACCGCCGTCAGCGAGTCGAAGCCGAGCGCGGAGAACGCCTTTCCGGGCTGGACCGTGTCGACGTCGGGGTGGCGCAGGACCGTCGCCGCGTGGGTGCGTACCAGTTCGGTGAGGGTCCTGACCCGGTCCTCGTGGCGCGGCAGTACGGCGATCTGCTGCCGCAGGGCGTCGGCGGAGTCGCCGCCTTCCCGGGCCGCCGACGGTGCGGTGTCATCCGGGACGGGCCTCTCGGCAGCCGGGTCCGGTATCCCGTGGAGGAGGGCGGCGGACCACAGGCCCCTGCCCGTGGTGAAGTGCCTCCAGTCGACATCGGCGACCACGACCAGCTCGTCGTCCTCCGCGAGTGCCCGGCCGATCGCGGTGACGGCCGTTTCGGGCTCCATCACCGGCATGCCGAAGTCCCGCAGCCGTGCGGCGACCTCGTCCGCCAGCATGCCCGGCCCGGCCCAGGCGCCCCAGGCCACGGACGTGCCGGGCAGCCCGGCGGCCCGGCGGGCGGCGACGAGTGCGTCGACGGCCGCGTTGGCGGCCGCGTAGTTGCCCTGCCCGGCGTTGCCCACGACGCCCATCACGGACGAGAACACCACGAAGGCCGACAGGTCGAGACCCGCGGTGGCCTCGTGCAGGTTCCGGGCGGCGGTCAGCTTGGCGCGCAGCACCACGGCGAGCCGCGCGGGGTCCAGCGCGTCGAGCACACCGTCGTCGAGGACGCCTGCCGCGTGGATGACGGCGGACAGCGGGCATCGCGCCGGGATGTCGGCGATCAGCGCCGCCAGTGCGGCCGGGTCTGCGACGTCGCAGGCAGCGAAGGTCACTTCGGCGCCCAGCGCCGTCAGTTCCGTCCGCAGCGCGTCCGTACCGGGTGCGTCGGCGCCGCGGCGGCTGACCAGCAGCAGCCGCTCCGCGCCCTGGCCCGCGAGCCAGCGCGCCGTGTGCGAGCCGACGCCACCGGTGCCACCGGTGACGAGGACCGTGCCCCGCCATCGCGGTCGCTTCCGCACGGCCGCACCACCCTGACCGGCTTTCGGCGACACGGACGACGCGGGCCGGAGACGGCGTCCGTGGACCCCGGTGGAGCGCACCGCCACCTGTTCCTCGTCGGCCGCGGCTCCCGCGAGCACCGCGCACAAGCGGCGGGCGGCCCGTACGTCCAGCACCTCGGGCAGGTCGATCAGACCGCCGCGGCGATGCGGGTGCTCCAGTGCCAGCGTCCGGCCCAGGGCGGCGGACGCGGCCTGACCGACGTGTCCGGGCCGCTCCGCGCCGCCCAGGACCGCCGTTCCCTTCGTCAGCGTCCAGAGCCGGGCCTGGATGCCCGCGTCCTCCAGCGCCTGGGCCAGCGCGAGGGTCAGCGCCGGGCCACCGGGCAGGTCGGGGTGGTCGGGATGGGGGCGCTCCTCCCAGGACAGCAGGGACAGCACGCCGGCGATCGGCTGCTCCCCGACGGTCTTCGTGAGCAGGGCGGCCAGTTGTTCGCGGGTCGCGCCCGGATCGTCGACGACGCACGGGAGGAGGTCGGCTCCGGCCTCGCCGAGGGTGTCCAGGACGGCCGCCGCGTCGTCGCCCTCGGGACGCAGGGCGAGCCAGCGACCGGGAAGGCCGTCCGCCGGCGCGACCGACAGGGGCGCCCAGGCAACGTGGTAGCGCCAGGAGTCCGCCCTCCGTTCACGGCTTCTGACGGAGCGCCAGGTGGCCAGCGCGGGCAGGACTTCGTCCAGGGCTTCCCGGCCGACCCCGAGGGTTTCGGCGAGCTGGGCGGGGTCCTGCAGTTCCGGGTCGTCCCAGCGGTCCTCGGCGGGGGCGGCCGGGACGGCGGCGGGGGCCGTGAGCCAGTAACGCCGCCGCTGGAAGGCGTACGTCGGCAGGTCCACCCGCCGCGCCCCCGGGAACGCACCCGAGAAGTCCACTCCCAGCCCGCACTCCCACGCACGACCCACCGCACGCAACACCTGCGCCGGACCGCCCTCCCCCCGGCGCAAGGTCCCCAGCACCACCGCATCCACACCCGCGGCCTCCACCGACTCCCCCACCGCCACACCCAGCACCGCATGCGGACTGGACTCGACGAAGAACCGGAAACCCTCCCCCAGCAACGCCGCCGTGGCCCGCCCGAACTCCACGGTCTCCCGCAGGTTGCGGTACCAGTACTCGGCGTCCAGGACCTCCGTGTCCAGCCAGCCGCCCGTCACCGTCGAGAAGAACGGCACAGAACCCGCGAGAGGGGCGATCCCGTCCAGATCGGAGAGCAGGCGCTCACGGACCTCCTCCACGTGCGCGGAGTGCGACGCGTAGTCGACCTCGATCAGACGCGCCCGCACCCCCTCCCCCACGAGCTCTTCCACCAGCGCGGCCACCGCGTCCGCGTCACCCGACACCACCGTCGACGACGGACCGTTCACCGCCGCCACCGACAACCGGCCCGCGATCCGCTCCCGCACCGCCTCCACCGGCAAAGGCACCGACGCCATCCCGCCACGGCCCGCCAGCGCACCCACCGCACGGGAACGCAGCGCGACCACCCGCGCCCCGTCCTCCAGGCTCAGGCCACCCGCCACCACGGCCGCGGCGATCTCGCCCTGGGAGTGGCCGACCACCGCGTCCGGGACGACCCCGAACGCGCGCCACACCTCCGCCAGCGACACCATCACCGCCCACAGCACCGGCTGCACCACGTCGACCCGCGCCAGCAGCGCCTCCGAGCCCAGCGCCTCCGCCAACGACCAATCCACGTAAGGCGCCAGAGCCCGCTCGCACTCCGCCATCCGCCCCGCGAACACAGCCGATCCGGCCAGCAGCTCCGCGGCCATCCCCACCCACTGCGAACCCTGACCCGGGAACACCAGCACCGAACGACCGGAAACCAACCCGCCGCCGGACACCGACCCCGGTGCCAAACGCCCCTCCGCCAGCGCCTTCACGCCGTCGAGCAACTCGCTCCGGTCCCCGCCCACCACCACGGCACGGTGCTCGAAGGCCGCACGCCCCACCGCCAGCGAATAACCCACGTCCGCCGTGTCGAGCCCGGGCTCCGCCACCACTTGCGCCGCCAACGCCCCCGCCTGCGCCCGCAGGGCCTCCGCACTGCGCGCCGACACCGGCCACACCACCGGCCCAGGACGCCGGGCGCCCTCCACCGCCTCGGCCGGAGCCTCGGCCGGCGCAGACTCCAAGATCACGTGAGCGTTGGTCCCGCTGATGCCGAAGGAGGACACACCCGCCCGGCGCGGGCGGCCCGTGTCGTCCCACGCACGGGCCTCCGTCAGCAACCGCCCGGCGCCCGCCGACCAGTCCACCTCGGGCGTCGGCCCGTCCACGTGCAGCGTCCTGGGCATCACGCCGTGCCGCAGCGCCAGCACCGACTTGATGACACCGCCCACCCCCGCCGCGGCCTGGGCATGGCCGATGTTCGACTTCAGCGAGCCGATCCACACCGGACGGTCCGCCGGACGGTCCTGCCCGTATGTCGCCAGCAGTGCCTGCGCCTCGATCGGGTCGCCCAGCCGCGTCCCCGTACCGTGCGCCTCCACCACGTCCACGTCCGACGCCACCAGCCCCGCGTCCGCCAGCGCCGCCCGGATCACCCGCTGCTGCGACGGACCGTTCGGCGCGGTCAGTCCGTTGCTCGCACCGTCCTGGTTCGTGGCCGAACCCCGCACCACCGCCAGCACCGGATGCCCGTTGCGCCGCGCGTCCGACAAGCGCTCCAGCAGCAGCATCCCCACGCCCTCGGCCAGGCCGAAGCCGTCGGCGGCTGCCGAGAAGGCCTTGCAGCGGCCGTCCGGGGCGAGACCGCCCTGACGGCTGAACTCCACGAACATGCCGACCGTGGACATCACGGTCGCGCCGCCCGCCAGCGCCAGCGAGCACTCACCCGTCCGCAGCGCCCGTACCGCGAGGTGCAGGGCCACCAGCGAGGACGAGCACGCCGTGTCGACGGTGACCGCCGCTCCCTCCAGACCGAGGGTGTAGGCCAGTCGGCCCGACGCGACGCTTCCGGTGTTGCCGGTCAGCAGGTGGCCGCCCTCGTCGGCGCCCTGTTCGAGAGTGGGCCCGTAGTCCATGGTCATCGCCCCGACGTAGACGCCCGTCGGGGTCCGCCGCAGGGTGGCCGGGTCGATCCCGGCCCGCTCCAGCGCTTCCCAGGTCGTCTCCAGCAGCAGCCGCTGCTGCGGGTCCATGGCCAGGGCCTCGCGCGGCGAGATGCCGAAGAACTCCGCGTCGAAGTCCGCCGCGCCGGCGAGCGAACCCGCCTCTCGCTGGTAGTACCGGCCCGGCGTCCCCGGTGCGGGGTCGTACCGACCGGCGGTGTCCCAACCGCGGTCGTCGGGCAGCGCGGAGACGGCGTCGGCACCTTCCGACACCAGCTCCCAGAGCTCGTCGGGGCTACCGACCCCGCCGGGGTAGCGGCAGCCCATGCCGACGATCACCACGGGGTCGTCGTCCTCGGCCCGCCGCACCGGCTCGTCCGCGTCCGTGTTCCTGTCGGCTCGGCCGCCGCCGATCGCGGCGCAGAGATACTCGGTCAGGGCCGCCGGGGTCGGGCAGTCGAAGACAACCGTCGCCGGGATGCGCAGCGCCGTCGCCGCACTCAGCCGGTTGCGCAGCTCCACGGCGGTGACGGAGTCGAATCCCAGGTCGAGGAAGGCCAGGTCGGCGGGGACCGGACCGGACCGGCCGGTCAGCGCGGCGATCTCCTCGCCCACCAGCCGTGCCAGCGCGGCACGGCGTTCCGGTACGTCCGATCCGGCCAGCTCCGCGCGGAACGCGGTACCGGCATCCCGGTCACCGCCCGAGCCGTCCGGCCCGTTCACGTCCGCCGGGCCGGGCTCCGCGAGCGCCGCCAGGGCAGCCGCCGGCAGTTCCCGTACCCGGGCCTGCTGCCCGGAGAACAGCGCTTCCCGATCCGGGGTGACCCCGTGCACGTACAGGTCACCGAGCGAGGTCAGGAACCGGCCCGGACCGCCCTGGTCGCGGCGCAGCGTCCCGAGGACGGCGGCCTGCGCGCCGTGTTCCTCCGCACAGTCCGCGAGGGCAGAGGTCAGCACGGTGTGCGGGCTGACCTCCAGCAGGACCCCGTACCCGTCCCGCAGCAGGGCCCCGGCCGCCTGATGGAACCTGACCGTGTTGCGCAGGTTGCGGCACCAGTAGTCGGCGTCCAGGACCGGGACGTCCAGTCGTCCCCCGGTCAGTCCGGAGTAGTAGGGCAGATGCGGTGTGCGGGGGCGGATCGGTGCGAGGTCGGCGCGCATCCGGGGGACGATCGCGTCGATGTGGGGGGAATGGGCGGCCAGGCCCACCGCGATCCGCCGTGCGTGCACCGCGTCCGAGGCCAGGTCGGCGAGGAGTTCGGCCGCGGCGTCGCGGTCGCCGGAGACGATCACGGACCGCGGGCCGTTGTGCGCGGCGACGACGAGGCGGCCGTCCCAGCGGCGCAACCGCGGCTCGACCTCGCCGGCCGGGGCCATGACGGAGACCATGTCGCCCCGCCCGGCCAGGGTCGCCTGGGCCTGACTCCACAGGGCCACCACCCGCGCGGAGTCGTCCAGGGACAGCGCGCCGCAGACCGCGGCGGCGGTGACCTCGCCGACGCTGTGCCCGAGCACCGCGGCCGGTTCCACGCCGTGGGAGCGCCACAGCGCGGCGAGCGACACCGTCACGGCGAACAGCAGGGGCTGCACCACGTCGGCCCGGTCCCCCGCGGGTGCGCCCGACGCGTCCGGGTCGCGGAGCACGTCGATCGGCGACCAGTCGACGAACGGTTCCAGGGCCTGCGCGCACGCGTCCATCCGGTCGCGGAACACCGTGGAGGTGTCCAACAGGTCCACCGCCATCCGGGGCCACTGCGCGCCCTGCCCGGGAAACACGAAGGCGACCCGCCCGCCTGTCCCTGCGGCGCCCTCCAGCAGGCCGGGCATGCTCCTGCCGTCGGCGAGCGCGTCCAGCCGCTGCAGGAATCCGTCACGGCCGTCCGCCACCAGTGCCGCCCGCCGGCTCCCCTCGGAAGCGGTGCGCGCGAGGGTGAACGCGATGTCCTGGGGGCTCCAGTCGTCACGACCGGCCAGGTACGCGTGCAGGCCGCGCGCGCCGGCCGCCAGCGACTCCTTGCCGCTGCCGGCCAGTGTCCACAGCAGCGGTGCTTCCGTACCGTCGGGGTGCGTCATCGTGACTTCGGACTCCTTCACGGCGATCAGGACCATCAGTCGCCGGACCGTGGCGGGGCGCCCGCTCCCACGGGTCGCGCGCCGACCGGGACGCCTTCGTCATGCCCGGCGTGTACCGCCACCGGACGTGCGACGTCGATCTTGCCCAAGTCGCATAGCGTCCCGATAGCGCAGGCCGCGACACGGTGCCGGTACGGGGAACGGGCGGTTCGCGGCGCAGCGGGAGAGCCGCGCGCACCCCGTGGGCCGGGTCAACCGTCCGTTCCGGCGGACCGCTGCGGGCCCGGAGTTCGCGCCACCCCCAGCTCCCGCCGGATCCCGTCCAGTGCCGCGATGAACAGTGCCGAGGCAACGCCCCGCGTGGTCATCGATGCGGCCCGAAAGCTCTCCCGGGGCATCCGGTACCAGTCCACGCCACGCAGACGGCACGCGCAGGGCCGCCAGGGAGTCTCGCCGAAAGGCGGGATGGGTGTCTCAGCACAATGATCTGACGGCCCGTCGCCCCCCTTGGGCGCCCCACGAACGACCAACTCGCACGCCGATCGGACTTTGGCAGTGCAACACAACGCGAACCAGTGCTGGTCCGCCGAGGCCCAGGTGAGCTGACCGGAACGGTCGAGGCATCCGACTGCCGCAACCCTCAAGCCGATGACATTGGTGCCCTTCCCGGCCGTTGATCGGGAAGGGCACCATCCGCACCCCCATCGCTACTGCTCCGTGTCGTCCACCGCGCCAGGGGCCAGGGCCGGGGACGGGAAGACGTGGCGGGCCTCGCCGCCGTCCCACCACACGCCGATCGCGAAGACCGCCGCCGCCTCCAGCAGTCCGGCACGCGCCAGGCCGCCGCAAGGCACGGCCGTGCAGCCCATGGACCCGACCAGCCCGGCGACCAGTTCGGCCGCCGTCGCGTCGTCCGCGCAGTACGGGACGGCCAGCGGCACACCGCCCTCGAAGGCGGGGCGCGGGAGCGTCCAGATGCTCTCGTGGCAGAAGCCGAACACCTTCGCCACCCGCGCCTCCGGCGCAACCACCGCGAGCCGGGCCGGGACCGAGTCACCGGCCCCCGCCGTCGTCAGCACCGGCCCACCCTCGCCGGCCGCGCCCGGCGCCATCGGGACGGTGCAGTCGAGCAGAACCCGCCCCGCCAACTCCCCGGCCAGCGGCCCGACCACCGCCACCGCCTGCTCGGCGGGCAGCGCGACCAGCACCGCCTCCCCGAACCGCGCCGCCTCCGCCAATCCCCCGCTCCCTGCGGCCCCCAGCTCACCCGCGAGCTTCGCCGCCGCCCACGAGTCCCGCCCGCCGACCATCACTTCGTGCCCGGCCCGCACCCAGGACCCGCCCAGCGCCGCCGCCATCGCACCCGTACCCAGAATCCCGATCCGCATGATGCGTCCCCCCGTTCCATGTCGTGTCGTCCGGCGCAACCGCCGTGCCCCGAACGCTAGACAGTCCGTTGCACACCATCCGGTAGGCATCGACCGGGCAGGATGTCCCCATGGCGGAACCCGTGGACGCGACCGACGCACACCTGCCCGAGCTGGGCGGCGACGACTTCGCCGCGGACTGCCGCGCCCGGGTCGCCTTCGAGGTGCTGGCCAACCGCTGGGACAGCGTGGTGGTCTACATCCTCGGCGAGAACGGCCCGCTGCGCCCGCGTGCGATGCTCGACCGGATCGGCGGCATCAGCCCGAAGGTGCTGAACGAGGCGCTGCGCCGGCTGGAGTACAACGGCCTGGTCGAACGCCACCGCTACGCCGAGAGCCCGCCCCGCGTCGACTACACCCTCACCGAAGCCGGCGCCGCCCTCCTCCCCCCGATCCGCGCCCTCGGCGCCTGGTCCGCCACCTACGCGGACGCCGTCCTCACCGCCCAGGACCGCTTCACCACCGACCCCAGCTGACGCTCGCACCCCAACCACCCCAGGCCCGCACACGAGTACGGGCTGCTGCTCCAGGCCTACGGGCACCTGTTCCGGGACACCCTGGGTGTCATCGGCGCCTGAGCCCGGAGTGCCCCGTGCCCGCGGAGCCTCAGGCCTGCCAGTGCGGCTTCCCGCTGACCATCCGACAGTAGATCACCCGGCCGCCGGCCTCGTGGGTGCTCTTGCCCAGGTCCGCGGTGCGGCAGAACTGCCCGGCCTCGTAGCAGTTGCCCGCGGCCGAGCGGATGTCGCACCCGGCGCCGGCCGCCGCCGGAGGCTCCGGGTCGGTCGGCGGCTGGGCGGTGGTCACCTTCGGCTGCGGCGCCTTGGTGACGGGTGGCTGCGCGGGGGCGCTCGGCTGGGCCGGAGGCGCGACGGGCGGGGGCGTGGCCACCGGCGCCGCGGGCGTCGGCTGGGCCGGCGGGCTGCTGACCGGGGCAGGGGCCGGGGCGGCGGGTGCCGCCGGCGGGGTGGTCACCGCGGTCGTGGTGGTGGCGACGGTCGGCGTGGCCGAGGCCGTGGCACCGCCGTCGGCCGCCGACGGGTCGCACCCGGTCAGTGCCAGACCGACGGTGAGGACGAGTCCGGCGAATCCGGCCAGGCCGGCCCGACGGCGACCGGCTATCCGTGAAGGCATGGGAGGAGAACGCTCCGTTCCGTATGGATGAGTCGTGCGATTCAAGCAGGAACCGCACACGCACCGTCCACCGAACCCCCACTCGTTGGCAGATCGAGACCTTCCGGCCACCGGCCGGGCGCAACGGCCGAAACACAGCAGCCGAAGACAGCGGCCGGACAACCCGGCCGAGCGCGGCGGCCGCCCGGCCGGCCCCGCCGATCGACCGTCAGCGCAGCCCCGCCGTCCGGCGCTCGAACACCTCGGGGCGGGCGGTCTCCAGAGCCGTGGAGACCGCGCCGAGGAGCACGGCCTCCTCCCCCAGCAGGCTCGGCGCGAGCGTCGGGCGCATCGGGGCGAGCCGGTGCAGGGCCTGCTCCAGCGGTTCCAGGAGCAGGTCGGCGCTGCTGCCGATCCCGCCGCCCAGCACCACCAGGTCCGGGTCCAGGACGGCCGACAGCACGGCCACCGCGTAGGCGAGCCGCTCGGCCTCCCGCTCCACCGCCCGGACCGCCGCGGGCTCCCCGGCCCGGGCCCGCTCGAACACCTGCTTCGCCGTCAGCTGCCGCGTCGCGGACTCCCCGTCCAGCCCGAAGTCCCGGGCGGCACGCACCACGGCGTCCGCGGCGGCGTCCTGCTCGATGGTCGCGCCCGGCTCGCCGGGCCGCCCGGGCAGCGGGACCAGGCCGATCTCGCCCAGCGCGCCGTGCGCGCCGAGCAGCAGCTCGCCGTCCTTCACCACACCCAGCCCGAGGCCGGTGCCGACCAGCAGGTACGCGAACATCCGGCTGCCCCGGCCGGCACCCAGGGTGTACTCGCCGAGCGCGGCCAGGTTGGCGTCGTTGGCCACCGAGACGGCCGTTCCCAGGCCCTCCCCTATCCGGTCGAACAGTCCCGGCCTGCCCCAGCCGGGCAGACTGCTGGCGTAGCGCACCCCGCGCCGCTGCTCGTCCCACACCCCCGGGGTGCCGATCACCGCGTGCACGATGTCCCCGGCGGCCAGGCCCGCCTCGGCGATCGCCTCGTGCGCGGCGGCGACCACGGCGTGCGCGACGGCGTTCGCCGAGCGGCCCCGGTTGGCGACGTCCCGGCGGGCGATCACCGTCCCGGCCAGGTCGGCCACCGCCACCCGCAGCCGGGCCCGGCCGATGTCCACGCCGAGCACGTGCCCGGCCGTCGGGTCGACCTCGTACAGCACGGCGGTGCGGCCCCGCTCGGGGGCCAGTCGCCCGGCCTCCCGGACCAGGCCCGCCCGCTCCAGCTCGGCCAGGGCGGCCGAGACCGTCGGCTTGGACAGCCCGGTGTCCCGGGCCAGCTGGGCGCGCGAGGATCCGCCGCCCGTGCGCAGCAGCTCCAGCAGGAGCCACTCGTTGTTGCTGCGCAGCCGCTGCCGGTTCCACGGCACCCCGGGGGCCCCGGCCGCCGGGCGACTGGTCGGCTGGTGGGGGCTCATCGGGTTCCTCCGGTCTGGGTGCTCGGGCACGGGCCGGGTCGGTACGGCCGGGTGGGCCCGGCCCGGCCCGCGGCGTCCGGGGTCGGGCGCCGCCGCCCAAGTATGACCGGTGATCATCCGGCGTTCGCCTGCCGTATCCGTACGGCGGCGCGGATGTCCGCGCGGTCGGCCCCGCAGCCGTCCGGGCCGTCCGGGTGTTCCGTTACAGCACCGTCTCCGGCCGGTCAACGTTTCACCCACCTGTGGGCGTGCCGCGCGCGGGCGCGTGATCATGGGCGTATGCACTTCCGGCACGGCAACCGAGCAGAGGGTCCGCGGCCCGCGACACCGGACACCCGGTCCCTGGCGGCGACCGCGGCGGCCCTCGCCGCCCGGCTCGGCGCGATCACCGGCGGTGACAGCGGCAGTGACAGCGGCGGTGACACCGGCGGCGACGATCCGGAGCGGCTTCGCGAGGTCCTGGCCGCCGCCCCCGTCGGTGTCGCGCTGCTCGACGAGCGCCTGCGCTGGCAGTACCTGAACGCCGCGTTCACCACCGCCACCGGGCTGCGCCGCGCGGACCTGCTCGGCCGGGCCGCCGGGACCACCGCCTTCGCCGGGGCCCTCGGCATCCTGCGCCGGGTGCTCGCCGACGGGCTCGCCCGCGAGCACGCCACCGGAGGCCCGGACGGCGCGGGCGCCCCCGTGCCGCCCGGCCTGCGGGTGCGCTACCGGGCACTGCGGCGCTCCGGGCGGACCACCGGGGTGGTCGTCGTCGTCCTGGACGACCCCGACCCCGCCCGCGACCAACTCCGCGAGCTGGAACGCGCCAGGGCCCGGCTCGCCCTGCTGGACGCCGCCACCGAACGGATCGGCACCACCCTCGACATCGCCACCACCGGCGCCGAGCTCGCCGCGTTCGCCGTGCCCCGGCTCGCCGAACTCGCCGTCGTGGACCTGCTGCCGCCCGAGGCCGAACCCGCCCGGGCCGGCCACGGCGCGCCCCAGCGGCTGCGCCGCGCCGGCGCCCGGTCCGTGCCCGCGCTGGCCGCCGCCCTCGCCGAGCTGCCCCGGTCCGGAGAATCGATCCGCCACCGGGAGGGCTCGGCCGCCGCCCGCAGCCTGGCCGGCGGTGTCGCCGTGCTCACCGAGCCCGGCCCCGAGGACGGCTGTCCGGCGGGGACGGCCTCGCTGCTGGTCCTGCCGCTGGCCGCCCGGGGCCGCCTGATCGGGCTGCTCACCCTCGGCCGCACCGCCTCCGGCCCGGCCTTCACCCCCGACGAGGCCGCCCTGCTCGGCGACCTCGCCGCCCGCTCCGCCACCGCCCTCGACAACGCCCGGCGCTTCGCCCGCTCCCAGGAGATCGCCCTCGAACTCCAGCGGGCGCTGCTGAGCGAACCCGGCAACCCGCACCAGAACCTCGTCCTCGCCTCCCGCTACCTGCCCTCCGGGAGCGCGTCGGTGGTCGGCGGCGACTGGTTCGAGACGGTCCGGCTGCCGTTCGGGCGCACCCTGCTCGCCATGGGCGACGTCATGGGGCACGGCGTCGAGGCCGCCGTCGACATGAGCCACTACCGCTCGGCACTGCGCGACCTCGCCGGGATGGACCTGCCCCCGCACCGGATCCTGCGTCAGCTCGACAACATCATCTCCGCCGACGACTCCGCCCGTCCGGCCACCTGCCTCCTGGCCCTCGCCGACCCGGGCCGCGGCCGCTGGACCCTCTCCAGCGCGGGCCACCTGCCGCCCGCCCTGATCACCCCCGGCCGGCCGACCGAGCTGCTGCGCGTCCCCACCGGCCCGCCGCTCGGCACCGGTCTCGGCGGCTACGAGCAGACCGCCCACCCGCTCCTGCCGGAGCAGGCCCTGCTGCTCTACACCGACGGCCTGGTCGAGCGCCGGGGCGAGGACATCGACGTCTCGCTGGAGCGGCTGGCGGCGCTGCGGCTGCCCGCCGCCGGAGACCTCGACGACCTGCTCGACGCCGTCCTGCGCTCCCTCGCCCCGCCACCGGCCCCGGCCGCCGAGGACGACATCGCGCTCCTGGTGGCCCGGCCCCGGCAGCGCTGACCGACCGGGCGGCCCCGGCAGCGCCGACGGACCCACCCGCGCCGGCGGCCGCACCGCTCGGGCTCACACCTTCGCCAGCGCCCGCGCGACGTCCGCCCAGATGTCCTCCGGGTGCTCGATGCCCACCGACAGCCGCACCGTCCCCGGCCCGATGCCCGCCGCCGCGAGTTCCTCGTCCGACAGCTGCCGGTGGGAGGTGCTGGCCGGGTGGATCACCAGGGTGTGCACGTCGCCCAGGGACGGTGCCAGCGAGGCGAGCCGGACGGACTCGGTGAACGTGCCGGCCGCCTTCCGGCCCCCGGCCAGGTCGAAGGCCAGGACGCCGCCGTGGCCGTCGGGCAGCAGCCGTCGGGCGAGGTCGTGGTCGGGGTGGGTGGGCAGGCCCGGGTAGTGGACGGCGGTGACCGCGGGGTGGGCGGCGAGCCGGCCGGCCAGGTCGAGCGCGGTCTCGCACTGGCGGCGGACCCGCAGGGCGAGGGTCTGCATGCCGCGCAGGGTCAGCCAGGCGGCGAACGGGTCGGCGGAGGCGCCGAGTTCGAGCGAGCGCCGCCAGACCCGCCGGTGCAGCTCCGGGTCGGCGAAGACGGCGACTCCGCCGAGCACGTCGGAGTGCCCGCCCAGGTACTTGGTCACGGAGTGGATCACGATGTCCGCGCCGTGTTCGATCGGGCGGCACAGCAGCGGGGTCGCGAAGGTGTTGTCCACGACGCTCACCACCCCGGCCCGCCGGGCGGCGGCGATCAGCCCGGGCAGGTCGGTGACCCGGGTGGTGGGGTTGGAGACGGTCTCCAGGAGCAGCACCCGGGTGCGGGGCCGCAGCGCGGCCGTCACCCCGGCGGGGTCGTCGCCGCTCACGTGGTCGACCTCGACGCCCCAACGCTCGGTGAGGTCGGTCAGCGCGCCGACGGTGCCGCCGTAGAGGCTGCGCTGGGCGATCACGTGGTCGCCGGCGCGCAGTAGGGAGAGCAGCGCGGTGTTGATCGCGCCCATGCCGGAGGCGGTGGCGAGGGCGCCGGTGCCGCCCTCCAGTCCGGCGACGGCCTGCTCCAGCGAGCGGACGGTGGGGTTGCCGAAGCGGTTGTAGAGGAAGGCACCGCCCGGTCCGTCGTGGGCCCCGGCGAGTGCGTCGCCGGTGTCGAAGGCGAACAGGTGGCCCTGGTGCAGCGGGACGCCGAGCGGACGGCTGCCGGTGACGTCGGCGAGCGGCGGGTGGACGACCCGGCTCTCGGGGCGCAGCCCTTCGGGGCTCTCCTGGGTGTGGAAGTCGCTCATGGCGCCCATCCTCGGGGGGCCCCGGCACCCCGGCCAGGGCCAATCGGCGTCAAGTGGCCCGCCCCGGGCGGTCGTTCCGGCTCCACCGCCCGGCTGGCGGCGGCGAACGCCCGGGTCGCGGCCGTGCGCGCTGCGCGGTGCGCTCGGCCAGCAAACGACCGGTGCACAGCGGTGCACGGCCGGTGCTGGCGGCGCGCGGCTACTTGCGGCGGCTGAAGATCCGCTTGGCGGCGTAGACGATCCCGACGATCAGCAGGACGGCGAGCAGGATGAGCAGGATGACCACGACCAGCAGGAACTTGCCCAGCTTGGCGAAGAAGCCCTTTTTCTTCTTCTCGTCCTTGGCCGCGAGGTGCGCGACATCGGCGGCGGAGGAGGTGGCGGAGGTGGCGGCCGTGGCGGCGATCGCGGAGGCGGCGCGCGCCTCCGTGCCGATCTGCGCGCCGCCGTCCGCGGCGGCACCCGCGGGGGCTCCCGGATGCGCGGCGGCGGCCGCGACGGTTCGGGGTGCGGCCACCGCCGCCGCGCCCGATGCCGCCGCGGTGAGGCCGGCGGCGGCCAGCAGGGCCACCAGGGCGCCGGCTATCGAACGTGCTATCCGATCAGTCATCGTGCTCCTCGTACGGGTCCGGAGCAGCGCGGAACAGCCGCTCTGACCAATTTCTCATGGTCTGACCAGCTGGTTTTCCCATCCGCGCCTAGTATGCTCCACTGAAGTTCTACAGCGGTGTAAAAGTTTAGCGACGGGTCACGCCCGGATCGGCTCCGGCCCCGGGCCACGCGAACCCGCCGCTTTTCGACGGGGGCTCGCGTGGCAACTGTGGAGGATGACGACGTGTCTGGCCGAAAGGGTTCCCCCGAAGCCGAGAATTCGCCGCACCGTGCGGGCGGACGCCGGGCCACCGGCCGGAGAACCGGCCAGAAGAACGACCGGAACCCGGACAGTGCGAGCATATCGGACGGCCGTTCAGCGGCCCGGGCGCGCAAGAAGCCCAAGCGCAGCACCAAGGAGAAGGTGCTCTGGGCGACCGCCGGCTGCACCGCGCTCGCCGTCCTCGGCGGCGCCGGCCTCTACTACCGGCTGAACAGCAACATCAACACCTTCGACGGCGACGCCCTCAGCAAGGACCGCCCGGAGGCCGCGACCCCGGACGCCCAGGGCCGCACCCCGGTCAACGTGCTGATGATCGGCTCGGACAGCCGCGGCAACGGCAACAGCGACCTGGGCGGCGGCGGGGACGGCGGCGCCCGCTCGGACACCGCGATCCTGCTGCACGTCTACGCCGACCACAAGCACGCCGTCGGCATCTCCATCCCCCGCGACTCCCTGGTCACCATCCCGCCGTGCAAGCTCCCCAACGGCAAGTGGACCAAGGAGCAGACCAATGTGATGTTCAACAGCGCCTTCTCGGTCGGCGACAGCGACCAGGGCAACCCGGCCTGCACCCAGAACGCCGTCGAGAAGCTGACCAACCTGCGCGTCGACCACACCATCGTGGTCGACTTCAACGGCTTCGCCGCGATGACCAAGGCGGTCGGCGGCGTCGAGGTCTGCCTGCCGAACGACATCCACGAGGGGGACCTCAACCCCAACCTCGGCCACAAGGGGAAGCTGCTCTTCCCCAAGGGCAAACAGAAGGTCGAGGGCCAGGCCGCGCTGGACTACGTCCGGGTCCGGCACGGCATCGGCGACGGCTCCGACATCGGCCGCACCAAGCGCCAGCAGGCCTTCATGTCCTCCCTCATCAAGGAGGTCAAGTCCCGCGGCATGGACCCGACCACGCTGCTGCCGCTGGCCGACGCGGCCACCAGGTCACTGACCGTCGACCCCGGCCTCGGCTCGGCCGCCAAGCTGCTCTCCTTCGCCATGGAACTCAAGGACGTGAACCTGCACGACATCAAGTTCCTCACCGTGCCCTGGCGCTACGAGGGCCCGAGGGTCGCCCTGGTGCACCCCGACGTGGACCAGCTGTGGGCCGCGCTCAAGGCCGACCGCACCATCGACGGCCAGGACGCGAGCGCCCCGGCCGACGCCGCCACCCCCTCCGCCCCTCCCGCCGCCGAGGCCGCGCCCGCGCCGGCCCCGGCCCCGGACGCCAAGGCCGCCGAGGTGAAGGTCTCCGTGCTCAACAGCACCGGCGAGTCCGGGCTCGGCGGCCGGGCCGCGGAGACCGTCAAGGGCGCCGGCTACACCGTCGCCGGCGTCGGCAACGCGGTCGGCAAGCCGCGCAGCACCACCGTCGTCGAGTACGGCACCGGCGAGCGCACCGCCGCCGAGGCGGTCGCCAAGCTGTTCCCCGGCGCGACCGTGCAGCCCGGCGGCCGGGGCGTCAGCGTCGTCCTCGGCCACGACTTCGCCGCCGCCAACCCGGCCGGCCCCGCCACCGCGGCCCCCGGCGGCGCCCCCACCGCCCCGGCCCCGCTGCCCACCAGCGTCAGCGGCGCCGCCCGCTCGGCCGACGACGATCCCTGCGCCAACCTCTCGTACGGCTGAGCCGGTCCGTCCCGCGCACACGACGGCGGGGCGCCTCCGGACCGTCGCTCCGGGGGCGCCCCGCCGTCCTGCGGACGAGGTGTCAGCGTCTCGTCCCGCAGGACGGACAGAACGCGGCGCCGTCCGGGACGTCCTTGTGGCAGCTCGTGCACTGGACGGGCTGCGCCAGTCGGAAGCCGCATCCGGGGCAGAACGGCGTGCCGTGGGTCTCGGTGTGGCACTGCGGGCAGACCAGCTGACGCGGCGCGTTGACGTCGAACTCGGCCCCGGACTGCTGACCGGACTTGTACGCGCGCTCGGTGACCGTGTCGTTGAGGCCGCGGTGCTGTGCCGCCACCGCCTCGGCCGCGGTGTCCGGGGCGCAGGTGTGGCACAGGCCCTGGGCCGGGTCGAAGCAGCGGCCGCAGACGTAATGGGTGCACCGGGCGCAGCGGTTGAAGTGGGACTGGGCGTTGGTGATGGCCCGTTGGAAGGCCTCGTCCCGCGAGGTGCCCCAGGTCTGGCCGGCCAGACCGTCGGCGGCGTTGCTGATGGTGTTGGCGTTGCCGCCGATGAGGTTCCAGGCCGCGCTGACGCCCTTGCCTATCCAGCCCGCCACCTGACCGGTCCGGAACGGCTCGAACGCCGAACGCCAGGTGTCCGAACAGCGGTAGCAGGAGAACTCGAACTGGAAACCCGCGCCGGTGCCGTGCTGCTCGCACAGGTCGCGGTAGTTGCTGCTGAAGTAGATCTCCGACGTCACATCGTCCCCGGTCGCTAAATGGCCTGTCAGCGGTCGATCCCAGGGACGACGGGGCCCGCCGAACGGTTCCACCGGGAACGTCCGACCGGCCTGCTCAGAGCCCGGACACCGGCAGCAGCAGCACCCGCGCCGGGTCGAACGGCTGCCAGAGCGCGGGCTGTCCGCCGCGGCCGATGCGCAGCCGGCACCAGCGCTGCCCGGCCGCGTCCTGCCACCACGCGCTGATCCGGCCGAGCGCCCAGCCGCCGTCCCCGAGGTCAACCTCGACCGGCTGGTAGACCCAGCGGACGTCCCGGGCCGCCGCTTCCGGTCCTGTCTGATCCGTTCCCGCCGGCTCCGGCCCCGCCGGACCTCCGGCGTCCCCGGGGCTGCACTGATTCTCCATCACGGCTCCGCCTCCCGACCCGGACCCGGCCGCCGGGCGCCCCGCTCGGGGCGGCCGACGGCCGGGCGTTCAGCTCACCTCCTGAACTCTACAGGCGTGTAGATGTCAGTGGGAGGAGTTCCGTCGAGGCCGATCGAACCCGATCGAAGCCGGTCGGCCGGGTTCCGGGAGGGCGAGCCGGCCTCAGCGGTCCTTCCGCGCCGAGCGCCGCCGCTGCCACAGGGCGAGCGGCACGACGCCGGCCAGTGCGGCGGCCTCCGGCGCCGGCGGCGCCTCGAACGGCGCGCCGGCCGCGCCCGCCGCCCCGGCCGGCACCTTGTCGAAGGTGTCCGGGACCGGCAGCGTGGACCAGTCGGACAACGGCCAGGCGACCACGAACGCCCGGCCGACCACGTTGTCCACCGGCACGAAGCCGTCGCCGGTCTCGTTGTGGTGCCACCGGGAGTCCCGCGAGTTGTTGCGGTGGTCGCCCATCACCCACAGCTTGTCCTTGGGCACGGTGACGGTGCCGACCGGGTCGTTGTCGCAGGGCGTCGCACCCGGGAACAGGTACGGCTCGTCCAGCGCGACGCCGTTCACCCTCAGCGGCGAGCCCGCCTCGCACTCGACGGTGTCACCGCCGACCGCGATCACCCGCTTGATCAGGTCCTTCTCGTCCGCCGAGGGCATCAGGCCGACGGTGCTGAGCGCCTTCTGGACGGTCCCCATCACGGAGTCGCCCGAGGCCGTCGGCGTGCCCTCCAGCCAGCCGCCCGGATCGCGGAACACCACCACCTCGCCGCGCTCGGGCTTGGCGCCGAACCACGGGGTGAACTTGTCGACCAGCACCCGGTCGCCGATCGCGAGGGTCTGCTCCATCGAGCCGGAGGGGATGGAGAAGGCCTGCACGAAGAAGGTCTTGATCCCGAGCGAGAGCAGCAGCGCGACCACCAGCAGGATCGGCAGCTCCTGCCAGAACGGGCGCTTCTTCCGGGGGCGCTCGGCCTCCTCGTCGGCCGTCCCGGGAGCGTCGGCCTCCCCGGGAGCGACGGTCGTCCCGGGGGCACCGCCCTCCCCGGGAGCGGCTTTCCCGGGAGCACCCGCGCTCCCGGGTGCACCGATCCCGCCGGGAGCACCGGCGCCCGCGCCCGCACCCTCCGCCACCGCGCTGCCCGCACCCGGCTCCGCCCGGCCGTACCCGGCCTCCGCACGCTCCCCGGCTCCGCCGCTCTCGCCGGACTCCGCGCTCTGCTGCACAGTCATTTCCTCGGCCCCTCCCGATGGCCTGGCGGGAGCCGGTAGGAAGACCCCCTGTCAGGAACGAACCTACCGAACAGAGGTTCCCGGGCGCGCCCTGACGTGGATGCGCTCCCCCTGCGGCCCGAACAGGCTGAGGAACTCCACCGGCTGCTGCCCCGCGTTGCCGAAGGCGTGCGGGGTGCGGGTGTCGAACTCGGCGGCCTCACCCGCCGTCAGCACCAGGTCGTGGGTGCCGAGGACCAGCCGCAGCCGTCCGGACAGCACGTACAGCCACTCGTACCCCTCGTGGACCTTCAGCTCCAGCTCGGGTCCGGCGTTCCGGCCCGGCGGCACGATGTGCTTGTAGGCGTGCAGGCCGCCCAGGTGGCGGGTGAGCGGGACGATGGTCTGGCCGTTCCTGGTCACCGGGCGCGGGTGGATCCGCGGGTCGCCGGTGGCCGGGGCGCCGACCAGTTCGTCCAGCGGCACCCGGTACTCCCGGGCCAGCGGCAGCAGCAGCTCCAGCGTCGGCTTGCGCTGCCCGGACTCCAGCCGGGACAGCGTGCTGAGCGAGATGCCGGTGACGGCGGCCAGTTTGGCGAGCGTGGTGCCGCGCTCCCGCCGCAGCGCCCGCAGCCGCGGGCCCACCGTGGTGAGGACGTTCTCGAAGTCTTCGTCGGCCATGCCTGCCATTTGCCGGTACGGCAATGCCCCTTGTCAATCCGGCACACGGGTGAGGCCCCGCCGCCACCCACGCGGGCCACACTCCGGGCGCTCGCCCACGGCTCCGGCCTATCCTCCCGCCATGCGCATCCTCCTCACCCGGGACAGCGTCGCGGCCGGCGACGACGCCGACGCCCCGCACGCCGAGACCCTCAGCCTCCCCGACCACCTCGACACCCCGGCGGCGCTCACCGCCCTCGGCCTCCCCCGGCCCCGGCTCCCGCTGATCGGCGGCGGCCGCGCCACCTGGGTGGTCCGCACCGCCGACGGCACCCCGCTGGCCGTCCTCGCACAGCAGTGGCCGCAGCCCCACCCGCTCCCGGCCGGCGCCGGCCCGCTCGACCGCCTGGCCGGAACGGACGGCACCGTCCGGCTGCACGTCGAGTACCGGCGCCAACTGGACCCGGAAGCCGAGTACGAGCGACTGCTGCCCGGCTGATGCCTAGGTTCTGCCGTGGCCCCAGAGGAGGAAGCCGTGCACGTGCACCCACCGCGCGATCGGGTCGAACCAGTCCGTGAAGGCGAACAGCAGCAGGCTCACCGCCCCGCCCAGCAGCAACCCCATCACCACGGCCGCCGTCATCATCCCCGCGATCGCCCGCATCCGGACCCCCTCCCCGCTCCCGGGGAAGGGTCCCCCTCCGATCCCGGGTCGGCACCGAACGTCCTTGGAACGAGGCCGAGTCGTCACCGTCCGGTGAGGAAAGCGGAGTGCGGGGCCGACGCGCAGAAGCGGCCCCGGGCCCCGGGGGCGCGGGGCCCGGGTCAGCGGGGCCCGGGTCAGCGGGGCCCGGGTCAGCGGAGCCCGGATCAGCGGGGCCCGGGGCTCCGGCCTACAGCCAGTCCCGCTTCTTGAACACCAGGTACAGTCCGGTGCACACCAGCGCCATCAGCCCGATCGCGAACGGGTAGCCGAAGACCCACTTGAGCTCCGGCATCGTCTCGAAGTTCATCCCGTACACCGTGCCGATCAGTGTCGGCGCGAAAAGGATGGCCGCCCAGGAGGAGATCTTCTTGATCTCGTCGTTCTGCGCGTGCCCCGCCTCGGCGAGCTGCTTCATCTCCTCGTTCTGCCGCTGCGAGACCAGTGTCGCGTTGACGGTCAGGATGTTCTGGAGCATCTGCCGGAAGCCGTCCACCCGCTCGGCGGCGTAGGTGGCGTGGTCGGCGACGTCGCGCAGGTAGCGCTGGAGCTCCTCGTCGGTGCCGTACTTGCCGAAGCCCGCCTCCAGGCTCTTCATGATCTCCAGCAGCGGGCGGGTGGCCCGCTGGAACTCGATCACCTCGCGGGAGAGCTCGTAGATGCGGCGGGAGACCTGCGGGTCGCCGCCGAACACCTCGGTCTCGATCTCGTCGATGTCGTGCTGGAGGCCGGCGATCACCGGCGCGTAGCCGTCGACCACGGCGTCCAGCACCGCGTACAGCACCGCTTCCGGGCCGAGCGCCAGCAGCTCCGGGTCGGCCTCCAGCCGGCGGCGCACCGCCGACAGGTCCGGGGCCTGGGAATGCCGGACGGTGAGCACGAAGTCGGGGCCGACGAAGAGGTGGATCTCGCCGAAGTCGACCTCCTCCGCCTCGTCCAGGTAACGGGCGGCGCGCAGCACCACGAACAGGGTGTCGCCGTAGCGCTCCAGCTTCGGCCGCTGATGGGCGACGATGGCGTCCTCGACGGCCAGCTCGTGCAGGTCGAACCGGTCGGCGGCCTCCAGCAGTTGTGCCTCGGCGGGGCGGAAGAGCCCGATCCAGGCCATCGTGCCGGGCCGGTCGGGCAGCGTGCGGTAGATGTCGGCGAGGTCGGTGGGCGCGTCCGTCCGGCGGCCGTCCCGGTAGACGGCCGCGTCCACCACGGAGCGTTCCAGCGTCACCGGCTCGACGGGCTGGTCGGGCCGGGGGTCCATCGAGTGCTCGGGCGCGGGCTGGGTGTCCGTGGGCCGGACGACGGAACGGGAGAACGGACGCTTGCTCGCGCGCACGGCGCGCACACGCCAGTCGGACATGGCGGGACCTCCACGGTGGATGCCCGGCCGCCGCAAGGGGACACGGCGGACCGGAGGCGCCCGGCCGGCCGCCACGCGCACGGCGCGACCGGCGGCGCCTCGCCGGGAGGACGAGGTCAGTGCCGCGCGGGAGCCGTACGGGAGGAGGTGTGCCGGGGGCCGCGAGTGGTGCGGGACAACCGGGGGCGGGGCCGACTTCGACCCGTACTACTGCACTCCACGGCCCTCACCTCCTCGCCTCCGCGCGCCTGCGCACCGGGAGGGGCGCCAGCACAATCCCGTCGAGTCTAGTACCCGCACGACCCGGGCCCCGACCGGGGCTACGGCCGGGGTCACAGTCGGGGTTACGGCCGGGGCCCGCCGTGGCCCGTGCCCCCGGACCGTGTCCGCCGCCCGCGCATGCCGCCCCCGCGCACGCCCCATGCACGCCCCGCGGACCGTCCGGTGCCGCCGTGCGCCGTCAACGGCCCCGCCGGGCAGGGCTGTTCGTCGGCAGCGAAGTGATCACGGGGAGGCGAGCACGCCACTACGCTACGTGTCATGACTTCTTCGGACAGGGCCCCGGGGCGGGGTACGGCAGTGGTGATCGGCGGCGGGCTCGCGGGAATGGCGGCCGCGTGGGCGCTGCGCGGATTCGCCGAGCGGATCGTGGTGGTGGAGCGGGACCGGTACCCGGCGGGGGCGGAGTTCCGGGCGGGGGTGCCGCAGGGCCGGCACGCGCACCTGGTGCTGGAGGCCGGGCACCGGCTGCTGGAGGAGATGATGCCCGGCATCAAGCAGGAGCTGGTGGCCGCGGGCGCGCAGCGGGTCGCCGCCTCGGACGTCAAGTGGCTCTGCTCCGCCGGGTGGCTGGCCGAGTACCCGGCGCAGGTGAGCTTCCTCTCCTGCACCCGGTCGCTGCTGGACTCGTTCGTGCTGGACCGGGTCCGCGCCCATCCCGCGATCGAGTTCCTGGAGGGCACGGACGCGGTCGGACTGCTCGGCACGGCGACCGCGGTGACCGGGGTGAAGGTCCGCGAGCGCGGCCAGGAGCGCGGCGAAGTCCGGGAGATACCCGCCGAGTTGGTGGTGGACGCGACGGGCCGCTCGACCTCGGTGCCGAAGTGGCTCGCCGAGCTGGGCTGCCCGCCGGTGCCCGAGGAGCGGGTGGACGCGGGCGTCGCGTACGTCTCCCGGATGTTCCACCGCCCGGACGGGTCCGAGACCGTCGGCCGGGCGGCCTACCTCCAGACCAAGGCGCCGGACGCGCAGCGCATGGGCGTGCTGCTGCCGGTCGAGGGCGACCGCTGGATCGTCAGCCTCGCCGGGATGCGCGGCGCCGAGCCGGCGGCCGGCGAGGAGGGCTTCACCGAGCACCTGCGCCTGCTGCGCGACCCGCTCCTGCACGAGATGCTGCGGGACGCCGAACCCGCGGGCGAGGTCCGCGGCTTCCACCCCGGCCCGGGCGTGCGCCGGCACTACGAGCGCAGCTGCCCGGACGGGCTGGTGGTGGTCGGCGACGCCGCGAGCACCTTCAACCCGGTGTACGGGCAGGGCGTCACCGTCGCGCTGTTCTGCGCCCGGGAGCTCCGCCGCACCGCGAAGCGGCACGGCGGCATCGGACACGCCACCGCCCGGGCCGCGCGGCGCGCCGTCGCCGTGGCGTCCAAGATCCCCTGGGTGATCTCCTGCGCCGAGGACGCCCGTTTCCCCGCCACCACCGGCGCGCCCTCGGGCGCCCTGATCGGGCTCCAGCACAGCTTCTTCGACAAGGTGCTGGCGGCCAGCACCTTGGACACGGCGGTCACCGCGGTGTTCCACGAGGTGATGTCGCTGGTGGCGCCCCCGTCGGCGCTGTTCCGGCCGTCGGTGCTCGCGGCGGTCCTGCGGGCCTGAGGCAGGCACCGGAGCCTTCCGGGCACCGGCGGGGTGTTCCGGGCACCGGAGCCTTCCGGGCGCCACCAGGGCGTTCCGGGCACCGGCGGGATGCCCCCGGCGCTACTCGCCGAGGTGCGCGGCGACGTACGGCAGTGCCACCTGCTCCAGGCCGCGCCGGCCGAAGGCGGGGTGGACGTTGACCTCGAAGACCACGCCGCCGCTCTCGGCGGCGAGGTCCACCCCGGCGAGGTCGAGACCCGTGGAGGCGGCCGCCGCGATGGCCGACTCCGCGAGTCCGTCCGGCAGTTCGGTGTAGTCGAGCAGCGTGGAGACGGCCCCCCGGCTCTCGCTGCAGGGCGCGTCCGGGTCCGCCTGGACGTGCTCGACGACCCGGACCACGCGCCCCTGCAGCACCACCACCCGGTACTGGTGGCGGCGCCCGTCCGGGAGGACGTTCCGGGCGTCGCGGGCTATCAGCCAGTCCGCGCCCGCCCGGGCGTAGTGCCGCAAGGCGGCGTCGAGCTGCGCGCGGGTGGTGAGGTGGAAGACGTCGTCGCCGCCCATCCCGATGCAGGGCCTGGCCCAGACGTCGCCGCCGAGTGCCGCGAAGGCGTCGGTGGCGGCCTCCGGGCTCGGCCTGGAGAGCGCGATGCTCGGCATGTGCGGCACGCCGTCCCGGACGAAGCTCGCGACCGTGGCGTCCTTCTCGGTGGCCGCCCGCCACGCCTCGGCGTCGGTACCGAGCGAGCGGGCGCCGAAGCCGCGCAGCCGCCGTTGGCAGCCCTCGAACGCGCGGCGCCGGTGCGGCGGGATCTCGTAGACGATCACCGTGTCGGCGGTCACCGCCCGGCCGCCCGCCTCCAGCCGGATTCCGCCCGCGTCGTCGCTCTCGATCAGACCGCTGCCGCCGGTCATGAAGTGCCGGGCGTCCAGCTGGACGGGTTCCCGGCCGGTCAGCGTCCGCGCGGCGGCGGCGAGCACCTGCCGGCTGCCTTCGGTCGAGCTGTGGTCGGTCAGGAGTACGAGATCGCGTCGGCCCATGCGGACATGCAAGCGATTGCGCCGCGACCATGACAAGGAGGCCCCGCGCGCCATCCGCCTCCGGCATGGCCGAAAACCGGTCCGCCCCGGGCGGACCGGCCGGCCCTCCGGGCCCCGCCGCGGCCGACCACCCCGCGCCGCCCCGTTAATTCGGATGCGTCCGGTCCACCCCTCCCGCTACCGTGGCCCCATGTCCACGCCCCGAATTTCCTAGCCGACGGACCGCTTCCACGCCACCCGTCTGTTCGCTAGCCTTTTCGGAGCGTCATCCCGTGATCACCACCCGTGGTGTCGACGTGCGCGTCGCCGCCCGTCTCCTGCTGTCCGACGTCACCCTGCACATCGCCCCCGGCGACCGGATCGGCCTGGTCGGCCGCAACGGTGCCGGCAAGACCACGCTGCTCGCCACCCTGGCCGGGCAGCTGGCACCCGCCGCCGGCACCGTCACCCGAACCGGAGCCGTCGGCTACCTCCCGCAGGACTCCCGCGCCGCCGACCCGTCGGTCACCGTCACCGACCGCATCCTGTCCGCCCGCGGCCTGGACACCGCCGTCCGCGTGCTGCGCGCCGCCGAGGCGGCGATGGCCCACGCCGGGTCACCGGCCGAGGAACGCCGGGCGATGGACGCGTACGTCCGGGCCGAGGCCGGGTTCCAGTCCCGCGGCGGCTACGCCGCCGAGGCCGAGGCGGCCCGGGTCGCGGCCGGGCTCGGCCTGCCCACCCACCTGATGGGCTCGCCCGTCGGCACGCTCTCCGGCGGCCAGCGCCGCCGGGTCGAGCTGGCCCGCATCCTGTTCGCCGACCACGGCACCCTGCTGCTGGACGAGCCGACCAACCACCTGGACGCCGACGCCGTCGCCTGGCTGCGCGGCTTCCTCGCCACCCACCAGGGCGGGCTGGTACTGATCAGCCACGACCTGCGGCTGCTCGCGGAGACCGTCAACCGGGTCTTCCACCTGGATCCCCAGCGCGCCACGATCGACATCCACAACACCGGCTGGGAGACCTATCTGACCCAGCGCGCCGCCGACGAGCGCCGTCGCACCCGGGAGCGGGCCAACGCCGAACGCAAGGCCGCCTCCCTGCACGTGCAGGCCGACCGGATGCGGGCCAACGTCGCCACCGCGACCACCGCCCGCAGCATGGCCCGCCGGGCCGACCGGATGCTCGCCGAACTCGAACCCGTCCGGCAGGCCGAGCGCACCGCCCGGATCCGGCTGCCCGAGCCCGCCCCGTGCGGCCGGATGCCGCTCGGGGCGATCAGCCTCGCCAAGTCCTACGGCGGCCGGCCGGTGCTGACCGGACTGGACCTGGCCGTGGACCGCGGCAGCCGGCTGGTCGTGCTCGGCCCGAACGGGGCCGGAAAGACCACCCTGCTGCGCATCCTGGCCGGCCGGGAGACACCGGACTCCGGCCGCGTCGTCCCCGGCTCCGGTCTGCGACTCGGCTACTTCGCCCAGGAGCACGACACCCTCGACCCGGCACTCAGCGTGCACGGCAACCTCGCCGCGGCCGCGCCCGGCCTGACCGACGGCGAACTGCGGCACGTGCTCGGCGCGTTCCTCTTCCGGGGAGACGACGCCGACAAGCCGGCCCGGGTGCTGTCCGGCGGTGAGAGGACCCGGCTCGCCCTGGCCGCCCTGGTGCACTCCGGCGCCAACGTCCTGCTGCTGGACGAGCCGACCAACAACCTCGACCCGGCCTCCCGCACGGAGGTCCTGACGGCGGTGGGCAGCTACCCGGGCGCGATCGTGATGGTCACCCACGACCCCGGCGCCATCGAGGCCCTCCGGCCCGACCGCGTGCTGCTCCTGCCGGACGGCGACGAGGACCTCTGGCACGACGCGTACCTGGACCTGGTCGCACAGTCCTGAGCTTCGACGCCGGCCCGCCGGGCCGCTGCCCGGTGGGCCGGCGTCCGGTGGGCCGGCTACGGCTTGCGCGCCTCGATCAGGAAGCGCGCCGAGTGGGCCACGAACGGGCCCTCGGCCCGGATCCGGGCGTCCAGCTCGCGCAGCCGGTCCCGGTACCCGGCCACGGTGAAGCCCGGGACCATCCAGATCACCTTGCGCAGGAAGTACACCACCGCACCGATGTCCCGGAACTCCATCCGCAGCCGCTCGGACCGCAGGTCCACCACCTCCAGCCCGGCCGCCCGCGCCTCGGCGCTCTCCCGCTCGGGGCGGCGGCCCTCGCGCGCCTCCGGCTGCGGCCCGAGGAAGTATTCGACCAGCTCGAAGGCCGACGCCGGGCCCACGTGCTGGGCGAAGTACGTGCCGCCGGGGCGCAGCACCCGGGCGATCTCCGTCCACCGGGCCCGCACCGGGTGCCGGCTGCTGACCAGGTCGAAGGCCCCGTCGGCGAACGGCAGCGGCGGCTCGTCGGGGTCCGCGACCACCACCGCGCCCAGCGGGTGCAGCAGGTCGGTGGCGCGGGCCACGTTGGGCGGCCAGGACTCGGTGGCCGCGAGCACGGGCGGGCGCCCGCCGAGCCGTACGGCGCCCGCGAGCACCTCGCCGCCACCGGTCTGGACGTCCAGGGCCGCGGTCGCCGTGCCCAGCCGCCCGGCCAGCAGCCGCTGGTAGCCCCAGGAGGGCCGCTCCTCGGTGGCCCGGCCGTCCAGCCAGGAGAAGTCCCAGCCGTCCACGGACACGGCCTCGGCCTCGGCGATCAGCTCTTCGAAGGTGCGCATGTCCGCATCATCGCGGCGACGATGCCCTCCGGCCAGCGGAATTCGCGCCCGGGCCGTCCCCGACCAGTTGAGCTCTTTGCTCAAGGTCGCAGCCTGAACCGGAATATGAAGATCCTCTTCTTTCGGATCACGCCGGGCGGGCGTCGCCGGAGCACGCACCTCGACGGCTTGTCGTCGGTCGCCGATGCTCCGCGTGGACTCCCTCCTCCGCACCGCGAATGCACGCGTTCCAACGACGCCCGCTGATCCGACGTGACCGGAACGAAGAGAACCTAGGTGGTCCTGCCGATGACTCGCTGGACGGGGTCCGGCGGGTCGGCGTCCTTGTCCTTGACGTGCGAGTCGGGAACCGCCGGCCCGTACACCTGGCGCATCGGGAGCACACCGCCCCAGGCGTTGCCGTGGTCCCAGTCCC
The DNA here is from genome assembly GCF_042885555.1 of Kitasatospora sp. NPDC058048. NCBI lineage: Bacteria > Bacillati > Actinomycetota > Actinomycetes > Kitasatosporales > Streptomycetaceae > Kitasatospora > Kitasatospora sp. NPDC058048. Next base: position 116,376 of record NZ_JBHVRT010000007.1, on the reverse strand, counting down.
AGTCCTGCTGGTTCTCGTGCTCCGGCTCGGCGGCGTGGTGCCGCTTGACCTTCACCGTCGCGTCCTCCGTCAGGCTGACGGAGAGGACCCCGGTGGTGGGGGTGTGCTCCCCGTCCGAGTCCAGTTCGCCGCCCTTGCCGTCCTTGATCGGGCGCAGTTCGGGCCACCGGCCCGGGATGACCTGGTTGCTGAGCGCCTCGAACGCCTTCGCCCGGTCCGCCGGATCGACCTTCCGCGCGATGCCGTCCACCACCACGGAGCGGTAGTTGAGGGAGGTACTGATCGCCGCCCGCCCGACGATGAGGCCGTCGAGCAGGGTGACGGCCAGGCAGACGTGGACCCCGGCGTCGTTCCACAGCTGCCGCAGCGAAGGCGCCAGCTCGGTCTGCGGCGGCCAGTAGATGGAGCCGTGCAGATAGAGGAGCCGCTCGTCCCCCTCCTCGTGGTACGCGTAGACCATGGGCACGCACCTCGGCCGGCCCGTTTCGGGGTCGACATGGGCGAGGGTGCAGACGTAGCCCTGCTTGAGGACGGCCGTGGCCGCCGCCAGGTCGGCCGTCTCCTTCGTCCTCTTGAAGTGACCGCTCATCCTCTCTCCTCGTTGGCGTCCTCCAGGGCCTTGGCCAGGATGGCCCGGGCCGCGCTCTCGGGGTCCTGGCCGTGGAAGGGGCGGTCGAACAGCCAGTTGTAGAGCATCTCCCGGGAGATCCGCGGCTGGTAGGCCGGTACTTCGTGCCCGGCGTCGGGCACCGCGACCTGGGTGACGTTGTTGAGGCTGCGGACGAAGCCCTTCGGGTTGCCCTGCGCCTGCTTCCAGATCAACCGCGGGACCTCCTGCCAGCCGTCCTTCATGATCTCGTCGAGGATCTCCTCTGTGCTCTGGTAGCCGCAGGCGGTGTCGAAGTCCCCGGTGTAGAGCAGGACCCTGTAGTTCTCCTTCGCGTGGATGAGCTCGGCGTACAGCGACGAGGCATCCGCCATGTTGTCGGCCTTCAGTGCGGTGGCCACCGGACCGGAGTTGTCCGCGGACTCCCACGCGTGGTCGACGTGCAGGGCCTCCTTGACGGCGGCGGTGTTGAGGTAGACGGGCAGCGCACCCGCGGACAGGTCCTCCCAGCGCCGTACGTCGTAGACGTCGAAGTCGCCTCCGTAGGCCAGGATCGCGTTGACCAGGCCGTTGCCGAGATCGGTGGCCTTCTTCATCTCGCCGGCCTTGAGGACGTCCTGGAAGTGCTTGTACGAGGAGTCCAGGACGTCCTTCTGGCCCTTGCCGAGGAATCCGGACGCATAGGCGTAGTCGATCATGACGCGGATCGAGAGTTCCGGTCTGATCCAGCCGTTGCCTACGGCGATCCCCTGCAGATTGAGGTGCTTCCTGGGCCTCTTGAGGTTCTCCTGGTGGATCTTCCGGGCGATGTACGGCACGTACTTGCCCGCGTAGCTCTCACCGCAGACGTAGAGGGGGCACTTCTGGTACTCCGGGTACGTTTCGAAGAACTGAACCAGCGCCCGGTGGAACATCTCGCTGAGTTCGTCCTCGTCCTCGACGTACGTTTCCGACGTCCTGCAGTAGCTGTATCCCGAGCCGACCGGCTGGTCCCAGTAGAGGACGTGGGCTTCCTGGTTCCAGGTGTCGGGGCTGACCGAAATGGTCCCGGCGGCGTCGTCACCGACGCGCAGCGGCCCGTTCTCCAGGAACAGACCCAGGAGCGACGAGGCGCCGGGACCGCCGTTGAGCCAGATCAACAGAGGGGTCTTCTCGATCAGGTCCTTCTGCTCGTCGGCGTCGACGTGGGGGTCGCAGGTCTGGCTCTCGAAGAACCAGTGGAACAAGCGGCTCCTTTCGGTGCCGGGGCCGTCGACGTCCGCGTACCCGGCGTAGGACCGGACCGTCTTCGGGGCTCCTTCCTCCTCCTTCTTCCCGGGGTCGGGACAGAAGTGGATCGTCTGCGTGTTGAAGGCGTTCGCCGGGATCGCGTAAACGGGCTGACGGGGCATGGTTCACCTTCCGTTTCGGGAGGGAGGTCAGGACGTCGGCGTAACGCGCCCGGGCAGCGGGCGGACGTAGCGCTCGATGTAGCGCTCGGTGTGCGCGACCTCCTGGAGGACTCCGATGCGCTGGCCCAGGAGGAGTTGGAGTGCGGGGAACCGCTTCTCCTCGAACAGCAGGATGTTCAGTGAACCGCCGTACTGGAAGTAGCCGATCTCGTCGCCCTTCTTCACCTCGACCGGGGTCGACTCCTCCGTGATCCTCCGGAACGGATCGAGGAACCTCACGGAGCCGATCGAGTTGAGGCCGACCGGTACCAGGGCGACAAAGCCTTCGCCGTCCGGATCCCCGTTGTGGTCCACGTACGGCGTCTTGATGATGGCGTATCCGCGGCGGAAGTCCTCGAACAGGCTGTAGTCGTACCCGTAGCCGACGTTCCCCTTGTTGAGCAGGTCGGGGAAGTCCCGGATCCCGTAGTAGACGCCGCCGATGTCGTCGCGGGCCTCGACCACCCGGCCGCCGACCGGGGCGTGGTAGCGGTGGTAGGTGTCGGGCATGAGGATGCACGACACGGCCGTGCCACCGATGAACTTCTCGGCGTACTTGGAGCCGTCGAGCAGCCTGCTGACACTCATGGTCACGGCCGCCTTGATCGGGAGCGGCGTGTCGGGCGCCAGATTGTCGACGATCATGTTGACGATGCAGTCGGTCGGGGCGGTCACGACGCTGGGGTCGTCGGGGTAGTCGATCGGCCGCTTGCCGGGTTTCAGTTCCCTGATGAAGAACTTGTTGAGGGTCGACCAGTCCCCCTTCTTGAAATCGGCCATCCGCTTCGGGCCGAGTTCATCGATCCACTTCTGGACCAGTTTCTCGGAATCCGTTGAGTCCATCTGCCGGCCCTGCAGCTGCGTGAAGTCAGCCAGCACCTCACGTCCTGATTCGCTGGTCACGAACGCGAGCCCCGCGGCGTTCTCATAGCTGATCCAGCTGAATTTACGGATGTATCTCAGCCCGTCGGAGATGGGCTGCTTCCAATCCCAGTCGTACCATTCGACGAAGAATTCCGCCAGGGTCTTTCCGGTCGCCCCTCGCCAGTCCTTGTAGACGTCGGAGTCCGGGTACACCGTGGGCGGCGTCAAACCCCTGATCGCCGCGTCGAACTTGCGCCTGAAATCGCTTTCCTCGTCATCGTAGAGCTTCTCGACCTTCTCCTTGAGCTCTTTGATGTTCTGCGAGGCCATGTCCCGCTTCCTTCCGTGCGATGGGACCCCCGGGCGCTGCGCCCTCACCAGTACGTCCCGACCCGCGAAGAACCGCGCCCGCAGCTACGCCGTTCGTCTAGAAACCACCTCCGCCCGGCGGTACGCCGCGTGTCGCTCCCGGCCGCGGACGGCCCTGAAGCAGCAGATCCACAGGGGCATTTCGGCACGGAAGGCCGGTACCGGTGGTGGACGCGCCCGGCCGTCTCGGACGCCCTCGGTCCCTCCAACGGCCCACCGAGGCACCCGATGAGGAGCGACCGCGATCCGCGCCGCCCAGCCGGGCGCCACTGCGGCAGCGCGGGCCCTGACCGTCCTCACCCCTCGGCTTCCAGGAACTCGCGCCGCCGACGACCCGAACGCGTCTCGGGACACCTGTCGAACTCGGCCGCAGACGATGCCTATCAGCCGGACTCGCACCACTCCGTCACCATCCGCGCACGCTCCAGATGCGCTGCGGCAGTCCCCGCGCCGGGCGGGCACTCCGAGGCTCGTGAGGCAAGGGCGTTGGTGCGGGCTGCCGTTGCGGCTGCGGCATGCCCGGGTGGGCCTGGCTGCCCTGGACCCGAGCACCGATCCACCCGGGCCCGCCTGGCTGGACGACCAGTGGGGCGTGCGGCTCGGCGCGCTGGAGAACCTCGCCGACGGCCTGATCGGCTGCACCGGCGGCGGTCCGTCCGACCGGGCGTCACCGTCCGGTGGCCGTACCCTGCCGCCCCTCGGTGGCTCCGGAAAACCGGTACTCCGTGCCGGTGTGCCCGGGCGAGGATAGCGCCGTGGCGGACGTGCCGGTCGCCGCGCCCGCGCCCGCCCGCCTCCCGCCTCCCGCCTCCCGCCTCCCATGGAGACCCTGACGCCATGACCGACTCCGCCCTCGGCCGCTTCTACGACGCGTTCGCCGACGACTACCACCTCCTCTACCCCGACTGGAACGCCTCCGTCGCCCGCCAGGGCGCCGCGCTGGACGCCCTGATCCGCCGGCACCTCGGTGACCGCCCGGCCGAGGTGCTGGACTGCGCCTGCGGCATCGGAACCCAGGCGATCGGCCTGGCCGCGCTCGGCCACCACGTCACCGGCAGCGACCTCAGCCCGGTCTCCGCCGCCCGCGCCACCGCCGAGGCCGCCGAGCGCGGTGTCCGGCTGCCCACCGCCGCCGCCGACATGCAGGAACTCCCCTTCCCGGACGGACGGTTCGACGTCGTCGTCTGCGCCGACAACGCGCTGCCCCACCTGCTCACAGCCGAGGACGTCCGCGCCGCGCTCGGTGAGATGCGACGGGTCCTGCGTCCCGGCGGACTGCTGCTCGTCACCACCCGCCCGTACGACGAGCTGCGCCGCACCCGGCCCGCCTCCACGTCGCCGCAGACCGCCGACTACGAGGGCCGACGGTCGGTCCTCTTCCAGCTCTGGCAGTGGCGCGAGGACGGCGAGCGGTACGACCTGGAACTCTTCCGCCTCCTTCCGGACGACGCCGGCGAGTGGCAGGTCGCGGTTCGCCGCTCCACCTACTGGGCGCTCACCCAGGACCAGTTGAGCGCCTTCGCCGCCGAGGCGGGCCTGTCCGGCATCCGCTGGGAGCAGCCCGTCGACACCGGCTTCTTCCAGCCCGTCCTGATCGCCCGGGCATCCTGACCTCCCGAAAGACTCCGGCACGGTCCCCGCGGCCGCGGCCCGAGCGGCATCCCGACCATCCGCGCCGCTCGGGCCTCGAACCCCGTCTCACCGCAGTGGCCGCGGGTCCGCGCGCCGGTCTGGGGCGCCGGTCTGGGGCGCCGGTCTGGGGCGCCGGGGACCACTGCGCCCCCGTCGCGCCGCAACTGCGCACCGCCGTGGTGCTCAACCGACTGGAGCGGGCCCTGGCCCGAGCCCCGCGACGGCCCGTCCGCTCCTCCCCTACCGGTCCAATGCCGCCACCGCCTCCGCGACCCGGGCCGCGCCGTCCTCCTCCGCCATCGCGCGGGCCGCCTCCTGCGCCCCGTCCCTCAGCCGCTGCTCCTCGACGGCCTGCCGGACGGCCTCCGCCAGCCGGTCGGCGGTCAGGTCGGCGAACCGCACCGGCGTGGTGGCGGCACCGAGCCGGGCGAGCCGACCGGCCCAGAACGGCTGATCCGCCGTCACCGGGACGGGGACGCTCGGCACGCCCGCGCGCAGGGCCGCGGCCGCCGTGCCCGCGCCCGCATGGTGCACGACCGCCGCCATGTGCGGGAACAGCCGGGCGTGCGGGAGTTCGCCGACTGTCAGCACGTCGTCGCCCTCCCCCGCGATCCCGGCCCAGCCGGCCTGCAGCACGCCCCGGACGCCCGCCCGCCGCAGGGCCTCCACCGCGAGGGTGCTCAGCCGCTCGCCCTGCCCGGCCGCCATGCTGCCGAAGCCGATGAACACCGGTGGCGGTCCCGCCCGCAGGAAGTCCTCGACCTCGGCCGGGAGGCGGTGGTCGTCCGGTACGTACGGCCACCAGTTGCCGACCACCCGCAGCCCCTCCCGCCAGTCGGCCGGGCGCGGTAGGACGGTCGGGCTGAAGCCGTGAAACACCGGCCAGCGCGCCCGTTCCACGGCCCGCCGGCGCGCGGTCTGGGAGAGCGCCGGGAGTCCGAGCCGCGACCGCATCCGGCGGGCGGCCTCGGCGTGCAGACGATCGACGACCCGCTGGCCGAGCGCCCCCGCCGCCCGGTTGCCCCAGCTCCCCAACGAGCGGCCGCCCCCGACGACCGGAGGGAACTCCCGTGTCGGCAGCGTGGGTTGCAGGTAGACCCCCAGGCTGGGAACGTCCATCGCCTCCGCGAGGTGCCAGCCCAGCGGCGCGGTGGTGATACTCAGCAGGAGCAGATCGGCGCCGGGTGCGGTGGCGTCCGCGAGCCCGTCGCCCAGCTGCCCGATGAACGCCGCGGCCCGCGCGAGCAGTTCGGAGCGCCCGCGCGCGGGCCCGGCACCCGCGCCGCGTGGGTCGACCGGGAGCGGCCGGAAGTCGAGGCCGCTGCCGGCCACCAGCTCGCGGAAGGCCTCGGGCGCCGCGAGCGCGACCTCGTGCCCCGCACCGCGCAGGTGCGCCCCGAGCCCGGTGTAGGGGGCGACGTCGCCGTACGATCCGGCGGCCATGACGAGGATCCTCATCGGGCCGCCCCGTCGAGGTCGTCGCCGTCGACGTCGTTGCCGTCGAGGTCGGTCGCATCGAGGTCGTTCGCGTCACGCCGCTCGGCGTTGGCGCCGATGGCCGCACGGAGGTAACCGGCCAGGCCCGGGCGCTGCTCGGCCGGCGGGACGACCAGGGCGAAGGCCCGGGCGTCCGCCTCGTAGTCGTCGGCGATCCGGCAGTGCATCTCCGGCGGGCAGGGCGTGAACCACCGGGTGATGTGCTGCCGGTGCCGCTCCGCGAGGTCCAGCACCGTCCGGTGGTCGACCGGCAGCCCCGCGTCGAAGGCCTCCAGCAGCCGGCCGCGCCACTCGGCGGCCTCCGCCATCAGCTGCTGCCAGTCCTCCTTGGAGTGGGTGGCGGCGCGGGCCAGGGCCTCCCGGTGGCTGTCCCGCTCGCCCCACTTGAGGTGGGCGTCGGCCGCGTAGCTGAGGTCGAAGACCACGTCCCCGAAGACCTCGAAGCGCTCCTGCGGCGTCAGCTCGACCCCGGTGCGCCGGACCTCGATGGCCCGCTCGGCGACGTCGACCAGCTTCTGCAGGCGTCCGATCTGCTCGGTGAGGGCCTGCCGCCTCGCCAGCAGGTGGTCGAGCGCGTTGGCCTGCGGATCCGCCAGGATGTCGGCGATCTCGTCGAGCGGGAAGCCGAGCTCCCGGTAGAAGAGGATCTGCTGGAGCCTGGCGAGGTCCGCGCCGCTGTAGAGCCGGTAGCCGGCCGGGCTGCGCTCACTGGGCGCGAGCAGCCCGGACCGGTCGTAGTAGTGCAAGGTCCGGATCGTGACCCCGGCGAAGCCGGAGACCTGGCCCACCGACCAGCTCATGCGTCCCTCCGATCATCCGTTCGTTCGCTGCGCCCCACCGTGCGGCCTGACGTGGGGTGAGGGTCAACACGCGCAGCTCAGGGGCCCGCTCCGGATGGCTGGAGGCTCCCTGGATCAGGTCTCGCGCTGCGGGTGGTAGGCGCTCTCGGGTATGCCGAAGGTCCAGGCGACCCCGGCTCGCGCGGTGCGGGTGCTCGGGGGGACGCGCAGCCAGTAGGTGCGGTGGGTGCCGTCCGGTTCGGGGGTGGAGTTGACCACCTCGACCATCACCACCGGCTCGTCGTCGGGCAGGACGATCCGCCAGAGCACCCCGGTCTCGTCCCGGTGGACGGGCTCGGCGCCGGAGTCGGCCAGGTAGCGCTCGTAGCCGTAGTGCTCCAGCAGGACCCGGCGCAGCTCGGCGTTCTCCTCGGTGCGGATCCGCTCGACGGTCACCTCGGCCAGGCCGGCCAGGAACTCCGGCGGGACGGGCATGCCGCGCCAGGCGTGCAGGGCGAAGCCGTCGGCGTACTCCAGGGCGGGCCCGTCCGCCCGGTCGAGCCGTCCGGCCTCGTCGCGGTGCAGGACGGCCGGCCGCTCGCTGAGCAGGACCACCTCCCGGTACGGCCACCACCAGCCGGCCTCCCGGGCCAGTTCGGCGAGCGGTGCGACGGCGTCGGCACTCGCCCCGGCGGCCTCGAAGGCGGCGAACCACGGCGCGTCGTGCTGGCCGCGCACGGCGTCCAGCAGGGCGAGCCGGACGGTGGTGCGGCGGTCCCGTGCCTCCTCGGCCACGGCGGCGTCGGCCTCCCGGTCGGCCTCGGGGGCGAGCCGGTCGAGCACGGCGTTGCGCAGTCGGTCGGCGAGCGGGGTGGTGACCGGTCCGAGCTCGCCACCGGTGAGCGCCCAGTGGCCCGCCCACCCGCTGGTGCCGACCTGCTCGACGGCCCGCCGGCGGGCCTCCTCCCAGGGCCGGGTGCGCACGGCCTCACGCACGCTCTGCGCGCCGGCGGCCCGCAAGTCCAGGGCCGCCTCGGTCGCGGCGAGCGGCGAGCCGAACCAGCGGACGGCCGCGGGCTCGGGCAGTCCGGCCGCCCGGTAGGCGGCCCGGACGGCGCGCTCGGCCGCCGCCCTGTCCGCCGGCCCGGTGGCCGCCCCGGCCGCCCGCCAACGGGCCGTCGCCTCGGCCGGCCCGGACAGCTCCCGCGCCTGTGCCCGGTCGCCGTGGGCCTCGTCGTGGATCACCGTTTCCATCCCTGCTCCGTTCCCGGCCGGGCTCCCCGCCCGGCCGTCCGTTCCCGTTCCCGTGCCGCGGCCCCGGCCGCGCCCTGCCCTCGTGCCCCACCCGCGTGCCGCCCCCGTACGGCGGGCGGAGCGGTCGTCAGTCCGCGACCACCCGCACCGCGCCGGGCGCGTACTCCCGTTGGCGGACCACCCGGTACCAGCTCTTGGGCAGCGGTATCGCCGCGTGCTCCTCGTGCACCACCCGGCCGCCCTCGGGCAGGTGCAGCCAGCCCGCGCCGAACGGCCCGGTCTCGCGGCGCAGCTCGCCGGGGCCGACCACGGCGTGGGCGTGCCCGGTGACCTCGCCGAGCGCCAGCACCATCCGGCCCCGCGCGTCCCGGGGCTGCACGGCCAGCCCCGCCACCCGCGGCGGCACCGCGCTCTCCTCTACCGGCACGATCAGCACATCGCCCTGGCGGTACATCAGTCCTCCCTCGCCGTACGGCCGGACCCCGGCGGACGCCGGAACCCACGGCTCCGCCGCGTCTGCCGCGGTCACTCTCCGGAGCCAGGACCCGAACATAGAGCAAGGGTCTGACAACGCGCCCGGGCGGCGACCCGGCCGCCGGATTGTCAGTCCCGGCTGGTAGACAGTTGTTCGGCCCAGATCCCGGAGGAGCAGCGCATGACTGTCAACGACCACATCGAGCGGTTCCACGGTCTCCCCGTCTTCGACTTCGTGGAGGCCTTGGAGGAGGCCGAGGAGAAGGGCGGATCCGGCGCCGTCGAGCTGCCGGACGCGGCCTCGGCCGCCTGGAGGGTCAAGCTCGACTACGAGTCCGAGGCGACGTTCGCCGAGCGCTGGGAGCAGTTCCTCGCCGCCGTCGACGCCGAGCGGGTCACCGCCCTGGTGATCGGCCAGTGGTCCCCGGACGAGCCGGACGGCTTCCAGGAGCCGATGGAGGCGATCGTCGCCGCCGCCGGCCGGCTGCCCGCCCTGCGCGCGCTGTTCGTCGGCGACATCACCTACGAGGAGTGCGAGATCTCCTGGATCCAGCAGTGCGACATCACACCGCTGCTGACGGCCTTCCCGCGGCTGGCCGAGCTGGTGGTGCGCGGCGCCTCGCAGGACTGGGACGGCAAGGGCGGTCTGGCCCTGCGGCCGCTGCGGCACGAGGCGCTCAAGGCGCTGCGCTTCGAGGCCGGCGGCCTGCCGGGCTCGGTCGTGCGCTCGGTGGCCGGCTGCGACTTCCCGGCCCTGGAGCGGCTGGAGCTCTGGCTGGGCGTGGACAACTACGGCGGCGACGCGACGATGGCCGACGTCGCGCTGTTCCTGGACGGCACCCGCTTCCCCGACCTGCGCCACCTCGGCCTCCAGAACAGCGAGTTTCAGGACGACATCGCGGCCGCCGTGGCGCACGCGCCCGTCGTCGCCAGGCTGGAGTCGCTCAACCTCTCGATGGGCGTGCTGACCGATCAGGGCGCCACCGCCCTGCTGGAGGGCCAGCCCCTCACCCACCTGCGCTCCCTCGACCTGCACCACCACTACCTGACCGAGGAGATGCAGCAGCGCCTGCGCCAGGCCCTCACCGGGGTCGAGGTCGACCTCTCCGAGCCCGGCAAGCCCGACGACCGGTGGCGCTACGTGGCCGTGGCCGAGTAACCGTCACCTCCCGCACGCACGCACTCGCCCGACCGACCACTCGACCACTCGACCACTCGACCACTCGACCCACCAGGATCCTCCATGACCGTCTCCCGCCACATCGAACGCTTCCACGAGTTGCCGGTCCACGAGTTCACGCCCGCCGACGCCCGGCCGCGGCCCGCCGCGGGCGCCGTCGCCTGGCGGCTGTCCCTCGAGTACGGCTCCAAGCAGGACTTCGTCCAGCTCTGGCAGTCCTTCCTGGAGGAGGTCGACCCAGCCGGTGTCCGCGCCGTGGTGATCGGCGCCTGGTGGCAGGACGGCTACACGCCCGTACGCTCCGCCGTCGAGGCCGTCACGGCCGAGGCGCGGCGCCTGCCCGCCTTGGAGGCGCTGTTCCTCGGCGAGGTGACCTTCGACGAGTGCGAGATCTCCTGGCTGGAGATGGACGACGTCACCCCCTTGCTGAACGCCTTCCCCGGGCTGCGGTCGCTGGCCGTGCGCGGCGGCACGGACCTCGCCCTGGAGCCGGTGCGGCACGACCGGCTGACCAGCCTGCGCTTCGAGTCCGGCGGCCTTCCGGCCACCGTGGTGCGCGCGGTGGCCGGCTCCGAACTGCCCGTGCTGGAGCGCCTGACCCTCTGGCTCGGTGTGGACGAGTACGGCGGTGACGCGACGATGGACGATCTGGCGCCGTTCCTGGACGGTTCCCGGCTGCCGAAGCTGCGCCACCTCGGGCTGGCCAACAGCGAACTCCAGGACGAGATCGCCGCCGCCCTCGCCCACGCCCCCGTGGTGGCCCGGCTGGAGTCGCTCGACATCTCGATGGGCGTGCTCTCCGACGAGGGCGCCACCGCCCTGCTGGAGGGCCAGCCGCTCACTCACCTGCGCTCCCTCGACCTGCACCACCACTACCTGAGCGACGCGATGCAGGAACGTCTGCACGAGGCCCTGCCCGGGGTCGAGCTCGACCTCAACGACGCCGAGGCGGACGAGATGGACGACGAGGACGACCGCTACGTCTCGGTCTCCGAGTAGCCGGACACGGAGGCGATGACCGTGCGACTGACCGTCCTCGGCAACCCGGGGCACCGACGGGTGACGCTGTTCGCGGCCGCCGCCCGGGCCGCCGGACTGCCCGAGCCCGCCGTTCTGCCCTGGCTGGACGTGCTGCGCGGCCGGTACCGGCTGCCCGAGGACGGCCTGCTGCGCATCGAGTCTCCCGGCGAGGATCCCGAGGTCGACCGGCTGCTGCGCGGCCCGGCGCTCGGCCCCGGCTACGCGCCGACCAGGGTCGAGGGCACGGCCGTCTGGTACGCGGGGGTCATGGCCGCGCTGCGCGGGCTGGCCGCCCGGCCCGGCGTACGGCTGCTCGGCGATCCGGAGGAGATCGCCGTGATGTTCGACAAGCGCCGGGCGCACGCGCTGCTCACCGCGGCCGGGGTGCCGGTGCCCAGGGCGCTCGGCGGCGAGGTCACCGGCTGGGAGCAGCTGCGCGAGCGCCTCGCCGCGGCCGGCCTGCACCGGGTCTTCGTCAAGCCGGCGCACGGCTCCTCCGCCTCCGGGGTGATGGCCCTGGAGTTCGGGCCGCGCGGGCAAGTGCAGGCCACCACCTCGGTGGAGCTCACCGACGGCGGCCTGCACAACTCGCTGCGGGTGCGCCGCTACCGCGGCGAGCGGGAGGTCGCCGCGATCGTCGACGGCCTGGCACCGGACGGCCTGCACGTCGAGCAGTGGATCCCGAAGGCCTCGCAGTCGGGGCGCTCGGCGGACCTGCGGGTGGTGGTGGTCGCCGGCCGGGCCACCCACGCCGTGGTGCGCACCAGCACCCAGCCGATGACCAACCTGCACCTCGGCGGCGCCCGGGGCAGCATCGACCAGGTCCGGGAGGCCGCGGGGCCTGCCTGGCCGGCCCTGCTGGAGACGGCCGAGCGCGCGGCGGCCTGCTTCCCCGGCTCGCCGATGGTCGGCGTCGACGTGCTGCCCACGGCCGGCTGGCGGCGCGCCCTGGTCGGCGAGGTGAACGCCTTCGGCGACCTGCTCCCCCGCCTCACCGGCCTGCCCGGCGGCCCCGCCGAGGGCCTGGACACCTACGGCGCCCAGCTGGCCGCCCTCACCACCCCCTCCCCGTCGTCGCCCGCGACGACGGACCACCAGATCACGGAACCCGCTCGATGAACCACCTGACCACCACCCCGGCCCCGGCCCACACCCCGACCCCGGACCACACCCCGGCCCCCGTTCCCACCCCCGACATGAACGCCGTCGTCGGCAGCCACGACCTGCTGCTCGTCACCCTCGACACGCTCCGCTTCGACGTCGCCGAGGAACTGGCCGCCGCCGGCCGCATCCCACACCTCGCCGCTGTCCTCCCCGGCGGCCGCTGGGAGCGCCGGCACGCGCCCGGCAGCTTCACCTACGCGTCCCACCAGGCGATCCTGGCCGGCTTCCTGCCGACCCCGGCCTCCCCGGACGGACCGCACCCGCGCCTGTTCGCGGCCCGCTTCGCCGGATCCGAGAGCACCGCCCCGCGCACCTGGGTCTTCGACGCCCCCGACCTGCCGACGGCCCTGGCCGCGGCGGGGTACCGCACGGTGTGCATCGGCGGTGTGGGGTTCTTCAACAAGCAGGGCCCCCTGGGCTCGGTGCTCCCCGGCCTCTTCCAGGAGAGCCACTGGGCACCCGAGTCCGGCGTGGCCTCGCCGACGTCCTTCGAGGTGCAGGTCGCCCGGGCCGAGCGGGTCGCCGCCGAACAGCCCGCCGACCAGCCGCTGTTCCTCTTCCTGAACGTCTCGGCGCTGCACCAGCCGAACTGGTTCCACCTGCCCGGCGCCACCCGCGAGCACGGGGACTCGCGGGCCAGCCACGCCGCCGCCCTGGAGTACGTGGACGCGCACATCGGCCGGCTGTTCGCCGCGATGAGCGCCCGCCGCCCCTGCTTCGCGATCGTCTGCTCCGACCACGGCACCGCCTACGGCGAGGACGGCTACACCGGGCACCGGATCGGCCACGAGGTGGTCTGGACGGTCCCGTACGCGCACTTCACCCTCCCCGCCCGACCGGCGGGCGCCGCCGCGACCTCCGAGGAGCCCGCATGACCACCGCGCCCACCGCGCCCCCGCGCCCGGACTCGCCGTACCAGTCGTACGTCTACGCGTACCCGCACAAGACGGCCTACCGCCCGCTGCCCGAACGTCCGCCGCTGCGCGAGCTGTGGGCCGGCGAACCGCAGCACGCGCTCTCGCTCTACCTGCACATCCCGTTCTGCGAGGTCCGCTGCGGCTTCTGCAACCTGTTCACCCGGATCGGCAGCCCGGAAGGCCTGACCACGGCCTACCTGGACGCCCTGGAGCGTCAGGCCTCGGCGGTGCGCGCCGCGCTGGACGACGGGGCCCGGTTCGCGCTGGCCGCCTTCGGCGGCGGCACCCCCACCTACCTGACGGCCGGCGAGCTGGAACGGCTGTGCGACATAGCCGAGCGGCGGATGGCCGCCGACCTGCGGGCGGTACCGCTCTCGGTGGAGGCCTCGCCCGCCACCGCGACCGCCGACCGGCTGGAGGTGCTGGCCGCCCGGGGCACCACCCGGCTGAGCCTGGGCGTGCAGTCCTTCGACGACGCCGAGGCGCGCTCCGCCGTCCGCCCGCAGAAGCGGGCCGAGGTGGAGGCCGCCCTCGGCCGGATCCGCGCGGCCGGGTTCCCGGTGCTCAACATCGACCTCATCTACGGCATCGACGGCCAGACCGAGGCGAGCTGGCTCCGCTCGCTGGACACCGCGCTCGCGTGGCGGCCCGAGGAGCTGTACCTCTACCCGCTGTACGTCCGCCCGCTGACCGGCCTGGCCCGGCGCGGGGAGCAGGAGAGCCGGTCCGCCTGGGACACCCGGCGGCTCGCGCTCTACCGGGCCGGCCGCGACCACCTGCTCGCCCACGGCTACCAGCAGGTGTCGATGCGGATGTTCCGCCGGGCCGCCTCCCCGCAGGCCGGGGCGGGCGAGTACGCCTGCCAGACCGACGGCATGGTCGGCCTGGGCTGCGGCGCCCGCTCCTACACCTCGCGGCTGCACTACTCCTTCGACTACGCGGTGAACGCCACCGAGGTGCGCGGCATCATCGACGACTACGTCGCCACCGAGGACTTCCACCGTGCCGAGGTGGGCCACTGGATGGGCGGTGCGGAGCCGCGCCGACGGCACCTGGTGCAGTCGCTGCTCCAGGCCGAGGGCATGTCGCTGGCGGACTACCGTGCCCGGTTCGGCGGGTCCCCGGCCGAGGACTTCCCGGCGGAGCTGGCCCGGTTCGCCGAGCGCGGCTGGCTCGCCGACGGCGACCCGGCGTTCCTGCGGCTCAGCCCGGAGGGCCTGGCGCACTCGGACGCCGTCGGGCCGATGCTGTTCTCGCCCGGGGTCCGGGCCCTGATGGCGGCGTACGAGGCGAAATGACCTTCCTCGGCATGCCCTCCGCCTCGCGGCCACCGGAGGAGGACGGCGCGCGGGACCTCACCCTGCTCTACCGCGGTCCGCTCTCCTCCTGCGACTACGACTGCCCGTACTGTCCGTTCGCCAAGCGGCGCGACAGCCCCGGACAACTGCGGGCCGACCGGGCCGCGTTGGAGCGCTTCACCGGCTGGGCCGCCGGGCGCGCGGGCACCGGCGACACCCTGTCGCTGCTGTTCACGCCCTGGGGCGAGGGGCTGGTGCGGTCCTGGTACCGCCGCGCGCTGGTCGAGCTGAGCCGCCTGCCGCACGTCCGCCGCGTCGCGATCCAGACCAACCTCAGCTGTCGCACGGGCTGGCTCGCCGAGGCCGACCTCGACGCCCTCGCCCTCTGGGTCACCTTCCATCCCGGCCAGGTCACCCGTGACCGCTTCCTCGCCAAGTGCCGCGAGCTGGACGCACTCGGTGTGCGGTACAGCGTCGGCGTCGTCGGCCGGCCCGAACACCTCGACGAGGCCGGCCGACTGCGCGCCGAGCTCTCCGAGAACGTCTACCTGTGGGTCAACGCCGCCGAGGGCCTCGACTACACCGACGCCGAGGCCGCCCGATGGGCCGCTCTCGACCCGCACTTCGGCTACAGCCGGCACGCCCATCCCAGCGCCGGGCTGCCGTGCCGCACCGGCGAGTCCGTGCTGTCGGTGGACGGCGACGGCACGGTGCGCCGCTGCCACTTCGTCCGGGACGTCCTCGGCAACCTGTACGACGGCAGCTACCGCACCCGACTGCGGGCGCGGGCCTGTCCGCTGCCGGTCTGCGACTGTCACATCGGCTACGTCCACCTGGAGACCCTGCCGCTGTACGAGCTGTTCGGTGCGGGAGTACTGGAACGTGTGCCGCACGGGTGGCCACGGGGCCGGTGACACCTCCGCGGCCGGCCGGCCACCCCGGGTGAAGGCCTCACTTCGCCCGCGCCGCCGAGGTCAACTCGCTCCGGAGGCCGGCCCCGCATGACGTCCGGCAATCTCCCGCGCACAGTCCGAAGCCGTTCCGCGTCCACCGGGCGGTACTGCCCGCACATCCCTAGCCTGGTGGTGACAGGGAGGAGGCGAAACACCATGCTTGGAGACGCTCCGCTGCAAGCAGTCATCCCCGCCGCCGATCTCACCCGCGCCAAGGCCTTCTACACCGACACCCTCGGCCTCAAGCTCGCCGAGGAGAGTGAGGAGGAGTTCGTCTGCGACACCGGCGGCACCCAGGTCACCGTCTACCACACCCCCAGCGGGGGTCAGGCCGCCCACACCCTGGCCAGCTTCAAGGTCGCCGACCTCGACACCGAGATGGCCGGCCTCCGCGACCGCGGCATCACCTTCGAGGAGTACGACTTCCCCGGTCTGAAGACCGTCAACGGCGTCGCCGAGGGCGAGGGCATGCGCGCGGCCTGGTTCAAGGACAGCGAAGGCAACATCCTCTGCGTGTCCCAGCGAATCGGCCGTTAGTCGTCCCGCCGCCCGCCGCCACCCGCCCGGTCGGCGGACGGCCCCGCGAACCCGCCCGCCGACCCGTCCCACCGGCGGCCGTCGGTCACCGTCGGCGCGCCCGCCGCCAGACCGTGCGGGCCGAGGCGACCGGGTCGAAAGAACCCGGGCGGTCCCGGGTCAGTGGGTAGCAGGCGAAGCCGATCAGGGCCGCGCTGAAGTGGCCGATGCTGGTGTAGTCCCTGCTCTGCAGCACGCCCAGCCCGTAGACCACCAACACCCCGGCCGCGTACAGGTACCGCCAGGGCCGGACGATCAGATAGGTGAGTACCGCGACCACTCCGGCCAGCGCATAGCTGACGCCGTAGTCCAGGGTGTAGACGGCGCTCGGCGAGGCCAGCCCGCGGTGGATCGCCCAGCCGAGCACGCCCTCGCTGAGGTACGTGGCGCCGACGTGCGCGAGCGCTGCCACCGAGATCCAGCGCAGCGTGCCGAGCCATCGTTCGGCGGGCACGTGGAAGAGGTTGTACAGCAGGAAGTAGGACAGCCAGCCGCCGCCCGCGATCCACAGGGCACTGGTCACCAGGACACGGACCGGCGAGACCTGGAGGTGGTGGAGGTTGGTCGAACGCCGCTCCAGGATGCGGTCGGCGGTCGCCGGATCGACGTGCCGGATCACCTGCGTGGTGACGAGCAGGATCGCCAGCCAGATGTAGGTGCCCGGCGCGCGCCGGACATAGGCCCACACCGCGTGGGCGGCGCGCGCCCACCGTGGCCGCCGGTGTGCCTCGGGGCCCTTGACGGTGCTGCCGGCCATCGACGCCTCCTCGCGACACTCCTCAGCATCCCCCTCACCCTCACCCCCGCCCGGCCCCGCCGCCACCCGCCACCCCGCCACCGGTCGCCGGGTCGCCGGGTCGCCCGCCACCCGCAACGTCCTGCCACCACGACGTAGCCGCACGAGAGAACCGCGCCTCCCGGCCCCCGCCTCCGACCCCGGCGCCTTCCGGCCGTTCGCGTACGCTGACGCTCGGACCGTCCCGGCCGCGGCCTTCCCCGCCGCGCACCGGGCGAGCCGGTTCCGGGAACCGCCGAACAAGGGCACCAGGCACGATGAGCGATCGCCTCGCCACGAGGACACCGACCGGCCCCGCGGCTTCCCGGCACCCGGCGCTGAGAGCCGCCGTCCGGCTGCGCCTCACCACGGCGTACGTCCTGCTGCTGACCGTGACGGCCTCCTGGCTGGCGAGCCAGGGCCATGCCGAGCGGGCCCGCTTCGTGCGGCACAACAGCAGCAACGTCCATCACATGGAAGTAGGCAAGTGGTGGACCCTGTTCACCAGCGGCCTCGTGGTCGACGGGGTCCCGTCCTGGGCGGGAATCGCGGCGGTCGCCGTCGTCCTGGGCCTGGCCGAGTGGCGCTGGGGTCCGGCCCGGGCCGGTGCGGTCTTCGTCTTCGGGCACCTGGGCGCCACCCTGCTCACCGAGGGCGCCATGTGGGTGATGGTGACGGCCCGCATCCCGGGCGCGCTCTCCCGCGCCCGGGACGTGGGCATCAGTTACGGCCTGGTCGCCACCGGTGCCTGCCTCCTCGCGCTCGGCCCGCGTCCGCTGCGTCGCTACGGACTGTCGGCGCTCGCCCTGGCCCTGGCCGCCGCCTGGGCGCTGGATCAGCAGCTGGCCGACGCCGGCCACCTGGTCGCCCTCGGGCTGGGCGCGCTCGCCTCCCGTACCGTCTGGCTGCGCACCCGGGCGCCCGCCCTGACCTCCTGATCGGCCCCAACTACCTGTCCGGCCAAGCGAGTCGGCCGGATCGCCGCCCGACGCGCGGCGGCCGGGCAGCCCCCTGCAGCCACCCAGGCTTTCGTATGCTCTTGCATTGCTCTGCAAATCTATGCCAGAGTTCGGGCATCGGATCGATTACGCCGATTCCCGTCACACATCGCTAGATCAGGGGCCCGCTACGCGGGTCAAGGGTGCATCCATGTCGAAGGTCTTGAGCAAGCTGCCGGTCGGTGAACGGATCGGCATCGCATTCTCCGGTGGGTTGGACACCTCCGTCGCCGTCGCGTGGATGCGCGAGCACGGTGCGTTCCCCTACGCCTACACGGCCGACATCGGCCAGTACGACGAGCCGAACCTCGCCGACGTCCCGGCCCGTGGCCGCGCGTACGGCGCCGAGCAGGCCCGACTGGTCGACTGCCGGGCCGAGCTGGTCGAGGAGGGCCTGGCCGCCCTCGCCTGCGGCGCCTTCCACATCCGCTCCGCCGGGCAGACGTACTTCAACACCACCCCGCTCGGGCGCGCGGTGACCGGCACCCTGCTGGTGCGTGCCATGCAGGAGGACGGCGTCTCCATCTGGGGCGACGGCTCCACCTACAAGGGCAACGACATCGAGCGGTTCTACCGCTACGGCCTGCTGGCCAACCCCAGCCTGCGGATCTACAAGCCGTGGCTGGACCAGGCGTTCGTCGACCAGCTCGGCGGCCGCAAGGAGATGTCCGAGTGGCTCGCCGAGCGCGACCTTCCGTACCGGGACTCCGCCGAGAAGGCCTACTCCACCGACGCCAACATCTGGGGCGCCACCCACGAGGCCAAGCGGCTGGAGTACCTGGACACCTCCCTGGAGATCGTCAGCCCGATCATGGGCGTGGCCTTCTGGGACCCCGAGGTCGAGATCCTGACCGAGGACGTCACCGTCGAGTTCGAGTTCGGCCGCCCGGTCCGGATCAACGGCCAGGAGTTCGCCAGCGCCGTCGACCTGGTCCGCGAGGCCAACACCATCGGCGGCCGGCACGGTCTGGGCATGTCGGACCAGATCGAGAACCGCATCATCGAGGCCAAGAGCCGGGGCATCTACGAGGCCCCCGGCATGGCGCTGCTGCACATCGCCTACGAGCGGCTGCTCAACGCCATCCACAACGAGGACACCATCGCCACGTACCACACCCAGGGTCGGCGGCTCGGCCGGCTGCTGTACGAGGGCCGCTGGTTCGACCCGCAGTCGCTGATGCTCCGGGACAGCATCCAGCGCTGGATCGGCCACCCGGTCACCGGCAGCGTCACCCTGCGGCTGCGGCGCGGCCAGGACTACTCGGTCCTCGACACCCAGGGCCCCCACTTCAGCTACCACCCGGAGAAGCTGTCGATGGAGCGCAGCGTCGACGCCGCCTTCGTCCCGGACGACCGGATCGGCCAGCTGACCATGCGCAACCTCGACATCGCCGACTCGCGCAGCAAGCTGGAGCAGTACGCGGTGCACGGCCAGCTGGCGCCGTGGAGCGGACTGATCGGCGAGCTCGCCCCGGGCGGTGCGGCTCCCATCGCCGCCGGCAGCGGTGACGAGAAGGACCCCACCGCGCTCGACCTCGCGGCGATCGAGTCCGGCACCGACTGACGCAGCCCGTGCCCGCGGAGGGCCGTCGCACCCCGGTGGTGCGGCGGCCCTCCGTCGCTCTCCGCCGCACCCTCCGCCCGCACCAGCCCGCACCCGTCGGCACGCCTCGGCGCCCACCCCCGCACCCGCCCGAACCCGCGCTCCGCTCCGCCCTCACCCGAACGGCGGCACCGGCCGTGCGCCGCCCGCCCGTCGGTAGCTGAATGGCGGACGGCGCCCGGCGGCGGGAAGGGCAGGTGCGGGGATGGGCGAGGCGATCGGCCCGATGCTGGCCTCCGCGGTGGCGGTCGCGCTCTCCCCGCTGCCGCTGATCGCCCTCCTCCTGATCCTCGCCTCACCGCGCGGCCGGGCCAACGGGGTCGCCTTCACGGCTGGCTGGCTGCTCGGCCTGACCGCGGTGGTAGCCGCCGTCGTGGCGGCGGGAACCGCGTGGAACCCCACCCGCACCACGCCGACCTGGCCGTCCTGGCTGAAGCTCGCCCTCGGTGTCGTGCTCCTCCTGCTGGCCGCCCGGCAGTGGCGCGAGCGGCCGCGCCCCGGCCGGGTCACCGCGCCGCCGGTCTGGCTGCTCTCGATCGACCGGCTGTCCGCCGCCCGGTCCGCCGGTCTCGCCGTGGTCCTGGTCATGACCCGTCCGAACACCCTCGTCCCGGCCGTCGGCGGGGCCGCCTCCATCGCCGCCGTCCCGACCGGTGGCCGGGAAGCGGCGGTGGCGGCCGCCGTGCTGGTGCTGCTCGGTTCGCTGGGCACCCTGGTGCCCTTCGCGGTCCACCTGCGGGCCGACGACCGCGCGCGGCGCTCCCTCGGCGAGTTGCGGGCCTGGACGGCCACCCACAACGCGGCGATCATGGTCGTCGTCCCGCTGCTGCTCGGCGCGGAGTACCTGGGCGCCGCCGTTTCCGGGCTCACCTGACCCCCTGCCTCCGGCCCCCGGCCCCCGGCGACGGCCTCGGCCCGCGCGCTCTCCCGGACACGCCCCGCCCCCGACCCCGGCCGCCCCGGCAGCCGCACCCGGTCACCGGATCCGCACCACTCCCCGCCCCCGGACCGCCCGGACCGCCAACCGCCCGGGGTCGGCCCTCGGCCGCGCCGCGACCGCCTCCCGCACGGTCAGCAGGATCTCGCCGTCGTAGCGCTCCGCCAGCACCCGCGCCAGCTCCGCCGCCCCGCCCGGCCGGACGTCCGGCGCCAGCTCCGGCAGCCGGCCCGGGGCGCTGAGGTCCTGGGCCTGGGCCGCCCAGTGGGCCGCGTCGCACCGCTCGCCCTCGGCCGTGTAGTGCACCGCCAGGCAGTGCACGGCCAGCTGGTCCCCGTACTGGGCTGCTATCCGCCACCAGAAGACGCCGTCCGCCGTGCGGCCCATGCCGTACAGCAGGCAGCCCAGGGTGCGGAAGGCGGTCTTCTCGGCGAGTTCGAGGTCCAGGGCCAGCTCGCCCGGCTCCACCGCGCCCGCCACCCCCGCGCACAGGTGCCGCAGGTCGCGCCGCAGCTCCGCCCGCCCTCCGGCCCACCTGGTCTGCCCGGGGAGCGCCCCGGGACCGGGTCCCGCCCCCGGACCGGAGCCGGCGCCCGCCCCGGCACCCGTGGCCGGCCCGGCGCCCGTCCCCGTCCCCGTCCCCGCCACCGGTCCCGGGCTCGGCCCCGAGGCCGGCGCGTGCGGCGGCCGGGCACCGGCGGGCGGCCTGGCGGGGCGTTCGCGCACGGCCGGGGCGGGCCGTCGAACGGCGGCGAGCCGCTCGGCCAGCCGGCGCGTGAAGTCCACCGGATCGTGGTCGTCGAACTCCCGGGCCAACTCACCGGCGTGCACGCGCAGCAGGTCCACGACCTTCATGTCCGCGCCCCGTCGTCGTCCGGGTGCTCCAACAGGTACTCCAGGTGGCGCCGTCCGAGGCTGTAGTAGGTGCGGGCGGTGGTGTGCGCGATGCCGAGGGACCGTCCGATGTCGTGGTAGGACAGTCCCGCCTGGCGCAGCCGGACCACGTCGGCCTGGACCGGGGCGGCCCGCGCGAGCTCCTCCATCGCCCAGTCCAGGGCGTCCAGTTCGGCGAGCTCGTTCAGCTCGTCCTGGCTGGTGTCGGGACGGCGCTGGGCGATCACCCGCAGTCGTTTGCGTTCGGCGCGGCGGCGCTCGCGCAGCACGTCCACGACCGCGTCCTTGACGATCTTGAAGGCGAAGGCCTGCGGATCGGGGCTGGCCAGGGCCCGGCGCCAGTTCTTGTAGAGCGTGGTGCCCGCGTTCTGGACGGCGTCCTGGGCGTCCTCACGGTGCCGCAGCCGCTGCTGGGCGTAACGGAGGTACCCGGAGTTCTCGCGAGTGAAGAAGGCCTCGAAGTCGTTCGGCAGGTCGCCGAGCGGGTCGGCTCGCAGGCCCCGCTCCTCGCCCGGCCCGGGAGTGCTCACGCGGCCCCCCTTTCATCGGTCGGCTGGCCGGCCCACCGGGTGGCACGCCGACGGCCCCTTGGGGGCTCGTGGTGTAACCGTCCGGGAGCTCCGGGTTGTTGACCGGATCGGGCGGACAATTGCCGAACGTTTCCGTTCACTTCCGAACAGCGTGGCTGACCTGCCGCTTCGCCCTCACGAGCCCGGCCCGAGGGGCAACAATGTGACCCAGATCACAGGGTGCGGGCGGATGGCTTGACAAGCCCCACGACCGCACCCCCGACTCCCACGCCCCACCGGCCCGACCCACCGACCCGCCGACCCACCGACCCACCGACCCACCCGGCGAGCCGCCGCGCCACCCCCGCGCACGAGCACGGGCCGCTTCACCCCCCTACGGGGCCGGCTCCACCTCCGCCGCATCCAGCGCGGCGGTCACCCGGTCCAGCAGTCCGCGCAGCGCGGCCAGGTCCTCGACCGGCAGTCCGGTCGCCGCGAGCAGCCGGCGCGGGACCTGCCCGGCCCGCTCACGCAGCGCCGTCCCCTCGGGGGTCGGCCGGACGGTGACCGACCGCTCGTCCTCCGCACTCCGCTCGCGGCGCACCAGTCCGGCCGCCTCCAGTCGCTTGAGCAGCGGGGAGAGTGTCCCGGAGTCCAGCCGCAGCCGCTCGCCGATCCGCTTGACGGGCAGCTCGCCCTCCTCCCACAGCACCAGCATCACCAGGTACTGCGGGTAGGTCAGCCCGAGGTCCCGCAGCAGCACCCGGTACACGCCTCCGAAGGCACGTGAGGCCGCGTTGAGCGAGAAGCAGATCTGCCGGTCGAGGCGGAGCAGCTCCTCGTCGGCCATGCCGGAATGGGTGGTCATGGACCCATGGTACCGATCACCATCACACCATTGAGTTGTGCGCAATTGAATTGCGTGCTCTACTGGTCTCAGCGCAGCGACGACCCAGCGGCCGCCGCGAAGCACGCCGGACCGGCAACCGCCCGGACCACCGGCCGCAGGAACACCCAGGACCTGAAGGGACGCCACCATGGACGCGCTCTACACCGCAGCCGCCACCGCCAACGGCCGGGAGGGCCGTGCCGTCAGCTCCGACGGCCAGCTGGACCTCGCCCTCGCCATGCCGCCCGCGCTCGGTGGCAGCGGCCAGGGCACCAACCCCGAGCAGCTCTTCGCCGCCGGCTACGCCGCCTGCTTCGCCAGCGCCCTCGGCCTGGTCGGCCGGCAGGCCCGGGTGGACACCAGCGAGGTCTCGGTGACCGCCGAGGTGTCCATCGGCAAGGACGGGGCCGGCTTCGGCCTCGCCGTCGTGCTGCGCGTCGAGCTGCCCGAGTCCCTCGCGGGCGAGACCGGCGAGCTGCTGGTCAAGCAGGCGCACGAGGTCTGCCCGTACTCCCGCGCCACCCGGGGCAACATCCCGGTCGAGCTGGTCGTCGAGTAGGCACCCGGCCATCGGCCGGTCACCGAGACCCACCGACCGGCCGACCACGGCCCCGCCCCCGGCGACGGAGCGGGCCCGCCGCACCCGAAGTGCGGCGGGCCCGCTCCGTGTCGTCCCGGGGTCGATCGCCACCGGACCGATCGGCACCCGGGGTCAATCGCCGCCCGGACCGTTCGCCGAACGCAGCGTCTCCAGTCGGTGCCGGTACTCCTCCGCGTCGATCTCACCCCGCGCGAACCGCTCCGCGAGCACCTGCTCCGGTGGCGTCCACCCGCCCCCTTGGCTCCCCTGCCCCGCCTGGCCCCAGCCCTGCGGGCCTCCCGCCCCGGATCCGCCCGTGCCCGGAGCCGCCCGACCGGGCGGGATCGGCTGCCGCGAGCGCGAGAAATAGCGGAACAGGGCCACGGCCAGGAGCACGACGATCACCAGGAGCAGCAGCGTCCCGAACGCCATCAGCCCCATGCCCCAGCCACCCACGACGTGGCCGTGTCCGTGCCAGTACCTCATCAGGACCTCCTCCTCCGGCCCCGTCGGGGCCCGCCGAGGTGAGCAGCGCCTACCACCATCGTGCGCCCGCCACCGGCGAAAGCGGCATGAGGGAAGCCTGAGAAAACGGTCCGGCGCCCGGCACGGCGCCCACCGGGGTAGCGTGCCGCTCGTGACCCACCATCCGCCGCCCGTGTCCCACCCCCAGTGGCCCACGGCTCACCAGCCACCCACGGCCTTCCGACCGCCGGACGACGACCGCTCCCCCGAGCAGCTCGTCGCCGCCGGGGTGCTGCGGCGCCACCCGGACGCACGCCCCGTCCCGGCGCTCGGCCACTCCCCGATCGGCTACGTCACCACCGCGCTCTGGGCCGAGCTCACCGCCCTCGCCATCGCGCCGGCCGCCGCAGAGACCACCGCCGCCGCGCTGCTGCGCGCGATCGCCGACCGCGCCGTGGACGCGGCGCTCGCCCCCGGCAACGAGCGCGCCCCGCGCGACGACCTGTACGTGACCGACCCCGCCCACATCGGCCCGCACCGCCGGGCGGTCTGGTTCCAGCGTTCCGGCCGGCCCGGCCCACCGGGCGCGAACGGCCTGTACGGCCCACGCGATCCGCACACCCTGCTCACCCCGCTCGACCCGCGCGGCGGGTACGCCGCGCGCGGCCCGATCACCGCCGCCTTCGCTCCCCGCGAACCGTAGGCACCCCACGCGCCGTAGGCACCCCGCGAGCCGCAGGAGCCCCACGGACCGCCGTCACCTCGGGCACCCGTGAGCCCGCGCGCCCGCTCAGCGCTCGACCCGGAGGCCGCGGCAGACCCAGCTGAGCCGGTCCGGCCCGCCGTAGGGCGGCCGGTCGTGGTACGTCCCGTCCGCCACCGACATGTTGACGATCAGGTACGCGTGCCACCCGGACCCGACGCCGTGCAGGTCCGCGTAGACCAGCTCGTCCTCCACGTACCAGTCCACCGAGTTCGCGCCGAGCACCACCCGCAGATCGAAGGTCGCCCCCAGCCCGATCCCGGAGCCCGCGCCGTGCCAGTACCGGTAGCCGCCCCGAACGTGATTGGAGATCTCCAGCAGGTCGGGGTTGTCCGGGTGGTACTCGAAGACGTCCACCTCGTTGCCGCCGTCCCGCCAGGTCCAGATCGCCGGCCAGGCGCCGAGCTCGACGGGCAGTGTCACGCTGGCCGACAGCACGTCCCCGGCACGGAGCTGGAAGCCGTCCGGACTGCCCTCGGTTGTCAGCAGGTTGCAGCTCCACAGCCCGCCGCTGTGCCGCCGGACCGCCGCGAACACCCCGTCGGGGCAGTAGTCGCGGTTGAGGTAGTCGAGTTTGTGGTCGCTCCGGTTGGTCGGCCCCATCCGGGGATAGGCGCTGCTGCGCCCGGCGATCCACTGACTGGTCGAAGTGAAGTCCGCGTCGAACACGACTGCCACGGCCGCCTCCCCGAAGCTCCGCCGTCCCGGCAGTCCGCACTGACGGGCACACAGGGTGAGTTACCCGATACCCTCCGCAGTATGCGAGGCGGATCGTTCGGGTCGGGACGAACGTGCGAATCGGGGACGGCGCGGCCGGTCAGCCGACCGGCGCCGCCCCTTCGGCCCCGAGCCGGTCGGTCACCGAGACCACCCCGTCCACCGAGCGGCACAGGTTGAGCACGATCGGCACCAGGTGCTGCTCGGGCACGGTGCCGCTGAGCACCACCCGCCCCTGGTTGACCTCCACCCCGACCTGCGCCGGGCTGACCCCGTCGATCCGGCCGAGCACCTCCTCGACGATCTCGCGCCGGATCACCACGTCCTCGCGCAGGAACACCCGCAGCAGGTCGCCGCGGCTGACCATGCCGATGACCCGCCCCTCCTCGTCCAGCACCGGCAGCCGCTTCAGGCCGTGCCGGCTCATCAGCCGCGCCGCCGCGACGACGCTGGTGTCCGGTGTGGTGCAGACCGGTTGCGCCGTCATCAGATCGGCCGCGGTCACCTCGCCGTTCGGGCCGGCCTGCGCCGACTCGGGCGCGGGCAGCAGGCTGGCCGGGTCCTCCTGCGCGGCCAGGGTCCGCAGCAGGTCGGCCTCCGAGACCACGCCGAGCGGGCGCGCCTCCGGGTCCACCACCGGCACGCCGGTGATGTCGTACTCGCTCAGCAGCGTCACGATCTCCCGGAATCCGGTCTCGGGGGAGACCAGGACGACGGGGCTGGTCATCACGGATTCGACGGTGGCATGCCGCACGCCGGTTCACCTCGTCCAACGATCCTGCTCCGACCGGACGCGGATCGTCCCGGCCGGTACCGGCAGCATCGCTCGCGGCGGCGCCGATCGCCAGGGGCCAAGGGGCCGAACGGGTGGGACCTTGGGCCCCGGCCCGCGAACACGTTCCCGACACCCCGGCCCGCGAACGCGTTCCCGACACCGGGTCCGCCGGAGCGCACCCCGGCCGCACCTCCCCCGGCACCACGCCCCCGACGGGATCACGCGTGCACGGTCGTCCCGCAGGCGAAGGGGACCATCGGCAGGAAGCCGTAGCTCCGGACGTCCGCCTCGGCGACCGGGGAGGTGCAGAACCAGCCCTCCGGGCCGAACACGTTCCGCAGCGCCCGGCCCTGCGTGCCGACGCCCCTCCAGTCGCCGTCCCGCACCCCGAGGTAGAGGACCCGGCCGTACCAGCCCTGGAGGAGGTACTCGCTGATCTCGCCGCCGTCCGTCGGGGCCGCTCCGTCCAGGTTCTTCGGCACCAGCACCCCGGGGTCGTCGCCCGGCTTCCGGTGCCCGCCGGTCACCTGGCCGAGCCAGCGGCCGACCGAGTACGGGACGATCGCGTTCGGATCGTGCAGGACCGCGTCCTCGCCCTGGTCGTCCGCGACACCGGAGGTCACGCACGGGCCCGCGTAGAAGGCACCGGGATCGCCGCCGTTCACAGCGCCGGACGCGAAGGCGCTCATCTCGTCGGAGGTGTAGGTCGAACGGCGGTAGGTGGAGTCCGAGGAGAAGTAGCCGGGCACCACCGGCCTGATCGTCGCGTCCGGCAGCCGGGAGTCGATCTGCCGCCAGTTGGTGATGTCGCAGGCGTAGATCGACCGCAGCTGGAAGCTCGTCAGGTTGTTCGGCGCGTTGCCACCCGCCGGGGCCGCCCAGGTCACCGCGTCCTTCACGAACGGGATGAAGTCGACCGAGATCGGGTCGGTCTGCTGCGGCGGCCGGCTCAGCCGGACGAAGTCGACCGTGGCGCCGGTGTTGGCCACCAGAGTGCTCAGGGCCTGCTTGGTGTTGGTCGGCCGGAAGACGGTGGTGGCCCCCGCCTTGGAGGTGATCGTGCCGGATCCCCGGGCGTCCCAGCTGTACAGCCGGGGCGAGATGGTGTCCCCGGCCGCCGAGAGCGAGGCGTTGTAGTCGGCCGCGAGCTTGTTGAGGAGCGCGTCGGCGGCGGGGGCGCCCATGCCGACCAGGTCGGCGCTGACGGGCGCCGGCGGGTCGGCGGGGGCGGGGGCGGCCGTGGCGAGGGCGAACGCGGCGGCCAGTGCGGCGGCGGCGCCGGCCCGGGTGGCGAGGCGAGGCATGCGGGGTCCCTGGAAGGTCGGCGGGGCGGTATCGGGATCCTCCGGGGTCCGGGCCTTCCACGACAGCCCCGCCGAACCGGGCGGGCGGGCAGACCCCCTGGTCGGCGGCGGGAGGGCGGCCGCCGCTCGTGGAACGTTCTTCCAGCGGTGGCCCGCCGGATGTCCGTCGGATGTCCGCCGGCCACCCGGGGGGCGCGGCCGTCGCACGATCGACTCGCGGGACCGTCCGGGGCCCCCTGGCGCCGCACCGGGTGTCCCCGGTCAGCCGGCGAGCTGCCGCGGACGCCGCGAGTCGCGCTCGTAGTCCGGCAGTTCGACGCTGCTGACCTGCTTTCCCAGCTCCAGCATCCGCTGCAGCGCCCAGCGCCGGTTGAGCAGCGCGTTGCGGAACCGCAGGCCCGCGGCCGTGCGCGGGGCGAGGAACGGCCCGGTCCGGTCCCCGCCCTTCTGGCAGCCCTGCGCGTAGCCGCGCAGCAGCTGCTCGTACCGCCCGAACGCGGCCCGGTGGTCGCCGCGCGCCCGGGCCAGCTCGCCCGCCAGGACGTACGCGGCCACCACCGCCGTGCCGGTGCCCATGCCGCCGATGGTCGCCCCGCAGGCGGCGTCGCCGATCAGGGCGATCCGGCCGGTCGACCAGGCGGGCACGTCGGCGCGGCTGATCGAGTCGAAGTACAGCTCGGGGGCGGCGTCCAGGCTCTCCAGCAGCTGCGGCACCCGCCAGCCGAGGCCCGTGAAGGCGGCCCGGACCAGCGCCTTCTGCCGCGCCGGGTCGTGGCGGTCGTGGCGCAGCTCGGGCGAGGCGAAGAGGCAGAACGCGCCGGCCCGGCCCGGGTCGCGGTGGGCGGCACCGACGGACATCAGCCGACCGGGGACGTTGAGGCCGACCGCGCCCGTCGGCAGCCCGAGGTCGTTGGGCAGCTGCCAGGTGGCCGCGTAGTACCCGAGGTGGCGGACGTAGCGCCGCTCGGGGCCGAAGGCGAGCCGGCGGACGGTGGAGTGCAGCCCGTCGGCGCCGATCACCAGGTCGAACTCGCGTGGTGCCGCGTGCCGGAAGGTGACCCGGACTCCGCTCGGGGTCTCCTCCAGTGCGGTGACCGAGTCGCCGAAGACGTACTCGGCGCGGGCGCTGCTGTGCCGGTGGAGCAGTTGGGCGAGCTCCCCGCGCGGCACCTCCAGGTCGCCGCCGGCGAATTCGGCGGGCAGGTGCAGCAGCCGGCGCCCGTCGGGGCCCACGAAGGTCATCGGGCTGCCGCCGGTGCCGAGCGTGCGCAGTTCCTCCAGGACTCCCATCCGCTCCAGCACGGTCAGGTGGGTGCGGCCGCGGAAGTCGACGTCCTGGCCGCCGTCGCGCAGTGCGGGGGCCAGCTCGACCACGGTCACCTCGAAGCCGTACCGGCCCAGCCAGTGGGCCAGCGCGGGGCCGGCGATGCTCGCGCCCGAGATCAGGACCTTGGTGCTCATGGAAACCACTCCGTCCGGGGATCAGAAAACTGTGTCTCGCGGACACTGTTCGTTGCTGTGTACGGTAGACACAGTTGGCCTGGAAGGACAACCCCCCAGGCCGCGGCCCAGGACGGAGCGGATGATGGCCGAGGCGGCGAACGACACGGTGCGACTGCTCTGGGGGCCGCCGGCCAGACCCACCCGGGGGCCGAAGCCGGCCCTGAGCCTGGAGCGGATCGCCGCGGCCGGGGTCGAGGTCGCCGACGCCGAGGGGCTCGCCGCGGTCTCCATGCAGAAGGTGGCCGGGCTGCTCGACTTCACCAAGATGTCGCTCTACCGCTACGTCCCCGGCAAGGCCGAACTGATCGCCCTGATGGTCGAGTCGGCCGTCGACGCACCCCCGGACATTTCGGAGGGCACCGACTGGCGGGATCAACTCACCGCCTGGGCCCACCACTTGGCCGAGTCCTTCGCCCGCCACCCGTGGCTGCTGGACGCCACCGTCGGCGCGCGGGTCATCGGCCCGAAGGAACTCGGCTGGCTGGAAAGGGTGGTGACGGTACTCGACGGCCACGGGCTGACCGGCCCCGAACGGATGGACGCCGCCGTCCTGCTCACCGGGCACGTGCGCGGGATCGCCGCGCAGTCCCGCGCCGCCGGGCCGGCCGCCACCCCCGAGGCCGAACTCCTCGCCGCCCTCGGCGCCGTGGTCCAGGAGCACGCCGACCGCTTCCCCGCGGTCGCCGCCGCCATGGCCGACCCGGGCGGCCGCGACCAGGCGCTGGAGTTCGGCCTGGAGCGCATCCTGGACGGACTGGCCGCCCTGATCGAGCGCCGCGCGGACACCGCCTGACCCGCGGGGCCTCCCCGGACCGCCGGGCCGCCTCCCCGCCCGGCAGTGGCACCCGGAAAATCGCTCGGAGCGCCGACGGTCGCTCGCTAGGGCGTGTCTGACCATTCGCGTCGGATCAGGGCGCGGCGTTGGGGTGCGTGCATCGCAAGGCGGAGGAGGGAGCCACTGCGGAGCATTGGCGACCGACGACAACGCGGCGAGGTGCGTGCCCCGACGCCGCGCACCCGGCGGGAATGGTCAGACACGCCCTAGGATCGCGCCCCATGGCGATGTTCGTGCACCTGACCGCCGCGGCGAACGCGCCGCGCATCCGCCGCGCCGGGATCCGCGCCGACAGCCGGGGCCAGGGCGGCGCGCGCGGGGTGTACTGCTTCCCCGTGCTGCCCTCGTACACGCTGACCCACCAGTGGCTGCGCGAGCTGGCCCGGTTCGGCCCCAAGGGCGCGCTGGTCGCGGTGCACCTCCGGCTGGACGACGAGCAGGAGGTCCTGGCCGGCCACTACCGCGACCGGGCCCGGGGCGTCCAGCAGCCGCTGCGCGCGGCCGAGGCGGTCCGACGGATCGGCGCACTGGCCGACCCGCGGGGCTGGGAGGTGTTCCTGCCGCGAGCGGTGGGTGCCCGCGAGGTGCACCGGGTCCGCGCCGTGCCGCAGGTCACCGGCTGGCGCTACCTGCCGGGCGCCCACGGCACCCGGCCCTGCACCTGTCAGGGCTGCCGGATCTACGGCGAGTACGGCGGCCGCCGGCTGCGCGAGCGCCACCCGCACCCGCTGGACGGCCCGCCCCCGCCCGTGCCCGTGCTGCTCGCGCGGATCGCGGCGGCCGGCGAACCGGGCGACCCGGCCGAACTGCGCTCGGCGCTGCACTGGTTCGGAATGCGCCGGCGCGGCCCGGTGGACCTGCTCGCCCGGCTGGCCTCCCATCCGGCACCGGAGGTGCGCGGGGACCTGGTGTGGGCCGTCGGCCGCTGGTCCACCCCGGGCGTCGCCGAACTGCTGGACGGCCTGGCGGAGGATCCGCACCCGCGGGTCCGCGAGGCCGTCACGGCGGTCCGGGACCTCTGAGGTCCCGGCCGCCGTCGGGTCGTACGCCGGCGCCGGGTCGTTCACGGGTGCCGGCACGTCCGCGCCCCGCCCATTCCTCTCCGTGCGGCCCGTCGGCGCGCCGCCGACCTGCGCGGTCTCCGGTCGACGTGCCCGTTCGCCCGATCCGGGTGATCATGGGACGAACCGTGTCATCGGCGATTCGGCGCACCGGGCCGTCGGCCCGGGTGCGCCCGGAAGGTGGACTGCGATGTTCCAGCTCCTGTGGATCCTGCTCATCGGCTTCGTGCTGGGCGTGATCGCCAAACTCATCCTGCGCGGACCGCAGTCGATCCCCTGGTGGCTGACCATGCTGCTCGGCGCCGCCGGGGCCTGGCTCGGCAACGCCGTCTCCGGCTGGATCGGTGTCCGCCACACCTCGGGGATCGACTGGATCCGCCACATCCTGCAGATCGTCTTCGCCGTCGCCCTGGTGGCCTTCGTCGCCCCCGCGTGGAGCAGATCCCATCAGAACCGCTGACCGGCCGACGCGCCGTGCGGGCCGCCGTCGGCCGGGCCCGCTCAGCCCACGTGGACGGCCGGCCGGCGTGAGCGGTCCGGCTCGGCCTCGCGCAGCACCTCGCGGGTGACCGGGGCGATCTCGCCCTGTCCGAACAGGAAGAACCGCAGGAACTGGGCGAACGGGTTGCCCTCGGTCCACTCGAAGTAGATGTGCGGCTGTTGCCCGGTGAGGTCGCGCACCCGGAGCAGCAGGGCCGCCAGGGCGTTGGGCACGCTGGAGCTCTCCAGGGTGAGCACCCGGTAGCGGTCGTGCAGCACCTCGCCGCGCACGGTCAGTTCGGCCTCGAAGTCGGACGGGTCGAGCACGGTGACCTCGACGAAGACCAGGTCGTCCTCGGCCGGGATGTCGTTGTCCCGCCGGATCTGGTGGATCTTGTCGCGGTACTCGGCGAGGTCCCGGCTGTTCGGTTCGTTGGCGATCAGCCGCAGCGGGCGGTGGGTGTAGTCCCGGACGAACCGCTCCGCGACGTCGTCCAGCACCACGTCGGTGACGCGCAGTTCGAAGGCGCGCTTGAGCCGGGAGAGGAACGAGACCAGCATGATGCCCGCGATGAAGCAGGCGCCGATCTTGACCCCGTCCGGCCGCTCGGCGATGTTCACCGCCGTGGTGTAGAGGAACACCGCGGCGATCACCGCGAAGCCGGCCCGCCAGCGGCGCTGCCCGGCCTTGTGGGCGGCGATGGTGACGGCGATGGCGGCGGAGCTGATCAGCACCAGCACGCCGGTCGCATAGGCGCCGCCCTGGGCGTCCACGTTGGCGTCGAAGATCCAGGTCACCAGGAAGGCGATCAGGGTGAGCACGACGACGGTCGGCCGCACCGCGCGGGCCCAGTGCGGGGCCATGCCGTAGCGGGGCAGGTAGCGCGGCATCAGGTTGAGCAGCCCGGCCATCGCGGAGGCCCCGGCGAACCAGAGGATGGCGATCGTGGAGAGGTCGTAGACGCTGCCGAAGGTGCTGCCCAGGTACTCGTGGGCGAGGTAGGCGAGCGCCCGCCCGTTGGCCTGGCCGCCGGGCTCGAACTGGTCCGGCGGGATGAGCAGCGTGGTGATGAAGCTGGTGGTGATCAGGAAGACGCTCATGATCGCGGCGGCGGTGGTCAGCAGCTTGCGGGCGCCGCGGATCCGGCCGGTGGGCTTCTCCTCGGTGTCGTCCGGGTCGCCCTCGATGTGCGGCATCACGGCGACGCCGGTCTCGAAGCCGGACAGGCCGAGCGCCAGCTTCGGGAAGACAATCAGCGCGACTCCGATCATCGCGATCGCGTTGCCGTGCTCCACGGTCAGCGCGTCCGTCCACTCGGTGAACAGCTGCGGCTCGCTGAACACGTGCCACAGCCCGTTGGCCACCACCACGACGTTGAGCGAGAGGTACACCGCGACCAGCACCACGGCCAGGCCGATCGCCTCGCTGAAGCCCTTGAGGAAGACCGCGCCGAGCAGCGCGATCATGATCATGGTCAGCATGATCTGCTTGCCGGTCAGCGCGCTGTGCAGGTGCGGGTTCTCCACCAGGTGCGCGCTGGCGTCGGCGGCGGACAGGGTGATGGTGATCATGAAGTCGGTGGCCGCGAAACCCAGCAGGGTGAGCACGAAGAGCTTGCCCTGCCAGAAGGACAGCAGCCGTTCCAGCATCGCGATCGAACCCTGGCCGTGCGGGCTCTCCTGGGCCACCCTCCGGTAGACCGGCAGCGCGCCCAGCAGGGTGACGGCCACCAGCACGATGGTCGCCAGCGGCGAGACCAGCCCGGCCGCGAGCGCGGCGATGCCGGGCTGGTAGCCGAGCGTGGAGAAGTAGTCCAGGCCGGTCAGGCACATGACCCGCCACCAGCGCCGGCCCTCCTCGTGCGGGACCTCGGCGTGCGGACCGGGGTGCTGCTTGGCCATGTCGGCCAGGCCCTCCAGCATCCAGGCCCGGAACCGCTCGCGCCGGGAGACCGGCCCCGCCCCCGCTTCGGCCGACCCCGACGAAACCACGTGCACCCCTGTCCACGACTCGGCCGGGCGCGGACGGCTCCGGATCCCCTGCGGCCGCCGGGCGGCGCGCCTGGTCAGGCTAGGGGACCGGCCCGCCGGGGCCGGGCCACCGCGCCGGTCGACACGCCCGGGTGCGCCCGTACGGCCCTGCCCGGTCGCGGGCCGTCCCCGGCCGCCTTCGCCGACGCCCTGCGGCGCCCCTGCGGCGCTCCTGAAGCTCCCCCGTGGCGCCCCCACGGAGCCCGGCGACGGCCGCGGCCCGGCGCGGCGGCCTGCGCGGGGCTCACGAAACACGCGAGGATGTCCGCGCGACCGACACACCGGGCCGGCGCCCCCAGCGCGCCGCCACCGACCGGGTCGACGCGCCCACGCGCCCGGGACACGGCCCCGGACACGGGCACGGGTACGGGCACGCACGAGGAAACACGGAGGTCGCGGTGGCGGAGCCGAGCCGGCGCAGGATTCTGGGCCTGGGCCTGATGGCGGCCGCCGTCACCTCCTGCGGCCACCCCCGCCCGGCCCCGGCCGCCGCCGCGCAGCCGTCCGCCGCGGCGGCCACGGCGGCCTCCTCCGCCCCGAGCGCCCCCGGCAGCCCGGCCGCCGACGGGCACACCGGGACGACGAGCGAGCGCTCCCGCCCCGGCAACCCCGACTGGGAGATCACCGACCCCGGCCCGGACGACGCCATCGCGGGGTTCGCCGACC
Organism: Kitasatospora sp. NPDC058048; assembly: GCF_042885555.1. NCBI lineage: Bacteria > Bacillati > Actinomycetota > Actinomycetes > Kitasatosporales > Streptomycetaceae > Kitasatospora > Kitasatospora sp. NPDC058048. Next base: position 82,577 of record NZ_JBHVRT010000007.1, on the reverse strand, counting down.
GGGTCAGCGTCCTGCCCGGCGAGCCCTTCGGCCTGCACGTCTCCACCCCGGCCGCGGCCTTCACCGTCTCCGCCTACCGGATGGGCTGGTACGACGGCGCCCGCGCCCGGCTGGTCTGGCGCCGCGAGCACGTCCCGGGCGGCCGGCAGGCCGCGCCGCACGTGGACCCGGTGACCCGCACCGTGCTGACCGGCTGGCAGCGCACCCTCGCGGTGGACACCGCCGGCTGGCCCGAGGGCGCCTACCTGCTGCGCCTGGACGCCGAGGACGGTTCCGGCCGGCGCTACGTCCCGCTCACCGTCCGCTCGGCGAGCACCGCCGGCAGGACCGTGATCATGAGCGCCCCGGCGACCTGGCAGGCCTACAACGAGTGGGGCGGCTACAGCCTCTACAACGGTCCGACCGGCGGCCTGGCCACCCGCTCGCTGAAGGCCGTCTTCGACCGTCCGTACGACTACGACCACGGCGCCGGGCTGTTCCTGGTCTACGAGGCGCCCCTGGTCGCCCTCGCCGAGCGGCTCGGCCTGCCGCTCGCCTACACCACCGGCATCGACGTGGCCCGCGAGCCCGGCCTGCTGACCGGGGCCGCCGCCGTCCTGTCGCTCGGCCACGACGAGTACTGGTCCCCCGAGCAGCGGGCCAACGTGGTCGCCGCCCGCGACGCCGGGACCAACCTGGCGATCCTGGGCGCCAACTGCTGCTTCCGCCGGGTCAGGTTCGAGCCGACCGACCTCGGGCCGGACCGCACGGTGGTCTGCTACAAGGACGCCTGGGCGCAGGACCCGGGCCACCTGTCGGGCGGCCCGGCGACCACCGACTTCCGGGCCGGCCCGGGCGCCGACCCGGAGAGTTCGATGCTCGGCGTCATCTACGACGGCTACCCGGTGGACGCCCCGTACGTGGTCACCTCGCCCGGGCACTGGGCCTTCGAGGGGACGGGCGTCGCGGCCGGGGCCTCGTTCCCGCACCTGGTCGGGGTCGAGTACGACCGGGTGGACACCGGCTTCCCCACCCCCCGCCCGATCGAGGTGATCGCCCACTCCCCCGTGGTCTGCGACGGCCGCCGCTCCCACTCCGACACCGCCTACTGCACCCTGCCGGGCGGCGCCGGGGTGTTCGCCACCGGGACGATGCGCTGGGTCGAGGCGCTGGACGCCCGCGGCCCCGGCGGCGGCAGGGCCGACCACGGCATCGACGCGCACGCCGGGGACCTGGTCCGCCAGGTCACCGAGAACGTCCTGCGCGCCTTCGCCGCCGGCCCGGCCGGCCGGGCCCGCCCGGCCCAGGACAACCTCGCCGCCGTCTACGGCACGGCGTAGCTGGGGGCGGCTCAGCCGGTGGCCGGCGGGGTGAAAGTCTCCGCGGGGCCGAAGTCCGAGACGCGTTCCTTCGTCACGACCGGCTTGCCGGCGACCACCGTCGACCGTTCACTGCGGACGGTCCGGCCGAGCCGGTCGATCCACAGCTGGCAGTCGGCCGCGTCCGTGCCCTCGTTCTGGCGCCCGACCCCGTAGCTCGGGTCCGCGCGGCGCAGCTCGGCCGGTGAGAGCCGGGCGCTCAGGTGGAACACCGGCACGCCCGCCTCGGTCTCCATGCCCTTGCGGGCGGCGGGCCCGGCGTCCAGCAGGACCTTGGCGTAGCCGTCGTCGTCGTATGCGCCGACCCCGACGCTCGCCGGGGGCTTCTGATCGGTCGTCCACCGGGTCTCACCGCTCTCCTTGTTCCGCCGGTAGACGGCCTGGTCGATGATCACCGTCTCCTCCCAGGCCAGCACGGAGGACCCGCGGACCATCTTCGCCTCCGTACGGGATCCCTCGGCCGGAGTGTTGTGGTTCGACCGGGCGGTGACGGTGGTCAGCTCCTTCTCGCCGCCCTCGCCCCTCTCGACGGTCATCTCGAACGTCGCGGCGTACGGCTCCCGGGAGCGGTGGGCGATCGCGACCGCGGGGTCGAAGGCTCCGGTCGCGTCGGCGGGTGCTCCGGTCGCGTCGGCCGGTGCGCCGGTGGCGCCGGTGGACGCTCCGGTCGTGGGGGCGGCCTTCGGCGGAGCGGCGCTGTCGGCGCCGCAGCCGGTCAGCGTGGCCAGTGCGAGGACCAGGGCGGTGACGGGCAGGACGGTGCTGCGACGGATCGTCAAGGAGGGCTCCGGGTCGGCGTTCGGAAACGGCGGCGGCAGCCTCCCACATCGGCCCATCGCGGTCGAACGGGTTTCCGCCCCCAGCCGGGGCGGGAGCCGGCCGACACGCCGGATAGACTCGCACGGTCCCATCCGGAGCAGGCACGAGGGAAACAGAACATGGTCGAGGCCTCCCCCAAGGTCGTTGTGGTCGTCCCCACGTACAACGAGCGGGAGAACCTCCCGGTCCTCGCGGGCATGCTCGCGGAGCTTCCGGTGCCCAACCTGCACCTGCTGGTGGTCGACGACAACTCCCCCGACGGCACCGGCGAGATCGCCGACAAGCTGGCCGCGGACTCCGGCGGCACCGTGGGCGTGCTGCACCGCACCGAGAAGGACGGCCTCGGCCGCGCCTACCTGGCCGGCATGGCCAAGGCCCTGGACGAGGGCGCCGACGTGGTGGTGCAGATGGACGCCGACCTGTCCCACCCGGCCTCGGTGATACCCGTGATGGTCGAGACGCTGCTCGCCGACGACACCGCCGTGGTGCTGGGCTCGCGCTACGTCCCCGGCGGCTCGACCGCCGAGGAGTGGCCCTGGCACCGCAAGGCGCTGTCCGCCTGGGCGAACTTCTACGTCAACGCGATCCTGAGCCTCGGGGTCAGGGACGCCACCGCCGGGTTCAAGGCCTGGCGCGCGAGCGCCCTGCGCGCCATCGACCTTCCGACCGTGCAGAGCAACGGCTACTCGTTCCAGGTCGAGATGAACTACCGGGTCGTCAAGCAGGGCCTGTCGATCCGCGAGGTGCCGATCCGTTTCGAGGAGCGGATCGAGGGCGCCTCGAAGATGAGCATGGGTGTGCAGGTCGAGTCCGCGCTGGCGCCCTGGAAGCTGCGCTTCAACCGCGACAACTGAGCCGGCGGGCCCCGGCGACGGCGGCGCGCCGGCCCGGGCCGATGCGGGCGTACGGGTGCCGGAGCGCCCCGGGAGCGGTGTGAACGGCGGATGCGGGGAAAGAAGGGCGACATGGCCCTTCTCCCGGAGTCCCTCGCGGACCTGGTCCGCCGCAGCGCCCGAGAACCCTTCGTGGTCCAGACCGTCCGGGCCACCGTGGCGGCCACCATCGCCTACGCGGTGGCGACGCAGCTGAGCAGCGAGCCCGCCCCGCTGACGGCGCCGCTGACCGCGCTGCTGGTCGTCCAGGTCACCGTCTACTCGACGCTGAAGACCAGCATCCGCCGGGTCAACTCGGTGGTGGTCGGGGTGCTGATCGCGATCGGGTTCAGCGCCGTGGTCGGGCTCTCCTGGTGGAGCCTCGGGCTGATCATCCTGGCCTCGCTGGTCGTCGGCCGGTTCGTCCGGGTCGAGGAGTTCGTCCAGGAGGTCGCGATCAGCGCGATGCTGATCCTGGGCGTGACCAAGCTGGCCTCGCAGGCCTGGGACCGGGTGCTGGAGACGCTCATCGGCGCCGCCGTCGGCCTGCTGTTCAACCTGCTGTTCGCGCCGCCGGTCTGGGTGGACACCGCCGGGGAGTCGATCGAGGACCTCGCCCGGCGGGCCCGCCAGCTGCTCCTGGACATCTCCGAGGAACTGGGCCGCCCCACCCTGGTGGCCCGGGCCGCCGAACGGCTGCACGAGGCCCGGCGGCTGGACCAGGCGATCGCCGACGTGGACGCGGCGCTGCGCCAGGCGGAGGACAGCCTGCGCTTCAACCCGCGGATCAGCGAGGGGCTGCTGTCCCGGCTGGTGCTGCGCACCGGGCTGGACACCCTGGAGATCTGCGTCGTGGTGATCCGGGTGCTGGCCCGCTCGCTGACCGACCTGGCCAAGCGGCGCGCGCCCGGCGAACGGCTCTTCCCGCCGGACGTCGCGTCGGGGCTGGAGGAGCTGCTGGCGCACGTGGGCGATGCGATGGTCAGCTACGCGGTGCTGGTGACCACGCAGGTGAGCCGCAACGCCGAGGAGGCCGAGGACAGGCTGACCACCGAGCTGGCGGCGGCCTGGGCCTGCCGGGAGAACGTCGCCCAGGTGCTGCTGCGCAAGGTCCAGGAGCACCCGGAGGCCTGGCAGTTGCACGGTTCGATACTGGCCGAGGTGGACCGCATCCTGGACGAGATGGACCTGGAGCACCGCAGCCGGCGGCTGATGGAGGAGCTGGACCGGGCCTCGGTGGCGAACCGGGAGCGGTTCTCCCGCTACGCCGCGCTGCGCCGCCTGCTGCGCGGCGAGCGGGCCCGCGGCGGCCGGTCCGCCACGGCGGAGCGCCCGGCGGCGTAGGGCGCTCCGCCGTGGCGGACACGCCCTGGCCAGGCGCCGGGCGCCACGGGCCGCGGGCAGGGCGTGTCCGGGGGCCAGTGGCCGCGGTCCGGGGTCACGGGGCAGGGGTCAGGGCATCAGCCAGGGCTGCTGCGGCAGCGGGTGGCCGGTCTCCAGGTAGGTCTTGAGGTTGGCGAGCACCGCCGACCAGCCCTGTTCGGCGTCCGCCCGGGCGGCCTCGTCGGCGAGGTCCGCGTGGGTGACGGTGAGCCGGGTGAGGTCCTGCCAGCCCTGGAGCTCGAAGGTGACCCGGGAGGGGAAGGCGGCGTGCTGCTCCTGCGGGCCGGCCCAGGTGGTGACCAGCAGGTGCGGGCGGTCGACCGCCTCGACGGTGCCGATGACGTCGGCGGTCCCGGAGCCGTCGGTCCGCTGGTGCTCCCAGGGCGCGCCGAGCAGCCAGGTGGAGACGTTGCGGTGGCCCCAGTAGAGGCCGGACTCGTCGGCGTTGGTGAGCGCGTGCCAGACCCGCTCGGGGGTGGCCCGCAGGTAGGTGATGCCGCGGTGGCCGAAGGCGGTCACGACCTCACCCCTTCGCCGCGTCGAGCAGCGGCTGGATCTCGATCTTCCGCATCCGCAGCATGGCCGCGAACACGCGGTCCGCGGTGGCCCGGTCCTCGCCCGCGACCAGGTCGAGCAGCACCCGGGGGGTGATCTGCCAGGAGAGGCCGTAGCGGTCCTTGAGCCAGCCGCACGGTCCCTCCTCACCGCCGTCCGCGCTGAGCTCCGCCCAGAGCCGGTCGATCTCCTGCTGATCCTCGCACTCCACCTGGAGCGAGATCGCCTCGGTGAAGTGGAACGCCGGACCGCCGTTGAGGGCCGTGTACTCGCGGCCGGCGAGCTCGAACTCGACGGTCATCACCGAGCCCGCCGGGCCGGGGCCGGTCTCGCCGTACCGGGTGGTCCTGGTGACCCGGGAGTTCGGGAACAGGGTGGTGTAGAAGGCGGCGGCCTCTTCGGCCCGGTCGTCGAACCAGAGGAAGGTGGTGATCTTCTGCATGCGCCCGACGGTAACGGCGGGCTCCGGCACGGCGGCCGAGCCACGGCCGGGGGTCACCGGATCGGCGCCCCCGGCCGGGCCGGCCGGGGCTCAGTGCACCCAGCCCGCGTAGCGCTGAACGAAGCGCTGACCGGTGTGGGCGGTCACGACGACGTCGTAGCGGCCCTGCTTGTCCAGCGGCCAGGCCAGGTCGGCCTGCTTGCCGGGCTTGACCTGGACGGTCTGCGCGGTGCCCGCGAAGTCGTTGGGCGCGGCGGTGAAGGCCACGTCGGTCATCCCGTCGTTGGCCACCTGGAGGGTGAGCCTGCGGTTGCCGCGCAGGTCGGCGGTGACGATCGGCACGCCGATGTCGTTCTGGCCGTCCTGGCCGTCGCGCACCACGGTGCCGGCGAAGCGTCGGACGAAGCCGTCCGGGCCGTGCACGGTGAAGTCGTAGCGGCCGCCGGTGGCGGCGGCGTCCCAGACGTACCGGGCGGTGGCACCGGGGGCGACGGTGTACGGGGTGCCGGCGAAGGGGAGCAGGATGTTCGGGTAGACGGTGTACGGGAAGGCCACCGAGCCGTCGTTGCTCATCGTGCAGGTGACCCTGCCGGTCTTCCGGTCCACCTCGACGTCGGCCCACGGCTGGTACGGAAGCGGCCGGTGCGGGCGTTCGCCGCGCTCCTGGACCGGCATCGCCTGGGCGCCGACGGCCGGCAGCGCGACGCCGGGCAGCTTGGTGCCCGCGTCGGCCCTGGCCATCAGGGCCTTGGTGTCGGGCAGCGCCGGGATCGCGTGCTCGGGGGCGGCGAAGTCGAAGCAGCTGGTGAGGTCGCCGCAGACGGCCCGGCGCCAGGCCGAGATGTTGGGCTCGGCAACCCCGGTGACCAGCTCCATGAAGCGCAGCACCGACGTGTGGTCGAAGACCTGGGAGTTGACCCAGCCGCCGCGCGACCAGGGCGAGATCACCCAGAGCGGCACCCGGTTGCCGAGGCCGATGGCCCGTCCCTGGGTGAACTCCTCGGGGGTGCCCGGCTCGGGGGTGGGCGGGACCATGTGGTCGAAGTAGCCGTCGTTCTCGTCGTACATCACCAGGAAGACGGTGTGCTGCCAGACCTCCGGGTTGGACATCAGCGACTGCAGGGCCTGGTCGACCCAGTGCGCGCCGTAGGCCGGACCGGCCTCCGGGTGCTCGGAGAACAGGTAGGGCGCGACCAGCCAGGAGACGGTCGGCAGGGTGCCGTCCTTGCAGTGGCGGTCGAAGTCGGCGGGGTCGAACTTCGTCATCGCGTTGACGTACCGCGGGTCGTCGTGCGGGAACTCGTGGAACTGCTTGAAGTAGGAGAGCGCGTTGTCGTCGTAGTCGCCGGTGCGGTCGTCCTTGCTGGGGTTGTGGTAGACGCGCCAGCTGACGCCGGCCGCCTCCAGGCGCTCGGCGTAGGTGGTCCAGTCGGCGACGGGGTTGTCGGTGACCGGGGTGTTGTCGATCCACGGGCCGGTGGTGCCGTCCCGGCCGGGGCCGGCGGTACCGGTCCACAGGTAGAGGCGGTTGGGGTCGGTGGGGCCGGCCAGCGAGGTGAAGTAGGCGTCGCAGACGGTGAACGCGTCGGCCAGGGCGTACTGGTAGGGGATGTCGTCGCGGGTGAAGTAGCCCATGGTGCGCTCGCCCTTGGCGGCGATCCACTTGTTCATCGCACCGTTGTTGATGGCCTGGTGGCCGGTGGCCCAGTCGTGCGGGAGGCCGCCGGCGTTCTGGGCGTTGTACTTGGCGGTGTCCATCCGGTAGGGCAGCATCGCGCCGCCGTCGCTGCGCCGGCTGTCGGGCTGGCGGAAGACGTCGGTGCCGTCCGGGAACTGGAGCGCCTGCTTGTCGCCGAAGCCGCGGACACCGGCCAGGGTGCCGAAGTAGTGGTCGAAGGAACGGTTCTCCTGCATCAGGACGACGACGTGCCTGACGTCCTTGATGGTCCCGGTGAGCGGGGCGGCGGGCTTGGCATCGGCGGCGGGGGCCGGGGCCGGGGCGGCGACGGCCTGGGCGGCCGCCAGACCGGTCAGGGCGGTGGCGCCGGCGGCCGCGGTGGCGCCGACGAAGGTGCGGCGGGAGAGCTCGGGCATGACGAACTGGCCTCTCGGAGCTGGGGGATGGGGAGCCGGGGAGCTCAGAGCCGGAAGGTGGCGACCGCGGCGGCGGTGTCGGAGGGCCACTCGTTGGCGGCGGTGCCGGGGTCGGGCTGCGGCCAGTCGGCGACCAGGGTGTGCGCCTCGACCAGCTTCAACGGGCCCGCGTACTGGACGTAGTCGACGCGGTCCTGCGGCTCCGGACGGTCGCCGCGCCGCTTGCGGGTGGGCGACCAGGTGTTGCCGGGGGCCTTGACCGGATCGGGGCACTCCTCGCGGAAGGTGTCGGTCAGTCCGGCCCCCTGGAGGGCCACGGTGACCGGCCAGGCGAGCGCGCCGACGCCCTGGTGGGCGGCGGCGGTGGCGGCCGTCCAGTCGCGGTGCGAGGGCGAGGAGAGCGCGCCGGCCAGCACCACCGGGGTGCGCCGGGCGATGTCGGTGCGGACGGCGGCGGCCAGCGCCCGGGCCTGCCGCAGCCGCAGCGAGCCGTTCTCGGCGGCCTCCACCTCGGCGGCGGTGCGGCCGTCCTGGACGGCGTACGGGCCGTAGCCCGCCTCGTCCAGGTGGGCGGCCCAGAAGCGGACGCTGCGGCCGCCGGGCAGTCGCAGGGTGGCCGCGGCGGCGGGCAGTTCGGCGGTCGGGGCGGTGACGTCGGTGAGCGGGTGGCGGCTGAGGATGCCGACGCTGCCCGGGCTCTGGTAGGCGTACCAGCCGAGGGCGTCGGCCAGGGTCCTGGCCCGCTCCCCCGCGGTCTCCTGCAGGGCGAGCACGTCCAGGCCCTGGGCGAGGACCACGCGCAACTGCTTCTCCAGCGCGTCGGTGTGGGCCGAGCCCGCGTCGTGCAGGTTCCAGCTGGCGGCCTTGAGGCGCATTGGTGCGGCCGGGTCCACCACCGGGACGAGGACGGTGACGGTGTCGGTGGCACCCGTGCTGTCCTTGACGCCGACGACCACCGGCTCGGGGTTCTTGCCGGCGGCGGCGGGGGCGGTGCCGGTGAGCGTGCCGTCGGCGCTGACGGCGGCCCAGGCCGGGCCGCCGACCTTGCGGTAGGTGGCGGAGCCGGCCGGGTTGCCGGCCGGGCGGGACCAGAGGCCGCCGAGCCGGACCGTCACGGCGGCGCCCGGGGCGACGGGCGTGGCGGTGAACGCGTCCACGGCGGCGTGCGGGCGGACGACGGCGGGCTTGGGGCGGAAGGAGAACGGCTCGGTCCTGGCGAGGATGCCGTAGCCGTCCTTGGCGAGCAGGTAGGCGGTGTACGGGCCGCCGGTCAGCGCGGAGGTGTCGAGCTGGACGTCGCCCGAGGTGCCCGGGATGTACTTCCACAGCAGCGAGCTGCCGTTGCCGGGCTGGCGGCCGCCGTCGTAGATCCCGACCCAGTTCTTGGCGTCGGGGGCGTCGGTGGTCCAGTGGAAGGTGAGCCGGTCGCCTTCGGTGGGGTTGGTGGAGGAACTGAGCGTCAGGGCGCTGCCTGCGGCCACGGTTGTCCTGTCCGCCGTCCGGGACCGGGCCGCCGGGGGACGGTTCGCCGGGGCCGGGTACGGCTGGTCACGGAGGCTGGGAGAAGGGAGCTCGCGCAGTTGGCTGTACAACTGCGGGCGGCCTCATTCACCCGAAAGCCGGCGACCGGCTCATGAACGAAGCATGACGGGGCGTCGGGCGGTGCGGGAACTTCGGTGGGCGCACCTGCGGACATGCGACGGGGGCCGCGGTGGACCGGTCCACCGCGGCCCCCGTCGGGCCGTGCTCCCGAGGCGCGGAGCGCCGGTCAGGCCAGGGCGAGGAAGAGCTTCTCCAGCTCGGCCTCGCTCATCGGCGCGGCGTCCTCGTCCGCGGCGGCCATGCACTGGCGCATGCCGCTCGCGACGATCTTGAACCCGGCCCGGTCGAGCGCGCGCGAGACGGCGGCGAGCTGGGTGACCACGTCCTTGCAGTCCCGGCCCGCCTCGATCATCGCGATCACCCCGGCCAACTGGCCCTGCGCGCGACGCAGCCGGTTCAGAACCGCGCCGACCGCCTCCTCGTCCACCTGCATGTCGGGCCGCCTTTCACATCGACTGTCGATGGACAAGTGTACCCGGCGGGGTATTCATTCCCGGGTGGCGAACGTCGTACCCGACCCGCCCGCGCCGGACGCGGGTCGGCGGCGGGGGCGGGCGCGGGCCGGCGGCGGGGCCGGCGGAGGGCCAGGACGCGGCTCAGCGGCGGGCCAGGCGGCGTTCCCCGCCCGCGCCGGTCGCGTACGGAAGCTCGTAGTGCGCGAACACGGCGGGCTCGTCCTCGGCGGGCAGCACGTCGTCGGTGCCGATCGCCGGCGCCTGCTTGACGAGGTTGCGCGGGTACGCCACCCGGAGGTAGTCCGGGCCGGCCACCGCGCCCTCCAGCGGGACGAACACCAGGCGGCGCCGACCGGCGAACCCAACCGTGACGGTGGCGAAGAACGGCTCGTCGCTGGCCGTCTCCACGTAGACCGACTCCAGCGAACCGATGCGGTGGCTCTTCTCGTCGACCACGGCGTGGCCGCGCCACTCGCGGATGTCCGCCATCGCGATGCCCACGGTCCGACCTCCCGTCCCCGGCTGTTCCCCCGCCCCGGTCTCCCATCCTGCGCCGGGAGCGGCCGGGACGCGCGGCGGGGCCACCGGCCCCCGGCCCGACGAAAGGGACATACGGGGGTGACCCGGCCAACCGCCACGGGGGCCGTGACCTGGGCTTTAGGCTGTCCGGCAGCAGGACCGCGAGTGGATCGTCAGTGGTGTCAGTGGTGTCCGGGCGAAGGGGCGGCAGCCGTGGGGTACGAGAACATGTGGGAGTCCGGCGGGGCCGGGATCGCGGCCGACCTGCGGCCCGACGTGCCGCATCCGGCCCGGATGTACGACTACTACCTCGGCGGCAAGGACAACTTCCCCGCCGACCGCGCCGCCGCCGAGAAGGCGCTCGCCGCCAACCCGGAGTTCCGCTCCACCGCCCGCGCCAACCGCGCCTTCCTCACCCGCGCGGTGCGGTGCGTCGCCGACCTCGGCATCGACCAGTTCCTCGACATCGGCACCGGCATCCCCACGGCCGGCAACACCCACGAGATCGCCCGGACGGCCAGGCCCGGCGCCCGGGTCGTCTACGTGGACAACGACCCGATCGTGCTCAGCCACGCCCGGGCCCTGATGGCCGGCTCGGGCGCCGGCCGCACCACCGTCATCCAGGCCGACCTGCGCGAGCCCGGCGATCTGCTGGACGCCGTCCGGGCGGTGGAGCTGCTCGACTTCTCCCGCCCGGTCGGGCTCGTCCTCGCCGCGGTCCTCCACTTCCTGCGGGACGAGGACCAGCCCCACCGGGTGCTCGCAGCGCTGCTGGACACCCTGCCCTCCGGCAGCCACCTGGTCCTGTCGCACGGCACCGCCGACTTCATCCCGTCCACGACGCGCGACCGGGTCACCGGCGTCTACGACAGGGCCACCGCTCCCCTCGTCGGCCGCTCCCGCGAGGAGGTCCGGGCCTTCTTCGACGGCCTCGACCTCCTCGAACCCGGCGTCACCACCGTCCCCCTCTGGCGCCCCGACACCACCCCCGAGCCCGGCGCCGACCGCGTCAGCATGTACGGCGCGGTGGCCCGCAAGCCCTGAGGCCCGGGCCGGTCGGCCGATGCGCGGGAAGATCCGGCTGTCGGCCCCGTGCGATCGCGCGCGAACGGGCTGACCTGCCCCGGGGCAGGCGGCCCGCACCGCCTTGAGCGGAGCGGGCCGGCCTGGAACGATGGGCAGTTCGGATACGTCAGGTACCGCGACTCGGGGAGAGCCGCGCGATCGGGGAGGCCGTGTGATCATCGCCCGCGAGGTGGAGTTCGACCGCGACGAGATGTTCGAGCTGTACGACGCAGTGGAGTGGGAGGGCTACACCAGCGACGTCGACAAACTGATGCGCGGCCTGGCCAACTCCCATCTGGTCGTGACCGCGCGCGACGAGTCGGGGGAACTGCTCGGGCTGGCCCGCACCATCTCGGACGACGAGGCGGTCTGCTATGTCCAGGACGTCCTGGTGCACCCGCGCCACCACCGCGAGGGCGTGGGCCGTGCGCTGATGGAGCACCTCATGGACCGCTACGCGCACTGCCGCTTCTTCCTGCTCTCCACCGACCACGAGTCCACCCCGGAGGGCGTGCGGAACCACGCCTTCTACCGCTCGCTGGGCTTCCTCTCCTACGAGGAGAAGGAGATGTCCGCCTTCGGGCTCCCCCGTGTCCGCGCCCCGCGGGCGGGTGCGGGGCGGCCCACGGCCTGACCCCGGCCCCGCCGCGCCCGCCGCACGCTCAGACCGGACGGCCGGGCGGGACCAGGCCGGTCTGGTAGGCGATGGCGACGAGCTGGGCCCGGTCCCGGGCGTCGAGCTTGGACATCGCCCGGTGGACGTGGGTGCGGACGGTGAACGGGCTGACGAACATCCGCTCGGCGATCTCCTCGTTGGTGAGGCCGGTGGCGGCCATCGACATCACCTCCCGCTCACGGGCGGTGAGGACGGCCAACCGCTCGCTCGCGGGGGTGGCGGACGCCGGCTCGGGCTGGGCCAGGAACTGGTCGATCACGGCCCGGGTGGCCGCGGGCGAGAGCAGCGCCTCGCCCGCCGCGACGGTGCGCACGGCGGCGAGCAGTTCCTTGGGGTCGGCGCCCTTGCCGAGGAATCCACCGGCGCCCGCGCGCAGCGCCTGGGCCACGTACTCGTCGATCTCGAAGGTGGTGAGGATGAGCACCCGGGTGCCGGACAGCTCCTCGTCGCCGCAGATCTCGGCGGTGGCACCGAGACCGTCGACGCCTGGCATCCGGATGTCCATCAGCACGATGTCGGGCTTGGTGGCCCGGGCGAGCGCGACGGCCTCCCGGCCGTCGGCGGCCTCGCCGACCACCTCCATGTCCTCCTCCGCCTCGATCAGCAGGCGGAAGGCACCGCGCAGCAGGGCCTGGTCGTCGGCGAGCAGTACCCGGATGGTCATGCGTTGTCCCTGTCCTCTCGGAGCGCGCCGTCCGCTCGGGCGGCGTGCTCCTGTCGTTCGGCCGGTGTCGGGCGATCGGTACGGGTGGTGCGCGCGGCCCGGGCGGCCCGGGCGACGTCGGCGGCGGTGAAGGCGCCCGCGGACTCGGGGCCGTCGTCGCGGGCGCCGGTGCGCAGCGGCAGTTCGGCGGTGACCAGGAAGCCCCCGTCGGGCCGCCGGTCGGCACTGAGCCGGCCTCCGACCGCCCCGGCCCGCTCGCGCATGCCGATCAGGCCGAAGCCTCCTTCGCTGGGCGGGTGCTGGGGCAGCGACACCGCGCGGCGGCGGCCGGTCGCGGTCGGCCGGCCGTTGGCGACGCTGACCGCGACCCGGCTGCCGCTGTAGGCGAGGGTGATCTCGGCGTCGGCGCCGTGGGCGTGCTTGGCCACATTGGTCAGCGACTCCTGGACGATCCGGAAGGCGGTGAGGTCCACGCCGGGCGACAGCGGGCGGGCCTCGCCCTCGACGGAGAGCCGGATCGGCAGGCCGGCCCGCTCGAAGGTGGTGATCAGTTCGGGCAGCCGGTCGAGGCCGGGGGCGGGTTCGAGCGGGGCGCGGTCCTCGGCGCGGCGCAGCAGGCCGACGGTGGCGCGCAGTTCCTGGAGGGCCGAGCCGGTGGCGTCGGTGATGTGGCTGAGCACCTCCCGGGCCTGGACGGGGTGGTTGTCCATGAGGTGGACGGCGATGGCGGCCTGGGCGTTGGCGAGGGCGATGTGGTGGGCGACGACGTCGTGGAGGTCGCGGGCGATCCTGATCCGCTCGTCCGCGACCCGCCGACGGGCCTCCTCCTCGCGGGTGCGCTCGGCGCGTTCGGCACGCTCCTCGATGGCGGCGAGGTGGGCGCGGCGGTTGCGGATCGAGTCGCCGAGGGCGCCGGGCAGCAGGGCCCAGGCCAGCACGCCGAGCCGTTCGCTGACCGGCCCGCCGGGGCCGAACAGCAGGGCGATCCCGGTGAGCAGGACGGCGGTGACGACCGAGGCGCGCAGCGCGGTGGCGCGGTCGGTGCGGATGGCGAGGAAGTAGAGCGCGAGCAGCAGCGGGGTGGCCAGGGTCGGGGTGAGCCGGGGGCTGACCATGGCGAGCGCCATCGTGCAGAGCAGGGTGACGGCGACCACCGCACGCGGGTGGCGGCGGTGGGCGAACAGAGTGACGGCGGAGACCAGCGCGATGACGAAGGTGGGGGCGGCGAACGGGGTGAAGCGGCCGCCGTTCTGGTCGATGGTGGCGCCGAGGGCGGTGATCGTGACCATGGCCGTGCCGCCGGCGACGTCGAGCAGCCGCGGATGGTCGCGGCGCAGGCGCTGCCAGAAGTCGCTCATGCTCGTGCTCTCCGGTCGGGGGACACTGGCCACGCCCGCAACCGGGCAGCCTGGGTTCGAGCCGCGCCGATCCCGATCGGGGGCGCGGCGGGCCGCGGCGGGGACCTCCGCACGCGCGGTGGCCCCCGACAGCAACGGTAACGGTTGGGCTCGAACCGGTGTCCGAGCGGTTTGGCGCCGACCCGGCCCCGCGCGGTGTCGGGACGGGGCCGGGGCCGGGCGGCAGTGTCCTAGACGGTGACCGACTCCCGGACCGGGGCCTGCTCGGGGGCGGGGGTCTCCAGCTTGCTGCCCTCGACGTCCACGTCGGGTATCAGGCGGTCGAGCCAGCGCGGCAGCCACCAGGCACGGCGGCCGAGCAGGGCGAGGACGGCCGGGACGATGGTCATCCGGACGATGAAGGCGTCGAAGGCGACGGCGGTGGCGAGGCCCAGACCCATCATCTTGATCATCGGCTCGCTCATCCCGATGAAGCCGGCGAAGACGGCGATCATGATGAACGCGGCGGCGGTGACCACCCGGGCGTTGTGCCGGAAGCCGGTGACGATCGCCTCGCCGGGCTCCTCACCGTGGACGTAGCCCTCGCGGATGCGGGTGACCAGGAACACCTCGTAGTCCATGGCAAGGCCGAAGACCACACCGATCATGAAGATCGGCATCATGCTCATCACCGGGCCGGTCTGCTCCACGCCGATCAGATCGGCCAGCCAGCCCCACTGGAAGACCGCGACCACGGCGCCGAGCGCGGCGACCACCGACAGCAGGAAGCCGAGGGCCGCCTTCAGCGGCACGAGGATCGAGCGGAAGACCACCATCAGCAGGACGACGGCGAGGCCGACGACCACGGCGAGGTAGGGCAGCAGCGCGTCGGACATCTTCTGCGAGACGTCGATGTTCATCGCCGTGGTGCCGCTGACCAGGACCGTCGCCCCGGTGGCCGTCTTCAGGCCGGCCGCGTCGTGGCGGATGGCGTGCACGATGTCCTTGGTCTCGGCCTCGCTCGGACCGGTCGCCGGGACGGCGTTGAGCAGCGCCGTGTCGCCCGCCTGGTTGAACATCGGCGGCGTCACCGCGACGACCCCCGGCAGCCCGGAGACCTTCTTGGCGACCTCGTTCGCGGCGGCCTTCGGGTCGGCGACGCCCTTGACGTCCACCATGACTGTCAGCGGGCCGTTGAAGCCGGGGCCGAAGCCCTCGGAGAGCAGGTCGTAGGCGCGTCGCTGGGTGGTGGAGGTGGGCTTCGACTCGTCACCCGGCAGGCCGAGCCGCAGGTCGAGCGCGGGGGCGGCGAGCACGCCGAGGCCGATCACACCGCCGAGCAGCACCGCGAGCGGGCGGCGCAGGATGAAGCGGGCCCAGCGGGCTCCGCCGTTCTCCTTCGCGGCCGGGGCCGCCCCGCCGCGGGCCTTGCGGGCCTTGCGCGGCAGCACCTTGCGGCCGAGGAAGCCGAGCAGGGCGGGCACCAGGGTGAGGGCGACCAGCACGGCGATGACGACCGTCCCGGCGGCGGCCATGCCCATCTTGGCCAGGATCGGGATGCCGACCACGGAGAGGCCGGCGAGCGCGATCACCACGGTGAGGCCCGCGAAGACCACCGCGGACCCGGCGGTGCCGACCGCCCGGCCCGCCGCCTCCTGGGGCGCGCGGCCCTCGGCGAGTTCGGCGCGGTAGCGGGAGACGATGAACACCGCGTAGTCGATGCCGACCGCGAGGCCGAGCATCATGGCGAGGGTGCCGGTGGTGGTGGAGAGCCCGAGCGTGCTGCCGAGCGCGGTGATCAGCGCCATGCCGAGGCCCACGCCGACGACCGCGGTGAGCAGCGGCAGGCCGGCCGCGACCAGCGAGCCGAAGGTGATCACCAGCACGACGGCGGACAGCGCCATGCCGATCGCCTCGCTGCTGCCCCCGGCGTCGGCCTTGGCCATCAGCGCGGTGCCGCCGATCTCGACCTTGAGCCCGGCGTCCCGGCCGTGCTGGGCGGCCCGCTCCAGGGTGTCGGTGGCGGTCTTGGACACCTCTCCGGCCTTGGCGGAGTAGCTCACCGTCGCGTAGGCGGTGGTGCCGTCCGAGGAGACGGCGCCCGGCATCTTGAACGGGCTCACCGCGCCGGTGACCTGCTCGGAGCCGGCGAGCTCGCCGACCGTCCGCTCGACCGCCTGCTGGTTGGGCGCGGCGGTGATCTTCTGGCCGGAGGGGGCGACGAACACCAGGCGCGCCGAGGCCCCGTCGGCGTGGCCGCCGGGGAAGCGCTCGTTCATCAGGTCGAACGCCTTCTGCGCTTCCGTGCCGGGCATCGCGAAGCCGTCGTCGGGTGCGGCGGGCGCCTTGGCCGCCAGGACTCCGACGGCTGCCAGCACGGCGACCCAGAGGAAGGTCACCAGCCGGCGCCGGACGAAGGTCCATCGGCCCAGGCGGTACAGGAACGTGGCCACGGGAGAGCGGACTCCTTCGGATGCGGTTCTCGGGAACAGGAAGCGCCGCGGCCGACCGGACGTCCTGGTGGACGCGGTCCCCCGCAGCATGACCCATCCTTGATCGCCGACCCCTGCTCCGTCGTCGTCCCTGTGCAGGCCGTTTGCGTACTGCGGACGCAGTAGTGCCGTCCCCCGCACGGAGGAGCGCACGCCCTGCGCCGGACGCAGCCCCCGGACCTGCGACGGCAGTAGATCCGGTCACCCGTGCGGTCGGCGACGGCGGGCCGGGGGCCGGTGGGCGAAGTAGCGTGATGTGCCTGACCCGTCCGCTGACGTGCGGTTCGGGAGGATTCGACCCGATCGGTGCTGCTCCGGCAGCCCGCCGCCGGAGGTGCCCATGGGCGTTCCAGCCGCCCGCATCGTGTTCGACGAGAGCGACCGCGCGGCCGTCGCCGAAGCGGTGACCGAGATGCTCACCACCGGCGCGCTGACCCTCGGCCCGTGGACAGAGCGCTTCGAGCAGGCCTTCGCCGCCGAGCACGGCGCCTCGCACGCGATCGCGGTGAGCAGCGGCACGGCGGCGCTGGAGGTGATCCTGCGCAGCGTCGGCGTCCGGGGCCGCGACGTGGTCGTCCCCGCCGTCACGTTCTACGCGACCGCCGGGGCGGTGGTGCACGCGGGCGGGCGGCCGGTCTTCGCCGACGTCGATCCGGCCACCCTCGCGCTCTCCCCCGAGACCCTGGAGGCGGCGCTCACCCCGGACACCGCCGCCGTCGTCCTGGTGCACATCGGCGGGCTGGTCGGCCCGCAGGTCGACGCCCTGCGGGCGCTGTGCGACCGGCGCGGCGTCCCGCTGGTCGAGGACGCCGCCCACGCCCACGGCAGCAGCTTCGACGGGCGCGCCGCCGGCACCTTCGGCCTGGCCGGGGCCTTCTCCTTCTACCCGACCAAGGTCACCACCAGCGGCGAGGGCGGGATGATCCTCACCGAGTCGCCCGAGCTGCGCGACGGGGCCCGGATCTACCGCGACCAGGGCAAGGGCTCCTTCACCACCAACCACCACGTGAAGCCCGGCTACTCCTGGCGGATGAGCGAACCGCACGCCGCGATCGGCGCGGTGCACCTGCGCCGGCTGAAGGAGTTCATCGAGACCCGCCGGGCCGTCGCCCGCCGCTACGACACGGCGCTCGCCGGGCTGGACGGGCTCGACCCGGTGCCCGAACCGCCCGGCTGCCGCGGCAACTACTACAAGTACGTGGCGCTGCTGCCGGCCGGGGTCGACCGCGCCGAGTTCAAGCGGGCGGTGGCTGAGGAGCACGCGGTGCGGCTGTCCGGCGAGGTCTACGACCTGCCGCTGCACCTCCAGCCGGTGTTCGCCCCCTACCGGCGCGGGCCGCTGCCGGTGGCCGAGGACGTCTGCGCCCGGCAGGTCTGCCTGCCGGTGCACTCCGACATGACCGAGGACGAGACGGAGCAGGTGGTCGACGCCGTCTCCGCGGTGTACCGGCGACTGGCCGGGTAGCCGGAGCGAAGGGAGCAAGATCGTGCGGATAGCCGTCACCGGGGGCTGCGGGTTCATCGGCTCACACGTCGTGGACCACCTGATCGCGGCCGGCCACGACGTCCTCGCGGTGGACACCACCGACAAGTACCTCAACCCGGACGCCGAGCACGCGCGGCTCGACGTCCTCGACCTCAAGGCCCTCACCGCGGCGCTGGCCGGCAGCGAGGTGGTCTACCACCTGGCCGCCATGGCCGACGTCGAGCAGGTCACCGCCGACCCGGTCCGCGCGGTGCGGACCAACATCGACGGCACCGAGGCCGTCCTGGAGGCCGCCCGGCGCAGCGGCCTGAGCCGCACGGTGCTGGCAAGCACCGTCTGGGTCTACGGCGCCGCCCTCACCGACGAGCAACTCGACAGCAGTGAGCAGGAGTTGGACGAGCACGTACCGATCGAGCTGGAGCACAGCGGCCATCTGTACGTGGCCACCAAGCTCGCCGCCGAAATGCTGGTGCACAGCTACCGCGAGCTCTACGGGCAGCACTTCACCATCCTGCGCTACGGCATCCCGTACGGCCCCCGGATGCGGGACGAGCTGGTCGTCGCCCGGTTCGTCCAGGCCGCGCTGGCCGGCCGGCCGATCACCATCGCCGGGGACGGCCGGCAGAGCCGCAACTTCGTCTACGTCGAGGACCTCGCCGACGCCCACGTCCGGGCCCTGTCCCCCGCCGCCGAGGACCAGACCTTCGCGCTGGAGGGCTCGACGGCCGTCTCGGTGCGGGACATCGCCGACACGGTGGACGGCCTGCTGGGACCCGTCACCATCGAGCACATCGACGGGCGGAAGGCCGACTACGCGGGGCGGCGGATCTCCTCGGCGCAGGCCAAACGACTGCTGGGCTGGTCGCCGAGCACCAACTTCACCGACGGCGTGCGGCGGTACGCGGACTGGTACCGGGCCACCGTCGGCACCGCCGCCGGCGCCTGACGGGCCGCCCGATGCCGCACGCCCTGCTGGTCTCCGGCTCGCTCGGACAGGGCCACGACGTGATGGCCCAGGCCTGCGCCGACACCCTGCGGGAACGCGGCTGGACCACCAGCACCGTCGACGCCATGGCCCTGCTCGGGCCGCGCTCGGGCGCGGCCGGGGAGGCGGTGTTCCGCCGGCTGCTCGACCTGCCCGGGGTGTACGACGCCTTCCACTTCTCGGCGCTGCGGCCCGGTGCCCGGATCGCCCTGCTCGCCGACGCGGCGGCCCGCGGCCGGCTGGTCCCGGCGCTGCGGGAACTGATCGAGGCGCTGCGGCCCCAGCTGGTGGTCTCGGTGTTCGCCACCGCGACCTCGGCCGTCAACCGGCTGCTGCGGCAGGCGCCGGAGCGGGAGTTCCGGCACTTCGTGTTCTGCACCGACGTGACGCCGCACCGGCTCTGGGTGCAGGAGGGGACGGACCTGTTCCTGGTCACCTCCGAGGTCGCCGCGTGCGCGGTCCGGCGGTACCGGCCGGAGGCCGACATCGCCGTCCTGCCGGCACCGTTGCGCCGGCCGTTCTACCGGCCGCCGCGACGGGCCGCGGCGCGGGCGGAGCTGGGCGTGCCGGCGGGCGCCGCGTGCGTCCTGCTGATGTCCGGCTCCTGGGGGCTCGGTCCGCTCGCCCGCACCGCCGCCTCGCTGGCCGCCGCCGGGCCGCACGTCCTCGCGGTGGCCGGACGCAACCGGGAACTGGAGCGCCGGCTGCGGACCGCCGCGCGCCGGGAGCCCCGGCTGCACCCCTTCGGCTACACCGACCGCGTCCCCGCGCTGATGGCCGCCGCCGACCTGGTGGTCACCAGCTCGGGCGACACCTGCAGCGAGGCCCGGGCGCTGGGCCGGCGGCTGCTGCTCCTCGACGTGGTGCAGGGGCACGGGCGCGACAACCTCCAGCACGAGCTGGAACTGGGACACGCCGACGTCGCCACCGCCCACCCGGCCGAGGTGGTCCGCAACGCCCTGGCCGCGCTCCACCGCCCGGAGCCCGCACCGTCCGCCGGCGCCACACCGGAGGCGTGGCAGGCGGGGTTCGGGGCGGCGCTGCGGCGGATGGGGCTGGGGTAGCCGCGGGGGCGGGAACGGGGGTCGGCCGGCGTGCCGGTCACACCGGGCGGTTCCGGCCGGCGGGCGGCGGCACCCGGTGGTCGCGGAGGGGGCCGAGGGTGAGGCGGCGGGTGCGGCAGTGCGCGGCGATCAGGGGGAGCGCGGCGAGGGTGGCGCGCCAGGAGCCGGGGGCGGAGGTGCAGTCGGAATCGTGCAGCAGGAGGGTGGCACCGCCGGTGAGGCCCGGGCAGGCGGTCGCGTAGACGGACGCGCCGGTGGCCTCGGCCGTCCAGTCGCGGCCCCAGGCGGTCCACAGCACGCTGCGCAGGCCGAGGCGGCGGGCGGCCAGGGCTGGGCCCGCGGTCAGGACGCCGTACGGCGGGCGGTACCAGAGCGGACGGGCGCCGCAGAGTCCGGTCACCGCCTCGGCGGCGCGGCGCAGTTCGCGCAGGTCGCGGACGGGGGCCGGGTACCACTGCCGCCGGTGGTGCCAGCCGTGGACGGCCACCTCGTGGCCGCGCAGCACCAGCTCCCGGCCGAGCGCGGGGGCCCGCTCCAGCATCGCGCCGAGCAGGAAGAAGGTGGCGCGCGCACCGAGTTCGTCCAGCGCGTCGAGGACGTACGGGGTGCTGCGCGGATCGGGGCCGTCGTCGAAGGTCAGGGCGACGTGGCCGGGCGCGGTGCCGTGGCCGGCGGTGCGGCGTGCCAGGGTGCGGCGCAGCGGCGGCAGCCGGACGGCGGCCGGGGCCAGGTGCAGGAACTCGGCCCCGGCGGCGACGGCGAGGGCCCCGGCGGTGAGCGCCCCCGGGCGCCGGGCGGCGGCGCTCACCCGAAGCGGGAGGCCATCCGGCGGAACACGCCCGGGGCCACCCCGTGGACGCGGGCCGGGAAGCCGAGCCAGTGCGGGACGTAGAGCCGGTCGCGCTCGGTGGTGATGGTCGCGACCACGACGTCCGCGACCCGCTCCGCCGGGACCGGGCGCGGGCGCTCGCGCTGGTACGGCGTGCCGCGCCGGTCGAAGAACGGGGTGTCCACGGCCCCCGGCAGCACCAGGCGTACCCCCACCCCGGTGCCGCGCAGCTCGTACCAGAGGCTCTCCGCGAACATCGTCAGCCCGCCCTTGGTGGCGGCGTACCCCGACTCGTCCCGCACGCCGACCTGGCCGGCCATCGAGCCGAGCAGCACGATCCGGCCGCGGCGGCGTTCCAGCATGCCGGGCAGCAGCAGGCGGACGAGGCGCAGCGGGGCGGCGAGATTGACCTCGATCATCCGGTCCAGGGTGTCGGAGGGCGTCTGCGCGTACGGGCCGCGCCAGCCCAGGCCGGCGCTCGCGATCAGGGCGTCCACCCGGCCGGCCGCGGCCAGGGCGGCGTCCGCGAGGCGGGCCGGGCCGTCCGGCTTGCTCAGGTCCTCGGGCAGGGCGCGGCCGCCGGTGCGGTCGGCGAGTTCGTCGAGGCGGGCACGGTCGGTGCCGGAGAGCAGGGTGTGCCAGCCGGCGTCGGCCAGGCGGATGGCGGTGGCGAGGCCGATCCCGGAGGAGGCGCCGGTGATCAGCGCGACCGGGCGGTCGGCCGGGGCGGCCGGGGCGGTCCGGTCCTCCGGGGTCTCCGGGGCCTCCGGGGCCGAGGGCTCCTTGGGGTCCGAGGAGTCCGAGGGGTCCGTGCGGGCCTTCGGGCCTGACCGCCGGGGTCGGGAGTGGGACTCCTCCGCCATCGGGCACCTGCCGCTCTGTGGCCGTGTCGCCGTCCGATTTGTCCGGCAAGTCACCTTCGCACGGCGGAGCCGTCCGGGCTACCGGGGCGGGGCGGCGGGCTCCGCCTCGGTGTCCCGGTGCGGAGCGACCAGTTCGGCGGACTCGCCCTCCAGCTCACCGAAGCGGGAGAGCACGAAGGTGCCGCCCACCGCGACCACGAAGCCGGTCAGCGCGCACCACTCGAACCCGGGCCGGGCGGCGTCCCCGAGCACCGTCACGCCGATCAGCGCCGGACCGAAGGTCTCGGTCACCGTCCCGGCGGCGGTCGCGGCCGTCACCGTCCCGCGCTGCAGCGCCAGGGCGTAGGCGAGGTAGCCGCCGAGGCCACCGACGGCGAGGGCGTAGGCGGCCGGATCGGTGAGCACGGCGACCGGGCCGGAGACGTCCAGGACCCGCACGGCCAGGCTGGTCACGCCGAAGCCGACCCCGGCCAGCATGCCCAGGCCGGCCGCGGCCGCATTGCCCTCCCGGCGCACCAGGACCACGGTGGCGAGCACCATGGCGGCGGTGGTGGCGAGCAGCGCCCAGTGGAAGACGGTCGCGGCGTGGTCGCGGCCCTCCTGTCCGGAGCCGAGCGCCAGCAGGGTCAGGCCGAGGACCACCGCGAGGATGCCCGCGAGATCGCCCCGGCGCAGCCGGGCGCCCAGCAGCCAGACGGCCGCCAGGGCGGTGACGGCCAGGCTGGCGTTGGTGACGGCCTGGACGAGGAAGAGCGGGAGGGTGCGCAGGGCCACGATGCTCAGCACGAAGCCGACGATGTCCAGCAGCGTGCCGAGGACGAACTGCCAGGACCGCACCAGCGCGGCCAGCAGGCCCGCCCGCACCCGGTCGGCGCGCGGGGCCGACCGCGCGCCGCGCGCCTGGAAGACCGCCCCGAAGCCGAAGCAGACGGTCGCGGCCAACGCGGTGGTGAGTCCCAGCAGCATGCCTCTCCCTGCCTCGCGGGGCAGCATTCGGTCCCCCACCAGTCTGTGCCCGGGGGAACGGGGGCGCACGGGTGGGACGAGGGGAGCGAGCGGCAGCGCCGGGAGGACTCCGCGGACCTGGTGGCCCGCACCGACGGACGCGGGCCACCAGGGGCCGGGCCGGGCGCAGGCCGGTGGTTCAAGGCCGGACGGCCACCGCGGCGTACAGCGAGACCTCCTCGGCGGCCCCGGGCTTCTCGTCCGGCGCGGGCCGCCACTGCGCGATGGGGACGAGCCCCGGGTCGAGGAGCGTCCAGCCGTCGAAGAAGCGGACGATCTCCGACCGGGTGCGGGCCTGGGCGGCGGTGCCGGCGGCCTCGTAGATCCGGGTCAGCCGGGCGATGTCCTCGGGCGCGAACTCGGGGCTGACGTGGGTCAGCACCAGGGCGCTGCCGGGGACGAGGGCGGATTTGAGGCGCTCGACCAGCTCGTACGCGCCGTGGGTGTCGGGGACGAAGTGGAGCAGGGCGTTGAGGGAGAGCGCGACCGGGCGGGCCAGATCGAGGGTCTCCCGCAGGCCCGGGGCGGCGAGCAGTCCGAGCGGGTCGGTGACGTCCGCCTCGACGTACGCGGTGCGGCCCTCGGGGGTGCCGGTGAGCAGGGCCTGGGCGTGCGAGAGCACGATCGGATCGTTGTCGGCGTAGACCACGCGGGCGTTCGGCCGGACGCCCTGGGCGACCTCGTGCAGGTTGGGCGAGGTGGGGATGCCGGTGCCGATGTCGATGAACTGGTCGAAGCCGGCCTCGGCGAGCGCCCGGGT
Organism: Kitasatospora sp. NPDC058048; assembly: GCF_042885555.1. NCBI lineage: Bacteria > Bacillati > Actinomycetota > Actinomycetes > Kitasatosporales > Streptomycetaceae > Kitasatospora > Kitasatospora sp. NPDC058048. The sequence goes on along the minus strand of NZ_JBHVRT010000007.1, from coordinate 59,252 downwards.
CGAGCGCTGCATGAAGGCGCGGTTGACCCGGGCGGCGGCGCGCAGCCACGGCGCGACGGCGAGGGCCTGTCCGGCGGCCTCGCGGTCGGCGGCGAAGTTGGTGAAGCCACCGAGGAAGTAGTCGTACATCCGGGCCGAGTGCGGCACGTTCAGCCGCAGGTCCACCCCGTCGTAGAGACCCATCGCGCTCTCCCCGGTTCCGCTCCCGACCGATCATTCCCGACCGATCGCCCCTGACCACGATAGGCGGGACCGGTCGCGTTCCGAACAGCTTCGGAGCATTCCAACCAACCGACGGCGCCCATGAGATGACCATCTGTATTCGGATTGCATCCTGGAGTGACGGGCCTGATGGAATGAGGATGGGCACCGACAGCCCGACCCTCGGGTGGCCGGGTGAGCAGCCGACGGCCACGGAAAGCAGGCTCGATGACGATCGACAGGGGTGCCCCGGCGCGCAGGTTCCGGGGCGGAACGGCCGTGGCGCACCTTCACGGAGCGGAGACGGCGCCGGCGGCCGGCTCCGACCGCGCTCCCCGGTCCGACCCCGAACTCCGCCTGGGCCTCGCCTACGCCGCCTTCTGCGAGACGCACGAACCCGCCTGGCACGCGCTCGCGTTGACCCGGATAGGCAACCGGTCCGACGCGGAGCTGGTCGTCGGGGCGGTGAAGTCCGACCTGGCCCGCTGCTGGCCGCAGGTCCTGCGGTTCGAGGAACCGGCCGCCTACGCCTGGCGGTTGGCCAACCGGCACGTCTCCGACTGGGTGGCCGCCGAGGAGCCGGTGGAGGTGGAGGCGGTCACCTTCGCGGCGGTGATCGGGGCCTTCAAGCAGGTGGCGAAGGGGCTGCTGCACAGCGAGGCCGACGAGGTGCGGCTGTACGCGGCGATCCTCGAACTGCCGGACCGGCAGCGGGACGTGGTGATCCTGCGGTACCTGCTCGGCCTGCACGTCAAGGTGATCGCGGCGTACCTGGGGCGGCCGGTGGCGACAGTGCACTCCAACCTCCGGCACGCCCGGGAACGGCTGGCCCGCCGGCTCGGGGTGGGCGAACTCCCGGACGACGAGGGCGAGCTGTGACGGGGAGACCGGAGGAGGGCGCCCCGGCCGGCGCGGAACCGGCGGACGGCGCCCCGGCCGGCGCGGAACCGGCGAACAGCGGCCGGACGGTGTTCCGCGTTCCCCGGCCCGAACGCGCCCATGCGGAGCGGATCGCTGCGCTGCGCCGGGCCAGGATCACCGCCGCGCCCGCCCACCTGCCGTCGGAGCACGAGCAGGCGGCGTTCGAACTCGGCCTGGTGGTGGCCCTGGTGCTGGGTGCGCCGGACGCCTCGCGCGGACTCGACCTGCTGGTGAACGCGCGCCGGATCGAGCCGGAGGGGGCCGAGGTGTTCGGCGCGCTGCTGTACGCCACCGGCAAGGAGGAGGGCGCCGAGTTCTGGTGGCGCTTCGCGGCGGGCTCGGGCAGCGGGACGGCCGCCTACTGCCTGCACCTGCACCACCTGATGCTCGGCGAGACGGACGACGCCGACTACTGGCGGGCCTGGTCGGACCAGCTGGCGACGGTCGAACGACCGCCCGGACCACGGGTGTTGCGGATGAACCGGCCGCTGCTGCCGGACGACGTACGGCGGGACATCCTGTCCCGGGTGCACCGGGGACTCGCCCCGCAGCTGCCGCCGGCGCTGGTCGCGGTGATCGACCGGCTGCCGGTGCAGGACAGGGACGAGGAGGAGGTGCCGAGCCCGTGGGGGCTCACCTCGGGGGCGACCTCCGGCTGCTCCTGGACGGACCTTCCGTTGGGAGCCGGGGACGATCAGGGCGCCCCGTGGGAGTGAGTGTCCCGCGGGCTGCCGTGATCATCCGTTCAGGTGAGCGCCGACAGCCGGGCGACGACGGCCCGGTCGCGCCCGCTCCCGGTCTCGGTCCGCTCCCCCGTCGGCGTGGTGTGCCGGACGACGTACCGGTGCGGTGCCATCGCGGTGTCGCGTCCGGCCAGGGCGGCGACCACGGCGCGGTGGGCCTCGGCGGGGCCGAACGAGGGGTCGACGGCAGCCACCTCGGCCACCAGCCTTCCTTCGCTCACCGAGAGCCGGTGGTCCCCGAGCGCGGCGTGCAGGAGTTCGCGGACGGCCGCGAGATCGATCCAGGAGTCGTCGACCAGCCTCCATTCACCGCCCCGGCCGGCCCCCGGCGGACCGAGCGCCGCGGGCAGGTCGGCCAGCAGCACCGGGCCCTCGGCGGCGGCCGCGAGCACGGCCGGCAGCGCCCGGGCGAAGCTCTCGGCCTCCTCGGGGTCGAGCACCTGGGGACAGGCGATCAGGGCGAAGTCCAGGCTGCCGGTGATCCGCAGGACGGTGAGCATCAGCCGGACCGGCAGCGGCGGGGCGGGCAGCACGGTGAGTTCGGGGTCGGCGGCCGAGGGCGGCTGGACGGCGGCGACGGAGGCCGGGATGGTGAGGCTCAGGTCGTTGACGACCACCTGGCGGGCGAACCGGGCGCCGCGCACATGGGCCGCGTCGTCCACCAGCTGCCAGACCTTCTCGGCGTCCAGGGTGCTGTGCCAGTAGGCGCTCAGCGAGGCCGACTTGGCGCGGCCGATCAGCTGGTCGAGGTCGGCCGCGCCGGCGTCGAGCAGGATCAGGGCGTCCTGCGCGAGGGTCCCGACGTGGTCGATCAGGGCGGCGCGCTGACGGTTGGCGGACAGCGCCGAAAACACCAGCTCGGAGCGGCCCGCGCGGTGGGCGACCAGCGCGGCGAAGGCGGCGAGCAGGACGACCGAGGGGCTGGCACCGGTGCGCCGGCAGACCGCGGCGAGGTCGTCGGCGGCGGTGCGCGAGCGGACCAGCAGGGCGCTGTGGTCGCGGGGCGGGCCGCTGATCCGCGCGTCGGAGAAGACGCCCACCGGACCGGCGGCCAGGATCCGGGCCCAGTGCCGCAGGGCGGCCGCCGACCTGCGGCGGCCCTGGGCGCTCTGCTCCGCCACGGCGATCCCCAGCGGGGTCGGCGCGGTGACCGGCGGCAGCTCCTTCCCTGCGGCGAGGGCGCACCAGTCCTCGATCAGCACCGCGGTGGCGGCGCCGTCGGCGCCCGCGTGGCAGACCACGGCGACCAGCCGCAGCAGCCGCTCGCCCGCGGCGATCAGCGTGAACCGGATCCTCGGCGGCAGGTCGAGGCCGACCGGAACGGCGACATCGACCCGGCCCAACTCCTCGGCCATCGCGTTCAGTTCGGCGTCCGAGCGGCAGCCGGCCTCGACCACGGAGACGGCGAACCGGCCCTGCCGGTGCACCACCTGGCGGTCCGGGAATCCGTCCGGACCGGGACCCGCGGGAAAGGAGGTCCGCAACGACTCGTGCCGCTCGACCAGCCGGCGGAGGGCGACCAGCCCGGAGGGGACCGAGATGCCGTCGGGCACCGGCCAGACGGACTCCTTGTTGATCGCCTCGGGGGCACTGGCCCGGATGCAGCGGATCATGTTGTCCTGGCCGCGGGTGAGCGGTCCGGAGCCGCTGCTCTCGGTGGCGTACCGCACGGTGACCCGCCTGGTGGCCGGGTTCGTGCCGCACGGTGTCGCGCCGAGTAGCGTCGGGTCCTGCGATGGAGCGCCGAGCGACGCCGGGTCGTGCGATGGAGCGCCGAGTGACGCCGGGTCCTGCGGTGGAGCGTCGTGCGGTGCCACGTCGTACACGCCTTTCGGCTTGCCGGGGAGGGCCGGGGTGGGCTCGGCAGGGGGTGTGATCGGGACGCTACCAGCGCCCTCGTCAGCTGGTCCAGACCAAACCGAACCTGATCGAGCGTTTCGTCAATTCCCCTGCCAGTCATGCGAGTTGACATGTATTGGCGATCCCCCGAGGGCGGCGACGGCAGCCCGGAACGGCTCCGCGACGGGGACGTCGCAGAGCCGGGCCGGGCCGGCGCCGAGCGCGCCCGGGTCGGCCACCAGCACCGGCGACGGACCGGCGACGGGCACGCCGAAGGACTGCACGACGCGCCCGCCGTACGCCTTGACGCAGGCCTCCCGGCGGCACCACAGCGCGGTGAACCGCGCCGCCCGCTCGGCCGGTTCGACGGGCTCGGCGACGAACCGCGCCTCCTCGACCGGGAACCAGCGGGCGGCCATCCGCTCGGCCGTCCGCGGGTCGTGGAGCCGTTCGACGTCGACACCTACCGCCCGCCCCTCGGCGAGGGCCAGCACCGCGACGGCGTCCGAGGCCGACCAGCTGACCCGCAGCGCGCCGTCCCCCGCCGGCTCGGGCTTGCCGTTCGGCCCGTACCGCCAGACCACGTCGGCCGGGTGCACCCCGAGCCGGGCGGCGACCAGCTGCCGGACCGCACCGCGCACCACGGTGAAACGCTCGCGCGCCCCGGGGTCCATCCCGGAGGCCCGGGCGCGCTCGCCCCGGTCGAGCGACTGCCACAGCTCCCCGGCCGGAACGGCCGGTTGACGCGTGTCGATCAGCCAGAGGTCGATCGCCGTCACGGCAGGGTCAGCGTGCTCAGCACCCCGAGCCGGCGGTCGAACCCGGCCAGCAGCGCGGGCCGGCCGGCCGCCCGCCACTGCGGGAGGTGTTCGGCCAGCTCCGCCCAGAGCCCGGTGAACGGCTGGGCCGGCGGGGGCTCCGGCGGGCCGAAGCCGGGGCCGAGCAGCAGTGCCGTCTCGGGCCCGAGTTCCCCGGCCGCGGCCCGGACCGACTCGGCCGGGGAGACCGCGCCCCTGGTCTGCCGGACGGCCAGGCCCTCGCCGGGGGCCTCCTCGCAGACCAGCACCACCACCGCGTGCCGCTCCGGCAGCGACACCGGTCCGGGCGGCTCGTAGTGCAGCGCGGTCTGTTCGGCCAGCACCACCACGGCCCGACGGCAGCCGCCGGTGCGCTGGTGGCCGGCGGCCAGCCGCAGTGCGGTGAAGGCCGCCGCGCCGCCCTGGTCGCAGACCGCGAAGGCGAGCGGGCCGCCCGGGACGGACCGGCTGAGCGCCAGCGAGGACGGCGCGCCGGGCCGGACGTCCGGGGTGTCGAAGGCCAGGATCAGCAGGTCGGCCGGCTCGTCCTCGGCGAGCGCCTCGCGGAGCACTCCGGCGGCCAGTTCCTCGTAGGAGTGGCCGGCGCCCTCGCCCAGCAGGTCCTCGCGCAGCGGCAGGCCGTAGGGGCGGACGAGGTCGGAGACGAAGACCCGCAGGTCCGGGTCGAGCGAGGTCTCCGAGCGGCCGTCGAACCGGCGGGCCAGCGCCCGGGTGATCCGCAGGCCGGTGGGACCGGGGGCCATCCGGTCAGTCCTCGGGGATGACGTGCCCGGCGACGTAGTCGGCCAGCCTGGTGACCGACCGCAGGTCGTCCTCGGTGATCTGCTCGACGTCCACCTGGATGTCGAGCGACTCCTCCAGCTCCAGGATGAGCTCGATGGTGCCGGCCGAGGTGAGGCCGAGGTCGTCGAAGAGGCAGGCGTCCTGCGGGATCTCGGGCAGTTCGCGCTTGAGGACGCGCGGCAGGAGCTCGCCGATGCCGTGCAGGATGCGCTCGCGCAGTTCGGGGTCGGTGGTCTGGACCGCGGCTTCTGACATGGGTGTCCCGTCCCGTCGTACGTGGGATGTGTGCTCCGGGGCTTGCAGGCGCCCCGGGGCTCTGGGTGGTGTGGGAATCCGGCGTCACCGTGCGGACGGCGGCCGGCGGAGTCGGCGGCATCGGCGGCCGGCGGACCGTCAGTACCGCATCGCCATCGCGGAGAAGGTCGCTCCGACACCGGCGGCGGCGATCAGGTAGTGGTCGCCGCGACGGAGCAGCCCCCGCGTGGTGGCGGTGTGGAGATTGATGAGGCTGTCCGAGGCGAAACTGTGCCCGACCGACCGCACGTTGTCCAGCACGACTTTCTCGACCGGATAGCCGATCCGGCGCGCGATCATCCGCCAGGACGCCTGGTTGACGTTGTGCGGCAGGATCGCGGCCAGGTCGGAGAGGTCCAGACCGGCCTGGTCCAGGGCGGCCTCGATCGCCTCCACCATCACGTTCGGGTACTCGCGCTGGTAGCGGGCGAGCAGGTCCGGGTCCTCGGCCAGCCGGCCGTCGAACTCCGGGCGCTGGCGCACCACGAAGGAGAGCATCCGGTGGCGCTCGCCACCGGCGCTGACCAGGCAGGCGGCCGCGCCCTCGGCGAAGATGCCGGTCTCGGGCACCACCTGGGCGTCCCTGGTGAAGGTCTTCTCGCCGGTCAGCACCAGGGCGAGCGCCGCCGGGTCGGGTTCGTCCGCGAGCAGCCTGCCGGCCAGGTCGATCGCCAGCAGGCCCACCGCGCAGGCGTGGTGGGTCACCGTGAAGGCGTTGGCGTGCGCCAGTCCACGGGCGTCGAGCAGGTCGTGCAGCGGGTTGAGCGGATGGGGCACCGCCACCGGCATGCTGCGGGCGTGGATCACGAAGCGGATGTCGTGTTCGCGTCCGCGCAGCTCCGGCAGGTTGTCCAGGGCGGCGTCGAGCAGGTCGGGCAGCGTCCCGGTCGGGTCCAGACGCAGCTGGTCCAGGCCGTGGAAGCGGCGGAAGAGACGGAGTTGACGTGGGGTCAGGCCGATGAGCTCGCCCACAGCCTCGATGGGAACGGCGTGCGGGGGGAGGTGGACGGCCACTGCCTCCAGTGCGGTCACCCGGGCTAGTATTCCGACGCCCGCCGGGTCGCACAAGTGATCTCGGGCCCCCTCCGTCGCCGCCGCTCCCCGGAAGCCCGTCAACTTCCCCCCGGCGTGGCCGCGTTCACCCCCGTGCCGTCGAGCAGGTGGGAGATCTCTCATGTCGAACCCTGAACCCCCCTACCCCGGAGCCCCGTTGAACCAGGATCTGGTGGCCCTGCTGGTCGAGGTGGCCGGCGCGCCGCCCGGCTGGGCGCGTCACGTCACCCCGGACGCCCGGCTGGACGGGGACCTGCTGCTGGACGAGGACGAACTCGCCGAACTGGCCGATCGGCTGCGCGGGCGCTTCGGTCCGCAGGCCGACCTGGCCGCGCTGCGCGCCGGGCTCGACCTGGCCGCCCTGGAGGACCTGACCGTCGCCGACGTCCAGCGACTGCTCCCCGAGGAGGGCGCACGATGACCCGGTTCCTCCTGGTGATGCCGCCGTTGACCGGCCACGTCAACCCGGCCGCCGGCATCGCCGCCGAGTTGACCGCACGCGGCCACCAGGTCGCCTGGACCGGCACCGAATCGGTGCTGCGCCCGCTGCTCGGCCCGCAGGCCCGGGTGCTCGGCACCGGTACCCGGGCGTTCCGGGCCCAGGGCGGACACGGGCTGGCCGCGTTGCGCTCGCTCTGGGAGGGCTTCATCGTCCCGTACACCAGGTTCACGCTGAAGCCGCTGGACGCCGTCGTGCGGGAGTGGCGGCCGGACGTGCTGCTGGTCGACCAGCACACTCCGGCGGGCGCGCTGGTCGCGCATCGGCACGGTCTGCCGTGGGCGTCCTTCGCGCCCGGGGCGATGGAACTGGGGCGTCCCTACCGGGCGTTGCCGCAGGTCGAGGCCTGGATGACCGGGCTGCTGCGGGGGCTGTGGGAACGCGCCGGGCTGCCCGCGGAGGAGTACCTGGACCCGCGCTTCTCCCCCGCCCTGGTCCTGGCGACCACCGGTCCGGCCCTGACCGGCTCGACCCCGCCGCCGGAGCACGCGCTCGTCGGGCCGGTGATCCCGGCGCGGCCGCACGATCCGGACTTCCCGTGGGAGCGGCTGCTGCCCGGCCGGCGCCGGGTGCTGGTCACCATGGGCACCCTGGCCGGCGAGCTGGGCGCGGACTTCCTCGCCCGGTCCGTCCGGGCGCTGGAGCTGTGCGGTGACGAGGTGCAGCCGGTGTTCGCCGCTCCGAGCGAGCTGCTGCCCGAACTCCCCTCCCGGGCCGTCGCGGTGGGGCGGGCGCCGGTGCTGGACCTGATGGCGCGCGGCGAGCTGGACGCGGTGCTCTGCCACGGCGGGATGAACACCGTGGGCGAGGCCCTGGCGCACGGACTGCCGCTGGTCACCGCACCGATCCGGCACGACCAGCCGATCGTGGCCGGCCAGGTGGCGGCGGCGGGCGCGGGGCTGCGGGTGCCGTTCGCGCGCGTCACCTCGGTGCGGCTGGCGGACGCGCTGCGAACCGTCCTCGACTCCACGGCCCACCGGGAGCGGGCGGTTCAGGTCGGGAGCCGGCTGCTCGCCGGGGGCGGTGCGGTGGCCGCGGCGGACCGGCTGGAGGCGCTCGGCTGAGCGGGCCCGGACCGGGCTCGTCCCACCCCCGGACCGGCCCCGCCCTGCCCGGACCCGCCGCCCCTTAGCAGACCGGCGGAGGGTACGTCCATTGGTCTAGGCCATTGTTTCCGGGGCGGGGTTCGCCCTAGGGTGTCGCAGCGGCACCGCCCTCCGCAGGTGCCGGGCCCCGCCTTTCCAGGTGCCGTGGCAGCCCATCCCCGCACGGGAGTTCCGGTTGATCGAGACCGCGGGACTGCGCAAGTCCTACCGCAAGAAGACCTCGCGCCGCAGCGGCGAGAACCCCACCGTCGACGCCGTCCGCGGCATCGACCTGTCGGTCGCCGCCGGCGAGATCTACGGCTTCCTCGGCCCCAACGGCGCGGGAAAGACCACCACCCTGCGCATGCTGGCCACCCTGATCCGCCCGGACGGCGGACGGGCCACCATCGCCGGGGCCGACCTGTTCAGCGACCCCGCCGGGGTCCGCCGCCGGATCGGCTACGTCGCCCAGGGCGGCGGCACCACCGACCACGTCAGCGGCCGCGAGGAGCTGGTCCTCCAGGCCCGGATGTACGGCGCGGCCAAGGCGCAGGCCGTCCAGGCCGCCGCGGACGCGCTCAAGGCCTTCGACCTGGCCGAGTTCGGCGACCGCCCGTGCGCCACCTACTCCGGCGGCCAGCGCCGCCGGGTGGACATCGCGCTCGGGGTGATCCACCAGCCCCGGGTGCTGTTCCTGGACGAGCCCACGGTCGGGCTGGACCCGGCCAGCCGGGCGCACGTCTGGGAGGAGATCCGCCGGCTGCGCACCGAGGGCATGACGGTGGTCGTCACCACCCACTACCTGGACGAGGCCGACGCGCTCTGCGACCGGGTCGCCATCGTCGACCACGGCCAGGTCGTGGCCGAGGGCACCCCCGAGGCGCTCAAGCGCGAGATCTCCGGCGACGTCGTCCTGGTCGGGCTGGACGCCGCGGACGCCGCGGAGGCCGCCTTCGAGCGGGCCGCCGAGGTGCTGCGCGCGCAGCCGTACCTGCACCGGCTGGAGCAGAACGGCGACGAGGGGCTGCGGCTGTACCTGGAGGACGGCGCCGCCGCCATTCCCCGGCTGCTGCGCGCCCTGGACGCGGCGGGCGTGACGCCCGGCACCGTGCAGCTCCAACGGCCCAGCCTGGACGACGTGTTCCTGGCCCGCACCGGCCGCTCGCTGCAGCAGTCCTGACCCCGTACCGCCCGGACCCGCACAACCCCCTGGGGAGACCGTGAAGCTCGCCCGCGACACCTGGCTGGTCTTCCAGCGCCAGTTGCTGCTCATGATCCGCACCCCGATCTGGATCGCCGTCGGCATCATCCAGCCCGTGTTCTACCTCCTGCTGTTCGCCCCGCTGCTGAAGAACGTGCTCACCCCGGAGGGCGCCGGCAGCTACGCCGACGCCTACCAGGTGTACGTGCCGGGCCTGTTGGCGGTGCTGTGCATCTTCGGCGGGCTGTTCACCGGCTTCAGCCTGCTCGGCGAGCTCAGGGCCGGCATCATCGAGCGCTCCCGGGTGACCCCGGTGAGCCGGCTGGCGCTGCTGCTGGGACGCGCGCTGCGGGAGATGGTGGCGCTGCTGGTGCAGGCCGTCCTGATCACCCTGATCGCGCTGCCGTTCGGGCTGCGGGTGAATCCGCTGAACCTGCTGCTCGCCTACCTGCTGCTGGGCCTGCTGGCGCTGATGACCTCGGCGATCTCCTACGGCATCGCGCTGATGGTGCCGACCGACGCGGCGATGTCGCCGGTGGTCAACACCATCGCGCAGCCGATCGCGCTGCTGTCGGGGGTGCTGCTGCCGCTCACCCTGGCGCCCGGGTGGCTGCAGCAGGCGGCCAGGTGGAACCCCTTCTACTGGGCCGTGGAGGGCATGCGCGCGCTGTTCTCCGGGCACGCCGGGGACAGCGTGGTGTGGCAGGGACTGCTGGTGGTCGTCGTGATGACCGTCCTGGCGGTGTACTGGTCGGCCCGGCTGTTCTCCACCCGGGTGCGCTGACCGACGAATGAGGGAGGGGCCCGGCTCGTGGTGAGCCGGGCCCCTCCCTCATTCGTCGTTCCGGCCCCCGCCGGTCCGCGCGGGCTCTCAGTCCGTCACGAAGGCCGTCACGAAGGCCGCCAGCCTCGCCACGCCGTCGATGATCTGCGCCTGCGTCAGCGAGCTGACGGACAGCCGCAGCCGCTGCTCGCCACCGCCCGCCGGGTAGAACGGCGCCATCGGTGTCCAGAGCACCCCGCGCTCGCGGGCGCAGCGCTCCATGGCGGCCTCGTCGGCGACGAACGGCACCGTCAGCACCGCGAAGAAGCCGCCGTCCGGCCGGGTCCAGGAGATGCCCAGCCGGTTCCGCACGGAGGCCGGGAAGTGCCGGTCCAGCTCCCGCAGCAGGGTGTCCAGGCCGGCCGCGTAGTGGGCCGTGGCACGGGCGTTGGCGGCCCGCAGGCGGCAGTCGTGGGTCAGCAGCATGCCGCCGATGACGGCCTGGCTGAGCGCCGGGGTGTTGACCGTCGTCATGCTCTTCAGCTTGGCCAGCTCGTCCGCGAGGAGGCTGCGCCGGCCGTCGGGGCCGGTCACCTCCTGGTCGGCGACCACGTAGCCGAGGCGGGCCCCGGGGAAGCAGGTCTTGGCGAAGGAGCCCAGGTGGACGACCTGGCGGCGGCGGTCCAGCGCCTTGAGGGTGGGCCGCAGCCCCGGGGTGCGGGAGAAGAAGCCGTACGGGTTGTCCTCGACAACGAGCACGCCCTCCTCGGCCGCCGCCTCCAGCAGCCCGGCGCGGGCCGCGACCGGCATGCTGGTGCCGGAGGGGTTGGCGAAGTCCGGGACGACGTAGAAGGCGCGCGGACGGCGCCCCTCGGCCCGCACCGCGCGGGCGGCCTCCCGGAGCGCCGCCGGGTCGGGGCCGCCGTCCGGGCCCTCGGGGACGGGGCGGACGGTCAGGTCGAGCAGCCGGGCGGCGCCGGTGACGCCGACGTAGCAGGGCGAACTGACCAGCAGGACGTCGTCCGGGCCGGCGCACAGGGCGCGCAGCGTCAGCAGCATGCCCTCCTGGGCGCCGACCGTGACCACCACGGCCGCGGGGTCGACGGTCAGTCCCTCGTCGTGGGCGAGCGTGCGGGCGATCAGCTCGTTGATGATGCCCTTGGTCGGACCGTACTGGAACAGCGCGGTGCGCACCGCGTCCCGGTCCAGGCCGCGGTCGGCCAGGTGGGCGAGGTAGGTCTCCAGGTACGCCGGGACGTCCTGGGGCTCGAAGAAGCCCTCGTAGGGGCGGCCGGGGGCAAAGGAGACCGCCTCCGGGTAGCGGGTGGTGACCTCGTTGAGGAAGGTCATCGCGTCCAGCAGCGGATCGGCCAGGGAGGCGTGCAGGTCGCTCAACGGGATCGTCATCGCAGCGCCTCCCGGAGGCGCCCGGCCGCGAAGTCCTGGGCCTCGGCGGCGGCGTCCAGGGTGCCGGTCATGGCGAAGAAGCCGTGCGGCATGCCCTGGTAGCGGCGCAGGTCCACCGGGACCCCGGCGGCGCGCAGCGCCTCGGCGTACTGCTCGCCCTCGTCCCGCAGCGGGTCGTACTCGGCCGTCAGGACGGTCGCGGGCGGCAGGCCGGCCAGGGTGGCGGCGCGCAGCGGGGAGACGTACGGGCTGGCGCCGTCGCCCTCGTCGGCCAGGTAGTGGCCCCAGTACCAGGCCACCGAGCGGCGGTTGAACAGTGCCGGGTCGTCGTGGGCGCGCAGCGAGGGGGTGTCGGCGCCGTGGTCGGTGTTGGGGTAGACCAGCAGCTGGTGGCGCAGGGCGGGGCCGCCCTCGGCGCGCAGCAGGAGGGTGAGCGCGGCGGTGAGGTTGCCGCCGGCGCTGTCGCCGCCGACCGCGATCCGGTCCGGGTCGACGCCGAACTCCGCCGCCCGTTCGACGAGTTGCAGCAGTGCGGCGCGGCAGTCGTGCAGCGCCGCGGGGAAGGGGTGTTCGGGGGCGAGCCGGTAGCCGACGGAGGCGGTGACGCAGCCGACGGCGTTGGTGAGCCGGCGGCAGATCGCGTCGCTGGTGTCGGGCGAGCCGAGCGTCCAGCCGCCGCCGAACAGGTAGAGCAGAGCGGGCAGCCGGCCGCCGGGCGGCTCGGGACGGTAGAGCCGCAGCGCGAGTTCGCCGCCGGGACCGGGGATGCGGTACTCCTCGACGGCGGCGACCGGTTCGGGCGTTCCGGCCGCCGCGCGGATGTCCGCGAGGTCGGCGGCACGGGCCTCGGCGAGGCTGAGGGTGTAGAGCGGCGGGGCACCGCTCCCGGCGCGCCTGGTGCGCAGCGCTTCGGCCTGGGGGTGCAGGGGCATGGGCGGATCCATTCGGTGCGGAGGGCTCAGCGGTCTGCCTCGACGTACACGGTCTCGTCGGTGCGGAAGGCCGTGTCGAGGTCGGCGACGTCCGGCCGGGTGCCCTGCCGGTAGGCGCACGGGCGAATCCTCCCGGGGTCGAAGCCCGCCCGGGTGAGGACATGCCGCAGTTCGTCCAGATCGTAGATCCACTGGTGCCCGAAGTACCGGAAGATCTGGTTCACCAGGAAGGCCGGACGCGCGGGCATCGGCGGGCCGAATCCGAGGGTGGTCAGCCGGCGCCGGTGCTTGGCGAGGAAGCCGTCGCCGGTGGCGTAGCCGACCAGGTAGCGGGCGAGGTCGGGGGTGGTCAGGCGCAGCACGCCGCCGGGGCGCAGCACCCGGCGGGCCTCGCGCAGCCAGCCCACGGCGACGGGCATGGTGACGTGCTCGATCAGGTGCTCGGCGTACACCCAGTCGACGCTGGCGTCGGCGAAGGGCAGCGGTTCGGCGATGTCTAGCCGGGTGAACCAGCGGTCGCCGTCGACCCGGTAGAGGGTGCCGGGCTCGGTGGCGGTGTCGGGGCTGCGCAGGGTGGCGAGGTCGGTGCCGAGCCCCTGCGGGTGGGCGGTCCGGAAAGCGGCGAACTCGATGCCGGTGATGCCGAGTTCGCGCAGGCCCGCGTGGTCGCGCGGCAGCCCGCCCGGATGTGCTTCGAGCTTCTCGCAGGTGGCGACCTGTTCGCTGAAGGCGTCCAGCCGGGGGGCCAGCCCGTCCGGGTCGTCCCAGTCCCAGCCCGGGAATCGCTCGCTCTGCTCGGTCATGTGTCGGACCTCCTGGTGGAAAGAACGCGGTTCGGGGGCGGCGCGGTTCAAGGGCCGCGCGGGTGCGAGGCGGATGAACGACCGCGCGGGTGCGGCGTCAGCGGGCCGGGCAGGGCCAGGGGGCGAGGACCGTGCGGTCCAGGTCGGCGAGCCGGGGGCGGCCCAACAGGGCCATGGTGTGCTCCAGTTCCTCGCGCAGCAGGTCGAGCACCCGGTGCACCCCGGCCTCGCCGTCGGCGGCCAGGCCCCAGAGCGCGGGGCGGCCGATCAGCACGGCGCGGGCGCCGAGGGCGAGGGCGATCGCGAGGTCGGTGCCGCTGCGCACGCCGCCGTCGAACAGCACCGGCAGGTCGGCGGGCACCGCCTCGACCACTTCCGGGAGCGCCGCCAGGGCCGGTATCGCCCCGTCGAGTTGGCGGCCGCCGTGGTTGGAGACCAGGAGGGCGTCGACGCCGTGCTCGACGGCCAGCCGGGCGTCCTCGGCGGTGAGGACGCCCTTGAGGACCAGCGGCAGCCGGGTGCGTTCGCGCAGCCAGGCCAGATCGGTCCAGCTCAGGGTGGGGTCGAACTGCTCACGGGCGTGCTCGGCGATGCCCGAACCGCCGTCGGCGGCGCGGTGGCTGGCGGACATCAGGGACCGGTCCAGGTTGACCGCCCGGACGGTGGGCGGGACGGCGAAGCCGTTGCGCAGGTCGCGCAGTCGGCGGCCGATCCTGGGGGCGTCCACGGTCAGCACCAGTGCGCGGTAGCCGGCCGCCTCGGCGCGCTCCACCAGGGCTGCGAGGGCGGCGCGTTCGCGCAGCCAGTACAGCTGGAGCCAGAGCGGGCCGGTGGCGGCCGCGGCGATCTCCTCCAGGGTGCGGCTGGCGAACATCGCGGCGACCAGCAGGGCTCCGGCCCGGCCGGCGGCGCGCGCGGTGGCGGTCTCACCCTCCGGGTCGACCAGCCGGTGGTAGGCCATCGGGGCGATCCCGAGCGGGAGGCGCAGCGGTGCGCCGAGCAGGGTCAGGGCCGGGTCGCAGGCGGAGACGTCGACCAGTGTGCGCGGACGCAGCGCATGGCGTCCGAACATCTCCCGGTTGGCCGCCAGGGTGCGTTCCGCATCGCTGCCGCCTTCGATGAAATCCCAGATTTCCGTTGGGAGTCGGTCGCGCGCCGCACGCTCGATCCCGGCCGACGTGAGAACTCTCACGGGCATTCCTCGTTCCAGGACGGCCACGCGCGGGCCGGTCCTGGTTGGGCAGCGTAGGAGCAACGACCACATTGGTATAGACCTTGATTTGACCAAACGTCTGTGCCATGGTCTGGCCACGGAATTGGCCGTTCTGACTTGTTAACGGCGTTCATGTCAAATCCCCTCACTTGTGTGGAGCCGCGTTGACCGGCTTTTTCCCCTCCGTACTTCCGGCTGCCTTCCTGCCGCACTCCGACGCCCCGGACTCCTGGGTCGACCGGCTGCTGCTGGCCGGCCCCGGCACCGAGGAGTGCCTGCGCCTCGGCGCACCGCTCGACCGGGACGCCCTGCGCGGCCTGGTCGAGGAGCAGACCGGCCGACTGGCGGCCGCCGGGCTCGGCCCCGGCGGGACGGCGGCGCTGCGGCTGCCGCCCTCGGTGGCGTTCGTCGCGGTGCTGCTGGCATGCTGGCGTCTGGGCGCCCAAGTCGCACTGCTCGACCACCGGTTGACCGACCACGAGATCGACGCGGCGGTGGCGCGGCTGGCCCCGCAGGTGCTGGTAGGCTCCGCCCATCGGTCCGCGGCGGCCCTGCGCGGCTTCTCCGAAGTCGAGCCGGTGGCCGTCCCGTTGACGGACGGACGCCCGGCCCGCACCGGGCACGCGTTGATCCAGCTCAGCTCCGGATCCACCGGTCCGGCCAAGGTCATCGCCCGCACGGCGGCCGATCTACTACGCGAACTCGACTGTTACCGAAGGCTGGTGGAGTTCCCCGGTGACGGCGAGCGGGTCGTCCTGCTCTCCTCGGTGGTGCACGTGCTCGGCCTGGTCGGCGGGCTGCTCAACAGCCTGCACGCCCGGGTCGCGCTCACCGTGCCGGAGCGGATGACGGCGGCGGGCATCCTCGCCGAGGTCGCCGCGAGCGACCGGCCGACCACCGTGATCGGGGTACCCTTCCACGCCGAGCTGCTGGCGGGGACGGTCGCTCCCCCGCCGCTGCCCCGGCTGCGGCGGATGGTCGTGGCGGGCGAGCTCGTCCGCCCGGGACTGCCCGCGCTGTTCACCGAACGCTACGGCGTCCCGCTCGGCACCATGTACGGCATGACCGAGACCGGGGTGATCGCCACCGACCTCTCCGGCACGCTCCACCCCGCCAAGCAACCCGTGCACGGCATGGAACTGCGCCTGGTGAAGGGCGAGTTGCAGATCGGCGCGGCGGCCTCCCCGTACCCCGGGCTGGACGATCCGACCCGCTGGTCGGACGGCTGGCTGCACACCCGGGACGCCGCCGAGCTGACCGCCGACGGCCTGGTCACCGTGCTCGGCCGACTGGACTCCCAGGTCTCGATCGGCGGCCTGAAGGTCGACCTCACCGAGGTCGAGCAGACGCTCGCCGCGCTGCCCGAGGTCCGCGAGGCCGTGGTGGTCTTCGACGGCAGCGCGATCGAGGCCTACCTGGCCACCGAACCCGGGACCGACCTCGCCTCCGTCCAGGACGGGCTGGCCCACCGCCTGGCCGCCTACAAGCGGCCGCGCCGGCTCGCCCGGCTGGACCGGCTCCCCCGCACCGCCACCGGAAAGCTGCTGCGCGACCCGGCCGCCCTGCGCGAGAGCGCGGCCGCCGGCCGGCCCGCCGCAGGCTGACCCCGCCCGCCACCGGGCCGGCCGCACCCCGATCCCTTCGCACCACCACCCCGACAAGGAGCCCACCACCATGCAGGACCGCATCCGCGCCTTCGTCCTGGCGGCACTCGCCGAGATGCAGTACGACGTCTCCGAGGTCACCGGGGACACCGACCTCGGCCCGGCCGGACTGGACCTCGAATCGCTCGCCCTCGCCGACCTGTCGGTGCAGGTCGAGGACGAGTTCGGGATCAAGTTCGACCTGGACGAGATGGAGACCACCGCGCTGATGACGCTCGACGAGTTCACCGCCGACGTCACCCGCCGGGTCGACGCCCTCGCCGCCACCTCCGGCAGCGCCGCATGACCGGCTCCCCGCTCCCCGACACCCTGCCGGACCGGACCGAGGTCCTCACCATGCTGGCGGCGTTCGGGCAGCGCGCCGTCGACGCCGTGCCGGAGGACCTCGGGTCGCTCGAACTCACCTGGCTCGTCGCCGAGTTCGAGCAGCGGTACGGGCTCCAACTGGACCTGGACGACGACCGCTTCGGCGCGGTGCGCACCGTCGACGACGCCGCCGGACTGCTGCGCGAGGCCGTCCTCGCCGACCGCGCGGGCGCACGGCCGTGATCGCCGCCGGGACGGGCACCGGACCACCGGGCCGGACGGCCGGCCACCCCGTGGTCACCGGTGTCGGGGTGCTCAGCGCCGCCGGGCGCGGACTCGCCCCGCTCACCGAGGCCGCCACCCACGGCAAGTCCCTGTTCGGCCCGGTCACCCGCTTCGATGTGAGCGCCCGCCGCACCACCCGGGCCGCGCTGTTCCCCGCCACCGTGCCCCTGGCCTGCACCTTTCCGCTGGCCAGGGCCGTGCTCGACGCGATCGGCCAGGCCTGCCGGCAGGCCGGACTGACCGCCGCCGAGAGCGCCGGACTGCCCGTGCTGCTCGCGCTGCACAGCGACGAGCGCACCCGCGCGACCGCCGCCGCGGTGGCCGCCGGGGTCCGCACCGACTGGGGCGCGCCGGGCGTCACCCGGGTGTACAACGGCGCCTGCGTGGCCGCCGCGACCGCCGTCGCCGACGCGGGCGCCCTGGTGGCCGCCGGACGGCACGAGCGGATCCTGGTCGCCGCCGGACACCTGGTCGAACCGGGTGTCTTCGCGGTCTTCGACGCCGGACGGGCGCTGGCCCGGGACGGCGAGGCGCGCCCGTTCAGCGCCGGCCGCACCGGCACCCTGCTCGCCGACGCGGCCGCGGCCGTCCTGGTCGAGTCCGCCCCGGCCGCCGAACGCCGCGGCGCGCCCGCCCTCGCCCGGCTGGCCGGCTGGGGCCGGGCCGGGGACGCCCACCACGTCTGCCGCCCGGAACCGGAGGGCGGCGGGGCGGTCCGGGCGATCGGGGCCGCGCTCACCCGCGCGGGCGCCGACCCGGCAGAGGTCGGCTACGTCAACGCCAACGGCACCGGGTCCGCCCTCGCCGACCGGGCCGAGGCCCACGCCCTGCGGCGGGTGTTCGGCCCGCACACCGACCGCCTGCCGGTCAGCTCCAGCAAATCCGTGCACGGGCACGCCCTGGAGGCCTCCGCACTGCTCGAACTCGCCGCCACCATCGGCGCGTTGGGCACCGGACTGCTCCCGGTCAACGCCGGCTGGCTCGGCCCGGACCCGGACGTCGCACTGGACCTCGTCCTGGACGGCCCGCACGCCGCCCGCCCCCCGTACGCCCTCAGCCTCAACTCCGCCTTCGGCGGCGCCAACACCGCGCTGCTGCTGGCCCCGGGATGACAGCCACCGCCATGACCACCCCTGCCGACCACACCCACGGACTGCGGATCCTCGCCGAGGCCCGCCACCCCGCACCGGGCCCGGACGGGCCACCGCCACCGCCGCCGCTGCCCGGCTTCTCCGCCTCCGGCTTCAATCCGCTGGTCGCCGACACCGCCGAACGCTGCCTGCGCGCCCATCACGGCGAGCCGCCCGCACCCGGGCGGACCGCCCTGCTGCTCGCCAGCGCGAGCGGCGACCTCGAAACCGCGCGGGCCATCGAGCGCAGCGCCGAACCCGGGCAGCGGACCGGCCCGCTGCTGTTCTTCCAGTCCAACCCCAACGCCGTCCTCGGACACATCGCCGCGCGCTGGGGCCTGACCGGCCCGGTCGTGGCGATCTGCCCGGCCGAGGCCGAACCCGGCCGTGTCCCCGCCGAGGCGTTCGAACTCGCCGCACTGCTGCTCCAGGACGGCGACGCCGACCGAGTACTGGCCGTGGCCGCCGAGCAGACGCCCGACGGGGACCTGGCGGCGGCCGTCCTGCTCGCCGGTCCGGCCACGGAATCCGGACCGGCCGAAACCGAACCCGCCGAAACCGAACGAACTGAACCCGAACGAACTGAACCCGAACGAACTGAACCCGCCGCCCGCCCCCGGCCGTAGCAATCATCGAGGCCCGGCGCCTGACGCAGCCGCACCCGGCACACCAGCGCCCCCGCCCGTCCCCGCCTCACTCCCGACATCCGCCGCCCGACGACGCGCGGCCGACCGCACCCGCCGCCCGTGCGGCCGACCCCTGTCACCCGATCAGCCGCCCGGGCCGTCCACCGGCCCCGAGGGAGGGATCCACCCCCGTGACCATCCGCAGCCTCCGCACCCAGCTCGCGGACGACCCCGACGTGGGCGCCGGCAACGTCCTGACCGCCCGGATCGCCCTCGGGCTCGACCTGGACGTGCCGTTGCTCAGCTTCGACACCCCGGTGGACGACCACCCCGCGTGGCAGCCCTTCACCCTGCGTGAGCTGGACCGCGCGGTCCGGGCCCGCGCCGCCGCGCTGCACGCGCTGGGCATCACCCGGCGCGACCCCGTCGTGGTGTACGCCAGCGACGCCGCCGACCACGTGCTCTCCTTCCTCGCCCTGGCCCGGCTCGGCGCCGTCCCGGCCCTGCTCAACCCCAACCTGGACGGCGAGCGCGCCGCCCGCTACATCGCCCGCCTCGGCGCGACCGGCGTCCTCGCCGACCCCGCCCACCTGGCCGCACTGGCCGGCCACGACCCCGGCGCGCCGCTGCTGCCGGAGATCTCCACCCTCGGCGCCGGCGACCCGGACGCCGCCCCCGAGCCGTACCGGCACTGGTCCGGCGACCCGGTGGCGATCACCCACTCCTCCGGCACCACCGGAATGCCCAAGGCCGTCGTCCACTCGCACGCGAGCCTGTACGCCGCGATCCGCCACCGGCTGCGGCTGCCCCGCCCCCAGGGCCAGGACCGGATGCTCAGCGCACTGCCCGCCCCGCACGCCGCCACCCTGATCGCCCTCAACCTCGCGCTCAGCTCGCACACCGAACTCGCCGTGCTCTCCCGGCAGTCCGGCGACGGCGTGCTGGAGGCCGTCGAGCGGTGGCGGCCCACCGGGGTGATCGGCTTCGCCGCCACCTGGGCCGACCTCGCCCGGCACGACCTCGCCGCCCGCGACCTGAGCTCCGTCGCGCTCTGGTGGAACACCGGCGACTGCGCCCACGAGGTGCACATCCGCCGCCTGATCGCCACCGGCAGCCGGGAGACCGTCACCCGGGCCGGCCGCACCCGGCTGCCCGGCTCGCTGTTCGTGGACGGCCTCGGCTCCACCGAGATGGGCCACTCGCACTTCTTCATCACCCACGGCCCCGGCACCGAGCGCTACGGCCGCTGCGTCGGCCGCCCGCACGCCTTCGTCGACTGCGAGGTGGTCGGCCCGGACGGCGAGCCGCTCGGCCCCGGCGAGGTCGGTGAACTCGCCACCGCCTCACCCACCTTGGCGCTCGGCTACTGGAACGACTCGGCCACCACCTTCCGCACCCGGCTGCGCGGCCGCTTCCTCACCGGGGACCTGATGTACCGGGACGAGGAGGGCTACTACTACCACGTGGACCGGGCCGTCGACTCGGTCGAACTCGGCGGCGGCAAGCGGCTGTTCACCGCCATGTCGGAGGAGCGGGTGCTGGCCGCCTGCCCGGACGTGCTGGACTGCACGGTGGTCGCGGTACGGGACGGCGAGCGCGTGGTCACCGACGTGCTGCTGCTCCTCGCCACTGACGCCGACCCGGCCGCCGACCGCACCTCCGCGGTCGTCGGCGCCCTGGACGAGGCCGCCGCCGCGACCGTCCGCAAGGTGCTGGTGGTCTCCCCCGACGACATCCCGCTCGGCCCGACCGGCAAGGTCCGCAAGGTCCTGCTGCGGGAGATCCACCTCGCGGCGGTGGGCGCATGAGCGAGCGGAGCGAACGCGTCGTCGAGGGGTGCGCGTCGCGCGGGGCGACCGCCGAGCGGAACGAGGTCCGCGCATGAGCCCGCGTCCCGGTGCCGTCGTCACCGGCATCGGCCTGGTCTCCCCGCTCGGCCGCCGACCCGCCGAGGTGTTCGAGGCGCTGGTCACCGGCCGCTCCGGCCTGCGGGCCGTCCCCGAGGACCACCCCGCGCACGGCTGGCTGCCCGCCGCCGGGATCGCCCCCGCCGTCGACGGCCGGGAGGTGCTGCCGCCCACCGAGACCCGCTGTGTGGACCGCTTCGTGCTGCTCGCCCTGGCCGCCGCCGACGACGCGCTCGCCGACGCCGGCCTGACCGTCGGCCGGGACTCCGACCCGCACCGCACCGCCGTGGTCCTGGCCACCGGCGGCGGCGGACTGGAGACCTTCGAGCAGCAGTCGCACCGCCGGCTGGAACGCGGCCGGCCCGGCGTCAGCCCGTACCTGCTGCCCGGGATGCTCTCCAACATGGCCGCCGCCCGGATCGCCATCAAGCACGGCATCCGGGGCTACAGCTCCGCCGTGGTGACGGCCTGCGCGGCCGGCGCCCAGGCGATCGCCGAGGGGCTGCGGCTGATCCGGGCCGGGGACGCCGACGTGGTGGTGTGCGGCGGCACCGAGTCCTCGCTGCACCCGACCATCGCCGCCGCCTTCACCAACGCCCGTGCCCTGGCACAGGGTTGGGACGAGCCGGAGCAGGCCAGCCGGCCCTTCGACACCCGCCGCAACGGCTTCGTACTGGGCGAGGGCAGCGCCGTCCTGGTCCTGGAGCGGGCCGAGCACGCCGAGGCCCGAGGTGCCGCCGGGTACGCGGACGTCCTCGGCTGGGGCGCCTCCACCGACGCCCACCACCCGACCATGCCCCGCCCCGACGGCACCGGCGCCGCCGACGCGATGCGCGCCGCGCTCGCCAACGCGGGCCTGACCCCGGGCGACATCGACTACGTGAACGCCCACGGCACCGGCACCAAGCTCGGTGACGTGGCCGAGACCGCCGCGCTGCGCGCCGTCTTCGGCGCGCAGCCGCCCGCGGTCAGCTCCACCAAGGGCGCCACCGGCCACCTCCTCGGCGCCGCGGGCGCGCTGGAGGCGGCGGTGACCGCCCTGGCGGTGGCGCGGGGGACGCTGCCGCCGACGCTCAACCTGACCGACCCCGACCCGGCCTGCGACCTGGACCACGTCCGGGGCGCCGCCCGATCCGCCCCGGTGCGCGCCGCGCTGAGCAACGCCTTCGCCTTCGGCGGCCACAACCTCAGCCTGATCCTCGGCCCGGCCTCCACCCGGGCAGCCCGATAGCGGTCGCCCAGTAACGGTCGCCCGACAGTGGCCGCCCGACAGTGGCCGCCCGCCGGCGGTGGCCCGCGCGCCGATCCCCGATCCACCGTTCCCTCCGGGGGGAGATCCCGTTGTCCATCCAGACCATCACCCACGTCGAGTTCCACTGCGCGGACGCCGACAAGACCGCGGCCGGACTCCGCGCCGACCACGGCTTCACCGTCGACGCCCCGGCCACCGCGCCCGACGGCGCCCGCACCGTCGGGCTGCGCCAGGGCACCATCCGGCTGCGGCTGACCTCCGCCCCCGACCCGGAGCACCCGGTGGCCGAGTACGTCGCCCGGCACGGGGACGGCGTCGCCGTCCTCGCGCTCGGCTGCGCCGACCCGGCGGCCGCGCTGGAACGGGCCGAGCGGCACGGCGCCCGGGTGCTCGACCGGGCCGGCGCCCTGATCGAGGGCTTCGGCGACACCGCACTGCGCCTGGTGGCGCTGCCGGACGCCGGGCCCACGGAGCCCCGCCTGCTGGAGGACCTCGACCACGTCGCGATCTGCCTGCCGGCCGGCACGCTCGCGGACGCCGTACGGTTCTGCGAGACGGCCCTGGGCTTCCGCACGATCTTCGAGGAGTACATCGAGGTCGGCGAGCAGGCGATGGACTCCAAGGTGGTGCAGAGCGCCTCCGGCGGCGTCACCTTCACCCTGATCGAGCCCGACACCACCCGCCGCCCCGGCCAGATCGACGAGTTCCTCGTTGCCCACGGCGGGGCCGGCGTCCAGCACCTCGCCTTCAGCACCCGCGACATCACCGGCGCCGTCCGGACCGCCCGGGAGCGCGGCGTGGAGTTCCTGAGCACCCCGGACGCCTACTTCGACGCCCTGACCGAGCGCTTCGGCGGGACGGCCATCCCGGTGGCGACCCTGCGCGACCTGCACGTCCTGGTCGACCAGGACCACGGCGGCCAGCTGTTCCAGATCTTCGCCCGTTCGACACACCCCCGGCGCACCTTTTTCCTCGAACTGATCGAGCGGCAGGGAGCGGGTACCTTCGGCACCGCGAACATCAAGGCCCTCTACGAGGCCGTCGAACGGCACAGTCCCACCGCCGACGACCGGCCCGCAGCCGTCGCCCGGCCCATCGCCGACGACCGGCCCTCCCCCGCACATCCGAAGGAGGCCCTCCCGATGGCCGCAGCCTCCGAGTTCCGGCTCACCGAGGCCGAGCTCGCCCTGCTGCCCACCCCCGACGAGGTGGCGCACTACCGCGAGCACGGCTGGTACCTCTCCCGCAGGCTGTTCAGTGACGAGGAACTGGACACCCTCCAGGCCGCCACCGAGCTGTACTACGCCGGCCACCGCGACCGCGAGCTGCCCGCCCGGCCGCCCCGGCTGGCCTCCTGGCGGCCCGAGGACGGGCCGGTCCAGCGGCACAACGACTACGTGCACTACGAGAGCGACGCGATCGGCGCGATCCTGCGCAAGCCGCTGATCGGCGCGGTGGCCGCGCTGCTCGCCGGAACCGAGGAGATCCGGATCTTCCAGTCGACGCTCATCTACAAGCCCCCGGTGCCCGAGGAGCCCAGCAACAGGGTGCCGTGGCACTTCGACAAGCACTACTGGCAGACCTGCACCTCGGACGAGATGCTCACCGCCTTCATCCCGTTCCACGACTGCCGCGAGGAGAACGGCACCATCACCATGATCGACGGCAGCCACCGCTGGCAGGAGCTGCCCTCCGGCGAGGACTCCACCCGGCACTTCGCCGACCGCGACGGCTCCGAGCTGGAGGACATCCTGGCCGCCAACGCCGCCCACAACGGGCAGCGGGTGCGGAAGGTGCCGATGCTGATCCCGCGTGGCCACATGTCCTTCCACCACTGCCGCACCTACCACGGCAGCGGCCCCAACCTGGCCTCCCACCCGCGCCGGGCGATCTCGCTGCACCTCCAGGACAGCGCCAACGAGTACCGCCGGCACGACCGGCCGGACGGCGAGCCGGTGGTGTACAACCACGACGTGCTGGTGCGCCGCACGGACGACGACCGGCCGGACTACGCGGACCCGCGGTTCTGCCCGGCGGTCTGGCGGGGACGGCCGTGACCGCTCCCGCACGCACGACCGACGAGGGCGCCGGGCTGCCGGAAGGCCTCGGCGCACAGGCCCGCCCCGGTGCGCACGCCGGCTCCGATGTGCAGGGCGGCCCCGCCCCGCTGGACACCCCCGCCGAGCGCTACCGGATGCTGCGGCTGATCCGCGGCTTCGAGGAGCTGGCGCTCGGCCTGGTGAAATCCGGCGCGATCCCCGGCGGCATCCACCCGTACATCGGGCAGGAGGCCGTCGCGGTGGGCGTCTGTTCGGCGCTCGGCCCCGACGACCGGCTCGCCAGCACCCATCGCGGCCACGGCCACGTGCTCGCCAGGGGCACCGCCCCGCACCGGCTGCTCGCCGAGCTCCTCGGGCGGGTCGACGGATCGAACGGCGGCCGGGGCGGCTCCATGCACGCCGCCGACTTCTCGCTGGGCATCCTCGGCGCCAACGGCATGGTGGGCGCCGGCGCCCCGATCGCCGTCGGCGCCGCCTGGGCGGCCCTGGCCGCTTCCTCCCCCGAACGGTCGGCGGCCGAACGGGTGACAGCCGACGGTCCCGTCGCCGGGCGGCCCGATTCGGGCCGGACCCCGGTCGCGGTGGCCTTCTTCGGCGACGGCGCGCTCAACCAGGGCGTCCTGCTGGAGTCGCTCAACCTCGCCGCGATGTGGCGCCTGCCGGTGCTGTTCGTCTGCGAGGACAACGGCTACGCCACCACCCTGCCCGCCGCCACCGCCGTCGCGGGCAGCGCCACCGGCCGGGCGGCCGCCTTCGGCATCCCCGCCGAGGAGGTGGACGGCATGGACACCGAGGCCGTTCGCACCGCCGCGCTGCGCGCCGTCGAACGGGCCCGCACCGGCCGCGGCCCCGGCTTCCTGGCCTGCCGCACCTACCGCTACGAGGGCCACCACACCATGGAACGCCGGATGAAACTGCGCTACCGCTCCCCGGAGGAGGTCGGGGCCTGGCGCGAGCGCGACCCGCTCCCCCGGGCCGCCGCCCTGCTCGACCCCGCGACGGTCGCCGATCTGGACCGCGCGGTGGCCGAACAGCTCTCCGCCGCCGAGGAGTTCGCGCTCGCCTCGGCGCACCCGGACCCGGCGGGGGCGCTGGACCACCTGTACGCCGACGGGCTGCGGCCCCGGGCGGGGGTGACCGCGTGACCAGGCTCTCGTACACCAAGGCGCTCAACCGGGCACTGGCCGACGAACTCGCCGCCGATCCGGCGGTCTGCGTCTTCGGCGAGGACATCGGCGCCGGTCTGGCCGGGCCGACCCTCGGCCTGCTGGACCGCTTCGGGCCGGGGCGGATCGTCGACACCCCGCTGTCCGAACAGGCCTTCACCTCGATGGCGGTCGGCGCCGCGCTGGCCGGCCGGCGTCCGGTGCTGGAGTTCCAGATCCCGTCCCTGCTGTTCCTGGTCTTCGAGCAACTCGTGAACCAGGCCCACAAGTTCTCGCTGATGACGGGTGGCCAGGCGGCCGTCCCGCTGACCTGCCTGGTGCCCGGCTCGGGCTCCCGGGACGGCTGGGCCGGGCAGCACTCCGACCATCCGTACAGCCTGTTCGCGCACGCCGGGGTGAAGACCGTGGTGCCCGCCACCCCGACCGACGCCTACGGGCTGCTGCGCTCGGCGATCCGCGACCCGGACCCGGTCGTGGTGTTCGCGCCCGCTGCCGCGATGCCGGTGCGCGAGACCGTCACCTGGGACCTCGTGCCCGTCCCGCTCGGCCGGGCCCGGATCCACCGGCCGGGCACCGACGTCACCGTGGTCGCCCTCGGGCACCTGGTGCACGACGCCCTCGCGGTCGCCGAGGAGCTGGCGCCGGACGTCTCGGTGGAGGTCCTCGACCCGCGCACGGTGTACCCCTTCGACTGGCAGGCGCTCGCCGACTCGCTGGAGCGCACCGGGCGCCTGGTCGTCCTGGACGACTCCAACCGCAGCTGCGGCTTCGGCGCCGAGGTGCTGGCCACCGCCGCCGAGGAGATGCGCCTGATCGCCCCGCCCCGCCGGATCACCCGCCCGGACGGCGCCGTGCTGCCCTTCGCCCCGGCCCTGGACCGCGCCGTCCAGCCCGGTCGCGAGCAGCTGCGGCACGCGCTCGGCCTCGTGCTGAAGCACCGCTGACCGCACCCGCCCACGAACTGTTCGGCATCGATTCACAAAGATCACTGACGAGTACGCGCCAGAAACCGTACGATGATCGCGCAAGACCCCCGTAGACCCGTTGACTGCCCAACGAGCCCACCAAGGAGTCGCATTGTCCACGAACCGCTACCACTGGGACCGTTCGCACCCCGGCCTGAGCAGCCTTCAGCAGGCCATCGACCCGCTGCGCCGCGAGGTCGTCGAGCACACGGTGTACCGCTCGCTCACCGGCATCGAGCGCGTCCGCACCTTCCTCGGCAGCCACGTCTTCGCCGTCTGGGACTTCATGTCGCTGCTCAAGAGCCTCCAGCGCGACCTCACCTGTGTGGACGTGCCGTGGGTCCCGAACGGGCCGACCGCCAGCCGCCGGCTGATCAACGAGATCGTCCTGGTCGAGGAGAGCGACGAGCTCGGCGAGGGCTACACCAGCCACTTCGAGCTGTACGTGGAGGGCATGCGGCTGGCCGGTGCCGACCCGCGCCCGATCGAGGAGTTCCTGGCCCTGCTGGGCACCGGCAGCACCGTTCCGGAGGCCCTGAAGAAGGCCGAAGTTCCGCAGGCCGCCCTCGACTTCACCTCCACCACCTGGTCGATCGTGGAGAACGCTCCGGTGCACTGCCGGGCCGCCGCCTTCGCCTTCGGCCGCGAGGACCTGATCCCGGACATGTTCGCCCAGGTCATCCGGATCGACGACCCCGAGGGCGCGCTCACCGTCTTCAAGGACTACCTGGCCCGTCACATCGAGGTCGACGGCGAGCAGCACACCCCGATGGCGATGCAGATGCTGATCGACCTGTGCGGCGACGACCAGGACAAGTGGGACTCCTGCGCCGAGACGGTCCGCACCGCGCTGCGCGCCCGGCTCGGCCTGTGGACGGCGATCGAGCAGTCCTTCCAGTAGTCCTTCAGGACAGACCCCGGATCACCTGGGTCACCTAGATCACCTTGGGCAGGACGGCCGCCGACGCGGGCGGCCGATCCTCCGCCCGCCGGTAGCGGTGCAACGCCGCCCGGCCCTCCGCCCCGCGTACCCGGGCGGCGAGCCGGGCCGGCAGCACCACGGTGGCCAGCCGGCCCTCGCCGCAGAACCCCTCCACCGTCCAGCAGACCCAGGGAATCGGATAGTTGGCGGCCGGACTGAAGAGCACCGGGCGCCTCCCCTGGAAGCCCACCGCATAGGCGCCGAAGCCGCTCCAGTTGGAGAAGCTGAACCGGCGTGCCGCCGGGTCGAAGCCCAGCGGCACGCAGTCGCGCAGCCGCGCGCGGCCGAGGGTCGCCAGGAACCACAGGTTGGCGCGGAGGTTGAGGTGCGCGGCGGGGAACTCCTCCAGCGCCGTGCGCAGCGCGCCCGCCAGCACCGCAGGCCCGTCCTCGGGACGGTGCGGCAGATGGACCTCGCTCAGCAGGTTGCCCATCAGCGCGGGCGACAGACCCAGCCAGCGGCGCACGTTGACCGGCACCGTCAGCATCCGTTCGGCCTCGTCCCCGTCCAGCTCCCGCAGGGTGCTCAGCAGGTGGGCGCAGAGCACGTCCCCGGAGGAGAGCCGGCGCCCGGCCGCCGCACCGAACTCCTCGCACATCCGGGCCAGTTCGGCATCGGTGAAGGCGATCTGGACGAGCCGGTTGGCGCGCGGCCCGGCCGCCACCTCGCGGGCCAGCAGCTCCGCCTCCTCCGTCGAGGGCAGCCGGAATCCGGGCCGGCCGCAGTCCTCGGCGGGGAGCACCTCGGCCAGCAACTCGTCCTGATCGTCGACGAGTTCGGCCTCGGGCAGCGGCTCCCCCTCGACCGCCGCGGACCAGGCCCGCAGCAGCAGCATGAAGCTGTGCAGGTCGCCGATCGCGTGGTGCCAGGAGCAGCCGAGCACCGTGCCGCCGTCGGCCGTGCGGGTCACCCGTACGGTGAGCACCGGGACGCCGCCGTCCCGCGCGGCGCGGGCGTCCAGCGGGGCGACCAGTTCGGAGCCGGGCGCCGTCACCCGGCCCATCGCCTCGGCGAGCGTGCCCTCCACGGTGTAGACCTCGAACGGCACGCCGGTGTCGTCGCAGACCGCCTCCAGGACGCCCTCGACGGTGCGCAGGCGTCCGGCGAAGACCGGCACCCGCTCCAGCGCACGGGCCAGCCCGGCGGCGAGCCGGTCGTCGTCCAGCGGGTGCTCGAAGCAGAGCGCGACCGAGACGGCGAGGTCGGCGAGCATGGTGTCCATCAGGCCGCAGCGCAGCACCCGGCCGGTGGCCTGCCCGGCCCGGACGGTCCTGGATCTTCGCAACTGGGGCCAGATGCTCATGGGTTCCGTTCCGAAGCACTCGACGACTTCCGGCGACGCGCGATGCGTTCCGGCGGCGCGCGATCCGCGGGCACGCCGAACGATAGTGGTGCGCGGAGGCAGTGGTCCAGTCCAATCCCGCACTCCGGAACGGCTCTTCGACCGCCGCGGCGACCGCACCGGCGATAGAATGCGCACCATGGGAAAGCGCCCCGGCGCACCCGCCGCACCGCCCCTCGCACGGGTCACCGGCACCGGATCGCCCCCGATCGGACCGGCCCGGGCCCACCTCGACGACCCGCCGCCGGCGCTGCGCGAGCAACGGCCCGCCCACGGTGCCGCGGCCGCCCGTCCGGGCCGATCCGGCCGCTCCGGCCATTCCGGCTGCCCGGCGTCACCGTCCAGCCACCGTCACCGCCCACCCGCCTCCGCCGCCCCGCCAGGAGGGAGCCGCCCGCCATGAACGCCGTGAGCCAGGTCTTCGCCGTGGTCGCCGCGGCGATCCACCTGATCGTGTGGCCGCTGGAGAGCTTCCTGTACGGGCACCCACGGGTGCGCCGCGTACTGACCGGCAGCACGGCGGACGCCCCGGAGGTCCGACTCTGGCGCGTCAACGTGGGCTTCTACAACCTGTTCCTGGCACTCGGCCTGGTCGCCGGACTGGTCCTGCTGCACGCCGGGCACCCGGGGGCCGGGCGACCGGTGGTGCTCTACGTCGCCGCGTTCATGGTCGCGGGCGGGATCACCCTGTTCGCCTCGGAACCGAAGCTGTGGCGCGGCGCACTCGGTCAGGCCGTCCCGGCGGCCATCATCCTTCTGGCCGAGGCTTTCTGACGCCTCATCAGTGGTTTCGAGGCCCTCCGGAAGGGCTACGATCCGCCTACCCCGCGACGGTCGCGGAGGCTGGGGGTGGCAGCAGTGGTCAGGATCCCGATCAGCGACCGGTACGTCGTCAGCCTCGGCTGCCGGGTGAGCGTCGAGCACCAGTCCGCCGTGACGAGGGTCAACTGGAGCATCGCCCACCTGCCGGAGGGCGGCTCGCCCCGGCCCACCGGCGGCGGCCGGGAGATCGGCGTCATCTGCCCGCGCTGCCGGCGCTCCTTCTCCGTCCGGGTGGAGACCGCCACCAGGGCGCGGGTCAAGCGGCGGGTCCACCAGGCGCTGGGCTGGCTGCTGGTGCTCTCGCTGCTGGTCACCGTCCCCCTGCTGATCCAGCTGGGCGGCCAAACCGTCGAGGAGGGCGACGACCAGGCGGTCGACAACATCGGCATGCTCTTCGCCCTGGCCGCCGCGGGCGTGATCGTCGGCCCCTCGCTGCTGTTCAGCGCGAGCGTGCACGACGGCATCAAGAAGCTGCGGCTGATCCGGACCGACGGGCGGAAGACCATGTGGGTGCAGGGCCACCGGCTGTTCTGAGCCGGTCCGCGCAGCCCCTCACCCCTCACCCCGCGCCTCCTCACCTCACCCTGCGCCCCCTCGCCGCCGAGATCGCCGTCCCTCGCTTCCGCGCTCCTCGCCCGGCGCCTCTCACCGCGGATCCGCCGGCAGCTCGCCGCGGTGTCGCACCCTGGTGGCGAGCAGGGCGCCGAGCGCACCGGTCAGCAGACCCCAGCCCGCCGCGAGCGGCACCGCCGTCCACAGCACCGGGCGCAGGGTGAGGCTGCCGCCACCCAACGCGGCCAGCGGGTTGTCGGCGCCGAGCACGGCGCCCAGCAGGTCGCCCAGACCACCCTGGCCGAGGCCGACGCCGAGCACGGAGAGCCCGTAGGCGGCGTCCACCCGGCTCCACAGACCCACCAGCAGCATGGTGACGGCGGTGGCGAGCGCGAACCGGACGGCGTGCTGTCGGAGCCGGACGGTGCGCGGCGCACGGCGGGCCGCCAGGAAGGCGGCCGCGAGCAGCAGGACGGCGGCCAGCGGCAGCAGCCACCAGCTGGCGGCACCCTGCTCGGCGAGGGTGCCGAGGTCGACGGTCGCCTGCCCGCCTTCGGGGGCGCGCAGCACGGCGCTGAGCGCCTTGGGGACGGGCAGGCCGAGCGTGCCGACCAGCCGACCGTGCCACTCGGCCCCGAGCCCCAGACCGAAGGCCGGCCAGGCCAGGTTCGGCAGCGCGAGCAGCACCACGGCCAGGGTCTGCCGGGCGTCGCCGTGCACGATCGCGGTCAGCACCCCGGCCACCGCACCGATCGCCAGGTACGCCAGCAGGACCAGCCAGAGCGCCGAGGCGGCCGGGCGGACGGCGAGTTGGTGGCGCACCAGCGCGGGCGGCAGCGGGGCCCGCCGGGACACCGCGAAGGTGAGCGCGAGCACCAGCAGCAGCCAGGCCAGCCCGATGCCGACGGTGGTCGGGCCGTCCGCGTGGAAGCCGACCTCCGGGGTCAGCCCGAGCGCTCCGCCGATCGACTCCGCCAGGTCACCGCCGAGCGGGACGACGAAGCTGTGCCGGGCGCCGAGGGTCAGCAGCACCAGGGCGAGCGCCCAGAGCAGCGCCGTCCGGCCGATCCGCCCGAGCAGTTCACCGCCGCTCGCGACCGCACGGAAGCGCAGCCCGCGCAGGAACACCTCGGCCATCGCGACCGCTCCGGCCACCGAAACACTCAGCGGCATCGCGCTGATCCCGGCCCCGACGGCCGCGAAGTCTCCCGCGCCGCCGTCGAGTCGGACGGTTCCCCCGACCGCGAGCGCGAGCGTCGCGGCCAGCACGGCGGGGAAGCCGCCGTCCGGGAGGTCGTCGGCGCCGGCCAGCCAGAGGCCGAGCGCGGCCACCGCGGCCATCGCGGCGAGTCCGGCCAGCACTACGGCGAGCGCCTCCAGCCAGCCGCGTACGGCGCCGGGCGGGCCCGCGACCCGGGTGGTGGGCTGCTGCATGTCGCCT
The DNA here is from genome assembly GCF_042885555.1 of Kitasatospora sp. NPDC058048. NCBI lineage: Bacteria > Bacillati > Actinomycetota > Actinomycetes > Kitasatosporales > Streptomycetaceae > Kitasatospora > Kitasatospora sp. NPDC058048. Next base: position 28,197 of record NZ_JBHVRT010000007.1, on the reverse strand, counting down.
CCTCGTCGCTCGCGGGCCGCTCCGGGGCCCGGGGCGGGCCTGGGCTCGATCGGCCCGATCGAACTCCCGGCCGGCGCCCGGCCGACGCCCGGTGAGGTTTCCAGGGTGACCGACGACCGGTGGGCACGCTCGGCGACGCTCCGCACACCTGCTGTTGCGACGGACGGGGCGGCGGGCGTGGCGCACGGGACAGCGGGAGCGGCGAACGGGGCAGCGGGAGCGGCCGGAGGCCAACGACAGGGCCCGCCGAGCCGAACGCGCCCGGCCCGGCCGCCCGCGAAACGGCGAGCCGACCCGGTGCCCGCCCGCCCCCTCCCCCGGCCGCCGCCCGTCCGGTGGCGGCGCACGTCAGGGCAGCAGCACCCTCGTGTCCTCGGGGCCCAGCACCCGGCCGTCCGCCGCGTGCACCTCGACCGGCGCGACGGGCGCGCCGGAATCACGGTCCACCAGTCGCGCCCGGGGCTCGCCCTGCTCGAAGAACCACTGGTCGCCCCACTGGCGCAGCGCCGTGATCACCGGGAACAGCGCGCGGCCCTTTTCCGTGAGCACGTACTCCTGGTACGGGCTGCCGTCGGCGGCCGGCGCGAGGTCGAACACGCCGTTGGCGACCAGGTTGGCCAGGCGGGTCGACAGGATGTTCTTGGCCAGGCCGAGGTTCCGCTGGAACTGCCCGAAGCGGCTCAGCCCGTCGAAGGCGTCACGGACGATCAGCAGCGTCCAGCCGTCGCCGACGACGTCGAGCGGACGAGCGACCGGACAGGCCGATTCCTCGTGCGTGGTGCGTTTCGGCACTTCTCCCACCTCTCAGCCCTCACCGGTCGACGCCCAGCCTACCGACCAGGACGTGGTTGCTTATTAAAACCAGGCTATGCCATGGTGTCGCGGTAGCACTTTGAAACCACCGTGCCGTCCGAGGGAGCCCCGCCCATGACCTCGCCCGCCCGCACAACCGCCTCCACCCCGGCCGACACGGCTGCCACGGCCGACACGCCAGGCATCCCCGGCGGAGCCCCGTCGCGCGGCCTGTCACCCGCCGTCGCCTGGCTGCTCTCCGTCGCCTGCGGCCTCGCCGTGGCCAACGTCTACTACTCGCAGCCACTGCTCGACCTGATCGCCCGGGACTACGGCATCGACCCGGCGACCATCGGCCTGGTCGGCACCCTCACCCAGACGGGCTACGCCCTGGGCCTGCTGCTGCTCGTTCCGCTCGGCGACCTCGTCAACCGCCGCACCCTGATCACCTCCCAGCTCGGCCTGTCCGTCCTCGCCCTCCTCGCCGTCGCACTCGCCCCCTCCGCTCCGCTGCTGCTCGCCGCGATGGCCGCCGTCGGCGTCCTCGCGGTCGTCGCCCAGGTGGTCGTCGCCCACTCCGCCCAACTCGCCGCCCCGGCCGACCAGGGCCGGGTGGTCGGCACCGTGACCAGCGGCATCGTGATCGGCATCCTGCTCGCCCGAACCGTCGCCGGAACCATCGGCGACCTGGCCGGCTGGCGGGCCGTCTACCTCGTCTCCGCCGTCGCGACCGCCGCCATGGCCCTCGCCGTCGCGGCCGCCGTCCCCTCCGAACGGCACCGCACGGCCGAGCGGATCGGCTACCCGCGCCTGGTCGGCTCGGTGTTCGCGCTCTTCGCCCAGGAGCGCGTGCTCCGCACCCGGGCCGTCCTCGCCCTGCTCGGCTTCACCTCCGTCACCGTGCTGCTCACCCCGATGGTGCTCCCGCTCGCCGCACCGCCGTTCAACCTCAGCCACACCCAGATCGGGCTCTTCGGCCTCGCCGGCGCCGCCGGAGCACTCGGAGCCGGGTACGCCGGCCGTCAGGCCGACCGCGGCCGGGCCGAACGCACCGCCGGAATCGGCCTGGTGGCCATGCTGGTCGGCTGGCTCCCGGCCGCACTGCTGCCGCACTCGGTCTGGTGGCTGGTGCTCGCCATGGTGGTGATCGACTACGGCCTGCAGTCCCTCCACGTCGCCAACCAGCACCTGCTCTACCAGCTCCGCCCCGAGGCGCGGAGCCGCCTGACCGCCGGCTACATGCTGCTCTACTCCGCCGGGTGCGGCGCGGGCGCGATCCTGTCCACCGTCGTCTACGACCACGGCGGCTGGACGGCCGTCTGCCTGCTCGGCGCCGCCACCAGCCTCGCCGCGCTCGGCTACTGGTGGACGGCGGCCCGCACGTGACGGCCGATCGCCCCGGGCCCGCTCAGCTCCCGGCCACCGGCGCGTCCTCCGACGACGCCGCGGCCAGGACCGCCCGCAGCTCCCGGATGCCCTCGCGCCAGGCCGGACCGCTCTCCGTCTCGTCCCACAGCTCCGCGAGCTCCGACTCCTCCGCCACCGCCCGGTCGAGCGCCGCCACCGCGAGCGGGCGCAGCTCGGCGGCGAGCGGCGGTATCGGCTCCTTCGGCCCGTAGGCCGTGGTCACCGCCGCCCCGCCCGGGCACTGCGCCGCCACCAGCGCGGCGGCGGCGACCGCCTCCACCGCCTCGTCGGAATCCAGGAACTCCTCCGCCCCGACGGCGCACAGCAGCGCGGACCGGAGCAGCGCCTCGCGCTCGCCCGGCGCCGCGTCATCCAGACCGCCGCCGAAATCCGCCGCCGAGTCGTTGTCGAAGTGCCCGATGTCCCAGGTGCCCATGCTGATCCCCTCACGCCTCTCGTGTTCGTGTGCGTCGCATGCTTGCACGCCCCACTGACAATCCGCCGGGCCGCCGAATAATCGCTGGTCACCACGGGTGGGAGTGGGGCAGGGTACCCCCATGACCACCACTCAGGGACTGGACCGGGACGGCTGCATCGCACGGGAGGGCTCGCTGGACCGCGTGCCGCCCGCGTTCGCGCCGGTGGTCTCCGCCGCCCGCGAGCGGATCGCCGCGGCCTTCGGCCCCGACCGGCTGCACAGCGCCTACCTCTACGGCAGCGTCCCGCGCGGCACCGCGACCCCCGGCGTCTCCGACCTCGACCTGCTGCTCGCCCTGCACCACGAGCCCACCGCCGCGGACCGGGCCGGGGCGGACGCCCTCGAAGCCGCGCTCGACGGCGAGTTCGCGCAGGTGAACGGGGTCGGCGTGGTGCTCGCCGGCACGGACACCCTGCTGAGCGAGCTCGAACGCCACGACCTCGGCTGGTTCGTCGCCTGCCTCTGCACCCCGCTGCTCGGCGAGGACCTCGCCGCCCGGCTCCCCCGCTACCGCCCCACCCCGCTGCTCGCCCGGGAGACCAACGGCGACCTCGCCCTGTTCCTGCCGCGCTGGCGCGAACGCCTGGCCGCCGCCGACACCGCCGCCGACCCCGAGGCCGAACTGCGCCGCCTCGCCCGCGCCGTCTCCCGCCATCTGGTCCGCACCTGCCTCACCCTGGTCATGCCCCGCTGGGGCGGCTGGACCAGCGACCTCGCCGCCTCCGCCGAGGTCTTCGCCGGCTACTACCCCGAGCGGGCCGCCCAGGCGCGCCTGGCCGTCACCGTCGCCCGCACCGCCGCCACCACCGCCGACCGGGCCGCCCTCACCGTGCTCGTCGACGACCTGGGCCCGTGGCTCGCCGCCGAGTACGCCGCCGTCCACGGCGTGAAGGCGCCCCGCCCCTGACGGCGCCGGAACTCAACCGGGCCTGTCGCCTGCCCCTAGGCCCTCTCTTTCGGATCACGTCGGACCGGTGGGCGTCGTTGGAGTGCGTGCATCGGCGGTGCGGAGGAGGGAGTCCATGCGGAGCATCGGCGACCGACGACAAGCCGGCGAGGTGCGTGCTCCGGCGGCGACCGCCTGGCGTGATCCGAAAGAGAGGGCCTAGGCTCCCGGCAGGCCCGCTCGACGGCTACGCCCAGGTGTCGAGCAACTCGTTCAGCGCTGCCTTCCCGGCCTCGGTGGCGCTGAGGCACTGGCCCTTCGTCGGGGGGTGCCACACCCGGTCGCACCGCTGATCGCCCGACGTGCGCGCGAGCGTCCGAAGCGCCTACGACGAGGGCCTGCCCGCCGTGTGCCGCCTCATGCGCGAACTCGAACTCCTGCGTGAGCACTTCTCCCCCCACGGCGTGGAGTTGCTGGCCGGCCTGTGCACCATCAGACCGACCAGCTGTAGCCAAGACGCGCAGAACCGAACGACGGAGGGCCAATGCTGGATCACCTCATCACCCACGACGCCGACCTGCGGATGGTCCCCACCGACCGCGACGAGCTGACCAGCGCGGTCGGCCGGCTCCACGAGGAACTGCGGGCCCTGCCCGAGGAGACCGACCCCGCTCGTGTCCGCCTCCTGACCAGGTGGATCGGCATCGGCCGGATGTGCCTGGGCGACCACGAGGAAGCCCGGACGAGCCTCCGGCAGTCGCTCGACCTTGCCGCAGTGATGGGCAACACCCGGGCCGTCGTCGCCACCGCACTCAACCTCGCCGACGCGCACCGCTACGCCGGCGACGTGCAGACCGCGGACGCGCTCTACCGCAGCGCGCTGACCAGCGCACGAAGCCGGCACCCGGAACTCCTGGACTTCGCGCTCCAGCACACCGGCAAGCACCTGATGGAGCGCGGCGACCTCGCGGACGCCCGGAGGCATCTGCAAGAAGCCATGCGGCTGCGGATCACCAAGGGGGACCGCGAGCTGATCGAGTCCACGCAGGCCGCACTCGACAGGGTGGAACTGCTGGCCGGCCGGGCCGACGCCTCGGCGGCAGACGGCGCGGATCCGCGCCGTTGAAAGCGGCCGGTGGACCGCATGGCTCCAGTCCCGCACCACGGCCCGGACCCCGGAGCGACGGGCAGAGGACCGCCCGACCCTCCGGCACGCTGCGCACGGGCTCGCCGCACACCAGCGCGTGCACCCGCGCCGCCTGCGTGACCAGTCGTTCCCCGCCGACCTGATCGCCGCCATGGGGCAGGAGGCCGAGGAGGAAACGTCACGCTCGTCAGCTTCGGCTTCCGCGCGTGATCGGACTCCGCGCTCCCTCACGAACCTTCCGCCGGCCCCCGCACAGCGCCGGAGCGCCGGAAGCCTTTCGGGGGCAGGGCCGCGCTGACATGCACCGGATCTCCGATTGAGAGAGCAGACACCTCGTGAGCTACGGCGCGGACCCCGACGTGTGGGAGTCGTGATGTGGGCCGCCACCGAAGAGGACCGCCAGGTCGTGATCAAAAGGCTGGTCATCGCCGCGCTCCCCGACATTGCCCAGCGCCACGCCTGCGACTCCGACCGGCTGCTTCGGCAACTGGTCAGAACCGGGTACATCGCCCCGCACGCGCAGGGCTCCGGATTCGAACTGGTCAGGCGCCCGCGGCCAGGGACAGGCCGGTGAACAGCATCGTCGTTGCGACCAGGGCGTCCAGGACGCGCCAGGACGAGGGGCGGCGGAAGAATCCGGTGAGCAGGCGGGCGCCGAACCCCAGTGCGGCGAACCAGCACAGGCTGGCCAGCGCGGCGCCGAGCGCGAACTGCCAGCGCAGCGTGCCGTGGGTGGCCGCGATGGCGCCGAGCAGGAGCACCGTGTCGAGGTAGACGTGGGGGTTGAGCCAGGTCATCGCGAGGCAGCTGAGTACCGCGCGGCGGCCGGAGTGGACCGTTGGTCCGCCGCCTTCCAGGCTGGAGGCTCGGAAGACGCGGCGCGCGGCGATCACGGCGTAGCAGAGGAGGAAGGCCGCGCCGATCGCGCGCACCGCCGTCAGTGCCGTCGGCCATGCCGTGATCAGTGCGCCGAGCCCGCCCACGCCGCAGGCGATGAGTGCCGCGTCGGAGGCCGCGCAGATCGCGACCACCGGCACGACGGCTTCCCGGCGGACGCCCTGGCGTAGGACGAAGGCGTTCTGCGCCCCGATCGCGACGATGAGTGACAGGCCGGCCCCGAAGCCGGCGGCGGTGGCGGTGAGCGTGCTTCCCATGGCCGCAACGGTAGGCAGGCGGCGCGACACAAGACCAGCTAAAGATTTTTACGTATCCTTAGCAGCCATGAAGGCTGAGCTGCCCCACGACCTGGTCCGGACCCTGCTCTCGGTGGTCGACGAGGGCACCTTCGACGCCGCGGCGGCGGCCCTGCACGTGACGCCTTCGGCGGTGAGCCAGCGGATCAAGGCGCTGGAACAGCGCACCGGGCGGGTACTGCTGACCCGTTCCCGGCCGGTGAGGCCGACCGAGTCCGGGCAGGTCGTGGTGCGCTACGCCCGTCAGCTCGCCCGCCTGGAGGGGGACGCGCGCGAGGCGCTCGGGATGCCCGGGGGCGAAGAAGGTGCCGGGCCGTCGGGCCCCTCCTGGCTTCCGATCGCGGTCAACGCGGACTCGCTGGCGACCTGGTTCGTGCCCGCGCTGACCTCCCTCGCGCAGGACGCTCGGATCCACGTCGACCTGCGCCGCGAGGACGAGGCGCACACGACCACCCTGCTGCGCGCGGGCGAGGTGATGGCGGCGGTCACCTCCTCACCGCAGCCGGTGGCCGGCTGCTCGGTGCGGCGGCTCGGCGCGATGGTCTACCTCCCGGTGGCCACGCCACAGTTCGCCGCCCGCTGGCTCGACGGCGACGCGGCCCTGCTGCTTCCGGACGCCCCGGTGGTCTGCTTTGACCGCCGTGACGAGCTGCAGGACATTTTCGCCCGCGAACTGACGGGTGGTCGGGGAGCCAGCCGACGGCGGCACTACGTCCCGTCCAGTGAGGGCTTCGCCGATGCCGTGGCCGCCGGCCTCGGCTGGGGCCTGGTCCCGCACGGTCAGGCCGAGCCCCGGCTGCACGGAGGCGCGCTGGTCCAGTTCCTTCCGGGCCGCACCGTCGAGCTTCCGCTCTACTGGCAGCAGTGGCGCCTCGACTCGCCCGCACTGGCAGCTGTCGCCGCGGCGGTGGCGGCGGAAGCGGAGCGCGCCCTGCGCTAGGTGGGCGGGCACAACCGGGACGCCTTCGAGGGATGCTTCACCGACGCCCGCCACCCGCCCCGGCGCCCGGACCCGGCCGGGCAGCCGATCCTGGTGGGCGGGGCCGAGGCCGTGCTCGTCGACGAGCCGGTCCGCGGGCTGACGGCCCTGCTCCAGATCCTCGACACGGCCGCCACCGACGAGGGCCCGTTCCTGCGGGTGCTGTTCCTCGGCGACGGCCCCGACACCGTGGAGCGACGACTGTGCGCGGCGACCCGCGCCGTGCGAGCGGTCCGCGCCGGCTCGAACGGCGGCGGTACGGCGAGGGGTCCCACCGGCCGGTGGGACCCCTGCGCGCGGGTGGGTCAGCCCGCTGCCCCCGCCGTCGGCCGGACAGCGACCGCGTCGATCTCGAAGAGCATCCCCGGCAGGGCGAGCGAGGCGACCCCGCTGAGCGTCTGCGCGGGCAGCCGGTCGCCCCAGGCCCCGGCCAGGGCCTTGCCGAGGACGGCCAGCTTCTCCGGGTCGTGGTCGACGATGTACGAGCCGAGCCGGACGACGTGCTCGAAGCCGAGGCCGACCCCGGCGAGCGCGGTGCGCAGGTTGGCGAGGGCGAGCTCCACCTGGGCGGCGAAGTCGCCGGGCACGACCTGGCCGGTGGCGTCGGAGGCGTACTGGCCGCCGATGAACACCGGTTCGCCGGGCGCGGAGGCGGCGTGGCTGTAGCCGAACGGCGTCGGGTCGTGCAGGCCGGGCGGGTTGGTGATGGTGCGGGTGTCGGTCATGGGGTTCCTCCCCTGGTGTCGGGCCGGGCTCGGTGCCGGGCGGTCTACGGCTCGGACCGGGCGGCTTCCTCCCGGGCGTCGCGCCAACTCGGCGACTCCAGGAAGTGGTTGTCGAAGAGGTCCTGCTTGGCGAGCAGTTCCTCGACCGTCGCCTCGCCCGCGCGGATGCGCTCCAGCAGGCGGAAGTAGTCGAAGCGCTCCACCCCGGGGGTTATCACGATCAGCAGGTCGGCCCCGGAGTCCGGCGCCGCCGCGAAGGCGTGCGGCAGATGGGGCGGCACCACCACGAGGTCGCCGCTGCGGGCGGTGACCACCTCGTTCCCGACCAGCACCTGGGCCGCGCCGTCGATGACGAAGAACAGCTCCGAGGAGCCTCCGTGGTAGTGCGGAGTGGCGCCGTCCTTGCCGCGCCCCAGCGTGACGCGCAGGGTGCTCAGGGCGCCGCCGGTGGCGCTGGAGTCCGCCAGCAGCCGCCCCTTGCCGCCGAGCATTCCGACGGTCTCGGCTTCGTCGCCCCGCACCACCACGGCTTCCGGTCCGATCAACGTCATTGGCCTCTCCCCACAGCGAGCGTTCCGATAGTTCCATGGCTGATAGTACTACGTCTAACTATCTCCCATCGAATAATATGCCCCTATGGATCACGTGGACGTCATGCTCGACCAGTGGAGCCGGGAGCGCCCGGACCTCGACCTGGCGGCGGTCGGCACCGTCGGCCGCCTCGGCCGCCTCGCGCTGCTCGCGGGCCGGGTCGTCGAAGAGGTGTTCAAGCAACACGGCCTCCAGCGCGGCGAGTTCGACGTCCTCGCCACCCTGCGCCGCTCCGGCGCGCCGTACGAACTGATGCCCTCCGAACTCGCCGCGCTGCTGCTGATGTCACGGGCCGGCATGACCAGCCGGATCGACCGGCTGGAATCGGCGGGCCTGGTGGAACGCAGCACCGACCCGGCGGACCGGCGCAGCGTCCGCATCGCCCTCACCACGGCCGGACGCACCCTCGTGGACGCCGCCTTCACCGACCACGCGGCCAACGAGACCGCGCTGCTCTCCGCCCTCTCGGGCGAGGAACGGGCCACCCTGGACGGGCTCCTGCGCAAACTGCTCGCCGACGTCGAGGGCGCGGAGAGCCCCGCGCCCTGACGGCCCCGCCCCCGCCCCACGCCCCAGCCCGAGGTCCGGCCACCCGCGACCGCTCCGGAACGCCGTCGGCCGCCGTACACGGGGAACGCCTACGGCGGCCGATACCCGGTGCAGTGTGCCGTCCGTGACGACTGCCGCACCTTGACGTACTCCGCTTCCGCCGCGGCCCGGCGCGGCGCGGCGCCTCCGCCGGTTCCGCCACGGCCGCGACGGTGGCCCCGCCCGTCGGCCGGGCGGCGATCGAGTCGCCGCCAGCGCCTCCGTCCAGGACCCTCTCACCGCGCATCACCAGCGAGGCGGGCCCGACCGTGGTCCCGGCGCCCGGCGTCGAGCCCGGCAGCACGATGCTGTGCGGGCCGGTGGTGGCGCCCGCCCGCAGCCGCACGGCGTCCAGCCGCATCACCCGGTCTTCGTGCCGGCGGTGGTGGCACTGTCGCCGGCGAATCGAGGGCGGGGTCGACGCCGGTAACGCCACCGTCGTGTGATCAACGGGATGCTGTTCCGGCAGCGGACCGGCCTCCCCTGGCGGCGGGGCCTGTCACCCGCTTCGGCAGCTGGAAGACGGTTCACGGCCGTCATCGAAGGTGGTCGGCGAGCAGCCGGTCGGACACCGGGTGGTGGCGGGTCCCCGCCCCGCCACCGTGGCGCGGGCGGGGCCGGGACTCCTACTTGATGGTCTTCACCAGCGGCACCGCCAGCTGCATGATGTTCGGCAGTCGGCCCAGGATGTCGTCGCCGCTGAGGAACAGCACCCGGTCGCCGATCCGGGTCATCACGATCTCCGAAGTGCTGTACGGGCCGGTGGGGACCCGCTTCATGTCGAAGGCCTCGGCACCGAGTCCCGGCACGGGCTGCAACGTCACGGTCATCGGGATCGGGGCACCGTCCACGCTCTTCCCGGTGAAGGTCTTGCAGCGCTCCGCGTACGCCCTCAGGTCGCCGAGCAGTTTGGCGGCGTCGCCGGGGCGGTAGGCGGCCAGGTAGACCTGGACCATGTGCTCCCCGTCGTAGACCTCGTTCATCGCGCCCGAGACCTTGTAGCCCTGGGAGAAGATGGTCCCGGCGAGACGCATCTGGTTGCACGGTTCCGCGATCTGCGGCGGGTCGGCCCGGTACTCGTTGATGGTGGTGCCGGTGTCGACCTGGTTGCCGTTGCCCTTGATCGTCCACCCGGCGGGCAGCACCGCGGCGGTCGGCAGGGACGCGCGCAGGTCCACCCCGGTGAGGAGCGGAGGGCCGGTCGGCGTGCTGCTGGGAGTGCCGAACGCCGGGGCGCCGGACGCAGGGAGCGTCGGCACATCCACCGGGGCGGTGCCCGGGGACGTGGCAGAGGTGGCGGTGACGGCCGCTGGCTTGCCGGATGCGGTCAACGTGCCGGAGGAGCACCCCGTGACGACGGCCGCGGCCATCGCGGCCGCGCCCACCGCGAGCGGAATCCTGACGGTGGATCGAACCATGGACACAAGGACCCCCGTGGGTTCGTAGCTGAATGCATTGTTTCGCACACAGGGGTATCACCCCCTCGCGGTGACCATACCTTGGCCTGACGCGGCGCCCGACCGGGTTGCCCGCCCGAGGTCCTGACGGGCCGCCACCTCGCAGCCCGACTCCCGTGCGGGCACGTGCACGGTGAGGATCGTGCCCGCACCGACCGCCTCGGCGAGGACGACATCACCGGCGTCGAAGTCGACCCGGACATCGCCGCCCGACACCGGCGGGCCGCGGCGAGCGGCAACGGAGACGAAGACGAAGAGGGAACGGAAGCGCCACACCTCCAGGAGTGCACCGGCGCGCGCTGCCCACTCCCCCCATCGGTCCCGCTCGGAGCGGCCGCCGGCCGCTCCACCACTACGACTGAGGGCGGGCAGCACTGGGTGGCCTTTCTGAGTACGGATGCTCAGGAGTCGCACCGGGTCGCGCGCATACGGTGGCCGTACGACGCACGGCAGGGGGTTGGGGTTGTTCGGCAAGTCGTTGGTGAAGGCGGCTCTGGTGGTGGCGGCGATCATTGTCGCCGTGATCGGGGTGACGTTCGCGTTCCAGATCGCCGCATGGTGGTTCATCGGCGCCGACGACTACGCGTCCAAGCCCGGACCCGAGATCGTCCGCCACACCCCGGAGCAGTTCCAGGCGCTCAGCGAGCGAACCGTCCGTGACACGTTGGGGGGCCTGAGCCCTGGCCTCGTGCTGAGCGACAGGGGCTGTACCGTCAACCAGTACGAGCCGCGTCCGGACGGCACACCGAGCAAGCTGTCCACCGTCGACCGTCGGTTCACCGCCCGTACCAGGATCAACGCGTCCCATCGGCAGGAGCTGCGGGACGGCATCGAGGCCGAGTGGCGGCTGCGCGGCCTCCGGCAGAAACCGTCGGCCTGGACCCCGAGCGCCCCGGACGAGGGCCCGGACTACCTCAGCGCCGAAACCTCGGAGGGAATCGCCGTCTGGGTCGCGCTCTCGCCGGAACCGGACCGGACGGTCACCCTCACCATGTCCGTCAGCGGCGGCGACGTCGCGTACGCCCCGGACCGGGCCCGTCCGCTGTCGCCCCTGCGACCGGACATCGAGGACACCTACTGGTCGCGCTGAGCCGGGCACAGCCCTCGCCCGCCGCCGGGCACGTCGGCGACCCGCTCGCCGGCCCTGCCGACGTGCTCAGTCGGACAGCGGGTACGGACGCCGTTGGCCTGCGGCTGTGCTGCTGCCTCGACGACGGCGAGGTCGGCCTGGTCGCCCTCGCCATCCGGTACGGCCACATGCGCACCGTCCTGGACGTCCGCACCTCCAGCCGCTACGGCACCCGAAGCCGCGGTGGCATCCACACCGTCCTCGACGTCGAAACCGCGCTCGCCGCCCCCGACACCGCCGCCCGTCTGCGCGACCGGCTCGCCGCAGGCGAGCACATCTCCGGCCCGCCACTCAGCGGGCTCTGACTGCAGCCGCCCACGTGCCCCGCTTCGAAGGCCGCATCGGCCCCCGCGCCTTCGTCAACAAGGCCCGCGCCTACCTCACCCGCGACGGCATCGTCCTGTTCGACAACCCCGACGCCCTGCTGATCTGCGCGTTCAAGCGCGACAGCGCTCTGTGTGAACCGGAGCCCAGCGCGAACGCGCCCCGCCAGTGGGCACCTGACCGCCGGTCGGCCGGCGCGGGCCGGGCGCAACCAGGCCGCAGCGCCGCCCGAGGGCGCCGGTCACGCTGCGCGCCGTTGACCGCGGTCCGCTACGGCGATCCAGACCAGGGCCGAGCACAGGAGTGCCGCTGTGGCGAAGGCCAGCGGGCGTGTGGCGGAGTCCTCCCGCGCACTGGCGGCGAGCGCGCCGGCCGCTGACAGGGCGAGGGCGGTGGCCGGCAGTGCACGAGGGCGTCGCTTGGGGCCCGCCGCGGCGCTGGGTGGCAGCAGTCGGGCCGCGAGGCTGTAGCAGGCGCAGGCCAGGAGCGTGGCTCCCAGCGCGTCGCTGGGCCGGTGCCAGTAGAGGGCTTGGACGGCGGCAGCGGTGAAGGCGAGCCACAGCATTCCGGCAGCGGCGACGTAGGGACGCACACGCGGAGAGGCGACGAGCACGGCGCCGAGGGTCAGGCCGGCAGCGATGGCCACGTGACCACTGGGGAAGCTCGTCCCGGTGAGTCCTTCCGTAGCTCCTGTCAGGTCTGGACGGGGCAGGACGGCCCGGAACGCCTCTGTGCCTCCGACCGTGGCCACCACAACGCTGATCGCCGCGCAGCCGTGCCACCAGCACCGCCGCACCAGGGCGACGGCCGCGATCAGGACTGTGCCCGCGGCTAGGGTCGGCATGGCCGAGTTGTGCACCAGCAGCGGCGGGCCCCATCCGTCAGATGGACCGGTCCACTGGAAGACCCACGCGCTATCGGCATATCCCTTGATCAGCGAGTTCTCCGCCAGTTGCCCGAACTGGGTGGCGACAGCGATCAGGTAGACCGCCGTGAACCCGAGGAGGAACAGCAGTGCTGGAGCCCCGCTGGTCAGAAACGGCCGTATCGTCCGGGAAGGGCCAGGGGCCCGTCCAGGGGCGTCCGGCCGGATTGTCGACAGACTCGGGCGATCTTGCTGGGTCAATGCTTTCTCTTTCCGTGGGACAACGGTCCGGCCGCGTGTCTTCTCCCCGGACTGCCTGGGGCCGTCCGGTTGCGGAGCCGTTGTCATCCGTGGGGCGTGCCGCTGTGCCGGCGCTGTGCGGCGATTGCCAGGGCTGGGAGGGGCATGATCAGGCCGAGGAGGACGACCAGGCTCGGCGCGGACTCCATGAGCCAGTCCGGGTGGACGACGATCGCCTGCGTGCGGACGATGGCGAACACGGCGACGGGGATCAGCCACCGGTAGTCACCCGTGGCGGCTGTGGCTACCCACGCGACGGCCAGCGCGGCGACTTCGAGAGCAAGCTGGCCGCGCTGGAACCACGGATCGCCTGAAGTGATGTGAAGGCCTCCGGCGACGGCCATGGCGAGCGCCACCGGTACGAGCCAGCCGTACGAGCGGCGGCGCAGCCGGCCGGGACGGCAGACCGTCAGGACTGCGCATGTCAGGAGCAGGGCTCCAGAGAGCGCCAGGTCGTGGGCCCGGATCGGGGCGGCCAGCCCGTAGTAGCCCGGGCCCACCCGGCCCTCGTCACCGAAGATCGTTGAGCTGCCGACCGTGGCACCGGCGTAGATCATTGCCGCCGACGCCGGCAGCGCGATCCACGGGTTGCCGCGCAGCAGGGCGACCACGCAGGCCAGCGGGAGCAGGCCGTAGGGCAGCATCCGTGTCTGCGTGCCGGGGCCTTGCGCCCACGGGTACCAGCCGGCGAAGCGGAAGCCGATGGCGTGCCCGCCGGGATCGATGCGCAGTGCCCAGTCCCACACATCCTGCAGGTACGGCACAAGCGCCAGGGCGGCGAGTGCGAGGGCGGCCAGATGGGCGCCGTCCAGCCACCACGGACGGGCCGGGTCGTCGGCGGCGGCACGGGCACGGGTCTGCACCCCTCCGCGCACCAGCGCGGCCGTCTCCCGCAGTGGGGGCCAGGAACGGCCGGGGTGCGCCTCTGCCAGCGTGGCCAGCAGTTCCTCCCCCTGCCGGGAGCGGTATGCCCTGGGGTAGGCGGCAAGCAGCAGACGGTTCATGCCCTGGTGATCCCTGCTGTCCGCGAGCGCCCGATGACGACGGCCGCTGCCTGCTCCATGCGCAGCGCCTCCCGCCGGAGCGTGTCGGCACCGTCCTCGGTGAGCCGGTAGTACCGCCGTGCCCGGCCGTCCACGATCTCCTCGCGGTCGGTGGCCACCAGTCCGGACCGCTCCATCCGCTCCAGCGCACCGTAGAGGGTGCCGACAGCGAGCCTGAGCCGGCCGCCTGAGGTCTGCTCGACGGCTTTGATGATGCCGTAGCCGTACAGGGGCCCGTCCACGAGCGCGGCAAGGATGAAGTACTGAGGTTCCGTCAAGAGCGCCTTTTGTCTCGTCACACCCGCGAGCATATATCGAGCATCGATATATAGCGTTCGACAGTCACCCGGCCCACGTGGGAGGCCTCGCTGCGGGCCGTGTCGGTGATGTCTTCGGCAGCCCGGGCGTGACCGCTCCCCTGCAGCGATGACCGAAGGATGCCCACAACCCATGCACACCCGTCCCCCGTCGTGCCACGGCCCATCACGGCCCCGCTCAGCCGGGCCTGCCCGCCCGTCAGACCCTGCCGCACGACGTGCCGGCGCTGCCGCTCCTGGCCTCCGCCACCTGTCCGGCGGCCTTCTGCGTGCCGGAACCGAGGGCCGGTAGCCAGGCGTCCGGTTTTCCAGGGCGCCGTCGCCCGCTACGGGGAGGGGTTTCGGATCGTGGTGTGGGCCGTTGTCGGGGTGCTGTTCGCGCTGCTGCCGCTCGTCCACTGGGTGCTGCGCGCCCGGCCGACGCCCCTGCGGGTGCCCGTTGCCGCCGTGCTGCTGCTCTGGCTGGCGCTGGTGCTCGCGGTGGCGTCCGACCTGCTGCAGGTGCGGAGCGAGGCCGAGCTGTACCTGCTCTACACGCCGCTCGCCGAACTGGCCGTACTGGTCGGCCTGTGGCTGGAGCGCGGGATCGCCGGCTCGCGTGCCGGGCGCCCGGTCGGCTGGTCCCGGGCGGTGGGCATCGCCTTCCACGGCCAGCTGGCCCTTGTCCTCACCGCGACCCCGTTGCTGGCGCTCGTGTTCTTCCACGAGGCGGACGTCCCGTCCGCGAAGGCCGTGCCGCAGCCGCCGCCCGGCTACACCACCATCGGCACCGGCCAGGGCTGCGGCAACGGCCACAGCGCCACTTGCTGGCGCACGTTCTACCTGGCGGGCCCGCCCGACGTGCCGACGGCGCAGGCCACCGACCGGCTCCGGCCCCGGCAGCGGTGCGAGGCGAACGGTTGGTTGATCGACCGCCGTGAACTCTGCACCGAGGTGAGCACCGACGGCGCCACGATCGTCTACCGCGTCCTCCTCGGCGGCGCGCTCTGAAGCTTGTTGCGGAAGGTCCGAGACTGGCCATTTCTCCCGTATGGGTGGGGTGCTGCGGGCTGAGCCGGTGTTGGTGGAGACGTTCACGGGTCTGCGGGTGCGGCAGTTCGAGGGGTGTGGGTGGTGCCGCGAGCCGGGGTGGCACGGGCCCGGTGGTGCGCGGCTGTGGTGCCCGCCACGTGTGCGGACGCAACCGTGCTCGCCGACGGCGCCTACCCGGACACCGGCCTCGTCATCCCTCCTCGCAGACGCGCCGGCCGTCTCCTCCTGCGGGCCCAGGAGGAGGACAACGCCGAACACCGCCGGGTGCGCGCCCGCGTCGTACGCACCTTCGCCCGCATGAAGCTCTACAAGAATCTCCGCGACTGCCGACAGAAGGGCGACGGCCTGCACCACGCGGTGCAGGCCGTCGCCCATATGCACAACCTCGCCCGAACCGGATGAAACCAGCAGGTCGGGCCGCACAGGTGACCTGCCCGCACCCGGGCTTCCGCAACAAGCTTCAGGCGGACGCGCTGCCCACAGGCTCGGGGACGGGGGCGGGAACGGCGGTGGTCTGCGGAGCCGGGGCCCCGGCGCCAGGCCGGCCGGCGGACACGGCCGGCCGCAGGAGGACGGCGCAGGCGACGGCCGCCAGCAGGGCGAGCGAGGCCGACACGACCAGGCAGAGCTGGAGGCCGTCGAGGAAGGAGCCGCCGAGTGCGTTCAGGGCCGGCTTGGTGGCAGGGCCCAGGTCGAGCCCGGCCACGGCGCCGAGGCCCTGCTCCCGGGCGACGGTGAGGACGTGGCCGCCGGTCTCCGCCGGCACGCCGGCGTCGGCGAGCCGGCCGGGCAGGGCGTCGAGGGCGCGGGTGGTCAGCAGGGCGCCGAGCACGGCGGGGCCGAGCGCGCCGCCGAGCTGGCGGAAGGCGTTGTTCCCGGCGGCGGCCATGCCGGCAAGGTGGTGCGGTACGGAGGAGACCGCGGAGGCCGTCATCGGGGTGAGGACGGCGCCGATGCCGAGGCCGAGCAGGACCAGGCGCCAGGCGAGCGACCCGTACGAGGTGCCCGCGTCGACGCCGATCAGCGACAGCAGCGAGCCCGCCATCAGCACCAGGCCGGTGGTGATCATGACCCGGGCGGACACCCGGTGCATCAGCCGTCCGACGGGGACGCCCACGACCAGGGACGTCCCGGACACCAGAACCATCCGCAGCCCGGCCTCCCACGTGCTCAGATGCTGCACCAGACCGAAGTACAGGCTCAGGACGAAGAAGAAGCCGATCAGCCCCAGGAAGCTGATCATGGCGACCAGCGACGTGGCGGCGAAGGCGGGGCTGCGGAACAGGGCCAGGTCGAGCATCGGGCTGCTGCTGCGACGCTCCACGACGACGAACGCGACCGCGCTCACGGCGCCGATCACCAGGGCCGCCACCACGGAGGGCGTACCGAAGCCGTCGGCGCCGCCCTCGATCACGCCGTAGACGACGGCGGTGACCGTGACGGCCGCGCTGATCTGTCCGGGCCAGTCGAGCCGCCGGCCGTGCGGCGCCCGGGAGTCCGGCAGCAGGAAGGCCGCGACGACCAGCACGACCAGCGACACCGGGATGGGCAGGAGGAAGATCCAACGCACCTCGACGTGCTGCTGCAGCAGCCCGGCGATCAGCGGTCCCAGGGCCAGCGAGGCCAGCATGGACATCGCCCACAGGCCGATGAACCTCCCGCGCTCCCGGTGATCGGGGACGGCGTGACTGATCAGGGCCAGCGTGGTGGGCAGCAGGGCCGCCGCACCCAGCCCGGAGGCCGCCTGCCCGACCCACAGCCACTGCACCGAGTCCGCGGCCAGCGAGACGGCCGCGCCCAGTGCGCAGAACGCCATGCCCGCCTGGAACACCCGCTTGCGGCCGTGGACGTCGCCCCACACCCCGGTGGTCAGGATCAGCGCGGCCATCGGCAGCACGAACGCGTCCGAGACCCAGGACAGTTGGGAGGTCGAGGCGCCCAACGCCCGCTGGAGCGCCGGCAGACTCACCGACACGGTGGTCACGGGAAGGTAGGCGACGAAGACGCCCAGACAGGCCATGACGAGCGTGACGCCTCGTCCGGCCACGGGGCGCTGCACCGTTGCGGAGTTCACGGGGTGGTTCCTTCGACTGCGGGATGCCGCGAGGGCACCGGTTGCTGGGGGCACAGGAAAGCTTCGGCCCCACGGGCGAGGAATCCCCAAGCGATCCCGGCCTACGTACCAGAACCTCCATTTCGGTCCACCCGTGTGTCACGATTCCTCTGTGCCTGACGACCTGGACCGCAAAATCATCCACGGACTCTACTGTGCCCCTCGGGCCTCGTTCCGCCGCCTCGGTGAGGTCGTGGGGGTGTCCGAACAGACCGTGGCCCGCCGCTACAACGCGCTGCGGCGCGGCGGGATCCTGCGCGTCGTCGGGCTGAGGAGCCCGTCAGCCCACGGGCATGCGGAGTGGGTCGCGCGGCTGCGCTGCCGCCCGGAAGCCGTGGGGCCCGTCGCCGACTCCCTCGCCCGCAGGCCCGAGGTCGGCTACGCCAGCATCGCCTCCGGTGGGTCGGAGATCATCTGCACCATCCGCTCGGCCGTCGGCACCGGGCGCGACGACGTCCTGCTGCGGCAGCTCCCGCGCGCCGCCTCGGTCCTCGACATGAGCGTCGACCTCCTCCTCCACACGTTCGGCGCCCCGGACGCGGTCGGCTGGGCCGGCGGGGAACGCTTCCTGACCGACGAACAGGTGCGACGGCTGGCGGCGGAGCGCCCTGCGGCCGCCGGGCCGCCGCTCGCCCCGGCCGACGAGGACCTCCCGCTCTTCGAGGCCCTGGCGGAGGACGGCCGTGTCTCCCACACGCGCCTGGCGGAGGTCACCGGCTGGTCCACACCCCGAGTCGCCCGCCGCCTGGAGGCCCTGGAGGCCTCCGGCTCCCTCGCCTACGGCATCGACATCCTGCCCGAACGCCTCGGCTACGAGCTCAACGCCGTCCTCTGGCTCCAGGTCGACCTGCCCGGACTCGACCGGATCGGCGAGGAGCTCGGCCGGCACGACGAATGCGCCTTCGTCGCGGCGACCAGCGGCCGGCACAACCTCATGGCCGTCGTCATCTGCCGGGACACCCCCGACTTCTACCGCTACCTCAGCAGCCGCCTGGCCCGCATCGAGGGCATCAGGGGCTACGAGATCAGCATTCGTGTGCGCCGCCTCAAGCAGTCCGTGTCCCTGATCCACCACGGACGGCTGATCCACCCCCCGCTGGGCTGACGCGAGCGCACCACCGAACGGGCCTGGACGCCCAGCCCGATCAGCACATTCTCGTACTGCTTGAGGCGTGCACGGTCATTGACATACGGCATTGAAGATCCTCGCCGGCGACAGCCCGGACTGCGCAGCGAAATGAGCCGGTCATGTCGTCCGCTGGTACGGCGAATCGCGAGGAGGTTGGGCATCCCACCCGCCGACTCAGAGGCACACTTCGTCCGGGCGAACGGCCGGCCGTGGACCACCTCCGGGCCCGACACGACGACAGGGGCACCCGCTGCGATCAGCGCTTCGCCACGCCGATGTGCCGAACTCCGTTGGCGTGCGGTTCGGAGGCCCGGCGGCGGCCTCATCGAGGGCCGTCGCCGATGGGGCCGCCGGTCACCCGGATCGAGCGGTTCACCGAACTGCCTGAGCACCCCCGGCCCGGCGTGCGGCGGCTGGCGCGCGCCCCCTTGAGCTGTGGGTCGTACCGGTTGTCGCGAAGCCTTGACAGTGCGTCACAGGCTGAGAACCCTGGTGCTGTACTCCAGGGACGCGAGGGACACGGCATGCCATGGTTTGAGGAGAGCGGGCGCCACCAGGGTTTCCCGGCGGCGGTGTTGGCGGACGGCAGCGAGCCGGCGCCGTTGCCGGACGGGCGTACCACCTGGTGGCTCTACAACGGTGCGGACGGTCCTCGGGCCGTCGCGGTGCGCAGTGGTTGCAGCTGCGGCTGGCGGGGTGAGCGCATGCACCTGCTGGACTTCGGTGACGACTCGGCAACCGAGGCGGTGGGCGAGGCCACCGGGCCGTTCGCGGACTGGGAGTGGCACGTCGACCTGGTCGAGGGTCTGGTGCCGCGCGAGGTCGAGGAACTGGTCGCCGCGCTGGTGGACCAGATCTGCGACCTGACGGAGAGCCGACCGTACGCCGCCGCCCGTGCGGCCGCCCGGTTCGAGCGCGCCGCCGGTTCGACCGCGCTGCTGGCCGGCCGCAAGGCCCGCAGCAACCTGATGACCTGGGAGTACATCGGCCGCGCCTTCGGCTGCCGGCCGGAGGAGGCACTGGAGCGGTTCGGCGAGACGCTGAACGACATCGACCGGGGAGACGAGGACGAGCTCTGAGGTGTCAGTGCCCTTGATGGGGTTGGTGCGCCTGGTGCATTCTTGGCCGGTCGTCAGGCTGCTGGGGAGGGCGACTTCGGCTTGCGTGGGGAGCAGCGCGGAGGACAGCCCGCTCGCGACGTACGGCGGACACCGACCCAGCGGTCAACACCGCCGATCACGATCACCGCCACTCCCAGGCCCCGAAGCAGCGCCGCACTTCGGAGGACGGTCCGTCCACCCGCAGCGCGACGGTGACATCCACGGCCCGCGCGTGGCCGACTGCGTCGTCGACGTCAACGCGCACACGGCGGGCACCTGGCCCCAACAGGCTGGTCGTGAACCGGCTCTGGCCCATGACGTCCCCGATAGCGAGCCGCCCATCAGGAAGCAGGAGCGGCCCGTCAAACACGGTGGCGAACCCAATGGCCGAACCGTCGACGTTTTCGGCTTCGGCGAGGAGGATCCGGACTCTGACCAGAGCGGTCTGTGGCTGTACTCGGACCAGCAGATGGGTCCCGCAGGCTGCGACAGCCCGACCGCCGAGTTGCAGCGATGCGGGGATCCACTCCGAGGATCCCCGCGCGATGACCGGGTGGTAGGCCGAACACCGCGAGGGCGACCAGCGCGCTCGCGAACACGGAGACGTTGAATACCGGAAGCATCGCGTGGGCGGAGCGGACCTCGGTCCGCAGCACAGTCGAGATCCGCCGTCCGGACGCCACCGCGTCGAGTGCGCCCTGCGCTCTATTGGTGAGCTTGCGCGCGGCCGGCCCTCCGGGCGCCGTGGTCGCCAACCGCCACCGGTGTTCCAGGCGCTGGCGCACCGAGGCTGCCTCCGTTCCCGACACGTCACTCTCCTCCGGCACGGGCTCCGCGTAGGCAGCACGCTCACACCGGCAGGCGCCAGCCGGGTCCGTCCTCGTCGCCGAGCCAGACCCGCTGTCCGTCGCCGGTGACGGTGATGCCGAAGTGGTCCTGGTGCGGTGCGCCCGCCGCCTGCCAGGTCTCGACGGCGTCCTCGACCTGGTCCCACAGGCGCAGCGGGCCGCGTTGGGTGACGGTCCATCCGCCGTGGCCGTCGGGTTGGGTGCGGGCGTGGGAGCCGGTGGCGTGGTCGATGAGGATCTGTTGGTCGCCGGCGCCGATGCGTTCGGCGGAGGGGGCGGCGAGTTGGGCGACCCAGGTGCCGGTCCAGGTGGTGATGGTGGCGGGGTCGATGCGGGTGGGGCGTTCGTCGCCGGGAAGGAGGGTGGGGTTCTGGCGCGGGGGGCGGTCGTGGGGGCGGGCGATCATGAAGCTGGTCCAGCCGGGCAGGAAGCGGCCGGTCGCCTCGCCGGGTTCGGTGACGGTCAGCAGGGCGAGGCCGTAGCCGAACTGCCAGCCGGAGAAGGTGACGAGGATCTTTCCGCCGGGCCTGACCTGGTGCAGCCAGGGGTAGGGCAGGGTGCGCACCGCGCAGGTCGCGATCAATCGGTCGTACGGTGCTGCGGGCTTGTGGCCGGCGAGGCCGTCGCCGACGACCAGGCGCGGGGCGTAGCCGACGGTCTTGAGGGAGGTGGCGGCGCGTTCGGCGATGTCCGGGTCGACTTCGACGCTGGTGATGTTCTCCTGGCCGAGGCGGTGGGCGCCGAGCGCGGTGGAGTAGCCGGTGCCGGTGCCGATTTCCAGGATGCAGTGGCCGTCGTGGACGTCGAGTTGTTGCCACATGCGCAGGACCAGGGAGGGCAGGGTGGACGAGGAGGAGGGGGATCCGGCGACCGGTTGGTCGGTGTCGGCGGGGTGGATGCGGCCGTCGAGCTGGGTGATGAGGGTCTGGTTGGTGTAGACGGCCTCCAGCCGGCCGTCGCCGTCTTCCCGGACCGGTTTCCAGGAGGTGGGGAAGGAGCCGGGGACTTCGCGGAAGTAGTCGCCGACGAAGGCCTCGCGCGGTACGGCTGCCGCGGCGGCACGCCAGTGCGGGTCGGTGAGGCCCTCGTCGGCGGCGAGCTGCCGGACGAGGGCTGCGCGCAGGTCCGCGGCGGCGGTGGTGGTCATGCGGCGGGGCCTTTCTGGAGCTGGTCGGCGATCGCCGTGGCGATGGCGTCGGTGGTCGGGGGCGGGAAGAACGCCCACTGCCCGTTGCTGTTGCATTCGAGGAACCACCAGCGGCCGGAAGCGTCGACGGCGAAGTCGAAGGCGCCGTAGACGAGCCGGAAGTGCTCCAGGTAGCGGGCCACGGACCGGCGTACGGACGTGGGCACGTCGATCGGGGTGTGGGTGAGCAGGTCCTGGCGGCGACGCCAGTCCAGGTCCGGGCTGTCAATCCGGACGGCGAAGAGCTCGCGGCCCACCGCGGTCAGCCGCACGTCGTGGTCCTTGGCCAGGCGGGCCTGGAACAGGTGCGGGCAGGCGGCGACGGCGTCGTTGATCTCCTCCGGGGCGACCTCGGCGACCCAGGCCTGTACCGGCCGGCCGTCCTCGTCCGTACAGGGGGAGTTCCACAGCGGCTTGTAGACCGCGCCGTCCGGCTGCTCGGCGCAGAAGGCGCGCGCCTGCTCGGGGTCGGTGGTGACGATCGTGTCGGGGACGGCGAAGCCGGCCGCGAGCGCGGCGTCGAGCTGGGCGGACTTGTGCTCGGCGGCCCGGATCCGCCAGGGGTGGTTCACGTAGTGGGCGCCGGGCAGTGCGGCGAGGACGCCCCCGGCGCCCCACTGGGCCTGGGCGCGGGCGAACTCGGCGTCCTGCCCGTCCATGCCGGCCGGCGCGGCCCAGCCGGAGGGGCGCCGGTACCAGACCGCGCGGACCCGGTCGAGGTCGAGGGTGCGGCTGGCGGTGGTGAGGGTGCCGCGCCGGCCGGCCGCAGTGTAGCGGGCGGTCAGTGCGGCGCCCTGGTGGAGGTCGGCGCCGGGGTCCGCGCGTACGACCGGTACCTGCCGCTCGGCCAGGATCCGCAGCACGATGTCGGCCGTCGGATCGTAGGCGCAGGTCAGCACCAGGACCGCCGTCCGCCGGTCACCCGTCATGGTTCAGCTCTGGTCCTGGTCGTTGGAGGTCACGGTGTCCACGTCGGTCGGCTGGGCCTGGCCGCCGCTCTGCCCGTCCCCGCCACCGCCGCCGGTGCTCGTCGGGCCGGTCTGGTCGGTGCTGGTCCCGTGCTTGCCAAGCTCGACGGTGCGGCCCTGCTCGTCGTGGAAGACCGCGACCTGGGTGTCCGGGTCGATGACCGGAGTCAGGGCGGGCCAGGGCGGCGTGTCGGCGAACGGGCGCATTCGGGTGGCACCCCACGGGGCGGTGACGGCGTTCGGCATCCTGATCTCTCCCACACCTGATACGTGACTCTGGCGATGCGAGTGGTGACTATCAGTCATCATGCCGGTCGGCGGGACCTGCTGGGAGGAGTTCCGCCGAACTGCCCGTCGGCAAGGACCTGAGCCCGGCACCGCTGCATGCGGCCCTGCAGATGGACCTCGACCACCCCCACTTCCGGCGATCCGCCCCCGCGAGTTCCAGACCGAGGACCGGGAGATCCTCAGCGAGGCGGTCGAGGGGCTGACCTTCGAAGACGACTGAGATCAGGTTCCGGACGAAGGCATGAGGGTTGCCGTTCCTCCGCAGCATCAACCGCGGGGAACGGCAGCTCCAGCGGCTCGTGTTTTCGCCGCGGACGGGAGCCGGTGATGCTCGCTGTGGTCGATCCGCGAGGTCACGTCGACCTGCATGACGAGCCGGACACCCGGATGCCCGACCGGCTGACCCCCAAGGGGGGCCGGCTCGTCATCCTTGCAGGTCAGGCGCCGATGGCTCCCTTGTACCCGTCGGCCTGTGCGGGCGTCAGGAACTTGGACACGCGGATCAGCGCGGTGCCGCGGACATAGTCGTACTCCACCGCCGCAGGGAGGGACTTGACGATGCCCTGGATGTACTGCGCGCGTGCCTTGGCGTCGGCCTCGGTGGCGAACACCTCCACCGCGCCGCCGCGGGCCACCGAGTCGGCGTCCTCGCCCTCGACGTCGGCCTCCTTGACGCGGGAGTCCGTGAACGTGACCTTCGAGGTGTACTGGCCGGGCCTGCCGAGCAGGTGATTCGGGTCGTCCTCCGCCGTCACGGACCGGCCGAACTTCGCGGTCTGCACGGTCATGGCGACCATGGCGAAAGTCGCCGATGCGCTACCCGCCACCGAGCCCGGCGCCATGTTCGTCGCGACGGCGGGAGAGGTGGCAGGAGTGTCCTTGACGAGCGTGGCGCTGCCCGTCGCGGTCGGGGCGCTGACCGGTGGCTTTTCGCTACCGGACCCAGAGCTGGAACATGCGACGACGGTGGCTGTCAGGCCGACGGCAAGCAGGACGAGGGCGGTGCGGCGCATGGGGTTCCTCTGAGAACGTGGTGCAGGTGATGGGGGTGACCGTACCGATACGCACCGCTCGGCGCAGGCGATGTGACGGTTCCGTGACCGGCCTGGGATCTCCCCCGCGTCGGCCCGGACAGCCTGACGTCTCCGACCGTGAGCGGTTGAGCCTTCCAGCACCGAACACCTCGAGCTGCCCCTCGGAGCGGCGGCAACGCGGAAGCATTCGAATCGACTGCAACTGGTGGGCCTCATCGGCCTGCGCCCACGCCAGGCCTGCTGCCACCGCTCCGCTGGACTACCGCTGCCGCCGGCCGCACCCGCGGCCATCTACCCCGGGACCATGCCCTCGCCGAGGCCATGGAACCAGTGGGAGCATCGCCGCGGAACCCGCCACGCCAACCCTGGGAGCTCGACGACGGTGCCCGCCCCACAAGCGAGAACTCGGCCCGGACACCGCCATGGGGTCCGGGCCGAGTCGTTTGACCCAAGTCGGCATGATCAGAAGAGAGGGCAGGGACGTCTCCGCTCCCAAGCTGCTGACCAGCAGGAACGGAGAAGCCAAGTCGGAGTGTCGGAGGGCGTGATCACCGTGCTGAGGAGAGGGCGGACGAGCGCGCCTCTTCCAATTCGGCCACGAGCTGCTCGATCCGCTGGTTGGGCGTGTTCCCCGACCCGTAGCCCGCCAGCATCGGGAACTGGTCGATCTTGCCCGAGATCAGGAGCAGTTCCGGGACGGTCGAGGAGAACAGGGTTCCCGAAACGACGGCGGACCTCACCTCCTGGATCTCGGCCCAGGTGTAGGAGCGCGAGTTGAGCAGGCCGGAGTACTTCAGGCCGGTGTCTCCGAAGGCGACGCCGTACATCGGGGCACGGATCGTCAGCATCAAGCCCGGAACACCGCCAAGGACGATAGGGATGAGGTCATCGACCCTGGTGGCAGTGGCCGCTACAGCGACAGCGATCAGCAAAAACACGAGCCCGACCAGGAAGTAGGCGAGCGCCCACGGATTACGCCTCTTGCGCATTTTCCATTCCACATTTCTGGTGCGCCGGGGCGCCGCCCGGGATACGGACGGCGCCCCGACAGGTTGGTTCAGTGGATCGGAGTCCACCATTGGGTCAATCTAGAAGCTGAACGGCTTGAAGACGATCCCCAACCTCACGGGACAGGACATCAGGAGGTCGCGCAGACAGGCGCGATGGGGCTCCTCGGGAGATGAAGAGGCACAGGGCCTGGGGATCACGGGGGTTGCGACGGTCTGTGATCGCCGGGAACCCTGCTCCTCTGTGCGGTGTCCTGGAACTCAGCCGGTGCACGAAGTCGCGGCGGGGCGCCGGCCAGCGGTGAACGCGGCCGGTGGGACACCCATAAAGTGGCGGAACTCGGCGGTCATGTGGGACTGGTCGTAGTAGCCGGCCGTCGCGGCGATGTCCGCCCATCGGCCCGCGTCGGCCGCGAGCACGGTGCGGACGCGGTCGATGCGTGCGAAGTGCTTGGGGGACAGGCCGGTGGCGTCGGTGAACAGGGCATGCAGACGGCGCTCACTGATGTGCAGCCGGGCCGCGGTCGCGGAGACGGTGGTGTCGGCCAGTAGACGCGCCGCCTCTTCGAGCCGCTCCGACGGTTCCGGGCGGTCGGCCAGTGCTTCTTCGAGAGCGGCGAGCGGGTCGGCGGCGAGCTGGTCGATGTCCAGGCCCGGTAGTTCGCCAAACGGCAGGACACCGTCGGCGACGCCGTTCAGCGAACGTCCGAGCAGGGCTTGGGCACGACCCGGCCGCATACGGACCCGCACGCACGAGCGGCCGGGCGCGGCGACGTGATAGGCGGCCCGGGTGCGGGGGCCCATGACGATCAGTTCGCGCTTGTCCGTGCGCACGAGAAGTGTGGTGGCGTGGTCGGGAACGTCGACCACTGCCGAACCGGTCGCCGTGGCGACATCGATCCCGGCCACCCATCGCTGAAGGGCGGGCGGCACGACGAGAGAACTCACGCGGCCCACGATAGTTCCGAAACTTCCTATCAGGAGCTGTGCGGGCGCTGTCATCGTCGGGACATGATCCTTGTTACCGGTGCCACCGGCACCATCGGTAGTCACGTCGTCCGTCTGCTCACCGAGCGGGGCGTGCCGTTCCGGGCGATGTCCCGCCGCGAGCGGCCCGGCGGGGTGCGGGCCGACTTCGACGACCCGGCGTCGCTGGCGCGCGCAGTGGCCGACGTCGACACGGTCTTCCTCGTAACCGTGCCCCCAATACCCACCGCGGACCACGACATCGCCCTGGTCACGGCCGCGCGGGCGGCAGGCGTCCGTAAGATCGTCAAGCTCTCCGCCATCGGCAGCGGCGAGTGGTTCGACGGGGCGACCGTCGGCGCGTGGCACGTCGCCGCGGAGGAGGCGATCGAGGCCAGCGGACTCGTGTGGACGATGCTGCGCCCGCCGAGCTTCGCCTCGAACCTCTTGTGGCACCGGACCCTGATCCAGGCCGGAGAACCGATCCCGAACCTGACCGGCGACTCCCGGCAGGCCGTCGTCGACCCGAGGGACGTGGCCGCGGTCGCCGTCGCCGCCATGACCGGCGATGCGCACGACGGGCAGCGGTACGACCTGACCGGGCCGGAGTTGCTGACGTCCGCGGACCAGGCGGCGATCCTGGAGGGCGTGCTGGAACGGCCGGTCAGGGTCACCGACACGAACGCGCTCGACCGGTTGCCGGCCGAGATGGTCACCGGCATCGGCTGGGCACGCGCCGGCGGTGCGGCCTACGTCACCGACCACGTGCCGCGGGTGCTCGGCCGGCCGGCGGGCACGTTCGAGCAGTGGACGCGCGACCATCGGGAGGCATTCGAAGCAATGCCGTAACCGACCGCCGCCGACGGCCGCCAGGGCTCCGGTAGCTCAAGGGACACAGTCCTCAAGAAGGATCGCCAGGTCCAAGCCGGCCGAGCAGGGCCTGCCCTTCTCGACGTTCGAGAGCGGCGACGAACGAGTACGGCCGGCCCGGGACCATCAGGTGTCGGTCCCGGGCCGACCGAAGGCGTGGCAGAGCAGCCTGTCCGCGCTGCCCTCGGCGTCCGGCCGCAGCCGGTTGCTCACGTCCACGGCCAGGACGAGCCGGCCGTCGGCGGCCTTCGGCCGGGGCAGCGCGGCCGGCGTCTGCCGCAACCGGTCGGCGTCGAAGCGGCCGCGTTGCCGCGTTGCCGCGTGAAATCGGTGGTGGCGGGCTTCTTGTGTCGGCCATCCTGGGCACGTGGCTGACCGCGCGAACTTTGTCGTCGTCCGCGAGAACGGCGAGTACGAGCTGTATCTCTCCCGGTTCGGCGCGGTGGGGATCGACCTCGACCTGCTGGCCGGACCGACGGAAACGCTCTCGATGGTCCAACGGCTGAGAGTCGATGACTGGTGGCTGGACGACGTGCACTGCCAGGGGGCGGCGCTGATCGACCTCGGTCGCAGGGTACTGCTGGTGTTCGCCTGGGAGGGGCCGAGTGCCGTGATGCGCCACAGGGCTGCGGCCCTGGAGCTGTTGCGAGCGGCCTGGGCGGGTTGGGATGTGCGGTGGTCGTACGACGGTCCCGCGGAGTTGCGGAGCTACCTGGGGGTGGATCCTGAGCTCGTACGCGACCGCGACCACGGTGTTCTCCCCGGAGAGTTGCTGGAACCGGATCCGGAGGACCTGGCCGACCCCGAACCGATGGTCGCGGTGGTGACGGTCGGGTCGGACCGCTGCTACGTGGTGGCGAACGTTGCCGACCATCCGATCCGGGAGGGGATTTCGCTTCTCGACCAGCTGGACGGCGGTCCGGAGCGGGCGGTGTGTCGTATGCCGGCTGAAGCCGGGGTCCATGTCGATCCGGTTCGGCGCCGGGTGGGCTGGTGGGTGCTCGGGGCGTCGGCCGAGGCCTACGAGATGCCGCAGCGATGGCCGGGCTGGACGGTGGAGTTCTGGCAGGACCGCTGGGAGGAACACGTCCGACGGTCCGGCGGCCGGTTCCGGCCGCCGCCGGTCGACCGCGACCGCGCGCTCGCAGAGATCCGGGCGGCGGTCGCACATCGCGGGGAGACCCGGACGCGTCCGTAGGCGGGCTGCGTCGAGCGCTATCCCCGCGGGTGCGGGGCCGACCCGACAGGAGGGCGGGACTGCGATCGCCGACGCACGGTTGGTCAAGCGCCCGTAGGTCGGGGCCGGGACTGCCGGGTTCGGCCGGGTTCGGCGGTACGGCGGGCGGCTGCCCGTGCCCGGGGGCCGGGTCGCCGGGTCGCCGGGTCGCCGGGTCGCCGGGTCGCCGGGTCGCCGCCGGTGCCGGTCGCCCCGATC
>NZ_JBHVRT010000006.1:0-297583 GCF_042885555.1 Kitasatospora sp. NPDC058048 | reverse complement strand
CTCGGCCAGACCGTCGTCATGGTCACCCACGACCCGGTCGCCGCCTCCTACGCCGACCGCGTCGTCTTCCTCGCCGACGGCCGCATCGTCGACGAACTCCACCACCCCACCGCCGACACCGTCCTGGACCGCATGCGCCGCTTCGACGCCAAGGGCCGCACCAGCTAGAGGCCCCGGCCCCCGAAACGCCACCCGTCCCCGAGTACCCCCAGGACTGACGCCTCCCCATGTTCCGCACCGCACTGCGCAATGTGCTCGCCCACAAGGGCCGGCTGCTGATGACGGTACTGGCCGTCATGCTCGGCACCGCCTTCGTGTCCGGCACGCTGGTCTTCTCCGACACCTTCGGCAACGCGCTGAGGACCCAGAACTCCAAGAGCTACACCGACGTCGCCGTCACGGTCAGCGACCGCGAGGCCCGCAACCTCAGCGACGACGACGGCGGCCGGATCGCCGGCCCGACCCTCACGGAGGAGACCCGTACCAAGGTCGCCGCGGTGCCCGGCGCCGCCGAGGTCCGCGGCGTGGTCAGCGGCTTCGCCGGCATCGCCGACACCAAGGGCGCGCTGATCGGCAACGGCTTCTCCACCACCGGCACCAACTACGTGCCGGGCGCCGACGGCACCGACCCGCGCTACCCGCTGGTCGAGGGCCGCGGCCCGAAGGACGCCACCGAGATCGCGCTGGACCGCAAGACCGCCGACAAGGGCGGCTACAAGGTCGGCGACACCGTCCGGGTCGCGGTCAACGGCCCGGTGATGAAGCTCAAGCTCACCGGCACCCTGACCACCAACGACCCGCGCGTGGTGGCCGGCGGCTCGCTCGCCGCCTTCGACACCGCCACCGCCCAGCAGCTCTACCTGACCCCGGGCCGCTACGCCGAGCTGGACGTCAAGGCCAAGCCGGGCACCGACGACGCCGCGCTGCTCACCGCCGTCAAGCAGGCCGTCCCGCAGGGCGACTTCATCGAGGCGAAGACCGGCCGTGAACTCGCCGCCGAGCAGGACGAGATGATCAGGAAGGGCACCACCGTCCTGACCACCGTCCTCATGGGCTTCGCGGGCATCGCGCTGTTCGTCGGGATCTTCATCATCGCCAACACCTTCACCATGCTGGTCGCCCAGCGCACCAAGGAACTGGCGCTGCTGCGCGCCGTCGGCGCCACCCGCCGCCAGATCACCCGCTCGGTGCTGATCGAGGCCGTGCTGGTCGGTCTGACCGCCGCGGTGACCGGTCTGCTGGCGGGCATCGGCATCGCCGCCGGGCTCAAGTCGCTGCTCAACGGCCCGATGGACGCCAACCTTCCGGACGGCCCGCTGATCATCGCCCCGACCACGGTGGTCGCCGCGCTCGCGGTCGGCGTGCTGGTGACGGTGCTGGCCGCCTGGCTGCCGGCCCGCCGGGCCTCCCGGATCGCCCCGGTGGCGGCGATGAGCTCGGCCGAGCAGCCCGCCACCCAGAAGGGCCTGCGGATCCGCAACGCCATCGGCCTGCTGTTCTCGCTGGCCGGCCTCGCCACGCTGGCCGGCGGTGTGGCCGGCAAGGAGGTCAAGCTGGTCGGCCTCGGCGCCGGCGCGCTGCTGATCGGCGTGTTCGTACTGACCCCGCTGCTGTCCCGGCCGCTGATCGCGCTGTTCGCCCCGCTGCTGCGCGCCGTGTACGGCGCACCGGGCAAGCTGGCCCAGGAGAACGCGGTCCGCAACCCGCGCCGCACCGCCGCCACGGCCTCCGCGCTGACCATCGGCGTCACCCTGATCACCTCGCTGACCGTGATCGGCGCCTCGGTGAACCAGGCGGTGGACAAGGCCGCGGAGAGCGACCTCAAGGCCGACTACACGGTCGCGATGCAGAACTTCTCGAAGCTCTCCCCCGAGGTCGCCGCCCAGATCGCCAAGGCGCCCGGCGTCGGCGTGATCAGCACCGAGCGCGGCGTGACCGTCAAGACCGGGCAGAACGGGGAGGACAGCGAGTGGATGACCGCGGTGGACGCCGCGACCATCGACCAGCTGGCCACCGTCAAGGTCAAGGAGGGCTCCGCGGACGCCCTCAAGCAGGGCAAGCTGCTGGTCAGTTCGGGCCGGGCCGAGCACGCCGGCTACAAGGTCGGCGACGCCCTCGCCGTCACCTACCCGGACGGCGCCAAGGGCTCGCTGACCGTCGGCGGCATCCTGGAGGCCAACACCGCGCTGGCCTCGGTCGTCGTCCCGGAGGCCGTGGTCGGCCCGCACCTGGCGCCCGGCACCGGCCTGGAGAAGGTCCTGGTCAAGGGCACGAACGGCGCGACCGAGGAGCTGAAGCAGGCGCTGCGCGACGCGACCGGCGGCAACCCGCTGATCGCGGTCAAGGGCGCGAAGGAGATCAAGGCGGAGAACCGCCAGATGATCACCGGAATCCTGAACATGATGTACGGCCTGCTCGGCATGTCCGTGGTCATCGCGGTGCTCGGCGTGGTCAACACCATGGCGATGTCGGTGTTCGAGCGCCGCCGGGAGATCGGCATGCTGCGGGCGATCGGCCTGGACCGGCTCGGCATCCGCCGGATGGTCCGGCTGGAGTCGCTGCTGATCGCGCTGTTCGGCGGGCTGGTGGGTGTCGGCCTCGGCATCCTGGTCGCCTGGGCGGGCGTGCGCACGCTGGCGGACAGCCTCAAGGACATCACCACCGTCGTCCCGCCGGTGCAGACCGTCGGCTTCCTGCTCGCGGCCGCCGTGATCGGTCTGCTGGCCGCGCTCTGGCCGGCCCACCGGGCGGCCAGGCTGGACATCCTGGACTCGATCAAGAGCCAGTAGCGGTCCGGAGGTACGGAAGCCCGGAGCCCCCGGGGCGGTTCTCGTCGAACCGCCCCGGGGGCTCCGGTGCGTCGTCGGGCGACTGTCGTCGGCCGAGCGGCGTCAGGTGGACGGCACGCGTCAGAACAGGACCTTCTCGTTGTTCGGCTGCAGCGTGCCGGTGGTCACCCCGGCGGC
Organism: Kitasatospora sp. NPDC058048; assembly: GCF_042885555.1. NCBI lineage: Bacteria > Bacillati > Actinomycetota > Actinomycetes > Kitasatosporales > Streptomycetaceae > Kitasatospora > Kitasatospora sp. NPDC058048. The sequence continues at coordinate 294,617 of NZ_JBHVRT010000006.1, read as the reverse complement.
CGAGACCAGCAGCTGGCCGGCCGGCTTGCCGTCGGTGCCGAGCACCTCGGCGGTGACCGGCGTGGTCTCGTCCGGCGCGGTGATCTGGAGGCCGGTGAGCGCGTGGCAGGTCGCGTCCGACTTGTCGCAGGCAGTCCACTTGAGGCCCGCATAGCCGGACTTGTTGGGCTTCAGGGTGACCAGCACCGCCGGCCCGGGGTGGGCCTCGCGGTTGGCCGACAGCGCGTCCGCGCTGTTGTCGGCCTTCAGGCCGCCGAAGCCCGGGTACCCGTACAGGGTGCAGTTGTGGTCGCTCTTGTTCTTGATCGTCAGCATGGCCGAGCCCGCGCCCTTGAGCTGCACGGTGGCGGTGATCTCGTCGCTCTTGCACCGCGAACCGGCCGCCTGGCCGGCCATCGGGTCGCCGGGGACGGTCGCCCCGGCGGCGCTCGCCTTCGGATCGCCCGGCTTGTCGTCGGTGTACTTCACGTCGTCGCACGCGGTCAGCAGGACGGTCGCCGCGAGGGCGGCGACACCGGCGGCGACTAACCTGGCAGGCCTGCGAACGGTCATGGTCCCCCCAAGGGTGAGTAATGGCATGGGTCTGTCACCCTAAGTACGAAGGCCGTGGCAGAACGGTTCCATTGAGGCTGCAGTTTGTCAGAGCTGACCGTTTTCTTCCTTTTCCTGACCGGATTCGGCCGCTGCTGGCGCGAACCGGCGCAGCCCACACGACACCGCCCCGCCCGGCGGATGCCGGACGGGGCGGTACGGGGCGCTACGAGTGGAGGAGGACCGGATCAGGCGGCCGGCTTCGCGGCCACCGGCCGGGCGGGCTTCCCGCTCTTCCCGCCGCCGAGGACGTTGAAGAACACGGCCAGGGTCGGGACCAGGTAGAGCAGCCAGACCACCAGCTGGAGCACCGTCGGGTCCGGCTGGAAGTTGAAGACGCCCTTCAGCAGGGTGCCGTACCAGCTGTCCTTGGGAATGGTGCTGGAGATGTCGAAGGCCGTGCTCTGCAGACCGGGCAGCCAGCCGGCCTCCTGGAGGTCGTGCACACCGTAGGCGAGGACGCCGGCCGCGACCACGACCAGCATCGCGCCGGTCCAGGTGAAGAACTTGGCCAGGTTGATCTTCAGCGCGCCCCGGTAGAACAGCCAGCCGAGCAGCACCGAGGTGAGCAGGCCGAGCGCGGCGCCGATCAGCGGGTTCCAGCCGTCGCCGGTGGCCTGGACCGCGGTCCAGATGAACAGCGAGGTCTCCAGGCCCTCGCGGCCGACGGCCAGGAAGGCGGTGACCACCAGGGCCGTGGTGCCCATCGCGATCGCCGCGTCCAGCTTGCCGTGCAGCTCGGTCTTCAGGTGCCGGGCGGTGCGCCGCATCCAGAACACCATCCAGGTCACCAGGCCGACCGAGATGATCGACAGCGAGCCGCCGAGCGCCTCCTGGGCCTCGAAGGTGAGCTGCGAGGAGCCGAACTGCAGCAGCGCGCCGAAGGCCATGGAGAGCGCCACGGCCGAGCCGACGCCGATCCACACCGGCGGCAGCCGGTCCTTGCGGCCGGTCTTGACCAGGTAGGCGATCAGGATGCAGACGACCAGGCTGGCTTCGAGGCCTTCGCGCAGGCCGATCAGGTAGTTGCCGAACACGCGGGCTCCTGGGGGGTGTAGAGGGGGTACCGGGGGCGGGTGAGGTCAGCCGAGCAGGGCCTGACCCCACCACTCCCCCGGCTTGCGCACGCCCGCCGGGCAGGCGAAGTGGGCGGAGCCGACGTGCTGGATGTACTCGTTGAGCTTGTCGCTCGCCGCGAGGCGGGTCTGCAGCGGAACGAAGGCCTTGCGGGTGTCGCGCTGGTAGGCGAGGAAGAACAGCCCGGCGTCCAGGCGGCCGAGGCCGTCGGTGCCGTCGGTGAAGGAGAAGCCGCGGCGCAGGATCATCAGGCCGTCGTTGGCGTCCGGGTGGGCGAGCGCGACGTGCGAGGTCGCGGGCATCGCCTTGAGGTCCGGCGCGTCGTGCTCCTTGCCCTTGCCGTACGGGGCGCCCTCGCCCTTGGTGCGGCCGAAGGTGTCCTCCTGGTCCTTGAGCGAGGCGCGGTCCCAGGTCTCGATGTGCATCCGGATCCGCCGGGCGACCAGGTAGGAGCCGCCGGTCATCCACTCCGGGCCGTCGCCGGGCGCGGCCCAGACGTGGTCGGCCAGCTTCCCGGTGTCGGTGCCCGCGATGTTGTGGGTGCCGTCCTTGAACCCCATCAGGTTGCGCGGGGTCTGCTCGTCCGGGGTGGTCGAGGAGGTCTTGCCGAAGCCCAGCTGCGACCAGCGGATGTTGACGGTGCCCATGCCGATCCGGGCCAGGTTGCGGATCGCGTGCACGGCGACCTGCGGGTCGTCGGCGCAGGCCTGGACGCAGAGGTCGCCGCCGCTGCGGGCCGGGTCGAGCTTGTCGCCCTTGAAGTTCGGCAGGTCGATCAGGGCCTCGGGGCGCTTGGCCAGGAGGCCGAAGCGGTCCACGCCGTCCTTCTCGAACAGGCTCGGGCCGAAGCCGATGGTCAGGGTGAGCCGGGAGGCGGGCAGGCCGAGGGCCTCGCCGGTGTCGTCCGGCGGCGCCTCCGGCGAGCCGGGCACCGCGCCGGTGCCGACCTCGCGGCCGCCGGTCATCGCGGCGGCCGCCTTGGTCCACTCCTTGAGCAGCTTGACCAGGGACTCGCGGGTGGCCTTCTCGGAGACGTCGAAGGCCGCGAAGTGCAGCCGGTCCTGGACCGGGGTGGAGATGCCCGCCTGGTGCTCGCCGTAGAACGGCAGCTCGGCGCCGACCGGGGCGGCGACCGGGACGGCGTCGTCCTGCCGGGTGGCGGCCGCCACCGAGCCGACGGCGGCGGCGCCGAGCGCGACGCCCGCGCCGGCCCAGCCGATGACGGCGCGTCGGCTGACCGCGCTCCTGGTGCCGGCGGCGTCGGCGGTGGCCGGCGTCCCGTTCTGCTGCTCGTTCTCCGCGTCCATCGGCGGGCGGGCCCTTCTACTGTGCTGGACTGTGCGCTGACCCGCGGCGGCCGTGGGGCCCGGATCACGGGCCGCCACGGCGTCGGCGGGGTACTTCGGGTGGGGTGGCCGGTTACTTGACGACCACGGCGGCGGCCAGCTTCGACAGCGGCTCGCCCAGCGAGTTGACCGCGTCGGAGAAGGCCTTGCGCTCGGTCTCGGTGACCTTGTCGTAGGAGGTGAAGGTGCCGTCGGCCTGCTTGTACTTGGCCAGCAGGGCGTTGATGGCGGCGAACTCGGAGTCCAGCGTCTTCGCGAGCTCCGCGTCCTTCTCGGAGGCGACCGGCTTCAGCAGCTCGTAGGCCTTCTGCGCGCCCTCGACGTTGGCCTGGAAGTCGGCCAGGTCGGTGTGGCTGTAGCGGTCCTCCTCACCGGTGATCTTGTTGGTGGCGACCTCGTCCAGCAGCTCCTTGGCACCGTTGGCCATGCTGGTCGCGGTGATCTCGGCCTCGGGGATCTTCTTCTGCCAGTCCTTGAGGTCGGCGACCAGCTGGTCGGCGAGCTTCTTCTCGTCGTCGCCGATCTTCGCGTCGGCCCAGAGCGACTTCTCCAGCTTGTGCCAGCCGGTCCACTCCTGGCCCTGCTCCAGCTTGTCCTCGCGGGTGTCGGTCTTCGGGTCGACGTCGCCGAAGCTCTCGGCGACCGGCTCGGTCCGCTCCCAGCCGGTGCGCGAGGGCGCGTACAGCGACTTGGCCTTCTCCAGGTCGCCGGACTTGATCGCGGCGGCGAAGGCCTCGACGGCCGGGATGGTGGCGTCGGCCTGCTCCTGGGCGTAGGTGCGGTAGGCGGTGACGGCGGCGGCCAGGCGCGGGTCGGCCGGCGCGGCGCTGCCGCCCGCGCCGGTGACGGTGATCTTCTGGCGGATGCCGTCGCCGACCATGCCGGGCTTGCAGGCGATCTCGTACGAGCCGGCCTTGATCTCGGCGTTGATGCTGGCCTTGGTGCCGGGGCCGATGTTCTCGCGCTCGGTGACGATCTTGTCGCCGTCGCCGTAGACGTAGACCTCGGTGGTCTTGGAGCCCTTGTTGCTGATGTCCAGCACGACGTGGCCGGCCGGGAAGGTCGTCTTGGAGACCTCGCAGGCGGTGTCGGTCGCGTTCACCGTGACCGCGCCGGAGGAGGCCGCCTTGTCGTCCTTCTTGGACGCGCAGCCGGCCAGGGTTGCGGTCGCCACGGCGAGGGTGAGCAGCGCGGCTGCGGTGGAACGGCGACGGGCGGACATGCGGGCTCCAACGGAAAAGGGCATGGGTGTGCCATGGCAGTGCGGGCGACTGGGGGCCAGCCGACCATCATTAGCTAAGGCATACCTTACGTAAAGACGATTTTTCGTCTACACCCACCCCCTGAACCGTTACCTTCCCGGTGTCCGGCGGGCGGCCGCCCGGGCCGTCCAGCGGCCCTCGTGACGGCTGATCCTGATCGGGTGCCCGAAGGTCTCGCTGATCAGCTCCGTCGTCATCACCTCCGCCACCGGCCCGGCCGCGACGCACTCGCCGCCGCGCAGCAGCAGGGCATGGGTGGTGCTCTCCGGCAGCTCCTCCAGGTGGTGGGTGACCAGCACGCTGGCCAGCTCCGGATGCTGGTGGCGCAGCAGGTCCAGGCTGTCCAGCAGCAGTTCGCGGGCGGTCAGGTCCAGCCCGGTGGCGGGCTCGTCGAGCAGCAGCAGCCGGGGGCTGGGCATCAGCGCACGGGCGATCAGCGCCCGGCCGCGCTCGCCCTGGGACAGCGTGGTCCACGCGGCGTCGGCCATCGCGCGCATCCCGAGCGTGTCGATCAGCCGCTCGGCCCGCTCCAGCGCCTCCGGGGCCGGCTTGCGGTGGAACTCCGGCTCGATGGTGTTGGTGTGCCCGGTGAGCACCACCTCGCGCACGGTCAGCGGCGAACGCAGCGGGTGGCGCGGGTTGACGTGCCCGAGGTGGGCCCGCAGCTCGCGCACGTCCACCCGGCCGAGCCGGCGCCCGAGCACGTCCACCTCGCCGCGGGTGGGGTGGGAGACCGCGCCGAGCAGCGCGAGCAGGGTGGACTTGCCCGCGCCGTTCGGACCGAGCAGCGCCCAGTGCTCGCCCGGCCGGATCTCCAGGGTGATCCCGCGCAGCAGGTGGCGGCCGTCGCGCACGACGTCCACGTCCCGGGTGCGCAGCAGCGGCCCGGCGAAGTCGGGGGCGGATGAATTCATGGGACTCCGATCGCGGCGCCGGGCAGGGTGCGGGCGGGGCGCCGCACCGGACGGGCCGGCGCCGTCCGTCCGCGTGCAGAGTACAACCGTCGGCCGCGGACGGGCCCGGACGTCCGAGGGGTGGACGCGCCAGAACCCTGTTGCCCGGAGGGAGTTGGGAGGAGGATCGTGCCTCCGAGGGGAAGCGGGGACGAGGGGGACGAGGATGACCGGGGAGCGGGTCGACACCCTGCACGCGCTGGTCGAACGGCAGGCCCGGCTGGCGCCGGAGGCCGTGGCCGTGCGCTGCGGCGGGCGGGAGCTGAGCTACGGGGAACTGGACGCGCGGGCCGGGCGGCTGGCCGCGGTGCTGGCGGAACGGGGCCTGGCCCCGGGCGGCCGGGCGGCGGTCGCGCTCGGCCGGGGCACCGAGGTGTACGTGGCGCTGCTGGCCGTGCTGAAGGCGGGCGCGGCCTTCGTGCCGCTGGAACCGACCGCGCCGGACGCACTGTTGCGGCACGTGCTCGCGGACGCCGCACCGGACCTGGTGGTCACCGAGGAGTGCCACCGGGTACGGCTGGCGGACGCGGGCAGGGCCCGGCTGGTCTGCGTCGACACGGAGACACCCACGACGGAGACAACCACGACGGAGACAACCACGAAGGCGCCGTTCGCGCCGCCCGAGACCGGCCCCGGGGACCTCGCCTGCGTCTTCTACACCTCCGGTTCCACCGGCCTGCCCGCCGGCGCGCTGGTCGAGCACCGCAACCTGCTGGCCGCGTACGAGGGCTGGCGCGAGGTGTACGGGCTGACCGCCGACGACCGGATCCTGCAGACGGCGAGCCTGGAGTTCGACGTCTTCACCGCCGACTGGGTGCGTGCGCTCTGCACCGGCGCCACCCTGGTGGTCACCCCGTTCAACCTCACCCTGGACCGCGCCGCCGACCTCGGGGCGCTGCCCGCCCTGGTGGCCGCGGAGCGGATCACCGTCCTGGAGCTGAACGTCCGCACCGCGCGCCGGCTGACCGCCCTGCTGGCCGAGGCCGGCGGCGCGGGGGCCGGCGCGGGCCTGCCCGGGGTACGGCTGCTCACCGTCGGCGCCGAGAAGTGGTACCTGGACGAGCAGCTGGGCCTGCAACGCCTGCTCGGCGCGGCCACCCGGGTGCTGAACGTCTACGGGCTGGCCGAGGCCACCGTGGACAGCACCTACTTCGACGCGCAGGGCACCGCCGCCGCCGAGGGCGCCGAACGGGTCTCGCTGGTCGGCAGGCCCTTTCCCGGCAGCCGGGTGTACGTGCTCGGCCCGAACGGTACCCCCGCCAAGCAGGGGATGACGGGCGAGATCGCGATCGCCGGCGCCGGCCTGACCCGCGGCTACCTCAACCGGCCCACGGACACCGCCCGTCGCTTCATCCGGGCGGACTTCGACCCGGACGGCCGGGTGCTGCTGACCGGCGACCTCGGGGTGCTGCGGGCGGACGGCGTACTGGAGTTCACCGCCCGGGCCGCGACCGTGATCGGACCGCTCGGCACGAGACGGCCGACAAGCGTGCTGGCGCGGGTCCGGGCGGCGGTCCGCGCGGAGGGCGTGCTGCGCGGGCACCCGGCGGTACGGGAGGCGGCCGTCGTCGAGGTGGAGACGGTACCGGGGAAACCGCAGCTGGTCGGCTACGCGGTGACCGAGCCGGGTACGGACGGCGCTGACGGCTGGTCGCTCTCCCAGTACCTGAGGACCGCGCTCAGGGGCCAGTCGGTGCCCGCCGCCGTCATCCCGGTTCCCGAGCTGCCGCGCACCCGGGCCGGCAAGCTGAACCGCGCGGCCCTGCCGCTGCCGGCCCCGCCGGGACACGCCGCCCGGCACTCCGTCAAGGCCGGTGGCGGCCGGAGCGGCGGCAAGACCGGGGGCGGCGGCCGGAGCGGCGGCAAGGCGGGCGGCGGTTCCGGGAACTCGGACTTCGGGAGCGGCTGCGGCGCGGTGTTCTGCGTGCTGATCTTCGCCGCGGGCGCGTGGGCGATGACCGATGTGCTCTTCCCCGGCTCGACCGATCTCACCGGCGTCCCCTCCCCGTACAGCGGCTGGTTCCGGCTGCTCTACCTGTGCGAGAACCTGGCGTTCGGCGCCGGGCTCGTCTGGTTCGGTGCCGGCTTCGAGGCCGTCCTGCGGCAGGGCAGGCCGGTCCGGCTCTCGGCGCTGGCCCACCTGGCGATCACCTGGCTGCTGGTCAACTGGTGGCCGCAGGACAACCTGTACCGGCTCACCAAGGCCACGGACTGGCTGCGCGAGACCGTGATGGTGTTCACGTTCAACGTCTCGCTGATGCTCGCGGCGCTGGTGCTGATCCGGTTCATGCTCTGGCAGCCTCCGGCCGGAGGGGGCGAGAAGCCCGGAGGGGCCGACAGGAAGGGCCGGCATCTCTGAGCCCCTCGACCGTCACCTGAGCGCCTCGAACATCCCTGTCAGCCCCCGGTTCGCGGCCTCGACCAGCGCCTCGGCCGCGTCCAGCGCCTCGGCGTCCGGCCCGGCGAGGGCCAGGCCGACGACGGGCTCCGGGTCGTGGCAGGCGGTCGGGATCAGCGGCAGCAGGGTGACGCCGAGCCGGGCGCAGCGCGGACGCAGCCGTTCCAGGTGGTCGTGCAGCGCGGCCGGGGCGAGCCGGGCGCCGAGCGGCATCCCGTCCAGGGTGCGCACCAGGTGGCCGGGGCCGCGCACCCGGTCGAGGCGGGCGGCCAGCACGAAGGCGACGGCCGGGCCGGTGAGCCGCAGGTTGATCTCGGTGGGGGCGAGCCGGCGCTCCCGGTCGGTGACGAAGTCGACGTCGTACCAGCCTCGGTAGCCCTCGGCGGCCAGCCGCTCCCCCACCGCCAGGGCGAACCGGCGGGCGGTGTCGGCGGCGGCGCGCGGCACCGCGCCGGGACCGACAGTGACGCCCTGGTAGCGGGTGCCGGCCACGTCCATGGCCCCGGCGCCGACCGGGTGGACGGTACCGTCCGGCCCGACCAGGGCGTCGTACGTGAGGTCGCGCAGCCGGGCCGCCGGGCCCGGGTCCACGTACTCCTCCAGCAGCAACTCACCCTCGGGCGGCAGGATCTCGGTCCGCACCAGGTGCCGCAGCAGCGCCCTGCCGCCGCCCGCCGCGAACAGCTCGGCGGGCTCGACCACCACGGTGCCGTAGCCGCCGACGCCGTACGGGCTCTTCAGTACGGTGGTCTGTCCCCGGACGGCGCGGGCGGTGAGCCGACGGGCGGCCCGGCGGCGGCCGGCCGGGCGCTCCTGGTCCGGGACCACGATCCCCGGGTGCCCGGGGGCGAGGGCGGTGAACAGCTCGTGGGCGGCGGCCTTGGACTCGTAGCGGCGCACGGCGGCCAGCTCGGGGCCCTCGCCCTGCGCGGCGTTCCGCCCCCAACTCACCACCGGGCGGCCGGAGTCGGCGATCCGGGCGGCCAGCGCGGGGCGGCCGGCGAGCGCCTCGGCCACCGTCCGCTCCGGCGCCACACCGCTGTGCACCTCGACCGGGCCCCAGGCCAACTCCCGGGCCAGCCAGTCGGTCCACTCGGGGGCGACCTCGGCGGGCAGGACCAGCAGGGCCGGTTCGGGGCTGTAACAGACGGCCAGGCAGGCGTAGTGGTGCGCCTGCCGCAGCCGGCGCAGGCGCTGGGCCTCGTCCATGCCGGGTGCGAAGAACTGCGCGTTGAAGTCCGCCACGTCGCCCACGTGGACCGCCGCCCGGCCACCGGTCCAGGCCCCCACCCATCCGTCCATGGGGCGGAAGCCTAGGCCCTGGGGTCGGAGCGCCGACAGCCCCGCGTCGGTGGGGCGCGGGCCCGGGCCCCGGGGTCAGAGCGCCAACAGCCCGGCGTCGGTGGGGCGCAAGCCGCAGGCGTCGAGGTAGAAGGGGCGCAGGTGGGGCTCGTAGTCGACGTGCAGCCAGGTACAGCCGGCCGCGCGGGCGCCGTCGGCGGCCTCGGCGACCAGCCGGGTGGCGACGCCCTGCCGCCGGGCGTCCGGGGCGACCACGGTGTCGAGCAGGAAGGCGTGGGCGCCGCCGTCCCAGGCCAGGTTGACGAAGCCGACCAGGGCGTCGCCGGTGGTGCGCCGGGCGGTGACCCAGCCGAGGCTGTGCCGTTCCAGCCGGCCGATCCGGTCGCCCGGTTCCCCGGGGTGGCCGAAGCCTTCGGCGTGCAGGGTGTCGAGTTCGGGGTCGGTGAGCGGGCCGCGCCACAGGTAGTCGATCGTCACGACGGCACTGTAGAGCCATTGTTAAGTTCTGATCATTTTTTATCGACGAAGGACACGACTTGGCAAAGTTATGACCTTCCCTCTAGCTGAATCTGACTGACCCCGGTCAATCTCTGACGCAGCTCCTTTCCCTGCACAGCTACCCCCACTGGAGTCAGAGTGACCCCCACGCCTTCCTCCCGCCGTGCCCGCGTGGCCGGAGCCGTCGCGGTCGTCGCCGCCCTCGCCGGCGCCACCGTCCCGGCCGCCACGGCCTCCGCCGCCACCGCCCCGCGCGAGGCCGCGATATCCCAGGCCCGCGCCAACGTCACCCACAACGCGGCGGTGTTCGGCTTCGGCACCGGCCAGGACCTCGTGCTCAAGGACGTCGTGCTGGACGCCGACGGCGCCTCGCACGTCCGCTTCGACCGCACCTTCCAGGGCCTGCCGGTGGTCGGCGGCGACCTGGTCGTCCACCAGGACGCCAAGGGCAGGCTCAAGGACTCCTCCCGCGCGGCCGCCCACGACGCCGCCGTGAAGTCGACCGTCCCGAAGGTGACCGCGCAGTCCGGCGCGGCCGGCGCACTCGCTGCCGCCCCGGGCGTCCAGGACGCCGTCAGCACCCCCGAGCTGGTCGTCTGGGCCGCCGACGGCACGCCCCGGCTGGCCTGGCGCACCACCGTCGCGGGCACCGGCGCGCACGGCGAGCCGGCCGGCAAGATCGTCGTCACCGACGCCACCACCGGCGAGCAGATCGAGTCCTACGACGCCGAGCACCAGGCGACCGGCACCGGGAACTCCGAGTACACCGGCAGGATCAGCATCGACACCACCGCCAAGACCGGCGGCGGCTACACCCTGACCGACCCGGTCCGCGGCCACGTCACCAAGGACGCCAACAACCTCTCCGCGAGCTCGCTCAAGGCCACCTCCGGCACCGCGTTCAACAGCACCACCAACGTCTGGGGCGACGGGAAGAAGTTCTCCACCGACCGCTCCACCGCCGCCGTCGACGCCCACGCCAACACCGCCTGGACGTACGACTACTACAAGAACGTCCACGGCCGCAGCGGCATCAAGAACGACGGCAAGGGCGCCACCGTCTTCGTCCACGTCGGCACCAACTGGGACAACGCCCAGTGGTCCGACAGCTGCTTCTGCATGATGACCGGCGACGGCAACGGCAGCAGCGACCCGGAGCAGGTCGACCTCGACACCATGGGCCACGAGATGACCCACGGCGTCACCAGCGCCACCGCCAACCTGCGTTACAGCGGCGAGTCCGGCGGCCTCAACGAGTCCACCAGCGACATCTTCGGCACCATGGTCGAGTGGTACGCCAACAACAGCGTCGACACCGGCGACTACCTGTTCAGCGACCAGTCCACCCCGCCGTGGCTGCGCCGCTTCGACAAGCCCTCGCTGGACGGCTCCTCGGCCGACTGCTGGAGCAGCAGCGTCGGCAAGCTCGACGTGCACTACTCCTCGGGCGTCGGCAACCACTGGTTCTACCTGGCCAGCGAGGGCAGCGGCAGCAAGACCATCAACGGCGTCACCTACAACAGCGCGACCTGCAACGGCTCCGCGGTGACCGGCATCGGCCACGACAAGATCGCCAAGATCTGGTACCGCGCGCTGACCGTCTACATGACCTCCACCACCAACTACAAGGGCGCCCGCGCCGCCTCCCTGAACGCGGCCCGCGACCTGTACGGCGCCTCCAGCACCGAGTACAACGCGGTCGCGGCGGCCTGGAGCGGGGTCAACGTCAGCTGACTAACTAGTGGTTGAACCCCACGTGGCAGTGGTCGTGGTGGGTGTCGTCGGTGAAGAACCGGTTACCGGCACCCGGGATCGCCACCGGCCCGCCCACGTTGTACGAACCGGCGGCGGCCGCGTCCCGCATGAAGGACTCGACCAGCTGCCGGGACGTACCCGGGTCGACCACGGCCAGCCCGTCGATCCGCCAGACGTCGAAGGCCCGGCCCAGCGGATGGTCGCTGGGCCGGGTCGTCCCGAAGACGTCCAGCGGGTGGCCGGTCCGCACCACGCTCACCGAGAGCGTGTACGGGCCGGCCAGCCGCAGCATCGCCTCCAGCACGCTGTCGTGCACGGTGCCGCTGCGCAGGTCTGCGGCGGCCTCGGGCGGCAGCTCGATCCGGGGCTCGGCCAGCACCCGGGCCACCGCGGGCGGCGGTGCGGCGGCCGCCGGGCCCGCCACTCCCGGGTGCAGCTCGGTGACCGTCCAGCGCGGCTCGGCCCGGCTCAGCCGGACGTCCACCGTGGTGCCGCCCTCGGCCACCGAACCGTCCGGACCGCGCGTCCACTGACGGCAGACCACGAGCACGCTCGCCGAGTCCTCGAGGATGCCGCCGTACTGGGCGACGATCACCTCCAGGCTCGCCTCGGCCGCCGCCGGGGCGAGCGGACCCGCGGCGTCGGCCAGCGCGGGCGGCAGGCCGAGCGCCGCCACCCGGGCCCGGGCCGCCTCCGTGCCCTGCCCGCCGGGCGGCCAGGCGCCGAGCGCGGCGACCAGCTCGACGGCGCGGCGCTTGACGTCGGGCTGGATCTCGCCGGGGCCGGGCTGCCAGAGGGGCGGCCGGGGCAACGGGGTCGGTGTCCGCGCGGGCGCTCCGGCACTGCTCGTGGCGGCGGGCGTCGTAGCTACGGACGTCGTGGCGGCGGGCGTCCTGGCGGCCGGGCCGGTGGTCGCGGCCCGCGGCCTGCTCCCGCTCGTGCACCCCGCCGCACCCAGCACCAGCGCCGCCGCGCCCGCCCGCAGCACCCCGCGCCGGCCCGCCGCCCGGCCGCCGTCTCCACCCGTCATGCCGTCAGTATGCGGCGGAGCTCTCCCGGGCGCAGGAGGTGTCAGCCCAGCCGACGGACCGGTTCGCCCGCCAGGAAAGCCGCGATGTCCTCCACCGCCTCCTCGTAGTAGCGCCGGTAGTTGTCCTGCGACACGTACCCCAGGTGCGGGGTGGCCAGCAGCCGGGGAGCGGTGCGCATCGGGTCGTCGGCGGGCAGCGGTTCGCTGTCGAACACGTCGACGCCCGCGCCCGCGATCCGGCCGCCGGTGAGCGCGGCGAGCAGCGCGTCCTGGTCGACGATCGCCGCCCGGGAGGTGTTGACCAGATACGCCCCGGGCTTCATCAGAGCCAGCTCGGCCGCGCCGATCAGCCCCCGGGTGCCCGGGTTGAGGGCGAGGTGGATCGAGACGAAGTCGCTCTCGCGGAGCAGCTCCTCCTTGTCGGCCGCGCGCCGCACGCCCGCCCCGGCGGCCCGCTCGTCGGTCAGGCTCCGGCTCCAGGCCACCACGTCCATGCCGAAGGCCAGGCCGACCCGGGCCACCCCGCCGCCGATCCGGCCGAGGCCGAGCAGCCCGAGCGTGCGGCCGTGCAGGTCGGCGCCGACGGTGCTCTGCCAGGGGCCGCCCTCGCGCAGCGCGGTGTTCTCCTGGACGATGCCGCGGGCCAGTCCGAGCAGCAGCGCCCACGTCAGCTCGACCGGCGGGGTGCCCGAGCTGGCGGTGCCGCAGACCGTCACCCCGTGCGCCTGCGCGGCCGCGAGGTCGATCGCCGCGTTGCGCATCCCGGAGGCGACCAGCAGCCGGAGCCGCGGCAGCCGGGCGAACAGCGAGGCCGGGAAGGGCACCCGCTCGCGCAGGGTGACCACGATGTCGAACCCGGCGAGCGCGGCGGCCAGCTCCTCCTCCGAGCCGAAGTGCTCGCGGAAGGCCGTCACCGAGACCCGGCCCGCCACCGGGGACCAGTCGGCGCTGCTGGTGGCGACGCCCTGGTAGTCGTCCAGGACGGCGCAGCTGAGGATCGGAGGCGTCATGCCCGCACTCTCGCAGAGGCCTCCGCCACCCGGCGCGGCGGGTCGGGCCCGGTCGGGTCGGGTCGAGCGCGGGCACCGTCCGCTACGGCAGCTCGGGGGGCCGCAGGCCGTAGCCCTCCTCGGTTCGCACGATCCAGGAGGGCTCGCCGAGTTTCCACCTCAGCCGCGACATCGGGAACGTCAGCTCATGGGGGTGGAGGGCTGCGTTGTAGACCTTCCACATGATCGAGTACGCCTGGTGCACGCCCTCGCCCAGCTCGATCAGGCCGCGCAGCAGCCTGACGTCGGCACGGGCGAGCTGCACCTCGCGGCCGTCCACGGTGACGAGCCGGGTGTCCAGGTCGACGACGAGGCGACCGTCGAAGGCGGTCAGCGAGCCCTGCGGCTCCGGGACCAGGCCGAAGTGCCTGCGGACCCACTCCTCGGCGGCCCGGTCGTCGGCAGCCCGTTCGCCCGTCGGCCGGGCGCCCGGCGCGTTCTCCTGCTCCACGCCGGGCAGCCTAACCGGCGGCGCCCGACGCCGACCAGGCCGCGGCCCAACCGGCCAGCTCCGCCGGGCGGTTGGTGATGATCCCATCCACGCCCGCCGCCGTGAGGGCCCTCCAGCGGGCGGGCAGGTCGACCGTCCAGACGTTGACCGCCACCCCGGCGGCGTGCAGTTCCCCGACCGCGCCGGGGCGGGCGGAGAGCGCGTCGTCCGAGGGGTGGTAGGCGGTCAGGCCGAGGTCCCGGGCGGTGGCGACCGGGTCGGCGTCCAGAGTGGAGCGGAGCAGTGCGAGGGGCAGTTCGGGGGCCAGTTCGCGGGTGTGCCGCAGGGCGTCGACCTCGAAGCTCTGGACCATGACCCGGTCGGCCATGCCGTGGTCGCGCACCTCCCGGACGATCCGGGCGACCTCGTCACGGCTGTGCGGCCCCTTGATCTCCAGCAGCAGTCGGCCACCGCGGATGCGCAGGTCCTCCAGCTGGGCGGCCAGGGTCGGCAGGCGGGTGCCCGCGTAGGCCGGGGCGAACCAGGAGCCGGCGTCCAGCGCGTCCAGTTGGGCGGCGGTCAGCTCGCGGATCCGGCCGGTGCCGTCGGTGGTGCGGTCCACGGTGTCGTCGTGCAGCACGTACGGGACGCCGTCCCTGCTGGGCTGGACGTCGTTCTCGACCCACTCGGCGCCCGCCCGGCGGGCCACCTCGTCCGACACCAGGGTGTTTTCCGGCGCGGCGGAGGCGGCGCCGCGGTGCGCGTACACGGTCGGCGGTGCGCCGGCCGGGCGGAGCCGGGTGTCGGCGGCGGGTGCGGCGGAGGCCGGGGCGGCTGCGGGTGCGGCGGCCGACCGCACGGGTGCCCCGGCGAGCGCGACGGCGCCGATGGCGGCCCCGAGCAGCGCGGCGACGAGAACGGTCCGACGGCGCCGCTGCCGGAGGTGCCGGGGGCCTTGCCGGGGACCGCGATTGGGTGTCATGTCCCGCACATTACGGCCGTCCGGCGCCTGCGGCCCGACGACACCGGCATCCGGGGCGACACGCCGGCGCACGGAGCAACAGCCGGTGCCGCGCGCCGGACAGGCGAGCTGCAACAGGTCCGGGCGGGGCCGGACGGGTGCAGAGCGCCGGGCCGGTGAAGGCGGACGGCACCAGCGGGAGGCCCGCCCCGGCCGTGGGCCCCGGCAGCGGGCGGGTGCGGTGGCGCAGCCGCGGGTTCGGCCCGACCTCCCGCATCGGGGAGACCGCGAAGCGCATCCGCGCCAGGTCACCCGCCGTGAACGGCAGTTCGGCCGCCGAGCCCCACCCCCGTGGATTCACGCATGGTCGAATCGTTGGCGCTCAGGCCGGTGCAGCAGTGATCATCATGGGCATGACTTCGAGCGCAGTTGCCAACACCCCCGTCACGCCCGTCACCCCCGTCACGGCCGCCGCCTCCGGCACCTGGAAGCTCGGCGACCGCACCGTCCACCGGATCGGCTTCGGCACGATGCGTCTGCCCCAGACCGGCCCGGCACTCGTCCCGCACGCCGTCCCCCGCGACCGCGAGCAGGCGCTGCGGGTGCTGCGCCGCGCGGTCGAGCTGGGCGTCAACCACATCGACACCGCCGCCTTCTACTTCTCGCCGCTGCGCTCCGCCAACGAGCTGATCAACCGGGCGCTCGCGCCGTACGCCGACGACCTGGTGATCGCCACCAAGGTCGGCCCCGGCCGCGGCCTCGACGGCGAGTGGGTCGAGCACGCCCGCACCCCCGAGCGGCTGCGCGCCCAGGTGGAGCAGAACCTGCGTCAGCTCGGCCGTGACCACCTCGACCTGGTGAACCTGCGCGTCCTCGGCACCGACTCGGTCGCCGAACGCTTCGGCGCGCTGGCCGAGTTGTGCCGGGCCGGGCCGATCCGCCGACTGGGCCTGTCCAACGTCCACCCGCACCAGCTCGCCGAGGCGCAGACCATCGCGCCGGTGGTCTGCGTACAGAACCCGTACGGCATCGGAGCCACGCCGGCGCAGGACCAGGTGCTGCGGATCTGCGGGGAGCAGGGCATCGCCTTCGTCCCCTTCTACGCGATCGCCGGGGCCGGACGGGAGGGCGGCGCCGGCGAGGCCGAGCCCGCCCAGGTCCGGGCGGTGGCCGAGGCGCGCGGGGTGAGCACCGCGCAGGTGCGGCTGGCCTGGACCCTGCACCGCGGCCCGCACGTGCTGGCCATCCCGGGCACCGGGGACGTGGCGCACCTGGAGGACAACATCGCCGCCGGGGCACTGCGGCTGTCGGCCGAGGAGCTGGCGCTGCTGGACGAGGCCCACGCGGGCTGAGGCAGAACCTGGCACCGTCCGAGCCGGAACCGCGCACGGCCCGGCCCGGAACGGGCACGACCTGATCCGGAACCGGGCACGGCCCGCGGCGCGTCACTCCGGGGCGAATCGATCTTCGTCCACCGTGAGGAGCCCCCGAGCATGACCGACCTCGCCACCCGCTATCTCTACCTGGCCCGCCACGGCGAGGCCGCCTCCGAAGGCGACGGCACCGGGCTGACCGCCGCCGGACGCCGGCAGGCCGCCCTGCTGGGTCGGCGGCTGGCCGGCCGTCCGGTCTCGGTGCTGCACCACGGCCCGCTGCCCCGGGCCGCCGAGACCGCGCGGCTGGTCGCGGAGCAGCTGACCGGCGTGCGGCCGCAGCAGTGCGAGGAGGCCGGGGACTTCGTGCCGTACGTGCCCGAGCGGGACGAACTTCCCGAGGACAGCGCCGAGTTCCTGCTGAACTTCCTCTCGTCCACCACGGCGCAGGAGCGGGAGCAGGGCGCCGCGCTGGCGCGGCGGGCCGTCGAGCGGTTCACCGGGCCGGTGCCGGGCCGCGAGGAGCGGCACGAGCTGGTCGTCACCCACGCCTTCCTGGTCGGCTGGCTGGTCCGGCACGCCCTGGACGCCCCGGCCTGGCGCTGGCTCGGCGTCAACGCGGCCAACGCGGCGCTGACCGTCCTGCGCTACACCCCCGGCCGGCCGCCCGCTGTGCTGCTGCTGAACGACCAGGGCCACCTGCCGCAGGAGCTGCACTGGACCGGCTACCCTCCCCAACTCCGCTTCTGACAAGGGCCCGAGCGCCTCTCCGAGGGACCCCCGAAGGATCGCCGGAAGGCCGCCGGAGGACCGTCGGAGGACCGTCGGAGCGACCCGACGGCCCGTCGACAAAAATATGCAGACCGGTCTACTATCGCCGCATGGGAGTCAAGGGCGAGGAGACCCGGGCCCGGCTGATCGCCGGCACCAGGGAACTGATCGAGGCGCAGGGCTACTTCGGGACCGGACTCAACCGGATCGTGGCCGCCACCGGCGCCCCGCGCGGCTCGCTCTACTTCCACTTCCCCGGCGGCAAGGACCAGCTGGTGGCCGCCGCACTCACCCAGGCCGGCCAGGAGGTCGAGGCGCTGCTCACGGCCCTGGCCGGCGAGGGCGCCGACACCGCCACCCTCGCCGAGCAGCTGATCGAGGCCTTCGCCGAGCGCCTGGAGCGCTCGGACTACACCAGCGGCTGCCCGATCGCCACCGTCGCCCTGGAGGTGGCCGGCACCAACGAGACCCTGCGGACGGTCTGCGCCGGGCTGTACGCGGGCTGGCAGCAGGTCCTGGCCGACCGCCTGGAGCGCGAGGGCTTCGGCCCGGAGCAGGCCGCGGCCGCCGCCGGGCAGGCGCTCGCCCTGCTGGAGGGGGCCGTCCTGCTCGCCTCCGTCCGGCGCAGCCGCGAGCCACTGGACCACGCCCGGCACGCCGTCCGGCACTTGCTCGGCAGCCGGTAGCCGGAGCGCGGGCGGCGGGCCGTTCCGCGCCGCCGCCCGCCCGCGCCCGAAAAATATGCAGACCGGTCTACTTATTCTGGATCCCTGGAGTTCACCGTGACCCCCGCCCCACCGCCCCGGACCCTCGTCCTCGGCGCCACCGGCTTCCTCGGCCGCTGGCTCGTCCTCGAACTCCTCGGCCGCGGCGAGCCGGTGGCCGCCGCCGTCCGCGACACCACCGGCGCGGACACCCTGCGCCGGTGGCTGCACGACCACGGCGCGGACGGCACCGCACCGACCACCGTCACCGCCGACCTCACCCGCCCCGGCCTCGGGCTCTCCCCCGAGGACGACGCCCGGCTCGGCGAGGTCCGCGACGTCCACAACCTCGCCGCCCGCTACGCCTTCGGCCTCACCCGCGCCCAGGCCGAACCCGCCAACGTCCACGGCGCGCTGCACGCCCTGCACTGGTCCGCCACCCGACCCGGGCTGCGCCGCCTGGTCCACCTCTCCGGCTATCGCGTCGGCCGCGACCCGCGGCCGCGATACCCCCTCGACCCCTCCGCCACCGCCACCCTCTACACCCGCCTCGGCGCGTACGAGGCCTCCAAGCACCTCGGCGACGCCGCCGTCCGGGTCACCGCACCCCGCCTCGGCGTCCCGCTCACCACCGTCAACCCCAGCAGCGTCATCGGCCACTCCCGGACCGGCGAGGCCGGCCAGTACCTGGGCCCGGCCCAGCTAGTCCGGCAACTCCACCGCGGGCGACTGCCCCTGCTGCCCGGCACCCGGCAGACCTTCCTCCCCGTCGTCACCGTCGACCACCTGGCCCGCTTCCTCGCCACCGTGCCCGAGCACGACCGCGACCCGCTCGCGGCCCACACCGTCCTCGACCCCACCACCCCCTGCCTCCCCGAGCTGATCACCCTCCTCGCCCGCCACCTCGGCGTCCGCCCGCCCCGCGCCCTGATCCCCGTCCCCCTCGTCCGCCGCCTCCCCCGCGTCCTCACCGGCGCCGACCCGGAGACCCTCACCTTCCTCTCCGAGGACCGCTACGACACCGGCTCCGCCGATCGCCTCGCCGCCGACGCCGGCCTCACCCACCCGCCCCTCGCCCCGGCCCTGACCCGCTGGGCCACCCGCCTGGTCGAGGAGGGATTCGGCGCACCGTGACGCCGGCGTGGGAAGTCGGCCCGGCCGACTTCCCGCGCGCCACGGCGCCACCCACAACTCCAACAGCCATCGATGCCGCGCCGATGCGCGACCGTCTCAATTAGGGGGAGGGGCAGGCGAGTTCACGGATTTCCTGGCGAATCTCGGCGCACGTCCCGTCCGGTTCCACGCGGGGGCCATGGGCGGTTTTCGGTGTGAGCTTTTCGTTTTGGCCTCGGCTTCGAGCCGGTAGGCACGCCGATCACTCGTCTGCCTACTGTCGGCCCTCACCCGGCGCACCAGCTGCGGGCTCTGCGCCAAAGCGGCGTCAGCTTTCCGGGAGAAGGATTTCCTTCAATTCGCTCAGGCTGTCGATCCGGTAAGTTGCCCGGGAAAAGTCGTCTGCCTTCGTGAACTCGTTGTGGACAACGGCACAGTCGATGCCGGCGGCCACCGCCGAGGCCAGTCCCCTGGCTGAATCCTCCACGACCAGGGTCTCCTGCGGGGAGGCGCCGAAGCGCTTCAGCCCGGCCAGGTACGGTTCCGGGTTCGGCTTGGCGAGTTCGTAGTCCTCGCGCACAAGGACGAAGTCCATGAACTGCCTGATCTGGCGCTTCTCGTGGATGATGTCGAAGTCGGCCCGCTTCGAGGTCGTCACGATGGCCATCCGGGCAAACCCCGACAGTTCGGCGAGAGTGTCGACGACGCGGTCGATCTCGATGGCCTCGGTCCGCAAGTACTCCTGGTAGTAGCCGTTACGGGCCTCGCGAACCCGAGTGAGGGTCAGGTCGTCGATGCCGGCTGCCCTGGCCTGGACCCAGGAGCCCGCCCCCAGGGCCATGTCCCGGAGGTACTGGTCCTTGTCCAGCGTGAAACCGGCCTCCGCCAGGGCGCGTTCCGCGGATCTGAAATACCAGAACTCGGTGTCGACCAGGACACCGTCATGATCGAAGAGTATGAATTTCTTCACGGAATCATTCCTTTCCGGCGGCCGCGGCGGACCGGCACATCCCCGCGGATCGTACCGTCACCAGTCGGCACCGATCAGCTTGAGCCGTTCGTGGAACAGGTGCGTTCCTGCTCCTGCCCGGATGTGCCGGGCCTTCACCCGTGCGTGACGATACGGCCGACTTCGCTGCACTGCCTGGACCGAAGCTGTCGGGCGCTGCCGAGCGTGATGCGGCCCGAGAAGTACCCGAAGTGGCAACGCAAGTGCGGCTACAGCGGCAGCGCGGCGGACGGCATCCCCGGCCAGGCTTCGTGGGACCGGCTAGGCGCACCTGCCGCTTGACCTGAGCCAGAGCTTGAGGGCCGGATGACAAGAACCCTTGTCATCCGGCGTGTTCAAGTGGCGGTTGCTGGTAGAAGTTCAGCACCTGCCACTGAGTGCCGTCGTCGGTGCCCGGGGCGGCGGTGCGTCCCGGGTCCGGTCAGGAAACCGCCAGGGTGACCTTCCAGTTGATGGCCCACGGCGGGCAGATCGTGCCGCGGTCCGGCACGCAGCGGCCGATCGCGGTGATGGCGGCCGTCCCGGCGGCCGTCACCGAGAAGGTGCCGTGGGAGTCGCCGTTGGGCTCGGCGCTGCCCGCCGTCTGGGAGAGCAGGGCGGGCGTCGGGGTGCCCAGGGCGTACCAGTACCAGGTCACCGTGTAGTCGCGCACGGCGAGGATCTCCACCTGGACGGTGTCCCCCACGTGCGCCTGGACAGTCGTTCCGTTGGCCGGACCGGAGATGGTGACGGTGGCGGGCGCGGGGTCGGGAGCCGCCGCTGGTGCGGCGGGTGCGGCGGTCGCGCCGCTCAGCGTCAGGGCGAGGGCTGCGGCGGGCACGGCGAGCAGTCTCAGGGCGTTCACGGCACTCCCGGTACTCGGAGGATCGGCGCTCGGAGGATCGGCGCTCGGAGCCTCCCGTCTACCGGTCGCCCGTGCCGCCTGACAACGGTCTCCGGCCACCGCCGGACGAAGCTGCGTCGATCGGACGCCCCCACCGACCGTCGATCGCCGTAGCGGCCCTCCTCCGCCGCCGGGGAACACGCCCCGGGCCGACCGGCGAACGGTCCGCCGGGCCGGTCGCCACGACGACGGAGAGAGGCTCGGCGAACGCCCGCGACGACCGGGAGCGGATCCAGGGCGTCCGGCCGCCCGACCCCTTGGCGGCAGAGGCGCGCGCGCTCGCGCGGACGGACGGCGCGGTCGCTGCGACGGCGCGGCTGAACCTCCGGCAGGCCAGGGCGTACCTGCCGGCCGTACGGGACGGGCCCGAGCCGCCCGAGGCGTTGGCGCACCTCGCCGTGGAGGGGTCGCCTGCCCGCCGCTACCGCCCCGGGCCGAGCGCCTACGCCTCCCGCTCGAAGAGCAGCAGCGTCCAGCGGACCTCGCCCCGGCCGTGCAGGTCCGCGCGGGTGGCGCGGTGGAGGAGGCGCAGCCCGCAGTCGGCGGCGAGGGTGACGGTGGCCTCGTCCGGGAGGTCAAACATGTGGCGGCCCGGCGGGACGGGGCCGTGGCGGACGGTGAGGGCGAGCCGTCCCGCGGGGGCGAGGAGGCGGGTGAGGGCGGCCATCGCGGGTGGGCGCTCGGCGGGGGCGAGGTGCATCCAGACGGCGGTGAGCAGGACGAGATCGTAGCTCGTGCCCTCGGCGACGAGCGCGGGCAGTTCGGGCAGCGCGTCGGCGACCCAGCGCACGTCCGAGCCGGCGTGCAACCGCTCTCCGACGGCCCGGAGTTCGGGGGTCGGCTCGACCGCGACCACCCGGTGGCCGAGGGCGGCGAGGGCGGCGGCGTCGCGGCCGGTGCCGGCGCCGACGTCCAGGACGGACGCGGGCGGGGCCGGGTACAGGTGGTGCAGCTCGCGGTGCACCTCGGTGAAGCTCACGCTCTCGTACTGGACGGCGAGTTGCTCGGCCGCCGCGCCGTACCCGGCGGTCCCCGCGGGCGTGATCACTGCGCCTCCCGGACGGCTACCGCGTCCCCGGCGGCGGCCGCGCGGGCGAAGAAGTCCCGCAGCTCGCGCAGGTCGTGGACGACGAGCGTCGCCCAGGCCTCGGACCACGGCGTCGGGTAGCCGAGGTGCACGGCCGTACGGGCGAGCACGCTGTTCTGCTGGCGGACGAGTTCGCCGAGTGCCGAGTCGCGCAGGAACGCGGAGGCCGCCGCGACCTGTTCGGGGCGCAGCACGGGCACGGCACCGTCCGGCAGTGCGCCGTCCGGCTGGTGCGGGCCGCCGCCGTAGACGGGCAGTCGGGCGGCCGGGTCGGGATGCAGGCCGTTCTCGGTGAGCGCGAGTTCCATCAGGACGGCGGTGCGCCGCACGCCGAGGGCGAGGCCGGCGGCGGCCAGCCGGTCGTACCGGACGTCGCGGTCGCGGGGCACGAGTTCGCCGAGTTGTTCCGGCGAGCAGGTGCCCACGGCCCGGCCCGGCAGGCGGTGCCAGAAGTGATCCACTCTCACCCGCTCAGCGTAACGAAGGAACGGGTCCGTCACTCCTGCACCGAGCGGTTCGGGTCGCATCGCACCGCGCCACATCCGTTCAGGCCGGGACATACCGGACCGCTCCGGGCCACCCGGACCCGCCCGGAGCGCCCGGCCCGTGCGTTCGGGCGGTGCGTTCAGGCTTCGCCCGGGTGCCAGGCGGGCCACTCCCAGGGGCGGTCGGCCCAGTGGACCCGTTGCGGGTCGCGCGGGTCGAGGTCCGGGAAGAGCTGGTGGACGCGCGGCTCGAACTCCTCCTGTGCGAGCGGTTCCCAGCCGTGGCCCTCGAAGTGGATGAGGCGATAGCGGCTGTCGGTCCGGAACTCGGCCACCTCGACCAGGGGTTTGGACGTGCTGTTGGTCTCCATGTCCCCCAGCATGTGGCGCGGTGGCAATCAACGCCCGTCCAGACCCCTCTTCCGGGTCATGTCCCGGCGTCGGCGCGCTCGTTGAGCACGGAAAGGTTCTGAGGGGGGCCGCTGGAAGGACGAGCACATGACTGGGCAGCCCACCGGAGGGCAGTGGCAGTGGCCGCAGAACGCTTGGCAGCCGCCGCCGGTCCCGACGAATCCGCTACCGCCGTGGTCCACCGCCACGCCGCCGCCGAGGCGTCTGTCACGCAGGGCCTGGACGGCCGCGATGGTCGGGACGGGCGCCGTGCTGGCCTCCGTCCTGGTGATGTGCGGGCCGGGGGCGGGTGACGAGCTGAGCGTGGCGGCGCTGCCGGACGCCTCGCCCTCCGCCTCGGACCCGGCGGCGCAGTTGCTGCCGGTCTCCCCCTCACCGGCCGTACCGGCACCGTCCCCGCTGCCGCCGCCCACCCCGGGCGCGGTGATCCCGGTGGGCGGGCCGGGTACGACGGCGGCCGCGCCCGGTGCCGGGGCCGGTGCGACGACCGACGCCGCGCACGCCTCGGCGAGCGCGCGCCCCAAGCCGGGGCACAGCCCGCACGCCCCGGCTCCGGCCCGCGGCCAGTCGGCCGCGCCCACCCCGGCGGGTGCCGGGGCGGGCGGAGGCCGGAACAGCATCTGCGACCAGGCCGAGCGGGCGGGCCACTGGCCGGCCGGGTCGGAGTCGGCCCGGCTCTGCCACAGCATCTACGGCTGAATCCACGGCTGAGCCGAGGGCGGCCCCGGAGCCATGGACGCGGCCGAACCGGTCGGGCCGGTCGGAATCACCGAACCGGTCAGGCCGGCCTACCCGGTGGGGCCGGTCGGCGCGGTCGATCCGGTCGGCGCGGCAGAACCGGCCGGTGCGCCCGGGGCTCCCGCCGTCCCCAGCAGTCCCTTGTCCAGCCGGGGCGCCAGTACCCGCGCCAGGGTGTCGGTGATGTGCCCGGTGTCCCGGTACAGCACCACGCCCTCCAGCACCGCCGGGCAGGAGGGCCCGGCACCGGGGCAGAGCAGCGGGCCGAGGTCGAGGGTCCGCACCCCATAGCGGGCGGCGAGCCCGCCGTCCAGCACCGGGTCGGGCTCGAAGGCGGTGTCGCGGGGGAAGAAGCAGGCGTCCGAGCGCCCGTCGGAGGCGGCCAGGCAGGTCGGGATGTCCTTGCCGGGCATCGGGGTGTCGCCGAGGTAGGCGAGCGGGGCGCCGAGCGCGGTGAGCCGGTCCAGGGTGCGGGTCCAGCCCTCGGCGCGCTCCTCCTGGCTGCCGTACCGGTTGAGCCCCGCCATCAGGACCAGGCGCGGCTTGGGGCCGGAGGTCAGCCGGGTGAGGGTGTTCTCGCGCCAGCGGTCGCACTCGTCGAAGGTGCGGCCGAGCACATTGTTGCGCACGGTGAGGGTGGCCAGCGGGCAGCCGGGCTTGACCAGGACCTCCAGGGCCCAGTGCCGCTGCTCGGCCAGGGCGAGGCCGGCGGAGATCCACTGCCCGGCGTGGGAGTCGCCGAGCAGCACGATCCGGTCGGGGCTGTCCTCGGCGCCGAAGAGGCAGCGCGGGCTGCTGTCGGCGTTGAGCGGGATCTCGCAGCCCTTGCCGGGCGGGAAGTCCTCCCGGGCCCGGGCCAGCGACGGCGTCAGGGTGAGCACCCGGGCGCCGGGGGCGAGCAGGCTCGGGCCGTCGGGGGCTCCGGCGGGGGCCGCCACGGGCCCGGCGGAGGGGTCGCCGAGAGCGCGCACGGTGCCGCCGCCGAGGGTGAGCGCGGCGATCAGCGGGATGACCAGGGCGCTGGCGCCGACCGCGAGCCCGCGCCGGGGGGCGGGGCTGCTGCCGTAGCGCAGCGGCTGTTCGACCAGCCGCAGGGTGAGCCAGGCGGGCAGCGCGGCGGCGGCGGTGAGCGCGAGCAGGGTGGTCCAGGGCAGCGGGCCGTAGCGGGCCTGGGCGATGGTCAGCACCGGCCAGTGCCAGAGGTACCAGGCGTACGAGAGCCGTCCGGCGGCGCGCAGCGGGCGGGTGGCGAGCAGCCGTCCGGCCTCGGCGGCGCCGGGGGTGCCGTGCCCGGCGAGCAGGACGGCGGCGGTGCCGAGGACGGGCAGCAGCGCGGCGGTGCCGGGGAAGGGGGTGTTGCGGTCGTACAGGAACACCGGCGTGAGCACGGCGGCGAGGCCGAGCCAACCGAGCACCCGCAGCGTCCGCAGCACCGGGCGCCGCTCGGCGCGGGCGGCCAGCGCCGGGCCGGCCAGCGCCGCGCAGGCGCCGGCCGCGAACTCCCAGAGCCGGCTGCCGGTGGAGAAGTAGGCGAGCGGCGCGGAGGTGGCCGTCCAGCGCAGGCAGAGCACGAGCGAGATCCCGCCGACGGCCACCGTGGCGAGGGTGATCGCCAGGGTGCGGCGGCGCCCGTGGAGGTAGCGGGCGAGGCCGAGCAGCAGCACGCCCCAGAGCAGGTAGAACTGGTTCTCCACGCCCAGCGACCAGAAGTGCTGCAGCGGGCTGGGGTCGCGTTCGGCGGCCAGGTAGTCGGTCTGCTCGCCGACGAAGCGCCAGTTGGCGAACTGGCCGGCGGAGGCGATCAGGTCGCGGGCGAGGTCGGTGCCGCGCAGCGGATCGAGCAGGGCGCCGCCTGCGACGGCGGTGGCGACCAGCACGGTGGCGGCGGCGGGCAGGATGCGCCGGGCGCGGCGGGCGGCGAAGTCCCACAGGCCGAGCGGGCGTCCGACGAGCAGGCCGGTGATCAGGAAGCCGGAGACGACGAAGAAGACGTCGACGCCGACGAAGCCGCCGGTCAGGCCCGGGACGGCGGAATGGAAGGCGAGGACGGAGAGCACGGCGACGCCGCGCAGCCCCTCGATGTCGGGGCGGAAGGCGGTGCGCCGGCGGGTCTGCCCGCTCTCGGCGACGGCGGCGCCCTGCGGGGCGGCGGGTTCCCGGCCCACCCGGACGACGCCGGGCAGCAGGTCGGCGGGTGTGTCGGTCGCGGCGGGCGCGGCCGGCGGCGACGAGGCCGAGGAGGACGACGGGGACGGGGCCGAGGCGGATGAGGAGGACGAGGCTGAGGACGATGGTACGGCCGTTGACACGGCGGTGCTCCTTGCAGGGCTGGCAGCGGTTTGTCGGGCCCGCCGGGCCGATGGGGCGGCCGGGCGGTGTCCGCGCCGGTGGGGCGACGCGCAAGGAAACTCGGTGGGACAGAGGTGGTGTGACGGTCCGTCAGACGATCAGCGGGTCGGCCCAGCCGGAGGCCAGCAGCCCGCACAGCAGCAGCACGGCGGTGACGGCGACGGCCTCGGCGCGTCCGAACCCGAGGTCGGAGCGGCCCGGTGCGGGCGCGGCGACCTCGCCGACGGCGGCTCCCTTGCCGCCGCCGGTGCCGTTGAGCAGCGGCCGCAGTTCCCGGATCAGCGGGATCATGGTGTAGGCGGTGAGTGCGAGCAGCCCGGCGAGCGCCCAGTACGGCCGCCAGCCGTGCAGCAGCGCGGCCCGGACCAGTCCGGCGGCGCCCGCGAGGACGACGAAGCCGAGCCAGCCGACCCCGATCCGGGCGACGGCACGGGCGAGCGAGCTGCCGCCGGACACGGCGCCGGTGGGCACCCAGTCGGCGGAGCGGCGGCGCAGCGCGTGCACGATGGCGACCACGTGGCAGAGCCCGCCGAGGAGTTGGACCCGGGTGACCTCGAAGCGCCAGCGGGTGCGGGACATCGCGGGCAGCAGCACCAGGGCGACCCAGATCGGCGGCAGGAACGGCAGCACCTGCCAGGGCTGGATCTCCTCGGGCCGGAAGAACAGCATGATCAGGGCGGGCAGCGGCACGGCGAAGACGTTCACCGCGCTGGTGACGTAGCCGAGGATGCCGTTCCAGAAGCAGAGCCGGGCGGACCGCGGGAGCGGCCCCTTGCGGAAGTCCGGGTCGCGGACCAGGGCCAGGGAGCCGAGGCACCAGCGGTACTGCTGGCTGATGAAGGCGGGCAGGCCGGTGGGCGACATGCCCTTGGCGACCAGCGCGGGGACGTAGCGGGTGGCCCATCCGGCGCGGGCGAGGGCGAGGCCGGTGTAGAGGTCCTCGCTGTGGTCGATCTCGGCGAAGCCGCCGATCCGCTTCAGCGCGGCGCGGCGGTAGAGGGCGTTGGTGCCGCAGCAGACGGTGCCGTCCTGCGCGTCCCGGGAGGGCTGGATCCAGCGGTAGAAGATCTCCTGGGTGGCTCCCGCGGCGCGTTCGAGCCAGGACATGTCGGCGTCCGTGTCGAAGCACTGCGGGCTCTGCACGATGCCGACCTCGGGGTTGTCGAGGTAGGGCACCAGGTGGTGCAGGAAGTCGGGGCGGGGGCAAAAGTCGGCGTCCAGGACGGCGACGATCTCGCCGGTGCCCTCGGCCAGGCCGTGGTTGAGGTTGCCGGCCTTCTTGAACCGGCCCCGGTCGGGCCGGGCGTGGTACCGGAAGCCGTAGGACTCGGCGAGTCGGCGCACCTCGGGGCGGCCGGCGTCGTCGAGGACCAGCACGGTCAGCTCGCCGGGCCACTGGACGGCCGCGGTGTGCCGGTAGGCGTTGTCGAGGACGGCCAGTGGTTCACCGGCGGTCGGCAGCAGCAGGTCGACGCTCGGGGCGCGGTCGGGGTTCCAGGCGCGCAGCAGCAGGTCGTGGGAGTCGCGGGTGAAGCGCCGGGCGCGCTGGCCGTCGGTGAGCGAGAGCAGCCAGGTGGCCGCGTTGAGCACGGTGAGCACCAGGAAGGGCCAGAGCAGCGGCTTGCTGAGGGCGAACAGGCCGAGCGTGGCGGTGGCTCCCGCGTAGGAGAGGGTGGCGCAGAGCAGCACCCAGCGGCGCTGCGGGCCGAAGTACCAGTAGAGCTCCTCGTCGTCGGGCGGGCTGGGCAGGCGGTGGTCGTCCGGGTCCGCGGGTGTCCGGCGCGGACCGGTGTCGAATGCGGGCATGGCGGTGCCATGGAGTACGGGCATGCGGAAATGGCCCCCCTGGGCAGCGGACGGAGCGTGGCCGTTCGCGCTCAGCTTCTCACATTGGCCTAGACCAATAATGAACGAGGTATGACATCTCCGCATCGCCCCAGCTCAGTGACTTGACCGTGCGTCACCTGCGGAGATCCGGTCCAGCGGAACTGAACCGGACCCCGAGCCAGAGCCGTTCCGGGGGTCGTCAACTCCCCGGCCGGTCATGGCTCCAGCACCTCCGCAGCCGTCAACTTCCGTACACGGACGTCCATTCCGTCAGGAATCCGCCTTCAAGTCCTTGACGAGGTGGGCGAACCGGAGGTCCGGCCGGAGCGGGATGCCGAAGCGCTCGTCGCCGTACGGGAACGGGCTGAACTCCCCGGTGCGCCGGTAGCCGCGCCGCTCGTACCAGGCGATCAGTTCGGCGCGCTGCTCGATCACCGTCATCTCCATCGCGCCGACGCCCCACCGCTCGACGGCCAGCCGCTCCGCCTCCGCCAGCACGGCCCGGCCGATCCCGCCGCCCTGGAGACCCGGGCGCACCGAGAACATCCCGAAGTACGCCCGCTCGCCGCGCTGTTCCAGCTGGCAGCAGGCGAGCAGCTCGCCGTCCCGCTCGGCCAGCAGCACCAGGCCCTCGGAGTGGCCCACGGCCTCCGTGACGGCCTCCGGGTTGGTGCGCCGGCCGTCCAGCAGGTCCGCCTCGGTGGTCCACCCGGCCCGGCTGGAGTCGCCCCGGTAGGCGGACTCGACCAGGGCGACCAGCGCCGGGACGTCGGCGGGCGTGGCGGGCCGGAACACGGGCTCCCCGTCGGGCCGGGCGGAATCGGTGGCGGTCTCGGTCATGGCTGGTCCTCTCCTCACGTGCGGGGCCGCCCGTGGTGGCCGGCCCGCGGGCATCGTGCCACAGCGCGCCGGGCGCACCCGGAGCCGCCCCGGAGCCCCTCCGGTGCCGACCGCGGCCCGTCCCCCTCCCCGGTTCCGGTTCCCGCCCCCGGTCGACCGGACCGGCAGAACCGGCAACGCCGGTTGCCGGTCGCGGTGTTCCGGCATATCCGACGTGCGTTCACTATGTGAAAAAAGATGCCTGGTGGCGGTGCCAGGTACATGGCTACTCTGCGGTACGGCCGGTCAGGCCCCGGCCGAACCGGGTCATTTCGACCCTCCCCCTGCTCGGACCAGAGGAGTGCCCATGCCCCGCTCTTCCCGCTCCGCCCGCACCACCGGCAGCGACAGACCGGCCCGCCGCCGTCTGCCCGCGCTCGCCGCCCTCGCCGCCGCGACCGCCCTGGTCGCCGGCGCGGCCGCCCCCGCCTACGCGGCCGACCCCGCCCCTGTCGCCCCCGTCGCCGAAGGCCGCCCCGGCTTCCACCCCGAGCAGGACTTCGCCGGCTCCACCGTCGCCGCCCGCGAGGGCCGCAGCGCGGCCGCCCCGCTCGCCTCCCTCGCCGCCACCCAGACCCCGGGGCTGGACGTCTCCAGCTACCAGGGCAACGTCAACTGGTCCTCGGTGGCCGCCAACGGCGCCAGGTTCGCCTACGTCAAGGCCACCGAGGGCACCGGCTACACCAACCCGTCCTTCGCCCAGCAGTACAACGGCTCCTACAACGCCGGGCTGATCCGCGGCGCCTACCACTTCGCGCTGCCGAACGCCTCCTCCGGCGCCACCCAGGCCAACTACTTCGTCAGCCACGGCGGCGGCTGGTCCGCCGACGGCAAGACCCTGCCGCCCGCGCTGGACATCGAGTACAACCCCTACGGCGCCACCTGCTACGGCCTCAGCCAGAGCGCCATGGTCAGCTGGATCCGGGACTTCAGCAACACCGTGCACTCCCGCACCGGCCGCTACCCCACCATCTACACCACCACCAACTGGTGGACCCAGTGCACCGGCAACAACGGCGGCTTCGGCACCACCAACCCGCTCTGGATAGCCCGCTACGCCTCCTCCGTCGGCACCCTGCCGAACGGCTGGGGCTACCAGACCTTCTGGCAGTTCGCCGACTCCGGCA
Source organism: Kitasatospora sp. NPDC058048 (assembly GCF_042885555.1). Lineage (NCBI taxonomy): Bacteria > Bacillati > Actinomycetota > Actinomycetes > Kitasatosporales > Streptomycetaceae > Kitasatospora > Kitasatospora sp. NPDC058048. Next base: position 265,209 of record NZ_JBHVRT010000006.1, on the reverse strand, counting down.
CCTTCCCCGGTGACCAGAACTACTTCAACGGCGCGGCCGACCGCCTCCGCGCCCTCGCCCTGGGCTGACGGCCGAGAGCCGACGGCTTGACGGCTTGACGGCTTGACGGCCGAGGGCCGAAGGCCGAGGGCCGACGCACCCGCGCCGGTGCGGGGCGCCGCAAGGCGTCCCGCACCGGCCGGTGTCGGACCGACGGGGGTTCACAGGGCCTTGAGGCCGTCCATCAGCTGCTGGCCGCCCGGGCTGCCGAGGCCGGTGCACGGGTCCCAGCCGGGCCCGGAGGGGTACGCCCCGTTGCTGCCGACGGTGATGTCCCGCAGGACGCCGGTCGCGAAGTGCGCGTACAGCAGCGGGTTGAGGAAGCCGACCCGGTGGCCGAGCCCCTGGTTGATCCGGGCCAGCAGGGCGGCCCACATCGGGGCCGACGCGCTGGTGCCGCCGACCAGGTCGACGTGCACGCCGTCCACGTTCGGGACGACCACGCCGGTGTTCCGGGAGGCGACCGCGGACACGTCGGGCACACCCCGGCCGTGCACGTGCGGCGGGTTCGCGGCGACCGGCATCGTGAGGCCGACCTGGTAGGGGGGCACCGGGAACATCCTGCTGATGCCGCCCCCGGTCCGCGCCCCCGGTCCGTCGTCCCAGACGATCTCCTGGTCGACCGCGCCGCCCTGGACCACCAGGTGGGTGCCGCCGACGCCGAGCACGTGCGGGCTGGACGCGGGGAAGTCGGCGTGGGCACGCTCGCCGATGTGGACGTCCCGGGAGCCGTCGTCGCCCGAGGCGCAGCAGATGCTGATGTCCTTGGTGCCGGCGTTGATGAAGACGCCGTCGACGTTGGCGACGCCCGCGGGGGTCCAACGCGGGCCCCCGTCCTCGGTGTTGCCGTAGCTGCTGGAGATCACCGCGGGCCGGTTGACGGTGTCGGTCGCGATCTGGTTGACCAGATCGGTCCAGCCCTGTTCGGTGAACTTGCTGAAGTAGACGACGATCTTCGCCCCGGGTGCGAGGGAGCCGACCACCGCGAGGTCGAGCATGATCTCGTCGGTGCTGTCGAACGGGTCCGCGGTGGCGTCGCCCGGGCCCGGGTCGTTGCCGGGGGATCCGACGTTCTGGATCACCACATTGGTGATGTCCGGCACGGGCAGCCCCAGTGCGGTGAAGTACGTGCGCAACGCGTCCGACGAGTAGCCGCCGGAAGGCACACCGGGCGACGTCTCGCCGTTGAAGGCGAGGACGGCGATGCACTGGCCGGTGCCGTCGAGACCGGCCGGGTAGGTGTACGGCTTCGCGAGCTGGTGCGGGAAGAAGACTCCCGTCGGCAGGGCCGGTACGGCCTTCGCCGTGATCGGGAGGCTGACGTCCGTCCGGTGGATCAGCAGGTTGGCGCCGATCGGCCGGTCGTCCAGGCCGAACACGCCGGTGATGACGCCGCTCAGCTCCTCGGGGACGTGGACGGCGCCCTCGCGGCCGCGGTAGACGCGGGGGTTGTCGCGGGCGTCGTGGTAGCGGTAGCGGGCCAGGGTGACCCGGAAGGCGTCCGCGACGTCCCCGGTGGTGCCGGTCAGCTGGACGCTGCGGGCCAGCGGGTTCTCGTTGGAGACGGCGAGGCGGTGCTCGGCGGCGAAGGTCTCGACGGCCTTCAGGTCGGTGTCGCGCCAGCGGTGGACGGCGGCGTACTCGTCGTCGGTGGGGACGGTCCGGCGGGTCGGCGGCTGGAGCGCCAGCTCGTACAGGTCCGGCCGCGGGGGCGCGTCGGGGTCGCGCCGCAGGTAGACGGTGACGGTCAGGGGTGCCCGTGGGTCGGCCGGTCCGATGACCCGCGCTCCGTCGAGCGGAACGCGGGAGCTGTCCGGCAGCGCCACGTAGTGGTTGGTCGACATGATCGCTCCAGCGGTCGGGTCAGCGCCGGGAGCCTCGCGACTCTTGGTCGTGTGCTTTCGACTGTCCGTGTACGGCACACGCTTATGTCGTACACGTACAGCGTCCTCCCGGCCTCCGGCGCCGTCAAGGGGCCGCCGGGGGAAGCGAAGTGGACGCGAACAGGAACGCGGCGGGACGCCGACGGGCGCCGCCCCCGGCCGGAGCCGGGGGCGGCGCCACGGGCTGCCCGGGCTCAGCCGTCGATGCGGTGCTGGCTCCAGAAGGAGGTCAGGTCCACGGTGGTGGCGGCCTGGGCCGCGGCCTTGAACTCCGCGGTGGTGGAGACGCCGTTCCAGTGCGCCTGCGCGTAGTTCCGCAGCAGCGTGGTCATCGCGGTGTCGCCGATCGTCCGGCGCAGGTCGTGCAGGGCGCACTTGCCGTAGCCGTAGACGACCGTGGAGTAGCGCGAGGAGTTGGCGTCCCAGTACGCCATCGAGTTGGTGATCTTCTCCGCCGAGGAGGCCCAGGAGACGCTGTTCCAGCAGCCGTTGCCGGTCTTGCCGAGGGCGAGGTCGGTGGCGTAGTCGGTGAAGGACTCGTCCAGCCAGGGGCTGTTGTACTCGTCGTCGCCCACGATGCCGTACCACCACTGGTGGCCGATCTCGTGGGTGAGCGCCGTGGTGCTGACCAGGTCGAGGACGAAGCCCGGGTACTCCATGCCGCCGAACCAGAAGTTGTTGTCGATCACCGCGTCCAGTTCGCCGTACGGGTAGGCACCGAAGCGCTGGGCGTGGGCGTCGACCGCCGAGGTCGCGGTGGAGAGCATCGACTTGGAGTCGGCCGCGCTGATGCCCGCCACCGAGTAGACGTTGACCTTCACCCCGGCCGCCGAGGTGCCGGAGATCCTGGTGAACGGTCCGGCGCCCCAGGCGAAGTCGCGCACCTTGCTCGCGGTCGCCTTGGTGACGGTCCGGCCGGTCGTGCCGGGGGTGTCCACCGAGGTGCCGGTCGCGGGCACCAGCAGGCCGGTCGGGTGGTCCAGGGTGACGGTGAAGTCGGAGGCCACCGAGTAGAAGGACTCGCCGTTGTTGGTGTACGGGTCGAGGTGCCAGCCGGCCGCGTCCCGTATCGCCAGGACGGGCAGGGCGTTGCCGAGGAAGTTGTACGCGCCGTCGTGGCCGAAGCGGTCCGCGCCGCTCGGCACGGTGATGCCGAGGTCGAAGCCGACGGTGCCGCTCTGGCCCTGGGCGAGCGGGGCCGGCAGGGTGATCTTGAGCGCGGTGCAGTTCACCGTGAGCGGGGAGGGCGTGCCGCCGGTCACGTTGGTGACCGTGATCGGGGTGCTGGGGCAGCTGCCGTGGGCGTTGTCCCACAGCCGCAGGTACACCTCGTTCAGCGCGGTGGGCGAGGCGTTGCTGAAGGTCACGCTCTCGTGCCCGGTCCAACTGCCGCCGGAGGCATCGCTGCTGAGGTCGACGGTGTACGCCGGCGCGGCCGGGGTGCGGGTCGGGTCGCCGGGCTGGGGGGTGGTCCCGCCGCCGGAGACGTCCAGGGTGACGTCGTCCAGCACGAAGCTGGTCTGCAGGCTGGCGTCCTCGACGCCGGTGAAGGCGAGCGTCGCGGTCTGGCCGGCGAAGGCGGAGACGTCGACGGTCTTGTGCACGTACCCGCTCCCGGCGTCCAGGTTGGAGTAGGTGGCCACCGTGGTGGAGCCGAGTTTGACGGTCAGCTTGTCGTAGGCCGTACTGGCGGTCGTCTCGGCGGTGTCGACGTGCAGCCAGAAGCCGAGCGTCGCGGTGCCGCACCCGGCGGGGAGGGTGACGGACTGCGAGAGGGTGTCGGTGTGGCTGGAGCCGTAGCCGTCGAGCCAGGCGTAGGAGCTGCCGGAGTGCGCGCTCTGGCCGCTGTCGGCGGTGATCGCGCCGCTCGGCGCCGTCCAGGGCGAACTGCCGGACTCGAAGCCGTCGTTGGCCACGACCTGGGCGGGTGTGCAGTCCGCGGCGCTCGCCCCGGGGGGGGTGGCGAGCGCCGCGAGGCCGGTCGCCGCGAACAGCGCGGCGCCGGTCAGGGCAGGCAGGAGTCTTTTCATCGGAGCCTCTCGTGGGGATCGGGCCGGGAGCAGCAGAGTGACAGCAAACCCGCGCCTTTGAAAGGCTCATGACATGAGACGCATACGCCTCACCCGGCGGCCGGCCCCTCGGGGGAGCACCCCGGCGAACGGCCGGCCCGGCGCCCTACCGGACCACCGGCAGCACCACCGCCGCGCCGCGGCCGGTCGCCGCCTCGATGAAGTCCACCGGGTCGGCGACCCGCGCCAGCAGCGCACGGGTGAAGTCCAGCGCCCCCTCGGCGGGCGGCGGGCCGCCGACGGCCGCGATCAGGTCGAGCAGGTGGACGGTCGCCTCCATCAGCGCCACCTCGCCGAGCGCGCCGACCGTCACGCTGCCGAGCAGCGGGTGCGCCACCGCGGTGTCCGGCGGAAGGTCCGCGAGGCCGTCCAGCGCGGGCGGCCCCTCGACGCCGAACCGGGCGATCAGCACAGCGGGTTCGGCCACCTCGGCGACCTGCTTCGCCGCCTCGGCGACCTGGTCGGCGGCGGTGTGGGCGATGCCGCCGGGCCGGTTGTAGACACGCAGGATTCCGGCCCCGTCCACCACCTCGGGCCGCCCGTCCAGGACGGCCGCGCGCAGCCCGGTGAACATCTCCGGCACCGGCGCCACGTGCGCGTACAACTCCCGTACGGTCCACCCGGGCAGCCGGGTGGGCCGCTCCCAGTCCTCGGCGGTCAGGGCCGCGCCCCGCTCCGCCCAGGACACCCAGGCCTCCGCCAACAGCGCGCGCACCGGGTCGTTCTGACTGCTCATCGGCTCTCCTCGGAATGGTGATCACGGGGTCTCCCCACGCTATCCCGGGCTCCCGGAAAACCGTTTGCCGCCCCCTCCCCGGGCCGTCACCATCGGCGCATGACCGACTCCGCCGCCCGCCCGCTGCCTACGCCCGCCGCCCACCCGGCCCCGGGCCGACAGCAGCCCGGCCGTCCCCGGAGGCCCGACGCCGCCCGCCCATGAGGGCCGCGCTGGCCGCCGGGCTGCTCGCCGGGCTCGGCGTGGCCGTCCCGGTGGGGGCCGTCGGGGCCTACCTGGTGTCGCTCACCGCGCACACCTCGCTGCGCACCGGCGCCTGCGCCGCGCTCGGGGTGGCCACCGCGGACGGGCTCTACGCGCTGCTCGCCGCGGCCGGCGGCACCGGCCTCGCACCGCTGGTCGAACCGGTCGCCCGGCCGCTGCGGATCGTCTCCGCCCTGGTGCTGCTGGCCCTGGCCGCCCGGACGGCCGTCACCGCGGTGCGCGGCCGTCCCGGCACCGCCGCCGGACCGCGGGCCGCGCCGCCCACCCCCGCCCGGGCCTTCCTCGCCCTGCTGGGCATCACCCTGCTGAACCCGCTCACCATGCTCTACTTCGCCGCCCTGGTGCTCGGCGGCGGCAGCCAGGAGGGCGCGCCGGCCCGGGCCGCCTTCACCGTCGGCGCCTTCACGGCCTCGGCCTGCTGGCAACTGCTGCTGGCCTCCGGCGGCGCGCTGCTCGGCCGGGCGCTGACCGGCCCGCGCGGCCGGCTGCTCACCGCGCTGGGCTCGGCCGCCCTCGTCGCCGCCCTGGCCGTCCGGCTGCTGCTCGACTGAGTCCCGGGGCTGAATCGAATCCGCGCCGAATCCGGGGCTCGGGTCCCGGGTTGGCGGCCCGGGACCCGCGCCGTCGGCCACCCCCGCCGACCACGCACCGCAACCGGACCGACCGCCCCGGTCACCGGCCCGCCGCCCGGAAACCCGCCCCACGCCTGCTCACCACGGCCCACCGAACTCCGCGGCGCCGGTCCGCCACCGCCGCGTCGGCCACCCTCCGCAACCGACCCCGCCGCCCCGGTCGCCGTGCCGGTCGCCCCCGCCGCTCCACCGCCGGTCGGCTGACCAGCGGGATCGGCGAACCGACCCGGTAAATCCTGTTGACCCGTTTACGTCCGATTCCTACCTTGTATCCTGGTTCTGTATCCGCTGAGTGACATCCGCCGAAAACGCCGAACCCCAGCCCAGGCAGCGGGCCCCGCGCCACGGCCGGTCCACCGGACCGTCCGAACGGCCCGGGCGCGACCGGGAACGCTGCCACCGACCCGGAGGAGTGCGGAGATGGCCGAGCAGGACGCCCCCGAGAAGCGGGGCCGGCTGAGCCGCCCGCTGGTGCTGGGCGCCGCCGTGGCCCTGGTCGACCGCGAGGGCCTGGGCGCGCTGACCATGCGCAGGCTCGCGGCCGAGCTCGGCGTGGAGTCGATGGCCCTGTACCGCTACACCCCGGGCAAGGAGGCCCTGATCGACGGCCTGGTCGAGGCCTACTTCGACGAGATCAACGCCCGGCTGCGGGCCGGTTCCACCGGCGGTTCCCACCCGGACGGCTGGCGCGCCGAACTGCGCCGGATCGCCCGGGCGTTCGCCGCCACCGCGCACGCCCACCCCGAGATCCTGCCGCTGGTCGCGACCCGCCCGCTGGCCGTCCCGGTGGCCCGCCGCCCGGCCTCGGTGCTGGACCTCACCGAGCACATCCTGGCCGTGCTCGGCCGGGCCGGCTTCGACGACGCCGGCTCGCTGACCGTCTACCGCACCTTCGTCGCCTGGAACCTCGGCTGCCTGCTGGTGGACAAGCGCCAGGTGGTCGACAACCCGAGCGAGCCGGACCCGGCGCTGCGGCTCGGCCTGCACCGGCTGCCCGCCGCCGACTACCCCAGGCTGCGCGCCCTGGTGCCCCGGTTCGCCGACTTCGACCACGAGGCCGAGATGCTGAGCGGCCTGGACAGCCTGCTCGACGGGATGCCCGAGCCGCCCCTTGACGACTTCTACCGTGACGGCGGATCCTGAGGATACGAGGTACACGTCGGACATATCCGCTCCTATCGGCGCCGCCGCGCCGCCCGGCACCACCGCGGCAGCCCGCTGACGGCGCCCGGAAGAGGTCCCCATGTCCTCCGCACCCGACACGTCACCCCCCGATGACATCCTGCGCCTCCGCGTCACCGCCAAGGACCCGGAGACCCTGCGCGCCCTGCTGCGCGACACCCGCCCCGACGTCGGCGGACGGCCGCACGTCGAGGAGGACGGCCGCATCGGCATCGACGTCTACGTCCCGGCCGACCGGATCCCGGCCCTCGAACGCGAGGGCGTCACGGTCACCATGACCGGAAACGCCAGCGAGGCCGGGCGCGCCGCCCAGGCCGAGGTCGGCAGCGGCGACCGCTTCGCCCCCGCCGACGCCGTCCCGCGCGGCCTGGCCGCCAAGCTCTCCGGCTGACCCGGGAGGCCCGCCATGCCGTACCTGAACGTCACCGAGGTCGAGTCCGCCGTGACCAGCCTGGCCACCGCCTTCCCCGACCTGACCCAACTCGTCACCCTGCCCGAGCCCTCGTTCGAGGGCCGCACCGCCCACGCCCTGGTGATCAGCGAACCCGCGCCGGCCCCCAAGCCGTGCGTCATGATGATCGGGGGTGTCCACGCCCGTGAGTGGGGCAGTTGCGAGATCCTCGTCCACCTCGCCGCCGACCTGCTGGAGGCCCACCGGGACGGCACCGGCCTCGGCTACGGCGGCACCGCCTTCACCGCCGGTCAGGTCAGCGGCCTGCTCCAGCGGCTCGACCTGGTGCTCTACCCGCTGGTCAACCCCGACGGCCGGCACTACAGCCAGACCGTCAGGCCCATGTGGCGCAAGAACCGCAACCCGGCGAACGCCGGCGGCAACCCGGCCCCGGACTGCGTCGGCGTCGACCTCAACCGCAACTACGACTTCCTCTTCGACTTCGTCACCGCCTTCGCCCCGGGCGCCAACCCCCAGGTGTCGAACGACCCGTGCGACCAGCAGGTCTACGCCGGCCCGAGCCCGTTCTCCGAGCCGGAGACCCGCAACGTCCAGTGGCTGCTGGACCAGCTCCCGCTGACCCGGTGGTTCGTCGACGTGCACAGCTACTCGCAGGACATGCTCTACAACTGGGGCGACGACGAGAACCAGTCGGTCGACCCCGACATGAATTTCCGCAACTCCGACTACGACGGCAAGCGCGGCCTGCCCGGCGACCTCACGTACGCCGAGTACATCCCCAAGGACGACGAGGACACCGCCGTGCTGCTCGCCGAGGCGTTCTGCAAGGGCGTCAACGGCGTACGCGGCCTGTCGTACAAGCCGATGAGCGGCTTCCATCTGTACCCGACCAGCGGGACCAGCGACGACTACGTCTACTCCCGCACCTTCGCCGACCCCGACCAGGGCAAGGTGCTCGGCTTCACCGTCGAGTGGGGCACCGAGTTCCACCCGCGGTGGGCGGAGATGGAACAGATCATCCGCGACGTGGACGCCGGGCTGGTGCAGCTCTGCCTGGCCACCGCCTGAACACCCCCGAACCACAGTGCCCGACAGCGGGGCGCCCGCCACGAAGGATCGTGGCGGGCGCTCCGGGCGCGCGCTCGGCCGGCCCGGTGGAACGCTCAGGCGGCCCGATGGAAGAAGAACGGGTCGATGGACGGCGGCACCCGGGTCACGCCGTCGGTGCTGAGCAGTTGGTGGACGGTGAAGTTGGCGTTGCGCTGGTACGTCACGCCCACCGGGAAGTTGGCCCGGTCCGGTGTGTTGTTGCCGGCGAAGACGCCGTAGAAGTCCTTCCCGACCGCGAGCATCCGGATGTAGTCACCGAGGAAGGGCAGTCCCGCGGCCCGGGGTACGTTCGCGGGCGCCTGGTGCAGGACGTCGGACTCCGGCGCGGTGCTCCAGTTGTCGGCGGTGACCTCGAGGATCGTCGTCCACTGGTTGCTGGCGAACTGCTGGTAGACCAGGCCCACCAGACCGTCCTCGTTGACGGCCAGCGACGGGTTCTTGACGTCGGTGATGTCGTCGCGCACCTGCTGCCAGGTCTGGCCGCGGTCCTGCGAGTGCCGGACGTGCAGGGTGTTGTCGACACCGCCCGGGCCGCCCACGCGGTCGCACCAGGCGATCCAGACGCGGTCGGCGCCGGTCGGGTCCACCGCGATCGTCAGGTCGCCGCCGAGCCGCTCCTGCCCCATCGTCGAGTTGAACGCGACGAAGCGGTCGGTCGCGACCCGCTGCCCGGGGACGCTGTCGGTGGCGTCCTTGAGGTCCTGGAACGGATGGGCGCCGACGCCTCCGTCGTCGTCCCGGCTCACCACAACGTCGAAGGTGACGTTGGTGATCGGGTCGCCCTGGTCATTGGTCCGCCAGCTCTCGAACGCCGCGTAGACGGTGCCGTCGGGGTGCACGGCGAGGCGCACCGGCGGCCCGTCCTGATTCGCCGGGTCACGGTTCTCGATCACCGTGGGCACGAATCCGGCCGGTGCGGGCGCCGTCCGCGCGTCGCCCGAGACGTCCACGACGGCGGTCCGCGGGCCCGGACCGTTGTTGCCGACGTAGACCCGGTCGCGGTCGGCGCCGCCGGCCGTCACGGTGTCGGCGATGACCCACGGCTGGTCCTCCTGGTCCCGGCTCACCAGGATCTCCATGGGCGCGGTCGAGGCGATGCTCGGCGCTCGAAGGATCTGCATCCTGGTGATCGGCGTGGGCCGGTGCAGTGCGGCCAGGCCGTTCAGTATGCCCGCGTACAGGGCACCGCCCTGGGCCGCGAAGGCCACCGTGATGTCGGCGGTACCGAGCCCCGGCGCGGCGCCGGGGACGATGGTGTGCAGCACCCAGCTGTCGCCGCCGTCCGTGGACACGTAGACCGGGGCGAGCGGACCGCCCATCGGGTCGGGGGTGAAGGCGGTCGCGACCATCTCCGTGGGCGTCTCGGGGTTGACCGCGAGAAACGGCTCGGAGTCCTGGGTCGCGGTGCCGCTCAGCGCCTTCGGGGTGATGTTGACGACCTTGAGGGTGGGCATGTCGGCTCACCTCCGTTCGCGCAGCACGGCGAGCTTGTGCACCGGCTGGTAGTCCTCGGGGTGGATCAGTTCGTACGGGGCGAGCTCGCGCTGGTCGTCCTGGGTGGCGTGCAGGAGCCACAGCCCCTCCTGGCCGGCCCTGGGCTTGGGCACCCGGTAGTAGTGGGCGTCGCGGCTGTTGGGGTACAGCACGGCGAGGGTCGCGTCGTTCACCCGGCCGCTCTCGACCTGGGTGACGGCGATCGACGCCCGCCACCAGTCCGGCGAGTGCTCGGACCGGCGGTCGGCGCGGTCGGCGCCGCCGGCCCGTTCCAGGCCGACCACCGTGCCGACGACCACGGCGTCCGCCTCCGCGGCGTGCGCGGCCAGATCCTGGTGGCGGATCTCCCGCTGCACCGAGGTGAACGGCTGTTCGTCGGCCGTGGTGGCGGCGAGCGACACATGGTGCTGGACGGCCCCGGCGGGCAGCCGGCCCACCTCGGTGACGCCCAGGCCCTCCCCGTACACCATGCCCTGGGTGAAGAACGCGGCCCGGTCGCCGACGCCCATCAGACCCGCGTCGGGCGACAGTTGGACGGTGACCTCACTGCCCGCGAGCTGCCGGAACGCTTCCGGCGCGTGCAGCACCTGGTCGACCCTGACCACGGCCGTCCGGTCGTTCCTGGCCTCGGCCGGAACGGCCGCGAGCGAGGTGCCGCCGACCCGGGTGACCGTGCCCACGAAGCTCAGCTGCGTGCGCCGGACGAGGTCGGTGAGCTCCTCGTGCTTGACGGGTGACATGTCGGTCATGACGGTCCTCCTCTCCGCTCACCGCAGCGCGCGGGCCGAGGAAGGGTGCGCCCGGCGCCACTCGATCCGCGCGCCGAGCAGGCAGGCGGCGGTGACGGCGGCCGCCAGTGCGACCACGAGCCACTCCGCCGCACCGCTGCCGGCGTCCGGGTCGACGCCGAGGAGCGTCTCGATCCACTGCGGCCACACCAGGGTGAGCAGGAACAGCAGTCCGGACAGTCCGCCGAGAGCCGTCTCCAGCCAGAAGCGGGGACGGACCGGATTCGTTTGCCGGAAGGGCATCACTGCGCCTCCCCTTCTCCAACCGCCCGGGCCGCGCCGCGACGCAGCGCGCGCCGTTCCCGTGCCGCCGCGCGCGGCGGCGGCACGGCCCGGCCGGGCCGGCCCGGGTCGGGGGTCTGCTCCCTTCGGCGCCGCCGGTCGGGGGCGTGATCGCCGCGGGAGGTGATCTGCTTCGATCCGCAGCGTCGGAGCTGCGGTGGGAGTGCGGCCGGGAGGGGATCGCGGGTCGTCCGCGTCCCGTCCCGTGCGCTGTACGCCTACGAGGCACACGTACTTCGTATACGAGTCTGCTCGCACTCCGTGAGCAGGTCAAGGGCGGACCGGGCCGCCTCCCGCGTCAGACCCGGGCGCCGAGCATTCGCAGCACCAACTCGCCGTAGCGGCGCCCGAGTTCCTCCGGCGCCTCGGTCGAGTTGTCGGTGTACCAGCGGGAGACGTCGATGCCCAGCGAGGTGACCGCGCGGGCCGCCGTACGCACCTCCGCCACCTGGAAGTCCCCCGCGGCCACGCCGGCCCCGATCAGCGCGCTGACCTCGCGCTCGATGTCCAGGCGCAGCGCCGCGACCACGGCGTAGGCGTCCTCGGGCAGCGCGTGCAGCTCGTAGTTGACCACCCGGCCGACCGTCCGGGCCCGGGCGTGCCAGGCGGTGAACTGCTCGACCAGCCGCCGCATCCGCTCGGCCGGGCCGCCCTCGCCGGCCGCCGCGTTCCGGACCAGGGTCAGCGTGGCGGCGTGTCCGGCCCGGCTGATCTCGGCGAGCAGCGCGGCCTTCGACTGGTAGTGGATGTACAGCGCCGCCGGGCTCATCCCCGCCGCGGTGGCGATGTCCCGGGTCGTGGTGGCGTGGAAGCCGCGCTCGGCGAACGACTCGACGGCGGCCTGGAGCAGCCGGTACGCCGCTTCGGGGCGGGCGTCGGCGCCGGGCAGGGTCGGCCAGAGGTCGGCGAGCGGGGTGCTGGTCATGGCGTCATCCTCCCAGAGAACTCGTACAGGCTTTCCCTCCGACCGGCCGCCCGGCCCGAGCGCCGGCCACCGTTCGGGCCGGGGACGGACGGTCGGCGGAGTGTTGACAGGCTCCCGCACCGACAGCATGCTGAGCAAGCGCTTAGTCAGCTGCTGGCAGAGATCCTCGCACGAAAGGCAGGACGCTCCGTGGTGCACTCCTTCAAGGGCCGGGTGGCCGTCGTCACCGGGTCGAGCCGGGGCATCGGCCTCGGCATCGCCCGCGAGCTGGTCGACCGCGGGGCCAAGGTCTGCCTCACCGCCCGCAACCCGGAACCGCTCGCCGACGCCGTCCGCGAGCTGGGCGGCCCGGACAACGCGATCGCCGTCGCGGGCAAGGCCGACGACCCGGCGCACCAGGAAGAGGCCGTCACCCGCACCCTGGAGGCCTTCGGGCGGCTCGACCACCTGGTCAACAACACCGGCATCAACCCGGTGTACGGGCCGGTCCTGGACACCGACGAGGCCGCCGCCGCCAAGATCCTCGCCGTCAACGTGCTCGCCCCGCTGGCCTGGACCCGCCGCGCGCACGCCGCCTGGATGGGCGAGCACGGCGGCTCCGTCGTCAACGTCGCCTCCATCGCCGGCATCCGCTCCTCGCTCGGGATCGGCATGTACGGCGTCAGCAAGGCCGCGCTGATCCGGCTCACCACCGAACTCGCCGCCGAGCTGGGCCCGCAGGGCATCCGGGTCAACGCCGTCGCCCCCGCCGTGGTCAAGACCAAGTTCGCCGAGGCCCTGTACGAGGGCCGCGAGGAGAAGGTCGCCAGGGCCTACCCGCTCGGCCGCCTCGGCGTCCCCGAGGACATCGCCGGCGCCGTCGCCTTCCTGCTCTCCCCGGACGCCGGCTGGATCACCGGCCAGACCCTGGTCGTGGACGGCGGGGTCACCCTCGGCGGTGGGATGTGACCCCCGGGGACGTCGACGACCCGACGGCCGACAGCGGGACGTCCGACGGCGGGACGTCCAACCGCCGGGCGTCCGACAACCGGGCGTTCGACGGCCGGGGCGTGGTGGTGACCGGCGGCGGCCGGGGCATCGGCGCCGCGCTGGCCCGGGCCTTCGCCGCGGCCGGCGCCCGGGTGGCGGTCAACGACCTGGACGCCGGGGCCGCCCACGCCGTCGCGAAGGAGTGCGCGGGCACCGCACTGCCCGGGGACGCCGCCTCCGCCGAGGGGATCGCCGACCTGGTCGGCCGGGCCCGCGCCGAACTCGGCGAGATCGACGTGTGGTGCGCCAACGCCGGCGTCGCCCCGGTGGGCGGCGCGGACGCGCCCGCCGCGGCCTGGACGAGCGCCTGGGAGGTCAACGTCATGGCCCACGTCCGGGCCGCCGAACTGCTGCTCCCCCGCTGGCTGGAGCGCGGCGAGGGCCGCTTCCTGGCCACCGTCTCCGCCGCCGGGCTGCTCACCATGCTGGGCTCGGCCCCGTACTCGGTGACCAAGCACGGCGCGCTGGCCTTCGCCGAGTGGCTCTCCGCGACCTACCGCCACCGGGGCCTGCGGGTGCACGCGCTCTGCCCGCAGGGCGTGCGCACCGACCTGCTCGCCTCCACCGGTGCGGTCGGCGAGGCACTGCTGGCCCCGACCGCGCTCGACCCGGCGGACGTCGCCGAGGCGGCCCTGGACGGGATGCGCGCGGAGCGCTTCCTGCTCCTGCCCCACCCCGAGGTCGCCGACTACTGCCGCGCCCGGGCCACCGGCCCGGACCGCTGGCTCACCGGGATGAACCGGCTCCAGCAGGGGCTGGAGAGGAGTGAACTGCTGTGAGGGCCTGGCAGGTTGACGAGCTCGGTGAGCCCGGTGAGGTGATGCGGCTGGTCGAGGACCTCGCACGGCCGGTACCCGGCCCGGGGCAGCTGCTGGTGCGGGTACGGGCGGCGGCCGTCAACTTCCCGGACGCGCTGATGGTGCGCGGGCAGTACCAGGTCCGCCCGCCGCTGCCGTTCACGCCCGGCGTGGAGCTGTGCGGCGAGGTGGTGGACGGCGCCCGGCGGGGCGAGCGGCTGATCGGCAACCCGGTGCTGCCGCACGGCGCCTTCGCCGAGTACGCGCTGCTGGACGCCGCCGCCGCGTTCCCGGCGCCCGAGGTGCTGGACGACGCCGAGGCCGCCGCCCTGCACATCGGCTACCAGACCGCCTGGTTCGCGCTGCACCGCCGGGCCCGGCTGCGGGCCGGCGAGACCCTGCTGGTGCACGCGGCCGCCGGCGGCGTCGGCAGCGCGGCGGTCCAGCTCGGCCGGGCCGCCGGGGCACGGGTGATCGCCGTGGTCGGCGGGCCGTCGAAGGCGGAGGCGGCGCGGGCGCTCGGCGCCGACCTGGTGGTGGACCGCCGGGAGCGGGACTTCGTCGCCGCCGTCAAGGAGGCCACCGGCGGACGCGGCGCGGACGTGGTCTTCGACCCGGTCGGCGGCGAGGCCTACACCGGCTCCACCCGGTGCATCGCCTTCGAGGGCCGGATCGTGGTCGTCGGCTTCGCCGCCGGGCAGATCCCCGCCCCGGCGCTCAACCACGCCCTGGTGAAGAACTACTCGATCCTGGGCCTGCACTGGGGCCTCTACAACACCCACGACCCGCGCGCCGTCCGCACCGCCCACGACGAGCTCGGCAGGCTCGCCGAGCAGGGCGCCGTCCGCCCCCTGGTGAGCGCCCGGGTGCCGCTGGCCGCCGCCCCGGACGCCGTCCGGCTCGTCGCCTCCGGGCACAGCACCGGCCGGATCGCCGTCCTCGGCGACTGACCCGCCGCGCGGCCCGGACCGCGACACGCGGCGAGGCCGCAGCCCGTTGGCTGTGGCCTCGCCCCGGTCGACGCCGTCGCGCTCCTAGTTGTTGCCCCCGCTGCTGTTGCCGCCCCCGCCGTTGTTGCCGCTCCCACCGCCGTTGTTCCCGCCGCCGTTGTTGCCGCCGCCCCCGTTACCGCCGCCCCCGCCGCCCGCCGGGTTGAGCAGGCCGACGATGTCGATGGAGTTGCCGCAGACGTTGGCCTCGAGGTTGACGGGGATCTGGATCAGGTTGCCGGACAGCACGCCCGGCGATCCCGCGGCGATGCCGTCGGCGTCGGCGTCACCGTGCCCGTTGAAGCACAAGCCCGAGGGCAGGGTGTATCCGGACTCGCCGTGTCCGGCCCCCTCGTCGTGGCCCGCGGCCGCGGGGCCCGTGGAGAGGACGGCCAGCGCGACCGTGAGGCCGCCGGCGAGCAGGTACTTGCTGGTGTTGGTCATGGCGGAAGGGGTAGCCGGTCGGCCCGGGCGTCATGGGGCAGCCCCGCCCGCGCGGTCACCCGGTTGCAGGCCCGATCTACCACCGATGCAGGAGTCCCGCCCCCGATCGGACCGGAACCGGACGGTCCCCGCTGTCCGTCGCCCCACCCCTCCGGCCGGCCCCACCCGCCGCACGGCCAACTGCCCGAGACGGGTGCCGAAAACCTCACCCTCGTCGGCACGGCGGGTGCGCTCCTGCTCGCCGCGGGCGTCCCCGTGCTCCTCACCGCCAACCGCAGGCGCCACCCGCAATCCGGCAGCGCGGACCGGGGCACCCGGCCCATGGAGTGACGTAGCACCCTCCGAATGACGGCACCGGCCCGCGCGGGCCGGTGCCGTGCGCCAGGGCTCGCACAACCGGCGGTCACCCGCGCCGTGGTCACCGCCCCTCGGTGATGACCTCCAGGGCCGGGCGGGGCTCGCGGCCGAGCAGTGCCGCGAGATCGCCCGGCCCGCCCGGGCCCGCGAGGAAGCCGTGGGCGATCGCCGAGTAGGTGCCGACCACCATCGGCACCTGGAAGTCCCGCGCGTCCGAGGCCGCCACCGCCGCCCGGGCCTCGGTCAGCCGTCCCGGGCGGTACTCGGCGCCGAGCGCCTCGGCCACCTCCGTGCCGCCCACCGCCCGCTCCCCCACCAGCTCGTAGGTGCGGCCCGCGTGCCCGGCCGGCGCCAGGGCGACGTTCACCGCCACCTCCGCGAGGTCCGCCCGGGCCACCGCCGCGAGCTTCCCGTCCCCGAGCGGAGCGCCGATCACCCCGTCCGGGCCGGGCGCGGTGATCGCCCCCAGGAACTCGGCGTACAGGCCGTTGCGCAGCACCGTCCAGCGCAGCGTGGCGGACGCGCGCAGCCGCCGCTCCGTCCAGCGGTGGGCGAGGGCGTAGGGCAGGTGGTCGCCGTCGCCGGAGAGGCTGGTGTAGACGAGGTGCTCGACGCCCGCCCGCTCCGCCGCCTCGATCGCGGCGCCGTGCCGGGCGGTCACCACGTCGTCCTCGGCGGCGCCGGCCGAGATCAGCAGCAGGGTCCGCACCCCGGCGAAGGCCTCCGCCAGGGTGTCCGGCCGGTCGAAGTCCACCAGCCGGGCCGGGACGCCGTGCGGCACCTCCCCGGGCGTGCGGGAGCCGGCGACGACGCCCTCCCGGCCGGCGAGCCGCGCCAGGACGAGCGCGCCCAGGCCTCCGTTGACTCCGGTGACGAGCAGCATGGGGTTCCTCCAGGGGTGATCGGTCGTCGGCTGCACGACCATCCTCGATAGCCTGGGCGTCCGGCGTAAGGAGGCACATTCATGTCAGCAGGGCACACCGCGGTAACCACGTCCCGCCCGGTGGTCTGGTGCGAGGACGGCGTGGACTGCGGGATCCGCGACCTGCTGGACCGCCTGGGCGACAAGTGGTCGGTCCTCACCGTCGTCGAACTCGCCCAGGGCGTACGGCGGTTCCGCGAACTGCAGCGCGCCCTGCCGGGCATCTCGCAGCGGATGCTCACCCTGACCGTGCGCCGCCTGGAGCGCGACGGCCTGGTCTCGCGGACCGTCCACCCGACCGTCCCGCCGCAGGTGGAGTACGAGCTGACGCGGCTCGGGCACAGCCTGACCCACCTGGTGCGGGCGATGGCGGACTGGTCGTACGGCCACCACGACGCGATCGTCGACTCCCGGCGGCAGTGGGACGAGGCCAACCCCGGCTCGGAGATCCGTTAGGAGCCCGGTCTCATCCGGTGACCTCGACGGTGACCTCGTAGCGGCGCTGCTCGGGCGGGCAGTTGAGGGCCTCGCCGCAGCTGGTGCGGGTCGCGGTGAGGCGGGCGGTGCCGGGGGCGCGGGCGGTGAAGGAGGCGGTGACGGTGCCGCAGCCGCCGCCGGGACGGCAGGACGGGGACGGGGCGGTGGTCGGGGAGCCTTCCGGGGCGAGGACCTCGGGGGCGGAACTGGTCGCGGCGGACCAGTAGGTACTGTGGAGGGCGAGCGTGACGGTCGTGCCGACGGCGGCCTTCAGGGTGGTGCGGTCGGCGTGCTCGTCCACCGTGACCGTCGCCGGGCTCGACGCGGTCGCCGGGCTCGACGCGGTCGCCGGGCTCGACGCGGTCGCCGGGCTCGACGCGGTCGACGCGGCGGCGGGCGACGACGGGCCCGTTCCGGTGGAGGCGCAGCCGGCCAGGGCGAGCAGGGCGGCGGCGAGTACCGGGGCGGCGGATCTTCTCGGGTTCACGGCGGTTCCTCCTGCTGTTGTTCCGGGGTACCGGTTCGACGCCCCGGCGGCCGGTTCGGATCCCGCCGGACGGCAGTCGGACCGGAAACGGCACCGGGGCGGGCGCTGGGCCCACCCCGGTGCGTTCGACGCGGCGATGGTCAGGAGACGGTCACGTCGTCGTAGTAGGTGTAGGTCGGGTCACCCGGGTAGTTGTCGTCGTGGTTGCTCAGGGTGAGGGTGTAGGAGTGGCCCGGGGTGACGGTCGCCGCCTTGTTGGTCCAGGTGCCGGTGGTGGTGCAGGTCTTGGCCAGGACCGTGGTGGTCGTGCCGGTGGTGTTGTCCTTCAGGGTGGCGGTGGCCCAGTCGTAGGTGACGGTGTCGTCACAGGTGTTGCTGTACCAGAAGGACAGCTTGCTGGAGCCGGTCGGCGCGGTGAAGGTCTGGGCGATCGAGGAGTCCCCGGTCGGGCCGGTGGAGCCGACCATGGCGCCGTAGCCGCCGCTGTGGGCCGCGGAGGCGGTGGCGGAAGTGCTGCCGGCGGTGGTCCAGCCGGTCAGGCTGCCGGTCTCGAAGGTGCCGTTGGTGACGGCGGTGCCGCCGCCCCCGCCGGTGGACTCGGTCCAGGTGAAAGTGGTGCTGCCGGCGGCGCCGGTGGTGTCGGTGGCGGTGACCGTGACGCTGGAGGTGCCGGCGGCGGTCGGGGTGCCGGAGATCAGGCCGGTCGAGGAGTTGATCGACAGGCCGGCCGGCAGGCCGGTGGCCGAGTAGCCCAGCGTCTGGCCGGTGGCCGAGTCGGTGGCGCCGATCTGCAGGCTCGCCGCGGTGCCGACGGTGCCGCTCTGGTTGCCCGGGTTGGTGACGGTGACCGTGTTGCCGTGGGTCAGGATGGCGTGCGAGATCGCGCAGGAGTTGGTGTCGTTGGACCAGCTGGCCTGCTCGGCGTAGCTGCCGAATGCCCCGAAGGAGATGTTGGCGGCGCCGCCGGTGCTGCCGGGCTGGATCCAGGCGCACTCGTCGGAGTTCTCCTGGCCGTTGTAGCTGCTGCCGGAGACGTGGTTGGTCCAGCCTCCGGCCGGGTTCTGGTCGGACATCATCTCGTGCCACTCGTGGCCGAGGGTCATCGTCCAGCCGTCCAGCGTGCCGGGCGAGTTGACGAAGCCGACGCCGCAGTTGGAGCCCGCGTCGATGTTGTACGGCTGGTTGGAGAAGGCGATGTCGCCGTAGGGCGAGCTCGCCGCACCGCCGGTGAGGGTGGTGTCACCGTTCCAGTCGTGCCAGGCGCAGTACCCGGTGGTCGGGTTCTGGTAGTCGTCCGGGTTGGTGCCGTGCGGCGACAGGACGATGTAGTACGCGTCCCGGTTGGCGGCGGCGGTGGTGTTGCCGAAGTGTCCGGCGGCCTTGACGGCCTCCTGGGCGAGCTGGTTGCCGCTGGCCTGGCTCGGCGAGGCGGCCGCGTTGTCGTACCAGACGCCGGACAGGACGCCGCCGCTCTGGTACGGGATGAAGTTGGCGCCGGACGGGCAGCTCACGGCACCGGTGGCGACGGTGGGGCCGTCGCACCACTGGGTGAGGTCGGCCGACCAGGTCTCGCCGTTGGTGCCGATGCCCTTGAACATCTGCTGGGTGGCACCGGCGGCACCGGCCGAGTCGTTGGAGAACTTCGCGTTGCCGCCGGCGTCGGTGGTCTGGGTGCCCCACTGGTTGCCGTAGAAGACCAGGTAGACCTTGGAGTGCCCGCTCTGCACGCCGATCCCGTCGACGCCGCCGCCGTACGACAGCGTCTGCTGGCCGGTCGCCGCGGCCTGGTTGTGGGCGGCGAGCCACTTCTTGTAGTTCTCGTGCTGGGACATGCCGGGAACCGCGCCGTGCCGGTAGGGGTGGCCGTTCTGCGGGCTCCAGGGGTTGAACTCGTTGGTGGTGCTGCCCTGCGAGCCGGAGATGTCCTGCGCGGAGGCCGGACCGGCCGCGCCGGCCAAGCCGGCGAAGGCGAGCGCGAGCGACGCTATTCCGGTGAGCGCCGCGTACCTCGCGCGTCCGGTCCTGGGGGAGTGACCCATGGGTGAGGGTGCCTCTCTTCTGCCGATCGTCCGCGGCCGCGGGGGCCGGGGACGATCCCTTTGTGGGGGAAGAGCCGGCGGCGGATTCCGTCGGGTCGGGTTCCGGTCGAATTCATTCGCACACCCGGAATTGACTGTCCGTCGGCTTTTGCCGCCTGCGTGGCAAGAAGGAAAGCAGAGCTGATGAACACCGGTCAACGGCGTTGGGTAAGGAACGATTAAGAAGCGCGTCCAAGCAGGTCAAGCAACATTGATGAAAGGGGATCAACGCGCGTAGCCATTCACTGAATACGACGGGAAATGCCGCTTCGAAATCCGCGAGCGGCCGTGCGGCGAGGCTCCCTGACGGCAATTCGGCGCCGCGTGGGCCTTTCCCCTCGGCCCGTCCGGAAGGGGGGCGGCGCGGGAACTCCGCCCGCTCCCCCGGCCCGCTACCGCTCGTACGCCACCTCGGGGAAGCGGGCCGAGGGCCCGTCCAGCAGGTGGTCGTCCTGGCCGCGCAGCCAGCGGTCGAAGAAGGACGCCACGTAGGAGCGGGTGGCGAGTTCGGCACGGCCGGGGCGGATGTCGCCGACGTCCTTGCGCAGCTGCTCGGCGCTGAGCACGCCCTGGCGGGCGAGCTGCGGCAGCAGCGGCTGGGCGTCGGTGTACGAGCCGTGGCGGGAGCCGGTGAGGGTGACGTCGGCGTGCCAGCCGGTGCTGTGCTGCCACAGGGCGTTCCAGCCGGGCTGGTCGCGGTAGCCGCCGGAGTCCTCGCCGCCGGTGCCCATCAGCAGGAACGGCCGGTTCAGACCGTCCTCGGCGACGCTGGGCAGGAGGACGCCGGTGTGGCCGTCGGGGCCGGGGAAGTGCATCTGCCCGTCCATGTTGATCCCGGCCGCGATCCGCGGGTCGTCGTGCATGGCCTGGAGCGCGGTGAAGCCGCCCGCCGACTGGCCGACCATGCCGATCCGGTCGAGATCGAGGGCCCCGGCCACCCCGGCGGGCAGGCCCGGCCGCCCGCCCAGGCCGGCGAGCCGGTCCAGGACGAAGCGGGTGTCGGCGACCCGGGTGTCCATCGCCTTGCGCAGCACCGCGCCGATGTCCAGGCCCGGCCGACCGAGCATGCCGGGGAGCACCGAGGTGGCCAGGTCGCCGCCGGGGAAGGCGACTTCGGAGGCCTCGTAGGTGTGGTCGACGGTGACCACCACGTAGCCGCGCGAGGCGAGGTCCTCGACCAGCGCCGTCCCCCAGGTGCGCGGGTCGCCGAGGCCGGGCGAGTACAGCACGACCGGGCGCGGGCCGCCGGGCAGTGCCGGGGCGTCCTTGCGCGCGTGGGTGCGGATGGCCGACCAGTCGGTGCGGCCGGGCTCGGTGCCGTAGTTGAGCAGGCCGACGCCGTCCGGGCCGTCGAAGTGCCGGCCGGCGGCGGGCTCCATGTACGGGGCCCGCTCGTCGCCGGAGGCCGGGTGGGAGGTCGGGTACCAGAGGCTGATCATCAGCTCGCGCCGCTGCCCGGGGTGCCAGGGGTCCTCCCGTCCGGTGTCGGTGAGGTGCAGCGCGGTGGTCCCGATCGGGTACGGCCCGCTGGGCTCGGGCAGCCAGGCCCGGGCCTGCCGCCCGGGGCTCGCGTCCCCCGGCGCGACCGCTCCCACGGCCGTACCGATCGTGCCCACCGCCGTTGCCGCCGCCAGCACCACCGCCGCCACGGCCCGTCCCGGAATGCCCATCATGTCCTCCGCGCTCCGATCGATCGAACACGCAGGACACTACGGTCGGGAACGGGCCGCGGCCGTCATACCAGAGGGCCAACACGTCCCTGAATACCCGGGTATGACACCCCTACGGGTCAGCGCCGGTACTTGCGCAGTTCCCTCCGGGCCAGCGAGCGCTTGTGCACCTCGTCGGGGCCGTCGGCCAGCCGCAGGGTGCGGTTGCCGGCCCAGAGCTGGGCGAGCGGGGTGTCCTGGCTGACGCCGGCGGCGCCGTGGGCCTGGACGGCCTTGTCGAGGATCCACTCGACGGTGCGCGGGGTGGCGATCTTGATCGCCTGGATCTCGGTGTGCGCACCGCGGTTGCCGACGGTGTCCATCAGCCAGGCGGTCTTCAGCACCAGCAGCCGCAACTGCTCGATCCGCACCCGGGACTCGGCGATCCAGTCCTGCACCACGCCCTGCTCGGCCAGCGGCTTCCCGAACGCCACCCGCTCCTCGGCCCGGCGGCACATCAGTTCCAGCGCCCGCTCGGCGATGCCGATGGCGCGCATGCAGTGATGGATGCGGCCGGGGCCGAGCCGGGCCTGGGCGATGGCGAAGCCCGTACCCTCCTCGCCGATCAGGTTCTCCACCGGGACGCGGACGTCCTCGAAGAGCACCTCGGCGTGGCCGCCGTGATCGGCGTCGTCGTACCCGAAGACCGTCATGCCGCGCCGCACGGTCACGCCCGGGGTGTCGCGCGGGACGAGCACCATGCTCTGCTGCCGGTGGGGTTCGGCGGCCGGGTCGGTCTTGCCCATCACGATGAGGATCCGGCAGTCGGGGTTCATCGCCCCGGTGATGTACCACTTGCGGCCGTTGACGACGTACTCCTCGCCGTCCCGCTCGATCCGGGTGGCGATGTTGGTGGCGTCCGAGGAGGCCACCTCGGGCTCGGTCATCGCGAAGGCCGAGCGGATCTCGCCGTCCAGCAGCGGGCGCAGCCAGCGCTCGCGCTGCTCGGCGCTGCCGAACTGGGCGAGCAGTTCCATGTTGCCGGTGTCGGGCGCCGCGCAGTTGAGCGCGGGCGGGGCCAACTGGATGCTGCGGCCGGTGATTTCGGCGAGCGGGGCGTACTGGAGGTTGGTCAGGCCGGCGCCGAGCCCGCCGGGGAGGCTGTGCTTGTCCACAAAGAAGAGATTCCAGAGCCCCTGCTTGCGGGCCTCGGCCTGGAGGTCGGCGACGACCGGGGGGACGGCCCACCGGTCGCGGGCCGGGTCGGCGAGTCGGGCCGGGTCGGCGAGCTGGGCCGGATCGGCGAGTCGGGCGGCGAGCTGGGCGGCGAGGACGGGCTCGGCGGGGTACACGTGCTCGTCCATGAAGGCGAGCAGCTGCTCGCGGAGCTCGTTCGTCCGGGCGTCGTAGGCGAAGTCCATCGGGTTCTCAGCTCTCCTTGAGGGTGCTCAGGCCGTACCGGGCGAGGATCGGGGCCATCTCGCCGGCGCGCTCGAAGCCGGCGCCCAGGGTGCGGCCCTGCCGGAAGCGGAAGTGGATGCCCTCGGCGACGGCGGCGAGCTTGAACGAGGCGAAGGCGACGTACCAGTCGAGGTCCTCCGCCCGGCGGCCGGTCGCGTCGGCGTAGGAGGAGACGATCTCGTCGGGCTTCGGGAAGCCGGGGGCGGTCATGGCGGAGGGGATGATGCCGCCGCCGACGCCGGCGAGTTCGGTGTACATCACCAGCAGGCCGACGTCGGTGAGCGGGTCGCCGAGGGTGGACATCTCCCAGTCCAGGACGGCGGCGATGGTGTCGTCCGCGTCGACCAGGACGTTGTCGAGCCGGTAGTCGCCGTGCACCAGCGCGGGCGCGGGCGAGACCGGCAGCCGCTCGGCGAGCCCGGCGCGCAGGCGGTCGAGGTCGGGCAGGTCGCGGCTGCGGGAGGCTTCCAACTGCTTCGACCAGCGGCGCAGCTGGCGCTCCAGGTAGCCCTCCGGGCGGCCGAGGTCGGCGAGGCCGACGGCGGCGGGGTCGATCCCGTGCAGGGTGGCGAGGGTGTCGACCAGCCTGCGCCCGAGCGCGTGCACCCGCTGTGCGCCGAGGGCGGCGAGCGGGGCGGCGTCCCGGTGGGCGGTGCCGGGGACGTACTCCATCAGGTACCAGGGGGCGCCGAGGGTGTCGGTGTCCGGGTCGAGCAGCAGGGTGCGGGGGACGGGGACCCCGGTTCCGTGCAGTGCGGTCATCACCCGGTACTCGCGGCCCATGTCGTGCGCGGTGGCGAGGACGTGCCCGAGCGGCGGGCGCCGGAGGACCGCGCGGGAGGAGCCGTCGCTCAGCACGTACGTGAGGTTCGAGCGGCCCCCTTCGATGAGGTCGGCCCGCAGCGGCCCCCGGTCCTGGCCCTCGCCCCGGCCCTGGCCCTGGAGGACGCCGGGCAGCTCGCGGTCCAGGTGGGCCCGGAGGCGGGCCAGGTCCAGGCCTGGCGGGTCGACGGGGGTCTCGGCCATCGGGCGGCTCCTCGGGGAAGCGGATCATTGACTAAGCGCTTGCTTAGCATTCAACCGCAGGAGGCCCGTGTCAATGCCCCCCGACGCCACGAACCCCCGCGCCGCACGGCTCGGGGGTTCGTTCGGGGTACGGGGACCGACCGGCGGCCGATGTGCCGCACCGTCACCGGCTTCGGCGCTCCGCGGCGATCGGCTCGTCCGGGCCGCGGAGCGCCGGTCACCTGCCGCCGGCGTGGGCGAGCGCACTGGGGGCCAGGCGGCCGACGATCGCCGGGGCCTCCCGGACGAGAGCGTCCGTGGTCAGCGCCTCCACCATGAACAGCGCGAAGTCCACCCGGCGCGTCAGATTGCTCGCCAGCACCGGATCGCCCACGTGCCGGCCCCATACCGGCAGGCCCTGGCTCGGCCCCTCCTCCAGGTCGCTGCCGCGCACCACCGTCCACCGGGTGTCACTGGCGAACACCCGTCGGCACGCCTCCACCTGGTCGTCGATCTCGACCGCGCGGACGAGCCTGCCCAGCACGGTGGCGATCCGCAGGCCCAGGGTGAACATCCGCGAGTACCGGTCCTTGCCGTCGCGGGTGATGTGCCAGCCGCAGGAGAACACCAGGCGCGCGCCCGGCCGGGCGTGGTCGAGGACCGCCTGCGCCGTACCCGACGCGTACTGCCGCACGCCCCAGGGCACCAGCACCGTCAGCACCCCGTCGCACCCGGCGACCGCCCGGCGGATCACCTCCGGGTCGTTCGTCGCCCCGGGGACGACGGTGATCCGCCCTTCGAACGCGGCCAGCTTCGGCACGCTGCGCTCCCGGCAGACGCCGACCACCTCGTAGCCGCGTTCCAGCGCGTGTCCGACCATGTACTGCCCCAGCTTCCCCGAAGCCCCGATGATGCAGACCTTCTCCACGTGATCCTTGCCCATGGCGCAGCCCCTTCGCGGACAGGCGACCTTACGTTGTAAGGTACGTTAGCCTTACACCGTAAGGCAGTCAATGGAGCTGGAGGAGGGGCCGCATGCCCGAGGGAGGCAAGGGTCGGCGCGGGACACCGGCCCGCGCGCCGCTGAGTCGTGAGCGCGTGATCCGGGCGGCGGTGGAGGTGGCGGACGAGAAGGGGTCCGCCGCGCTCACCATGCGGGCCGTCGCCGGGCCGCTGGGGGTCGAGGCGATGTCGCTCTACCACCATGTGGCAGGCCGGGAGGACATCCTCGACGGCATGGTGGACGCGGTGTTCGGCGAGATCGAGCTCCCACCGCACGACACCGACTGGAAGAGCGCCATGCGTCGGCGCGCGATCTCCGCGCGTGCCGCCCTCCTGCGCCACCCGTGGGCGATCGGCCTCATGGACTCCCGCACCAGGCCCGGCCCGGCGACGCTGCGCCACCACGACGCCGTCATCGGCGCGCTGCGCACCGGCGGATTCTCCGTGCCGATGACCGCACACGCGGTCTCGCTGATCGACAGCTACCTGTACGGCTTCGTGCTCCAGGAGGTCGGCCTGCCGTTCAAGGGCGGGGCGGAGCCGGCCGAGGTCGCGGGGGCCATCCTGAGCGGGATGCCCTCCGGCGCCTACCCCCACCTGGCCGAGCTGGCCACCGAACACGTCCTCAAACCCGGCTACGACTACGCCGACGAGTTCGCCTTCGGCCTCGCCCTCGTCCTCGACGCCCTCCACCCGGACGAGACCCCGGGCGCGTAGCCGACCCGCGGCCCGCATCCCGGTTCCCGCGTCCGCACTGCGGGGAGCCCGGCTCCCCGCACCGGCCCGGCGGCCCGGACGCCCGCCGAGGGGCGGCGGGGCCGAAACTCACGAGCAGCCCCCCTCACCTCGCCCTAGCCTTCCGGGATGACCGGAATGAGGATCACCGTGTGTCTGCCCGGCACGGACGCGACCAGGGTGGACGAGGCGGTCGCGGAGGCGATGAAGCCGTTCGCGTCGGACGGCGTGGGCGCCCCGGAGAAGGACGTGTGGGACAGCTGTCGGATCACCGCCGGCGCGGGCCTGCCCGTCCTGGCCGGTCACGAGGACGATCCGCGCCTGATCGCCGGTCGCCCCTTCCACGACGGGACCCCGGACGATGCCGCACCCGGCCTGTGCGCGGGCGGACCGCGCGAGCTGATCGACTTCCGCGAACGGCTGCGCGTGGAGGCCGCGGAGCACGCCGGCCTGGTCTGGGACCGCTGGCAGGAGGTGGCCGCCGGCCACCCGGCCGCGCACGACGAGTCCGTGTTCCACCGGCGCCACCTCGTCGTCGGCGGGACCCGCGTGGGGTACGAGGGTTCACCGGAGGCCGCCGCCTTCCAGCGGCAGCCGGCCGTCCGGGCCTGGATCGACGAGGTCGCCCCGGGCCTCGAACGGCTCGACCTCGGCGACCACTTCGCCTTCGCCCGGGACCCGCACTCCATCGGCGAGCGCAGCCGTGAGGAGTTCGGCGATGCCTACGCGTTCAGCCTGCTGTTCCCGCGCAACGTGCTCACCCTCGGCGGGTGGTGGTGGGACGACGACGAGAACGAGGAGCCCCTGCACGGCGCCTGCCACGGCCGCGCCACGTGCACCCATGAGCCGGACGTCGTCGGCACGCGCCACGGCGTCCTCACCTACCTCACCGACCTACCCGGGGACACCCTGCTGGTCAACGTGCGCTGCCACGTCTGAGCCGAGCGCCCTTCGTCGGGAACGCCGGATCAACGTCATCCGCCCTGTGACACAAGGAAGTTGATCGACCACCTCTCCTCCGCCACCGTTACACCGGCTCCGCCTCGACAGAGGTCGATCAAAAGTGTTCTGATGATCACTTCCATCGATCGTCTTCTGAACACCGCCTGATCGAAGATCAGAGAAATGGGGTCCGGTGCGGACTGCTCGCGGCTCGGCCATCCTGCTGGCGATGGGGGTCCTCGGGGCCTCCGCCCTGGCGACGGGATGCTCCGACACGCAGGGCAGACCCACGGCCGCCACCGGCACCACGCCGTCCACCCCGGCCCCGAGTGCCACGACCGACACCCCCGCCCCGCCACCGCCCGCCCCCACGCCCACCCCCACCTGGGACGGCCAGGTCAAGGTGCTCGGCGACGGCTCCACCTCCTACACCGGCCCGCAGCCCAAGCAGCCCACGCCCGAGAAGCTCAAGCCCGGCGAGAAGCCGCCGCAGTTCGTCGTCTTCTCCTGGGACGGCGCGCTGGAGGGCGACGATCGCATGTTCTCCCGCTTCCGCAAACTCGGCGTCGAGAACAACGCCCGGATGACCTTCTTCCTGAGCGGCCTCTACACCCTCCCCAAGTCCAAGAGCACGCTCTACAAGCCACCGCAGCACAAGCCCGGCGACGCCTCCATCGACTACGCCACCGACCCCCACATCAAGGACACCCTGGAACAGCTGCGCCTCGCCTGGCAGGACGGCAACGAGATCGGCACCCACTTCAACGGGCACTTCTGCAACGCCAAGGGCGGCGGCGAGTGGAGCACCGAGGAGTGGAAGAGCGAGCTCGACCAGGCCGTCTCCTTCGTCACCAACTGGAAGACCAACACCGGCTTCAAGGACGTCCCGCCGCTCCCCTTCGACTACACCAAGGAACTGGTCGGCGGCCGCGCCCCCTGCCTGGAGGGCCAGAAGAACCTGCTGCCGGCCGAGAAGGCCGCGGGCTTCCGCTACGACGCCAGCTCCCCGGGCGAGTTCCAGGTCTGGCCGGTGAAGAAGGAGGGCATCTGGAACTTCCCGCTGCAGATGCTCCCCTACCCCGGCAGGTCGACCCAGAGCCTCTCGATGGACTTCAACTTCCTGGCCAACCAGTCCGGGAACACCACCAACGGCGACCCCAAGAAGTACGACACCTGGGAGAAGGAGACCCGCGAGAGCTACCTGGCCGGCTTCGAACGCGTCTACAACGGCAGCCGCGCCCCGCTCTTCATCGGCAACCACTTCGAGTCCTGGAACGGCGGCATCTACATGCAGGCCATCGAGGACGTGATGAAGAACGTCTGCAAGCGCGAGGGCGTCCGCTGCGTCTCCTTCCGCCAGGTCGCCGACTGGCTCGACGCCCAGGACCCGAAGGTCCTCGACCAGCTCCGCCAGCTCGACCCCGCCCAACCGGCCGACTGGTCCCGCCTGGTCAAGTGACCGGACGGGACCGCCGGGCCGCCGCTAGGAGGAGACGCACCCCCGCCGTTCGGGGCGTGGGGGCGGGGGCCGGGTGCGTGTTAGCTTCGCCGGATGGGGCGGCGTGGGGTGGCGGGTCGGGCGGCGGTCGAGGGGATACGAGAACTCGCGGGGGCGGGGCTGACGGCGCCGGAAGTCTTCCGGCGGGCGGATGAACTGCTGCGCCCGGCGCTGGAGTTCGACGCGGTGTGCTGGCACACCGCGGACCCCGCCACCGGGCTGGTGAACTCGGTGCAGAGCGAGGACCTCACCCTCGACGAGTTCGAGCACGCCGTACGCCTCGAGGTGTGGGCGGACGACGTCGCGACCTTTCCCAAGATCCGGCGCAGCGGGGTGCAGGCCGAGACGCTGAGCCGGGCGACGCACGGACTCCTGCGGGAGAGCGTGCGGTTCCGGGAGCAGGTGGCGCCCGCCGGGTTCGGGGACGAGCTGCGGGCGGTGTTCGACGCGGCGGGCGGCATGTGGGGGTGCGCGGCGTTCCTGCGGGCCCCGGACCGCGGCCCGTACCTGGAGGGCCAGCGGAAGCTCGCCGATGCGGCCGCCCGCCATCTGGGCCAAGCGCTGAGGCAGTGTCACGTGCCGGCCGGGGCGCCGGTGGAGGCGGATCCCGGGCCGGCCGTACTGGTGCTCGACCGGCACAACCGGCTGCAGGCCCTGTCCGGGCCGGCCGAGGAACTGCTCGCCCGGCTGGCCGACCCGACGCCGTCCTCGCTCGCCGTCCCGACCAGCGTGGCGATGGCCGCCGAGCAGGCCCGCCGGGTGGCGCACGGGCTGCCCGCACCGCAGATGCCCGTACGGGTGCGGACCCGGGACGACCGTTGGTACCTGCTGCACGGTTCCGCCCTGCGCGGGAGCGACGGGGCGGCGAACGCGGTGACGGTGGTGGCCTCGCCCGCCTCACCGGCCGAGGTGATGCCGCTCCACCTGGCCGCGTTCGGGCTGACCGCCCGTGAGCAGGAGGTGGCACTGCTGCTGGTGCGCGGCGGCGACACCCGGGACGTGTCCCGGCTGCTCGCGATGACGCCGTACACGGTGCAGGACCACCTGAAGTCGGTGTTCACCAAGACCGGCGTGGGCAGCCGCCGGGAGCTGATCGCGCGGATCATGCTCGGCGAGGGGCACGGCTGACCGGCGCCCCGCGGTTCACCGCCTCCCCGGTATTCCGGACACCGGCCCGGCTCCCGATCCTCGGAACCGGCCGGCGTCGAGGCGCAGAACGCAGCTGAGGCGAACAGCTCGGTCAGTGGTCGTGCCGGTGCGGTACGCGCCGTGCCCTGGTGGACTTCCGCCGTCCGGTGCCGGCGGCGAGCTCGCTGAGGCGCTCGCCGATCACGGAGACGCCGGGGCGGGGCTCTTGTGCGTAGTACCAAGGCTTGCGCCGGCGCAGCAGGGCCTCTCCGTGCTCGCTCCAGGTGAAGCCGGGCTTGCGCAGCAGCTTCCGGAACACCGCGTCGACCGTCTCCGGGTGAGCGGCGGCCAAGCGACGGATCGGCAGTGGCGCGATCGACTCCTCGCGCAGGTAAGCGCGTAGCACCTCCTGATACCGCCTGCGGCCCGCGAGAGCCGGGTCGGCGAAGAGGTCGCGCAGCATCCCGTAGTCGGCGTAGAAGTTGAGCCCGTCGACCTCGTCGTGGATGACGCCGATGGTGTCCGAGTCCGCGAGTTCCCGGGGCAGTTCGAAGGCCGGCAGATCGAGGCCCGGCAGCCGCCCGCCTCGGGCCCGGCCCGGGTGTTCGGCGACGGCGGCCTCCTGCCGGTTCCGGTAGTAGGCGTTGACCCGGCGTTCGGCCTCGGCAGGGGTGAGGACCAGTTCGTCGCCGCCGCAGAACTCGATGAAGGCGGCTCGGTCCTCCCGCAGCCGGTGCCATCCCTGTTCGATCTTCTCGGGGTTACGGAAGACCAGTTCGGGGTGGTTGGCGGCCAACTGGACTGCGGCTTGGGCGATCTCGGTGGCACTGGACTTCGGGTAGTACGACATCGCACCGGAGATCAGCCACGCCCCGTCGGCCGGGTGGACGGGCACCAGGCAGACGAGGAGGAATCCTCCCTTGGACACTCCGCGGAAAGCCGCCCGCCCGACGTTCGAGTACGTGCGGTACTCCAGGTCGTCAATCAGGTTCAGCAGGACGACGGCATCCCCGTCCTTGCGCCGGACCTCGAAGACGCCCTCGACCGGGTCACGCCAGCCGAGCAGCATCGCCCGGTCGGCGTCGGTCAAGTCCCTTCGCCCCTCGACGAATCGATCCACCACGGTCGAACCGTCCGGCAGGCGGTACCGGAGGATGAAGTTGTCGATGATCCGGATCGCCGCACCCTCGTCCAGCCGCCGCCCAGGGCCTGCTGCCTCCAGGAGGAGAGGTGTCAACCACCGGTCGAAGCGCGATCCCTGGGCGAAGGCGACGAGTTCGCCCTTCAGTTCGGAACTTCGCTCGATCAGGCCGCTCAACGACTCCTCGTCCACGCTCGGTACAACGACAGTCATGCGGGCCCTCTCGGTCTTGAAGGTTCCGGACACTCACTGCGCCCAGTAGTAGCGATAGGCCGCGACCCACTCCGCGCCGCCCGGCGCAGGGTCCGGCAGGGGAAGGTCCAGGAGCCCGATCGTCTGCCGGAACCCTCCGCGGGTGCACAGGGCGACGATCCTTCCGTCCCGCGCGAGGTCGACCTTGCGAACGGTCACCTCGACGCCCAGCACCAGGGTGCTGAACGGCAACGACAGGTTCTCCTCGATGGCGGCGAACAGACCCGACACCTGCTCGTGCTCGTCATACGTGTCGACCGTCGCCTCATCGACCAGCGCGGCGAGTTCTCGCCTGCTCAGCGCGCCCATGGCGCCACGCTATCCGATTCTCCCTGACCGCTGCGCGAGCAGCCCGACGGTCCACCGAAATGCGCGCGTGTCATCGTTCGTCGGCGAGGGGCACTGCTGACCCGCGCCCCGCGGACGGCGCGAGGGCGCCCTCCCGGTCGCCGTGGGGCGGTCGGGAGGGCGCCCTGTCGGACGCGCGGGCGGGGCGGGGGCGTCAGCCCCAGTTGCCCACCAGCGGGACGTCGCCCGGGTTGCCGAACTTCTTGCTGTAGATCACCAGGTCAGAGTTCTCGGCGGCCCCGTAGAAGCTCTGGTCGCCGGGCCGGTAGACGCCGATGGTCTCCTTGCCGGTGCCGTCCCAGTCGCCCTTGATCGGGATGTCGCCGGGGTTGCCGAACCTTACGCCCGGGCGCGGGTGCTCCGTCCGGTTGGAGTCGTTCAGGTAGAAGGTCTGGGTCTGCGGGTCGTAGACGGCGACGGTGGTGGTGCCGTTGCCGTCCCAGTCGCCGACCAGCGGCTTCCAGCCCTCGTTGCCCAGCTTGATCCGGTAGGTGATGGTGGAGTTGTCGTCGGACAGGTAGAAGTACTGGTCGCTGGGCCGGTAGACGCCGACCGTGGTCCGTCCCTGTCCGCTCCAGTCGCCGACCAGCGGGATGTCACCGGGGACCCCGAACGGGAAGGTGGCGGCCACGGTGGCGTTGTCGTTCGACAGCTGGAAGGTCGAGGTGCCGGGGTGGTAGACGCCGATGGTGTCGGTGCCGGGACCGTTCCAGTGGCCGGTCAGCGGGACGGCGTCGCCACCGCCGCCGAACCCGGTCCGGCCGGTGTACCAGCCGTTGTGGGCGGCCTCGGCGAAGCCGGCGTCCGACGGCCGGTACACGCCCACCGAGGCGGGTGCCGGCGTGGGCGTGGCGTTGACCACGGCGCTGCCGATCCGCTGCTGGGCCGCGACGGTCAGCGGCACCTTGGTCGGCTGGTCCGGGCCGAGCCAGCGGAAGTTCTGCAGGTAGACGACCCGGGGGTCCTGCGCGGCGATCGCGCGGTACTCGGCGTTGTACGCCGCGATGTCCGCGTCGGTCTTGCCGGAGTAGCAGCCGTCGGCGACGCGGTACTCGTTGGTGGACTCCGGGAAGAGCATCAGGTGCTGGTCGGGCGAGGAGAGGAAGGTCTTCAGGTTCGCCAGCCGCCACTGGATCTCGCCGCGGCCCACGCAGTAGTAGTCGAAGCCGACGATGTCGACCTCGGGCGGGATCGGCGCGGTCTGCTCGGCGTTCCACCGGTCGAGGCTCATGATCAGCGTCTTGCCCGGGAACGCGGCCCTGATCTGCTGGGCCTGCGTCTTGACCTGGTCCTCGTTCAGGCCGTGGGAGTAGGGCTCGTCGCTCACGTCGATGGCGGCGATCTTGTCGATGTTCGGTCCGATGCGCCGCACCAGATCGAGCAGGTTCTGCGCGGCGTTCGGGTTCGGGGTGACCTGCCAGTCACCCGGCGCGCGCGGGATCACCGTCTCCTGGTTGAGGTCGATCACGCAGGAGGCCGGCCGGCACTGGTCCAGGAACTCCAGGCGGGGGTCCTGGTCGCGCAGGTAGTTGTTGAAGTTGGTCCACTGCGCCACCTCCGGCGCGTGGTTGGCGCCGTAGTTCGGCTCGTTCGGGTCCCGGATGTCGAAGTACCCGTAGTAGCCGAGCCCGCCCAGCGTGGAGACCCGCAGGTCGTCCACCGTGGTGACCCGGCCGGCCGCCGAGTGGTGGGCGCCGAGCGAGACGTAGCCGTCGCGGGGCAGTTGGGCGGCGGTGCGGCCGGAGAAGACCGTGGCGCCGTTGACCCGCACGGTCGCCTGCTGCTTGTCGCCGGTCGCCAGCGCGACCGACACCTCGTAGGCGCCCGCCGCCGGGACGGCGGTCAGGGCGGTCGGCGTGCCGCCCTGGAAGAGCGTCAGCCCGCCGTCGGCCTGGACGCGCAGGCCGAGCGCGACGTCCTCGGCGTCCACGGCGCCCGTGCCGCCCGAGGCGTTGCTGACGGCGAGGGAGGCCCAGTCCTGGCCGGTGGTGGCGCCGACGACCGGGGTCAGGACGGCGTGCACCGTGTAGGCGCCGCTCCGGACGTCCGAGGTGGCCGGCTTGTTCAGGCGCACCGCCGAGGTGCCCTTGGGGAACGACAGCACGTTCGGCTGGGCCGGGCTGTTGACCTGCACCGAGCCCGCCGGCGGGTCGAGCGCCAGGCCCTTGACCCCGGAGACGGCGGTGTAGTCGGCGGAGATCAGGCTCGGCTGGCGGGCGCCGAGGTCCTGGTTGAGCCCGAAGTCGGCGGTGGCGTTGGGCGCGCCGTCGAAGGTGTCGACGAGCGGCTTGGCGCTGCGGGTGGCGCTGGTGTCGATCCGGCTGACGTTCAGGCCGCGGCCGGCGCCGTCGCCGAAGGTGGTGACGCGGTTCGGGTCGGAGAGGTAGGCGCCGAGGTAGAGGAACTCGCTGCCCGGCCAGCGGGTCACCCCGGCCGGCGCGGAGACGGTGAACGGGGTGCCGTTCACCGTCAGGGTGACGGCGCGGTCGGCGCCGGTGGAGACGGTGAGCGAGACGGCGTACTGCGCCGTGGGTGCCACCGAACCGGTCCAGAAGGGCGTCTCGCCGCCCCCGCCGTGGAAGAGGGCGAGGTCGCCGCGCGAGTCGACGGTCAGGCCGAGGTCGACGTCGCCGCCGGTGACGTAGCCGTTGCCGCGGTGGCTGCGGCTCAGCACGATCGAGCCCCAGTCCTTGCCAGTGGTGTCGCCGACGACCGGGTCGATCACCGTCGAGACGGTGTAGTGGCCGGTGCCGTCCGCGACGGCCGGCGCGCCCAGCATGACCGCGGAGACGCCCTTGGCGAACAGCAGCTTGTTCGGGTGGTCCGGGTGGCTGGTCTGGACGAACCACTGGTCGGGCGCGACCGAGGTGTCCCAGCGGCCGGAGACCCGGGTGTAGGAGATCCCGTGCTGCCCGGCCGGCGGCGACTGCCGGGCGTCGATCCCGACGTTCAGCCCGTACATCGGGTCGGTGTCCTGGGACGGGTCCAGCCGGAAGGTGTCCGCGAAGGCGCGCGTGGTGTCGAGGTCCACCGGCGTCGGCCCGGACCCGTCACCGGCCGTGGCGGCGACGGCCGGTGCGGCGCCTGCCGTGGTGGCGCCGGCCGTGGCGGGGGCGAGGCCCCCGGGCAGCAGCGCCAGCGCGAGCGCCGAGGCGCCGGCCAGCAGCCCGCGGCGCGGGCGTTGAGTGAGTATCACCGAGTCTTCGTCTCCCGGTCGTCGAATCGGCGGCGCGGGCGTGCGTCGCCGAAGGGAGCGGACACGGCTGTGTCGTACCAGCTCGGCGCACTTCCCCCCGGGCCGGGATCATAGGGGGCGGATACGAACGGCCGTGCCACAACCCCGCTCCGACGGGCGGTCGTCCGCCCCCGACCTCATGGGAGGACGGCGGCGGACGGCGGCAGGTGGCCGACGGGCGGGCGGGGGGCGGGCAGGCGGGGGTCGGGCAGGCGGGGGTCGGCGCGCAGCCAGTGCGGGCCCGTCGTCCAGCCGAGGAGCACCCGGCCCGCCCCCTCGTCCGGCGAGCCCCCGGCGGCGGCCAGGCGCAGGCCGGTCAGGGCCGGGGCGAGGCGGGCGGCGACGTGCGCGGGGTGGCGGGCGGCCTCCGCGTCCAGGCCGGCGATGGTCCGGGCCCGCTCCTCCGGTGCGCACAGCGAGAGGTGGAAGACCATCTGCCGCCACGCGTACGCCGCGTCCTTGATGGCGGCGAGCGCGCGCGGGTTGCCGTGGACGCGGGCCGTCCGGCGGCAGACGGTCGTGAAGGCGCGGCGGGCGAGGTCGTCCCAGCCGGGGCTCGGACGGATGCCGACGCGGGCCACCAGGACGGCGAGGTTGTGGGTGGTGAGGATCTGGGCCTGCTCGACAACCTTGCCGTTGGCGGCGACCGACCGGCCCGGGCCCCGCCCGGCGCGCCCCGTGCACAGCTCGGCGAACCGCGCCGTCCCCGCGTCCGTCCCCGCGTCCGCCGTCGCGTCCGCCGTCGCGAGCCCGCGCAGCGCCGCGTAGTCGATGCCGTAGTAGCGCTCGTACAGCGTGCCGCCGAGCAGTTCCGCGGCGACGCCCGCCGCCGCGAGGAACTTCGGGGTGAACCTGCCGACGAAGATGTCCGCCGCCAACTCCTCCACCAGCGGCGCGTCGAGCCCCGACTGGCGGGCGAGCACCGCGAGTTCGCGGACGAGCGCGTTGGGCAGCAGCGTGCCGGGGAACGCCTGGACGGCCAGTTCGCCGAGCCGGCGCAGGGCGGCGAGCGCGGGCCCGCGGCCGTCCTCGTCGGAGCGGTGCGCCGCCACCGCCCGTACCCAGGGCAGTTCGTCGACCCGCACCTGTGCGGCGAGGTTCAACAGGAGCAGCGAGCGGCGGTTGCGGAACGCCCGGTAGTTCGCGGCGGCGAGGGTGCGCAGCGCCGCGTCCGGACAGGCCTCGACGCCGGTGGCGGCGACGAGTTGCGGGACGAGTTCGGCCAGGACTTCGGCCGAGGGCACGACGCCGCGCTCCACCAGGGTGCCGATCGGGGCGCTCAGGGTGGCTTCCACGAGGTGGCGGACCGGCGCGGGGACCGGGGTGCCCGCGGGCAGTCCGGTCTCCGCCGCCTCGGCGGCGGTGACGTCGGCGACCAGCGGTCCGACCTCGGCGGCGCCCGTCTCCTGGGGCTGTACGGCGAGCCGGCGCAGCACGAGCTGGGCGAGGTCGTGGTACGAGGGCCGCGCCGCCTGGACGGCCTGGCGGGCGCGCAGTTCGGTGTGCGCGGCCGATCCCGGCCGGCCGCGGCGGCGCACCATGGAGTCCACCGCGTGCCGCAGCAGTCCCAGCCGGCGGGCGTCCAGCGGCCGGCCGGCGACGGCCTCCTCCAGGGCGGCGCGCAGGATGCCGAGGTTCGCCTTCGGGTCGCGGTGCTTGGTGCAGCGGGTGTGGGCCGCGGCGAGTTCCCCGTACTGGCGCAGCAGCAGCGCGCCGCGCTCCCGCCAGGGGCCGTCGGGTACGCCCGCCGGTATCCGTCCGGTGTCGCCAGTGGTCTTCGGCTCGACGGCCTCCGGGTCGACGGCCCCCGGGTCGACGGTCTCCACGCCGGTGGCCTCCGGGTCCGCGGCCTCCAGCCAGTGGGCGAGCAGCCGGTCGCCGAAGGGCTGCCAGACGGCGAGGGCCTCGCGCTGCGCCTCCACGGCGGCGTTCGGCCGGCGGCCGACGAGGGAGTCGACGGCGTCGCCGACGGTGTGCCGGTGCACCGCCTCGGGGTCCGGTGCGGGCAGCGCGGAGGGCCGGGGTGTGAAGCGCAGCCGGGCGGCGAACGGTTCGAGGGTGTCGACGAGTTCGAGCGCGGCGGCCGTGTCCCCGGCCCGGACCAGCCAGGCGACCGTCAGCAGCGCCGCCTCCTCGGGCACCGCGACCTCGTAGCGGCCGCTGTCGAGCAGCTCGTACAGCCGCGCCAGGCCGGGCTCGGTGAGGCAGTGGGCGAAGACGGCCCGGCGGTCGGCCGACACCCCGGCGAGGGCCGCGGCCTCGCGCTCGTACGGCTGGAGCGGCCCCTCCGCGCTCGCGGCGGAGGTGGCGAAGCCGCCGCGGACGACCTCGGGCGTCACCCAGGCGGGCAGCCCGGGGAGCGGGGTGCGCGAGCCGATTGCCGACGTTCCGGCGGCGGCACCGGCGAGCACGGCGCGCCAGCGGTCGGCGCGGGCCGCGGCACGGCGGCGGGTCTCTCCGTCGGAGTGGGTCAGCGCGGTGAGCAGCGCCCAGGCCAACTGGTGCTGCGGGTACTGCACGGACAGCCCGGCCCCGGTGGAGTGCTGCTGATCAGCGTCGTCGTCCATAAGCCGACGTGGCAGGTTCCGCCCCTGCGCCCTCCGGGTCTCAAGCCCGGTGCTCTCCTGCTGAGCTACACGCCGTCGGGCGTGACACTAGACGTTCGGCCCGCGCGGACACAACGCGCTTTCCGTCACCGCCGGCACATCCACCGCCGGCACGTCCACCGCCTCCGACGCCAGTGCTTCGTGGACATGATTGTTCACGGCTGCATCACGACTTGACCACGGGACCGGTATCCCCCGGAACCGATCGCTACGGTTCCCCTGCCACAACTGTCACGTCATGGGGGGACCATGCGTCGTACCGTCACCGCCCTGCTGGCCATCACGGCCGCTCTCGGCCTCTCCGCCTGCGACCCGAAGGACTCCACCGGGAGCGGCTCCGGCGCCACGTCGGGCCCGTCGGCAGCCGGCGCCCCCTCGCAGGCCGCACCCGCAGCTGCGCCCACAGCCGATGCAGCCCCCTCAGCCCCCGCACCCGCAACGGGCGCGCCTGCGGCCGCCGCCGGAACGGCCGTGCTCCCGAACTTCGTCGGCATGGGGCTGCAGTCCGCCCAGGACACCGCGCAGGGCGCCGGGTTCTTCCTCCTGACCAGTCACGACGCGCTCGGTCGCGACCGCAACCAGATCCTGGACCGCAACTGGAAGGTCTGCACGCAGAACCCGGCCCCGGGCAGCCACCCCACCGGTACGAGGATCGACATGGGGGCGGTGAAGCTGGAGGAGAACTGCCCCACCCAGGACCAGGGCGCCAACGGGCCCGCCAAGGCCGGATCCACCATGCCCGACTTCAAGGGCAAGGCCGTCTCGGTGGTGCGGGATTCGCTGCCGGGCAACACGTCCCTCAGCGCCAAGGACGCCGGCCCGAAGAACCGCGCCGTCCTGGTGCAGTCGAACTGGCAGGTGTGCGGCCAGGATCCGGCTCCGGGCGCTGCCCTCGCCGGTCAGCCGGTCAGTGTGACGGCTGTGAAGTTCGGCGAGACCTGCCCGTAGCGGCCGGGCCCACCGGAATGCGATCGATCGTTTTCGGTCAGGTACAAAAATCCACCGATGAGGATCTATCAGCGGCCTGATCACCGCCACTAGGGTGCGGCGCATCCCCGTTGTTACGCCCTCCCGCGCCGTGCCCACGGTGGGGAGACGACCGATCGGAACGGTGTCGCCGTGACCAGGATCCTCCGCAAGCTGATGACCCGTACGGGACGGGCCGCCGCCACGGTCGCCGTCCTCGCGGCCGCGCTCACCGGCACGACGGCCGCCGGCACGGCCTCCGCGGCCGGCGGCTGGAGCTGCTCCGGGGCGCCCGTCCCGGCCGGCTACGTCATCACCATGTACAACGCCGGCGGCTGCAACAACCACGGCTCGTGGTACCAGCAGCCCGCCCAGAACCGGCTGTGGACCTGCTCCGGCTCGCCCATCGTCTCCGGCTACGTGCTGACGAACTACGACGTCAAGGGCTGCAGCGGCGTCGGCGCCTGGTTCCACGAGCAGGTCCGCAACGGCATCTGGACCTGCCCGTACTCGCCGATCCCGGCGGGCTACCGCAGCACCACCTACGACGCCCGCGGCTGCAGCGGCCTCGGCGCCTGGCTCACCGTCAAGATCTGAGCGCACCCGTACGGCGCCGCCCCCTCCACCGCGAGGGGGCGCCGCCGTACGCCGCCATACGCCGCCGTACGAACCCGTCGGCGACCGAGGAGTCCGCCGGCTCCGGCCCGCACCAGCGGGTGCGGGCCGGAGCACGCCGAACACGCCTTCAGGTCCCGGGGCGACGCAGTCTCGGCCGGCGACGCAGTCTCGGCCGGCGACGCCGCGCCGGCCTCGACCGTCAGGCGGCGAAGGCGGCGAGGAGCTTGTCGGTGAGGCGGTCGAGGTAGTCCGGGGCGGTCGCCGTACGGACGACCGCGAGGCGCCAGTACAGCGGGCCGGCGAGGAAGTCGAGTGCGAGCTCGCGGTCCACATCGGCGGGGAGTTCGCCGCGGTCGACCGCCCGTTCCAGCAGGCCGGTGGCCTTGCCGCGGCGGGTGTCGCGGACGGCGGTCATCAGCACCTGCGCCAGCTCGGGGTTGCGACCGCTTTCGGCGAGCAGATCGGGGATGATCTTCGACGGGAGCCGGTGGCGCAGCGCCCCGTCGATCTCGGTGAGGAAGGCCAGGACGTCGCCGCGCAGGGTGCCGGTGTCCTCGATCTCGGAGGCGTCCACGGCCACGGCCCGGATCAGGGCGACGGTCATGTCGAGCTTCGACGGCCAGCGGCGGTAGATGGCGGCCTTGCCCGCCCCGGCCCGCTTGGCGACCGCCTCCAGGGAGAGCCGGGCGTAGCCGACGTCTGCCAGTTCCTCGAAGAAGGCGGCGGCGATCGCCTCGGTCACGGAGTCCTGGAGCACCGGCCCGCCGGGCGTCCGGCGCGCGGGCTGCTCGGAGGGGCCGGGGGTCGCGGGCCGGGGCGCGGGCGTGTTGGACATTCCCCGAACCTACACCAGGCGGAACGCTTGCGTCTCGACTGGGCAGGGGCTAGCGTTTAGACGAGACGGAACCGTTCCGTCTCAACAGTGCCGGGACTGGAGTACCCATGCGATTCCTCTTCGAGGACGAGTCGTTCTCCTTCGAAACACTCCGGGCGGCCGGATTCGCCAACTACGGCGGCGCCGACCTGGGCGAGGTCGTGGCCACCGCCCGGAACATCGGCGAAGGCGACGAGGCGGCCTGGCTGCGCGAGTGGAAGGCCACCGCCGAGCGCGTCCACGGCATCGGCAACCGCGCCCTGACGGCCGGGCACCGGGTCAGCGCCCGCGAAGCCCTGCTGCGCGCGTCGAACTACTACCGCACCGCCGAGTTCTACCGCCGCGACGACCCCGCGAACGACCCCGAGGCCAAGCGCCTCTCCACGCTCTCCCGGGAGACCTTCGCCGCCGCGGCGGCCCTGCTGGACACCCCCGTCGAGGCCGTGACCATCCCCTACCAGGACACCGGCCTGCCCGGCTACCTGTTCCTCGTCGACGACTCCGGCGCCCGGCGCCCCACCGTCCTGTTCACCAGCGGCTTCGACTCCACGCTGGAGGAGGCGTACTTCGCCGTCGCCGCGGCCGCGCTGCGCCGCGGCTACAACGTCCTCGCCTACGACGGTCCGGGCCAGGGCGCGGCGCTGCGCGAGCAGCGGCTCGCCTTCCGCCCGGACTGGGAGGCCGTGGTGACCCCGGTGGTCGACTACGCGCTGACCCGCCCCGAGATCGCCGCCGACGGACTGGTCCTGTTCGGCTACAGCCTCGGCGGCTACCTGGCCGCCCGCGCCGCCGCCCACGAACACCGCCCGGCCGCCCTGGTGCTGGACGACGGCCTGTACAGCTTCGGGGAGGCC
Organism: Kitasatospora sp. NPDC058048; assembly: GCF_042885555.1. Lineage (NCBI taxonomy): Bacteria > Bacillati > Actinomycetota > Actinomycetes > Kitasatosporales > Streptomycetaceae > Kitasatospora > Kitasatospora sp. NPDC058048. The sequence goes on along the minus strand of NZ_JBHVRT010000006.1, from coordinate 225,499 downwards.
CACGACCGGTTCATGCCGCCGTTCCTGCGCGAGTGGATCGAGGCCGGCCGGGACGACCTCGTGGAGCCGGTCATGGCTCTGCTCATGCAGGCGAGCACCCAGTTGCGGTGGGCCCTGCGCAACGGGGTGTGGACGTTCGGCGCCGCATCGGTGGCGGACTACATCCGCCGTACCGCCGACTACACCCTCGACGGCGTCGCCCGGCTCATCGACTGCCCCACCCTCGTCCTGGACGCCGAGAACGACCAGTTCTTCCGCGGCCAGCCCCAGCGGGTGCAGGCCGCGCTGACCTGCCCCCACACGCTCGTCACCCTGACCGAGGCCGAGGGCGCGGGCGAACACTGCCACATGGGCGCCATGTTCCGCTTCCACCAGACGGTCTTCGACTGGCTGGACACCACCCTGGCGCGGGCAGCCGCGCCCGCGAGCTGACGGGCGCGCCCGCCGGCCGACCGCCCTGCGCCGCCCCGCCCTGTGCCGACCGACCGACCCGACCACGCCCGCGGGACACCCCCGCGGATGCACCTCCGGCCGGGTCCGTCCCCTGCGCGAACCCGACCGGCTGCCCATGCGGCGCGTACGGGACGGGCGCGTCGACCAGGCCTGCGGCCGGATACGGGTGCGTCTGTCCTGTACGTGGAGATCGATCGTAGGCAGCCGGGCCTTACCGATCGCTTACCGATCCCTGACCGCTCGCCATCGCCACCACGCGCCGGCCGCACCGCGCCGCCCCACGCCGCACCGCGCCGCCTACCGGATGTCGCTCAGCTCCCGCGCCTCCTCCAGCACCCGCGCGGCCGACTCCGGCAGCCCGGCCGCCCGGTACGCCCGGCCGAGCGCGCGCAGCGCCTCCGCCAGGAAGGAGCGCCAGCCGCGGGCCCGCCACACCAGCACCGACTCCTCCAGGTACGCGACCGCCGAGGCGTGGTCGCCCGCCGCCAGGTCCAGCTCCCCCAGGATGCCGAGGGCCTGGGCGAGGTGGTGCCCCAGGTCGAATCGGCGGGCGATCGCCAGTGCGGCCTCCGCCGTCTCCCGGGCGCGGCCGTCGCCGGTGCCCGCGTACAGCACGGCCAGGTAGAGCAGCGAGAACGCCTCCACGTAGCGGTCCTTGAGGCAGCGGGCCATGGCGAGCGAGTGAAGGAGCAGCTCGCCGGCCCGCTCCACCTGGCCGGCCCGGCCATGGGCAGCTCCCAGGAACTGGATGGCGGTCGCCTCGAAGCGGGTGTTGCCGATCAGCCGGGCCAGCCGCAGCGTCTCGGTGAGGTGCTCGATCGTCCGGTCGAGGTCCGTCTCCCCGTGGGCGATGGCGATGATCTGGTGCGCCCGGGCCTCGCCGCCCGGGTGGTCGTGGACGGTGGCGAGGTCCAGGGCGCGGTGGCCGGCCTCCAGGGCCTCCTGCTCGCGGCCCTGGGCCACCAGGCTCCAGGCCGTCAGGACGAGGGCGTCGGCGGTCCCGCGCTCCTCCCCGACCTGCTCGAACAGCCGCTGCAGGTGCCGGGCGCGGTCCTCCAGCGCGACCATCGTCTCGGTGCCGTCCGCCAGGTCGACGGTCGTCCCGGAGCCGTCGGCCGGGGTGGTCCAGGTCGTCACCTCGATCAGGCCCCGGGTGAGCACGGCCGTGCCCAGGGTGTCACCGGCGGTCCGGCAGGCCTGGAGGACGGTCAGGTGGGTGGTGCGCCAGTCGTCGTACAGGCCGCGCACGTCGCAGTACTTCTCCTGGCAGGCGGCGAGGTCCCAGGCCACCGGCACCATGCGCAGCGCGGCGGCCTGCCGGGCGCTCGTGTTCAGGGCCGGCTGCTCGGCGTCGAACCAGGCCATCGGGTCGTCCAGCAGCGCCGCCGCGACGCCGGAGGGCATCGGGTGGCGGGGTGCGGTGCCGTGGATCGGCGCGAAGCACGGCCCGGGCACCTGGTCGGCCGCCTGCTCGGCCAGCCAGAGCCAGGCGCCGAAGGCCCGTTCGAGCGCGGCGGTGCGCGCGGCCGGTGCGTCCGCGGCCTCGGCGTGCTCGCGCGCGTACAGCCGGACGAGGTCGTGGAAGCGGTAGCGCAGGTGCGGCTCCGTGCCGGTCTCCTGCAGGAGTTGGGCGTCGATCAGCTCCTCCAGCTGCCGCTCGGCCTGCTCCGGCGGGATGCCGGCCATCGCCGCCGCGGCCCACGGCGCGAAGTCGGGCGCGTCGAGCAGTCCGAGCAGCCGGAACGTGCGGCGGGTCGGCTCCGACAGCCGGGCGTAGCCGACGGCGAAGCCCGCCCGTACGGCCAGGTTCCCCGCGGCCAGCTCGTCGAGCCGTCGCCGTTCGTCGCGCAGCAGGTGGGCGAGCCGGGCCAGGGTCCAGCGCGGCCGGGCGGCCAGGCGGGCCCCGGCGATGCGGACCGCCAGCGGCATGCCGCCGCACAGCTCGACGATCTGGGCGGCGGCCACCGGTTCGGCGGCGACCCGCTGGTCCCCGAGGATGCGGCGCAGCAGCATCCGGGCGTGGGGGGCGTCGAGTTCGTGCAGGTCGACGAGCCGGGAGCCGGGCAGGGCGGTGAGCGCGGCGCGGCTGGTGACGAGGACGGCCGGTCGGGCACCGGGCCGTTCGCCCGGCCCCTCGTCGGACCCGCTGCCCGGCCGGTCGTCCGCAGCCACCGGTGTGCCCGGGAGCAGCGGGACGAGCTGCTGCTCCCCCGCGGCGTTGTCGAGGAGGACGAGCGTGCGGCGGCCGGCGAGCAGGGTGCGGTACAGCGCGGAACGCTCCTCCAGGGAGGCCGGGATCTCCCGGGGGTCGGCGCCGAGGGCGCGCAGGAAGGCGGCCAGGACGCCGGCCGGGTCGGCGGGCGTCTCGTCGGCCCCGCGCAGGTCCGCGTAGAGCCGGCCGTCCGGGTAGTCGACGGCGGCGAGGTGGGCGGCGCGGACGGCCAGCGCGGTCTTGCCGATGCCGCCCATGCCCGCGATCACCGGTACCCGGCCGGCCGCCAGGGCGTCCAGCACGATCCGCACCTGCTCGTCGCGTCCGGTGAAGTCCGGGATGTCCCTGGGGAGTTGGGAGGGCACGCGGGCGGGCCCGGGCTCCGGTCGGGCGCCCTTCCGGTCCTGCGCCAGCAGCGCCAGGAAGACGTTCCGCACCTGCTCGCCCGGCTCGATCCCGAGTTCCTCGGACAGCCGCCGGCGCAACGCCTGGAAGCGGCGCAGCGCCTCGGCCGCCCGACCGTCCGCCGCCAGCAGCTCCAGCAGGGCGGCCTGCAGGGGCTCGTCGAACGGGTACTCCTCGGCGAGCGCCGTCAGGGCGGGGACGGCGGTCCGGGACGCTCCGGCGGCCGTCGCGGACCGGGCCAGCGCCAGGGCGGTGGCGCGCACTTCGTGCTCCACGGCCGTGACCAGCGGGTCCTCGCGGTTCACCCGTTCCAGCCCGGCCAGCACCGGGCCGCGCCGCAGGCCGATCGCCCCGGCCGGGTCCCCGTCGGCGGCGAGTCTGCGGAACCGTCCGAGGTCCACCGCGTCCGGCCCGGTCACCAGCCGGTAGCCCTGCCCGTCGGACTCCAGCGCCACCGCCTCGTCCCCGAACCGCCCGAGCCAGGTGCGCAGCCGCGACATCCCGGTGTGCACCGCGCCCCGGCCGACCCGGTCCGCCTGCTCCGCCCACACGAGGTCCAGCAGCCGCCCCACGGGCAGCCGTTCCCCCTCCGCGAGCAGCAGGGCCCCCAGCAGCCCCCGCAGCACGGTGGCCCGCGGCAGCGCCTGCGGCACGGCGTCCACATCGACCGTCAGGGGCCCCAGCAGCCCGAACGTCATCTTCATCCGCTTCAGTCCCTCAATGCTCACGACCGCACCGAGGCCCGCCCCGCCGCCCGATCGGGTGGCGCCCACCGACCTCGGCACGACCCTGACACTAGTCCGGGCACTGATCAACAGCGGCCACCGACCCCGCGGTCCGCCGCCGCTCCCCGCCCCTCGTCAGTACCGCACCTCGACCGTCGCTCCGGCGGCTCGCAATTCGGCCGCCACGGCCTCGGCGAGGTCCGACGTCACGTCATCGAGGACAACCGCGGGCAGCCGACCGAGCAGGGCCTTGCCGTGCCACAGGCTGAGCCCGGTCCGACGCCTGACGGCCTTCGCGGCCTCCAGCACGCGCGGCCCCGCATCGGTCACCACCACGCGGATGGGCCCCGCGTCACAGACCAACTCGAAGTACCCGTCCGCCGCCACCGCTCCCCCGCCCCCAGCCCTTGCCCGGAGAGTAGACACTGCCGCAACACCCGGTCGACCGAAATTCGCCCGGTCCGATCAGGAGCCCGTCAGCAGGGAGGCGAGGTAGGCCTGGGTCTCGGGGTCGGTGGAGTAGAGGCGGGTGCCGTGGGTGGCCCGGGTCGCGAGGACCCTGTAGGTGTTCAGCGCGTACCGCAGGTACTGCTCCGGTGGCAGCGTCCGCAGTTGCCTGACGTCGTGGCTGGCCTCGGGGCGGGCCTGCCACCGGTCGTCGCGGCGGACCAGGTCCCCGCCCAGGATGACCGCGCCGAAGGCGTACTCGAGGCCCTGCGCGGTGTAGATGCAGCCGACCTGGTCGTGCCCGCCGCGGTCGGTCGCCCAGTAGGGGCGGGCCGGGACGTCGGGAAAGCCGGGGACTGGCTGCTCGGCGCGCAGGTTCCAGGCGCGGGCCCAGGAGTGCTCGACGTGGTCCGGGCCGTGCCACCGAATGGCGACCTCCGGCTCCAACGGGGGCACGTCATCGGCGTTCCAGGGCCAGCAGAACCCCGCGGTGATCCGGGCGCTGCGGCCCCGCGCGGTGTGGTCGTCGACCCAGGCGGCGAGCGCGTCCGGATCCTCGGCCACCGCGAGGTCGTAACCTGCACCGTCCCACGGCCGCACGGCGCCGGCCGGCGAGAACAGGAGGTCCACCCAGTGGTGGTAGGCCTGGGAGCCGTTGCAGCGGAACTGGGTCGCCAGGTCGACGTGCCGGAACGCCGCCCCGGACGCCCTCGCGTGGCGGGCCAGTTCGTCCAGCGTGAGCCCCTCGGTGGGACGCACGATCTGCCGCTCGTCGAGAAAGAGGACCAGGACGCCGACCCGGTCGAGCAAGTTGCGCAGGACGACGGGGAAGCCGCTGCCGCGCTGGTGCGGGTAGGTGGCGGCGCGGTGCGCCTCGTCGAGGAGAACCACGCTGTTCTTGTCCAGCCCGCCGGGGGCCTTGTCCTTGAACGTCGCGACGAGGCCTCGGGACTCCTCCCGGAGCAGCCGCTGGAGCTGCCGGGTGAGCGTGCCCGAGGGCGTCAGCAGGCGCGGGTTGCGCCGGGGCGTGCGGCAGAGTTCGCCCATGAGGCGGGCGGCGATCACCGTCTTGCCAGTACCGGGCCCGCCGGTGACCACGACCATGCCCCCGGGCCCGCGCTCCCCGGTCGCGCCGAGGGCCGCCTCACGCGCGGTCGCCTCCCGGACGGCGTCCAGGATCGCCCGGCGGGCCCGATCCTGTTCACCGACTAGGCGGAACGCGCGCCGGCCCTCGATGTTGGCGGCCAGCCGCTCCAGGACCCGCTCGGAGGGCCGGTGTTCGCCGGCGATGAAGCGGTCGACGGCCCCGCTCGACGCGGGTGTCAGGCCGGCGCAGCCGAGGCGCTCCGCGAGTTCGCCCGCGGACACGCCGGCCGCGAGGTCGTCGCGGCCCAGCAGAGGGAACTCGGCGCTCGGGGAGCCGGGGGGCGCCATCTCCCGCAGGCGCTCGATCAGGTCGGCGGGAGCGTTGTGCAGGACAACCGTGCCCTTCGCCTGCACGCCGCTCCCGCCGTCGGCCCAGTCCCGCAGGTAGTGGACGTATCCGCCGGCCTGTCGGGCGGGGTGCGGCACGGTCCGCCGACCGACCTCCAGCATCCCCGGATGCCCCGGTGCGGGCCTCGCCACGGTCCACTGCTTCAACTCGAGCACCACGACCGTCAGGGCGCCAGCAGTGTCCTGCCCGACGACGGCCGCGTCGACACGCTCACCCGTTCCCGGCAGCGACAGTTCCAGCAGGACCTCGAGGTCCCCCAGGCCTGCGCGCACCAGTGCGTCGAGGAGTACCGGCCAGCTCCGCTGCCAGCTGCCGGCCTCCTCCGCCCCGGGAGCTGTGCCGTGCCTGGCCCGGAGCCGCGCTGCGCAGGCGTCCACGAAGTCCGGCTGCGCGGCCCGCCGCGCCACGTCGTCGATGGTCCCCCGGTGTACGTACATGACCGATGGATATCACCACCGACCGACATCGCCACCGGCGGGCGCGGACGCCCGACGGCGTGGGCCGCCGGGCGTCCGCGCCCACTGCGCACTCAGACGGCCGGCGTCTCCGGCCCGGCCTGCACGGCACCGGCCTCCGACGGCACGGACCAGTTGTTCCAGTGCCAGTCGAAGTACTCCGCGCTCTCGGGCGTGTGAGCGGTGCACCGCCTGCCCTCGAGGGTCTTCGCCGCCACGAGGAGGTCTGCGCAGGCCGCGCCCTTCTCCGACACCTCCACGGTCCCTTCCGAGGACACCCGGATGAAGCCGTCCTCGAACAGGGCGTCGCAGCCGAGCACACAGGCGGCCATCACGTTCGCCAGGTGGGAGCGCTGCTCGAGGTTGCTCTGCGACCTCTTCCGCACGTGCGCCGCGCGAACGAGCCCCTGGGGCAGCTCCCGTCCGCAGAGGTCGCAGCGGATGGAGCTCCTGCCCTTGAACTTCTCGCGCCGCAGCCGGGCCTGCTCGCGGCGGGCGAGCGCGACCACGGGGCGGTCCAGGTTGTCGCCCAACTCCAGGTAGCGGTCCTGGTTCTGCGGCGAGCTCGGACCGTGCCAGCCGACGACGGGCGCCGTCGCTCCGGGCGCGCCCGGCTGGTGCTCGATGGAGTCGATCAGCCTGGTCATCACCTCGGGGTCGGCCACCGGGACCGGGGCCCCCTGCTTGTTGGCGGAGAGCCGGAAGGCCTCCATCGCCGCACAGCCGAGCTGCCCTCCGGCGACGGTGGCCTCGAGGTCCAGGATGTTCAGGCGAACGCGCACCGGGTAGCGGTCGTCTGGCCAGACCTCGGCCTCGTCCTGGTACACGGCTCCGGTGACTTGGGCGACGGCCAGCTCGCGCAGGACCGCGTCGGCCCACCCACCCTGGGGGACACGGGCGTTCGGCCCCCGGTGGCCGAACAGGACGTAGTCACCCGGCTTCAGCCCGGCCAACACCTGTGGAGTTTCGGCCTTCTCCGCGGTGTCGTGCTTCCAACCCCATATGGACTCGCGCAGGCCGATCTGGAAGTTCCGCTTCGAAGCGGCTGGGACGTACACGGCAACGACGGACACGTCGTGCATCCTCCTCGGTTCGACTCCCTGCCACGTGAGCCGGGGAGTTGGTTGGTTCGGACGGGCGGTGCCGCGTGTCCCGTGGTGGTGGGAGAAGACGGCACAGTGCCTGTCTATCAGACGGCACTGACAGACAGGCCCGGCCTACTGTCCGGTGGCCGTCTTCATGTAGGTGGTCCAGATCCGGGCCGGCACGGTGGCGTCGGAGGTGTCCGGGGTGGCGCCGCCCAGGCCTTCGAGGGAGAGGAGCTTCATGTCCTTCAGGTCCGCGCGGAACACGGTGACCGCCGTCGACAGCTGCCCGTTGTAGCCGACGAACCAGCCCGCCGTGCGGTCCGCGGTGGTGCCGGGTTTGGCGGCCAGGTTCGGGCCGGCCTCCGCCGCCGGCTTGGCGGCCCCGTCGCGGACGGAGCCCTTGAGTGCCGCGTCCACCTCGCCCGCGACCGCCGGGGTGAGTGCCTGGGTGGCGGCCGGCAGGCGCAGGGGGAGCTGGACGCCGTTGCGGGAGATCCTGAGGACCGAGTACGGGTCGGTGTGGGAGCCGCCGGCCGCGAAGGCGGCGTACGCGTCGGCGGTGCGCAGGGCGCTGGGGGTGGAGTTGCCGACGCCGAGGGCCGGGACGAGTTCGCCGAGGCTGTTGGGGAGCAGGCCGAGGTCGGTGGCGGTCTTCTGCACCTTGTCCAGGCCGACGTCCATGCCGAGCTGCATCAGCGGCCCGTTGACGGACTGTTCGACCGCGTTCCGCAGGGTGACACTGCCCCAGTTCCGCTTGCCGTCGTTGGCGGTCTTGACGATCTTCCCGTCCCGTCCCCAGTACGGCCCTTCCGGGGTCATCACGTTCACCCCGTCGTCGCCGTTGTAGGTGGTGGTGGGCGCGACCGGGGTGCGGTCGCCGCCGCGCCGGCGCTGCACTCCCTCGCCGAGCCCGGCGGCGTACACCACCGGGGTGAACGCCGAACCGATCGGCACCGTCGTGGTGTTGGCGTTGTTGAAGCCCTGCTTCAGGTAGTCGGGGCCGCCGTAGAGCGCGACGACCCGGCCGTCCGGGGCCACTGAGGCGGCGCCGACCTTCAGGAGCTTGTCGGACTCCCGGTTGTCCGGGTCGATCCCCGCGGTGCCCTGCTGGACGGCGGCGACCAGGGCGTCGACCTTCGGCTTCTCGAAGGTGGTGCGGATCTGGTAGCCGCCGAGGTCGAACTGGGCAGGGGTGATGTCGCTGTGGCTCTCCACGTAGGCGCGGGCCGTGTCCACCAGGTACCCGATCTGGCCGCTCAGCCCCGCCGACTTCGGCTGCGGCTTGGGCTCGGGGAACACCGTGTACCCGGCGCGCTCGGCGGCGGACAGCTTGCCCACCTCCACCATCCGGTCCAGGATCCAGGACCAGCGCTCCTCGGCCCGTTCCCGGTTCCCCGCGCTGATCGCCGGGTCGTACTGCCCGGCGCCTTTCAACAGGGCTGCCAGGAAGGCGCCTTCGCTCGGGTCGAGCTGGGAGACGTCCTTGCCGTAATAGGCGGCCGCGGCGCGCTCGATGCCGTAACTGCCGCGCCCGAACCAGCTGGTGTTCAGGTAGCCGGCCAGGATGTCCTGCTTGCTCATCCGGTCGTCCAGCTTGATCGCGATGGCGATCTCGCTGAGTTTGCGGGACATGTCCTGACGCTGGTTCAGGTAGATGTTCTTGACGTACTGCTGGGTGATGGTGGAGCCGCCCTGGGTGTCGCCGCCGGTGACCATCTGGACGACGGCACGGCCGATGCCGGTCACGGAGATGCCCGGGTCGGTGTAGAAGGTCTCGTTCTCGGCGGCCAGTACCGCCCACTGCACCGGCTCCGGCACCTGGGCGAGCGGCACCTCCTGCCGGTTGGTCGGGCCGATCCGCGCCATCTCGGTGCCGTCCGCCCAGTAGTAGACGTTGTTCTGCTGGGTGGCGAAGGAGTTGAGGTCCTCCGGAACGGCGGTGTTCGTGTAGAACCAGGCCAGCCAGCCCGTCAGCGCCGCCGCCCCGGCCCCGGCCACCAGCACCTGCTGCCGCCAGGAGGGGAGCCAGCGGCGGACTCCGCGCCGTCCGCGGCGCGGGTAGTCGATCCGCAGGAACCGGCGCAGGGGTGAACGCGGGGAGACGCCCGGGTCCGGGGACCGGCCCGGGTCCGTTGACGGGCTCTGGTCCGTTGACGGGCTCTGGGACGGACTCGGGGAGGGGTCCGGGGACGGGCGCCGCCCCCGGAACGGGCGCCACGCCCGTAACGGCCTCCGACGCGGTGGGAAGCGCCACCGTCGCCGCCCGGGCTTCTCCTCTTCGGCGGCGCTGTCTTGCTGGGCACGCACAGTCCGGTCTCCGATTCGCTCGTGGGCGTGATCCTCCGTACACATAGACGCGGTGGGAACATCAGTACGTATGCCTCGCCTTGGTGTGATCATGGTCATACTCGGTGCGGTGAACCCGGGCGCCCGTGCCACGGACGGCAGGCGGGCGGCAGGTGGACGGACGGCCGACGGCCGACCCACGCGGGCACCGGTCCGCGACAGCCCCGGCGTACCGCCAGAATGACGCCATGAGGATGATCCAGACCGCCGTCGGCGCGATGCTGCTCCTGCTGATCGTCGGCAGCATCCTGCGCACGCTGGTCGTTCCGCGCGGGCTCTACTCGGCGCTGGTGATGCGGCTCTGGCGGATGCTGCGCGGGCTGCTGCGGCTGGCCGCCGGACCGGGCCGCGGCTACCACGCGCAGGACCGGGCGCTCACCTGGCTGGCGCCGCTGGTGCTGCTGGGCATGCTCGGGGTGTGGCTCAGCTGCATGCTCACCGCCTACACCCTGCTGCTGCACGGCACCTCGGAGCTCAGCTGGTCGGTGTCCGTGCGCGAGGCCGGGTCCAGTCTGTTCACGCTCGGCTTCGCCAGCGGCGACCGGCTGCACCTCTCCGCGATCGACTTCCTGGCCGCCGCCAGCGGCCCGCTGGTGATCGCCCTCCAGATCTCCTACCTGCCGACCCTCTACGCCGCCTACCAGCGCCGCGAGACCGAGGTGACGCTGCTGCAGTCCCGGGCCGGCGAGCCCGCCTGGGGCCCCGAGCTGCTGGCCCGCCAGTCCCTGGTGGACACCGAGACCGCGCTCCCCCAGCTCTACCGGGACTGGGAGCGGCTGGCCGCCGACATCGGCGAGAGCCACTCCAACTACCCGGTGCTGCTCTCCTTCCGTTCCCCGCAGCCCAACCGCAGCTGGGTGGTCGGACTGATCGCCGTGATGGACGCCGCCGCCCTGCACCTGGCGCTCTGCCCGCGTTCGGCCCCGCCCGAGGCCCGGCTGGTGCTCCGGGCCGGCTTCACCGCGCTGCGCGACATCGCCCGCTCGCTGCGGATCGACTTCGACACGGACCCGGACCCGGACGTCCCGATCCGGCTGACCTACGCCGAGTACCTGGGCGCCGTCGCGATGATCACCGCGGCCGGTTTCCCGCGTGAACGCCCGGTCGAGGAGGCCTGGGCGCACTTCCACGGCTGGCGGGTCAACTACGAGGCCCTGGCGTACGAACTGGCCCGCCGCAGCGACGCCGTCCCGGCACTGTGGACCGGCCCGCGCGACTTCCGCGCCCCGGTCATCCCGCCGGCCCGCCCCGCCGACCGCCGGCCGTCCTCGGCCCCGCCGCCGGCCGGGCCGTCGCTGCCACCGGTGCCGCCGGTCTGAGCGGTCCGGGTACACTCGTCCGCGGTACGTGCCGACACAGGGCAACAGGAGCAGAGGAAAGAGGGAGGTGGGGTTGATGACCGCGCTCAGGGCCGCCATGCGCAGCGTCCGGGTCTCCCTCACGTCCCGGGCCGCGGCCTGACCCCCTCCTGTCCCGCCTCGCCGGGAGCGTGAGCTCGCGAGGCCCGCACGAACACTCCTCAGGAACGGATCCCCGTCCACCATGCGCAACTGGATCACGCGTGCCGAGACCGGCACCGACGTCCCGACCGTCCGCGACATCAACCTCGCCGCCTTCGGAACCCCCGCCGAGGCCGACCTCGTCGACGCGCTGCGCGCCGACGCCTCCTGGATCGAGGGCCTGTCCCTCGTCGCCGCCGACGAGCACGGCACCGCCGTCGGCCACGCCCTGCTGACCCGCTGCCACATCGGCGACGTCCCGGCCCTGTGCCTGGCCCCGTGCGCCGTGCTCCCCGCGTACCAGCGCACCGGCGCCGGCTCCGCCGCCGTCCGCGCCGCCCTCGACGCGGCACGGGACCTGGGCGAGCGCCACGTCGTCGTCCTGGGCCACCCGGACTACTACCCGCGGTTCGGCTTCACCCGCGCCGGCGCCCACGGCATCGGCCTGACCATCGACGTCCCGGACGAGGCGCTGATGGCCCTCTCCCTGGACGCCGACCACCCGCTGCCCTCGGGCACCGTCCGCTACGCCGCGCCGTTCGGCATCTGACGGACGACGCCGGGCGGGGCACCCACGTGCCCCGCCCGGCGCCTTTCCGCACCATCGGTCCCTACCCGGCGTCCTTCCGAACCGCCGGTCCCCGCCCGGCGCCTTTCCGAACCATCCGTCCCTACCCGGCGCCTTTCCGCACCCCCGGTCCCGCCCCCGGGGCCCGGCCGCGTCGACCGCTCAGACCTCCACCGGGCCGCCGCTCGCCAGCGAACGCTCGGCGCCGACCAGGATCTCCACCACCCGCAGGCCGAAGTCCGCCCCGCAGGGGTGCGGCTCGCCGGAGGCGGCCGAGGCCCGCAGCGCGTCCAGTGCCCGGTGCAGGGCCGCGACCGGGCCCTCGCCGCGCGGGGGCAGCTGCACCACGCCGTGCTCGCCGCGCAGCTCCATGCCCGTCCCGCCCGCCGCGAGCGGCGCGGTCAGGCTGAGCGCGAGCGTGCTGGAGGCACCGCCGGCGTGCCGCACCACCAGGTGCACGGTGTCCAGCGGGCCGGTCGCCGCCGTCACCTGCGTCGCGTCGCCCAGGACCGGCAGCAGCACGGACAGCGCGTGCGGGCCGACGTCCCACAGCGCGCCCTTCTCCACCCGCCACGGCGAGGCCGCGTACGGGCTGGTGCTGCCGGGCGCGAACACCGAACCGAGCCAGTCCGAGCGGCCGGTGAACCAGCCGCCGAGCTCCGCCTGCCGCTCGATCCACGGGATCTGCTCGCCGCCGAAGCGCACGGTGAAGAAGACCACCGAGGCGACCTTGTGCTCGCGCACCGCCTCGGCCACGGCCCGGGCGTCCGGCACGGTCAGCGCGACCGGCTTGTCCAGCAGCAGGTGGCAGCCGGCCTCGGCGGCCCGTACCGCGAGACCCGCCTGCACGGTCGGGGGCAACGCGATGGAGACCGCGTCCACCTCGGCCAGCAGCCGGTCGAGGTCCGCGTACCCGGGCACGCCGTGCGCGGCGCCCAGCGCCTCGGCCGCCTCCGGTCGCCGGCCCCAGACGCCGGTGAACTCCAGCCCGGGGTGCTCGGCCAGGACGGGCGCGTGCACCCGCCCCGCCCAGGGGCCGGTTCCCAGCAGTCCGATCCGCACGATGTCTCCGTTCTCCGGTCCGCGCGAGCGCGCGTGGTACGAGTGGGGTGAGTGGTACAGGTGGGCACGGATGAGCGCCGGTGGTGCGGGTGAGCCCGCGTACGCCCTGGCGGCGCGGGTCCCGGCCCCGGGCTCTCAGCCCCGGGCTCTCAGCCCTGGACGCGGGCCAGCGTGAAGCCGTCGTAGCCCTTGCTGCCGACCGTCTGCACCGAGGTCGCGGTGACGCTCGGCTCGGCCGCGATCAGGTCGTGCAGCGCCCGGGTGCCGACCACCGCCGGGTCGGTGCCGGCCGGGTCGGCGACCGCGCCGCCGCGCACCACGTTGTCGACGATGATCAGCGAGCCCGGCCGGGTCAGCTGGAGCGCCCGGCGGAAGTACTCGGGGTTGCTCGGCTTGTCGGCGTCGATGAAGACCAGGTCGAAGGGGTCCGCGCCCTGCTCCACCAGTTCGGCCAGCGAGTCGGCGGCCCGGCCCACCCGCACCTCGGCGATCCCGGACAGCCCGGCGGCCGCCAGGTTGCCCCGGGCGACCTCGGCGTGCCGGGGGTCCAGCTCCAGGGTGATCAGGGTGCCGTCCGCGGGCAGCGCCCGGGCCAGCCAGATGGCGCTGTAGCCGCCGAGCGTGCCGACCTCCAGGATCCGCTTCGCGCCCTGGGTCAGTGCCAGCAGGTGCAGCAGCTTGCCCTGGTTGGGGGCCACCGCGATGTTCGGCAGCCCGGCCGCGCGGGCGGCGGCCGCGGCCTGCTCCAGCACCGGGTCGTGTCCGACCAGCCGCTCGGAGAAGTAGGCGTCCACGGCGTCCCAGGTCGGCTGCGAAGACATCGGGCCCTCCGGAGTGCAAGATCGGCAGTACCCGACCGATGCTACTCCGAGGGCCCGAGGGCACCACGACGGTGGTGGTGGACGACCGGTCCGGGACCGGTCGGACGATCGACCGGGACCCTGCCGGGGGCCGGCCGGGGAGCCGGCCGGCGGGGTGGTCAGTCGGCGACCGGCTCCTTCGCCGCGGCGGCGGCCTTGGCCGCCTCCTCCGCCTCGATCTTCGCGTGCGTCTTGGCGGCGCGGCGCTTCATGATCCAGGCCGACAGCAGGCCGATCACCAGCGCCGCTCCCAGGCCCGCCCACGAGAACCGGGCCAGCCAGGGCTCGATGCTCTTGCCGACCTTGTAGACCAGCAGCGTCGTACCACCGGCCCAGACCACGCCGCCCAGCACGTTGGCGATCAGGAACTTCCAGTACGGCATCTTCAGCGCGCCCGCGAGCGGACCCGCGAAGATGCGCAGCAGGGCGATGAAGCGGCCGAAGAAGACCGCCCACATGCCCCACTTGTGGAACGAGCGCTCGGCGGTGGCCAGGTGGGAGGGCCCGAAGTGCTTGGGGAACTTGCGTCCCAGCTTCTCGAAGAGCGGCTTGCCCCCCTTGCGCCCGATCGAGTAGCCGATCGAGTCGCCGATGATCGCGCCGGCGATCGCGCAGATGGCGACGCCCCACGGGCTCACCACACCCTTGACCGCCATGAGGGACGCCGTGACCAGGGCGATCTCGCCGGGCAGCGGAATGCCCAGCGACTCCAGCCCGATGATCAGACCGACAACGGCGTACACCGCCGTCGGCGGAATCCCCTCGATCCAGGCGTCGATGTGCAAGGCCAGTACCTCCGTGGCAGGACGGGACCGGCCGCCCTCCCCCTGGAGCAGCGTGCCCGTCCCGGCAAATTCGTCCGATGGCGGCACCCGGGCCGCTCCCCCAGAGCGAGCCTAACGTGCCGGGCGGCCTGTCCCCCCGGCCGATCACCCGTGGTTACGACGTACGCCCCGACATCATGGTTCCAGGTCGACCGGCGTTTCTTCAAGATTGGGCAAAACGCAGCGCGACCACGGACGGGCGCTGCTTGATCCGGCGCACGAGCGGCAGCAGGATGCTCAGCGGCGGCCGTCCGCCCTCCGGGTACACCTCCCGCACGTCGACGACCCCCGGATGCGCGGTGGCCAGCAGGCCGCACTCGTCCGCGTCCATCCCGAACGGCATCGGCGGCGCCTGGTAGTACCGGTCCCGCAGCTTGCCCTCGACGGCCCGCCGGCTGAACCAGCGCGGCACCGCGTCCAGCACCATGGCCCCGCCGGGGAAGCGCTCGGCGCAGGCCGCGATCAGGCCGCGGACCTCCTGCGGCCGCAGGTACATCAGCACCCCCTCGGCGCTGATCAGCACCCCGTTCGCCGGGTCCACCCCGTCCATCCAGCCCGGGTCGGTGACCGAGTGGGCGACGATCCGGTGCCGCTCGTCCGGCGGCAGCAGCTGCCGACGCAGCGCGGCGGTCTCCGCCAGGTCCACCGACAGCCAGTCCGCCCGGCCGTTGTCGACCCGCCAGGCCTGGGTCTCCAGGCCGTCCCCGAGCCCGACCACGGTGCCGCGCGGGCAGCGGGTCAGGAAGTCGGACACCTCGCGGTCGAAGCAGGCCGCCCGGAGCGCCTGGAGCTGGCTCACCAAGGCGTTCTCCCCGAACCGCGTCGCGAACGGGTAGTCGATCCGGTCCACCAGCTCGACCGCCTTCGGGTCCGGCAGCACGGTGTCCGGCCGCCGCGCCTCCACCGCCCGGTGCCACAGCGTCCACAGCGCCGTCTCCGACACCTGTCCCAGCTCCGGCCGCACCCCGACACTCATCGCTCGCTCCTTCGGACCTGGTCCCGTCGCGTCTCCGCCGTGGTCCCGCCGCGTCCGGCCGGTGTTCCGGCCGCGTTCCCGTCATGGGCATGAACCCGCCGATTCTGACACCCCGTCCGCCCCTCCCCTCCCGTCGACGCGCCGACCGGGTCCGGCGCCGCATGACCGGCCCGCGCGGGCCGGGGCCGCGCGATCAGGTTCGCCCAGCCGCTGACCGCCGGCCGTCGTCGTCCTGACGGCGTGCCGTCGGGCGCGTGTCCCCGATCGGCCGGTCCCGCCGTGCTCCACGCCCCGCCTCGCACGCCCTGCCGGCACACCGACGGCCCGGGCGATTCTGGACGCGCCGTCACCACCGGGTTCGAGGAGGAGTCCCATGGCGCAGCGTCCCCGGCGCGGTCGAACGCATGGCCGGCGCGGGTGCGAGGACCGGCCGCGCTCCATCGCGGTCGGCCGCCGACTCGCGAGGAGGTCCCCGATGTCACCTTCCGTCCCCGTCCCCGTCCTCGTCCGTGGCCGTGGCCGCGCCCGTGTGACCGCCCTGGTGTGCGCCCCGCTCCTCGCGCTCGGCGCGCTGCTGGCGGCCGCCGCCCCGGGGTGGGCGGCGGCTGCCGGGCCGCCGGCCGCGACCCACCGCGCCCTGATCAACTTCGGCACCGTGAAGTGGTTCAACGCCGAGAAGGGGTACGGCTTCATCGTGCCGGACGTTCCCGGTCCGGACGTGTTCGTCCACTACTCGGCCATCGTCGGGACCGGGTACCGCACGTTGCGGGAGGGCGAGCGGGTCGAGTACCAGGTCGAACAGACCCCCAAAGGCCCGCAGGCCGTCCTCGTCGTTCCGCTCGACTGAGGACCTGCCGATCCGGCGGTGTCCGGGGCGCGCTCGACCAAGATCGCTCCGCAGCCCTGTCCTGGCGCGATGCCCGACACCACGAGCCCGACCCTGCTCTTCGTCATCGGGCCCGCCGCGGTCGGGAAGATGACCGTGGGCGAGGCCGTGGCCGCGCGCACGGGGTACAAGCTCTTCCACAACCACCTGACCATCGAGCCGCTGCTGCGGCTGTTCCCCTACGGGTCGCCGCAGTTCCAGCGCCTCAACCACGACTTCCGTGAGCAGATCTTCGCCGAGGCGGCTGCCAGCGACCTGCCCGGCCTGGTGTTCACCCTGGTCTGGGACTTCGACGACCCGGACGACACCGCGCTGGTCGAACGCTATGCGGCCCCGTTCCGCGAACGCGGCTCGCGCGTGCTGTTCCTGGAGCTGTCCGCCGACCAGAGCGTGCGGCTGGAGCGCAACGCCGGGGAGACCCGCCTGGCGGAGAAGCCGTCCAAGCGCGACCTGGACTGGTCCAACGGCAATCTGCTCGACATGGACGCCAGGTACCGGCTCAACTCGGTCGACGACTTCGCGCACATCCCGGGTGCGCACCTGCTGATCGACAACACCCGCCTGGAGCCCGACGAGGTCGCCGAACGGGCCGTCGAGCACTTCGGGCTCTGACCCGCCGGGGCGGGCTCACGCCGGGGCCTGCTGACGGCCACGCCGGCTCACGGCGGCCCGGGCTCCGCGGAACTCGCCTGTCCGGGCGGCCGGTTCGGCGGACCGGCCCGGGCCGGCGATCAGCGAACGATCGCCCGCAGCAACCGTACGTACGGGCTCCACCGCGCCGGGCGGGCCACCGCGCCCGTACAGGCCCTCTCCGCGCGATCCAGGCTGTCCTCCAGAAGCGCGTCGTGGAGCGGCCGCCAGGCGAGCGGCCAGCCGAGTCGCGCCGGGCCGCGGGCGGTCAGCACGAGCGTGTGGCGCAGCAGGGTGTGCCGCTCGTCGACGGCCAGGGCGGTGAACTCGTGGAAGCCGTGGAAGCCGCGCGGCCCGGTGAAGCCGAAGCGCACCCATGTCGCGGGGACGTACGCGTCGACGGTGTAGCGGACCGGGCCGTGCCCACCGACGGCGCCCACGGCGAGTGGACGGTCGAACCGCATCGAGGGCCACGTGTCCTGCGGCCACAGCAGGTCGCCGGTGCCGGCCAGGGTGTCGATCAGCGCCCCCACTTCGGCCTCCTTCGCGGGCAGCAGGCGTTCGTGCACGTTGTGGACAGCCATCGGCTCACCTTCCGGGCAGTTATAGAGACTGCTCTCTAATTATTGTGGAGAGTACCCTCCAACTCATGGCGAGACCACCCCTCTTCGACTCCGACCAGCTTATCGACGCCGCCGTCCGGCTGGCCGCCGAGTCCGGCCCGGCCGCGGTGACCATGGCCGCGGTCGCGGGAGAGGTCGGAGCCCCGAGCGGCTCGGTGTACTACCGCTTCCCCGGACGGAGCGCCCTGCTCGCCGAACTCTGGCTGCGGACCGTCGACCGGTTCCAGCAGGGCTACCTCGCGACCTTCGGCACGGTGCTCGGCAAGGACCTCGCCCCCGTGCCGCTCGCCACGACCGCCGACGCGCGGCAGACCGCCCGGGCGGCGGCCCGTCAAGTGGTCGCATGGGCCCGGGCCCACCCGCAGGAGGCGGCCCTGCTCGTCTACGGCCCCGACGACTTCGGGCGCGCGGACTGGTCGGAGGAACACCGGCTGCGCGCGGATCTCGGCAACCGGAATGTGCACGGCGCGCTCGCCGCCCTCGCCGTACTGCTGGGGGCCGGGTCGCCGACCGAGGACCCCCGGTCCGTCGAACGCGTGGTGCTCGCCCTGATCGAGCTGCCGCTCGCACTGGTCCGACGCCACCTGCGGGCCGGCGCACAACTCCCCGAACACGCCGAGGAACTCGCCGAGGAGTGCGCCGACGACCTCCTCGCCCGGCTCGGCCCCCACCGTCCATGACGCTCGGTGAGACGAACACCGCATAGACTCCCGGGGATCGAGCGGGCCGCCCGGCGACGGCCGGGCCGGGCGAGGAGGGGGCGTCATGGGACCCGTACCGGGCGCACGGGAAGAGCTGGACCGGCTGGGCCGGGCCCTGCGGGAACAACTGGTCGAGCTGATCGACGACTTGGCCCCCGGCAGCGATCCCGGCCTGCCGCTGCTCGACACGCCACAGGTCGTCGACTGGCACGAACCGCTCCGCTACCGGTACTCGGCCAGCGGCAGCACGGGGAAGCGCCCCGCGAACGCCGGCGCCGCCGACAGCGCCGCTCGCGCGGCCGCGCTGCTCCACGCCGCGGGCTGGGCGGTCACGACCTCGCAGGAGGACGCCAAGGGAACGCCCCGCATCGTGGTCACCGGCCGCCGCGACGGCTGCACCATCGAGATCCGCACGGTCGACCACACGTCCACCGTGTGGTTCAGCGGGCAGACACCCGCGATGGCCCTGTACGAACCGGAGGAGTTCCGGCGACCCGAGCCGGTGCGCACGGCCGAGACCGTCACGGCCGGATTCGTGCTCTGCTACGAGTGCGAAGGCCTGGGCTGGTGCTACGACTGCGGGGGACGCGGCTGGCTGCCCGACGAGACCCGTGGGCGGGTCAACTGCCCCGGGTGCCACCGGCGCCGCGTCTGCGTGATCTGTCGGGGCGACGCAGAGCTCGCCGTCTCCGAGCTGTCGACGTACCAGCGCGGCTACTACCCCGAATTGAATGAATGAGTGCGGGCCATGGCCACGGCCAGGTCCACGGTTTTGAGAATCCACCAGGATCCGCGAATGACAGGTACCGTTTGATGCACACGACAGAGCCGACGGAAGCCCGCATCGAGGATGCGGGCAACATCCTGGTCGCACCTTCGATGCTGCAGGACAACGACGTGATCAGGGACTTCTTCGGGTCCACGCTCACGCCGGAGGAGCTTGCCTCCGGCTCGCCCGACCTCGCTCGGAGGACGGTCTACCTGTGTGGCGACGTATCCGGGATCAACGGCCGTCAACTGCACTCGGCTGCACGGGTATTCGTCATCCGGGAACTGTCGCACGGCTACCACGAGGACGTCGGCGAACCCTGGAGCCTCGTCGACC
The DNA here is from genome assembly GCF_042885555.1 of Kitasatospora sp. NPDC058048. Classification (NCBI taxonomy): domain Bacteria; kingdom Bacillati; phylum Actinomycetota; class Actinomycetes; order Kitasatosporales; family Streptomycetaceae; genus Kitasatospora; species Kitasatospora sp. NPDC058048. The sequence goes on along the minus strand of NZ_JBHVRT010000006.1, from coordinate 206,139 downwards.
TCGGCCGGGTCCCCGTCCGCGTACACGGCGTCGGCGTGTACTACCGCCGCTTTTTCGGACTCGGCGACGATCATTTCGGGCGGATACGTACGGAGCACGCGTTCCAGTCCCTGACGGAGTCCACCAAGCCCGGCGCGGCCCATCGCAGCGGGATCTACCTGACGCCCGTCACGCGCAACGGTGACGAACTGCACTTCCGCCTGCTCCGCTGCTCCACCAATCTCTCGGGGCCGACCGAGAGCTTCCGCCCGACCGACACGCTCATCGTCGAAGCGCTGAACCGCGAGGCCGCCGCCGTCTTCCGGAACCAGGCACCGCTGAACCACGTCCTCGCGCAGATCTACCACAACACCCTTGCCACGGCCGGGCGCAAGCAGTCCAAGGCGAAGATCTCGGCCCATGCCGACAAGACCAAGGACATGCCCGCCAACGGCATCATGGCCTTCTGCACCTTCTACGACCGGCTCGACAAACTGCAGCCCCTGACCGAGGACACCTACGACTTCGGAGTGAAGGGCGCCAGCGGGCTGACCAGGCTCCACTTCCGCCTCAAGGAGCGGACCGCGGAACTCGACGGGGCCGCACTCCCCCCGCAGTTCACCGTCACCCTCCACCCCGGCTCCGTGTTCTTCATGCCGCTGTCCACCAACCGCCTCTACACCCACGAGATCCGGCCCTCGTCGCTGGACGCCGAGTTAATCCCGACCCGCCTGGGCTACGTGGTGCGCTGCTCGAACACCGAAGCCGTCCACAAGGACGGCCGCACGTTCCTCGAACGGGACGGAGAACCGGTGGAGTTGGAGCCGCCCACACCGGCCGGCATGGACGAGCTGCGCAGGCTGTACGCCGAGGAGAACAGGACCTCGTCCTTCATCGACTACGGCGACGAATTCCTCTTCAGCATGAACACGGGAGACTACCTTGCCCCCCGCATCTAGGATCTCGGACGAGATCCTCTCGTGCACGCTGCCCACCGAGGAGAACCTCTTCGCGGAACTGTCCGCGTCGGCCCGCCTGGAAGACGTGGGAAAGGGCCGCCGAGGCGCTGTGCTCGCCAGGATCGACGAGACGGGTGATGCGCCCCTCGTACGGACCACCACTCGCTACAGCAGCCCGACGCAGCGCTTCCGGGCGGTGCACGAACGGCTGGCACGACAGGTTCAAGAACGTACGGCGCTCTCGGTCGGCTTCAACAACGCTCTCATCGAGAGCTACACGAACGCCTACGCGACCATGGGCAGCCATTCCGACCAGGCCCTCGATCTGGCCGACGATTCGTTCATCGCCGTCTTCTCCTGCTACCAGCATCCCGACGCGAGCCCGCCGAGGAAGCTGATCTTCGAATCGAAGGAGCCCGATGGCGATAAGTTCGAGATCCCCCTCACCCACCACAGTATCGTCGCGTTCTCGGTCGACTCGAACCGGCGACTCAGACACAAGATCGTCCTGGACCCGCCCGCCCGCACGGCGGACAACCAATGGCTGGGCGTGACCTTCCGAACGTCAAAAACACTCGTCCGGTTTCGCGACGGACAGGCGCACCTCCCCGACGGTGAACGCCTCGTGCCGGCCGACGAGGAGCAGAGGCACGAGTTCTACCGACTGCGGCGCCGTGAGAACACGGAAACGGACTTCGTCTACCCACCGCTGACGTACACCATCAGCGAGAGCGACCTGATGCCGCCCGTCTGACCTCGAAGGCCCGGCTCGCTCGTGCGGTCAGCCGAGCGCGTCGGACCAGTGAACGGGCGGCCCTTCGCAGGCGACGATCTGCGGGGTCTTCCAGAACACCCCGCCGCCCGACTCGGGCCTCGGCTCGGACCAGGGGATGTACGGCAGGCCGGGCAGCCCCAGCAAGGGACCGATGAAGGCGTTGGCCTCCTCCTGCCAGAGCGACGGGTCGCCCTTGCACCTCCAGAGTGCGAGCCCGCGCTGCTGACTGGAGAGTGGAACCATGGCACGGAGCCTGCCGGACCGGTGCGACTCGTCGACCTGCTTCTTCGGAAATCGCAGGTCGTCCGGGGCACGGCGACCCGGGACATCCTGTCGCTGAGGGCCCAGGAGGTGAAGGGTCGCGAGTGGGCAAGGACTAACCGATACGAGGTCCGCCGGATCTTCCGCGAGAACCTGAGCGCGTACAAAGAGGGGGTGAAGCGTCCGGACTTCGATTCGGCAGTGCACGCGCTGCTGGAGGGCGAGTCGGACTGCCTGTGGGTCTACGACTCCTCGCGGTACAGCCGTAAGGGTGCGGACGACGTGCTCAAGATCCTGGACGTGCCGGACAGGCGCCTCGTGTCCGACTGCGGCGTCGCCGACCGGGGCGACCCACGCCGAGGACGTGTTGCTCGGGCCGGGTGCCGGCCGCTGGTCGCCGTAGCCGTCATCGATCATGCGGACGGTGTGGACGGTGTGGACGGTCACGCGGGTACGCCCGCGTTCCAGCAGGTTGAACGCGGCCTCGGAACCCAGGACGACGGTCCGGCCCTCGGCGGGGATGTTCTCCTTGTTGAGCCGCACGCGCAGGCGGGTGAGCGCCTTGCGGATCATCTGGCCGGCCTGCTCGTCGGAGGCCGCCTTGGTGAGGTCCGCCGGGATCTTCGCGGCGGTGGCGACCTCGGGGAACTCGGTCATCGCGGAGGCGACCTTGTTCTCCAGACGCTCGGTGATGGAGTCGATCTGCGGGACCATGACCTGCTCGCCGAACGACAGGAGATCCAGGGAGAGTTCGGCGTCGGAGAGGTCCACCGCGGAGTAGGCGTGGGTGTCGAGCTTGACCGTCAGCGGGCCCTCGTTCAAGTTCTCCGACTGAATCCAGGTGGAGGCGTCGTTGAACTTGCGCTTGGCGTCGATCGCCTCCTCAGCACCCTTCAGGCGGGCGGGGCGGCGGATGTTGATGGCCTGGCCGGTCGCGTTCACGAACTCGGACGCGGCCCGGCGGTCGAACATGCCCGCCAGGACCACGGAGTCCTTCAGATTGGCGAGAGCCGCCTGGACGAGCTTGTCCGGGTTCTGGAAGGCGTTGACGCGGTTCGGATTGAGAGAGATGGCGCTGTTCCTCGGGAAGACGGAAGGCCGCACGGGGCAGGGCGGTCTCAGGTTTTGGGTGATCGTTTCAAGCCGACGGCATCGTCCGATGTCTCGTAATCCCCTCGTCGCGCAGTCGCCCGAAAGGGAGCATGTCAACGAACGAACCCATCGGACACGGAAGAAGGAGACGGGACATGGCAGAAGGTCAGCAGAGGCTGGACAGCAAGCAGATCAGCGGGCAGGTCATTACACACACCATCGTCAAGCCGCTCCGGGGGGATAATGCACCCCCGCCGAACGAGGCCGCGCTTGTCGATGAGCTGGACAAGGCGGACACCGCCTCGGAATGACGGCGGCTGAAGCCTGACACCGCACGCCCGCCCGCCTCGGGGGTCAGATGCCGCAGCGGCGGCGGCACAGCTCCTTGGCCAGGCCCTTGTACGGGTCGGGCTCGGAGTGCGGGGTCAGCTCGCCCGCGCCCAGCACGGGCTTCGGGGCGGCGACGGCGGCCAGCTGCTCGGCGTGCGCGCGGACGGCGGCCTCGTCGGAGCCCTGGACGAGGGCGGCGAGGACCGGCGGCAGCGCGTACTCGGCGGCGATCCGGCCCCGAAGGGCCTGCTCCTGGAGCTGGGCCACCTGCGCGCGCAGCTCGTCCGCCTCGACGCCGGCCTCCTGGCCGCGCTCGCGGGCGGCGTCCAGGTCGGCCTGGATCTTCTCGTACAGCGCCCGGTAGTCCGGCTCCACCGGCTTCGGGGCCGGGCCCTCCTCGCCGCCCTCCGGGGCCGGGGCCTTGGACTCTTCGGGTGCGTGCGGGGTGTCCGGGTGGGCCACGCCATCGGGGATCGCCTCGGCCGGGGTCGGGGTCTCGGGCACGTCTCTCCTGGATTCTGGTGTTGGGTATGCCAATTGGGCGGTGCGGGGTGCCCGAGGACCTTGCTGAACTCCCAGCGCGCCTACGAGTGCGCATGCCACCATCGGCAGAGGACTCCACCGCTAGGGCGAAGGGAAACCTGTGGGAGCGAGCTGGGAGTACAAGATCATCGACGTGAGAGTGAGTGGCTGGAACGTCGATCTTTCAGAGCTGAACGCTCTGGGCTCGCAGGGCTGGGAGGCGGTGAGTGCGAACCGCTACGTTGAGAAGGTCGGAAGCTCCACGGAGGTTGTCCACCGCGAAGTGCTGCTGAGGCGCGCCGTTCACTGAAGGTTGTCCCGTAACCGGGGCCTGACGTCTCGCGGCATACTGGCGCTCGTTGATGACCTTGGTCAGCCGTGGGGGCGTTCGTGCTTGAGTTGCGATGTGAGGCGGTCCGCTGGGTGGACGATGAGCCGTGGCCCGGGGTGGTCGAGGTTCAGTTCACGGATGCGGCGGGACGGCGCTGGTCGCTGTTCGACAAGGCCCCGATCTTCGCGGCGATGGGCGAGCTCGGCCCGGATACTCCGTATCCGGTGGAGGTCACCGTCGTCTGCACGATCGCCCAGGGCCATGGTCTGGCGGGGGCTCCTGTCCGCGACGGCGCCGGTGCGGAATCAGGGCGCCGGTCCCCTGGTAGCCGCCGTCCGCCAGGACCGGCGCGTCCCGGCAGGCACGGTCGACGCCCGACCCGGTGACGGCCCGGCAGTCGTTGCGGTTGCCCGGCAGGGGCAGGCCGACGGCGACGACCAGTCGGCTGTTGGCGTCGATCACCACCTGCTGCTTGGTCGAGTACCGGTAGTTCTTGCTGGAGGCCGCGATCGTTCGGTCGCGGATGGGCACCAGGGTGCCGTCCACGATCAGTACGGTGTCCTGCTGCTGCCGGCGGGCGGGCGGGATTGCCAGCAGTGGTGCGAGGTGGTCCAGCACCCGGTCCGCAGCGGACTTCGAGATCCCGAACAATGGGGCGACCTGCCGCAAGGTCAGGTTGGTCCGCCAGTAAGTGGCGACCAGCAGCACCCGGTCCTCCAGGCATAGCCGCCACGGCCGGCCGCGCTGGACGTCACCGCCACGACGGCGTACCAACGCAACCAGCTTGCGGAACTGCGACTCGCTCAACCCCGAGAACGGCTCGATCCACATCGGATCGCTCGCCGAGATCACCCCACCCATGCCGTGACCAACGCGGGAGCAGGCCAGCAGTTGCGGGACATCCTTTAGCAAAGGCGTTGCAGGATATGGAAGTTGGCGCGTTTGCCCAAGCCTCGTCGCCTACGATGACTCCGCTGAGACAATCGCTGGGCCGAGGGGGCCGGATGGCAAAAGCTCAGGATGGGGACGCCGGGGCACACGACAAGCGGGAGGGCGGGAGAGGCAGAAAGCTCGCATTCCGCTTGGCGATCGCCGGTGTCCTTGTCGGTGTGCTGGCGTTCTTCGGCTTCCGCCAACTCGCTGGACACCCCGACCCGCATGCAGGCGACATCAAGGCGTGCAACGCGTTTGAAGCGGCAGCTGGAGCCTCCTCGAACGACCTGTTAGTGCTTGGCTATCCAGCCGCCATGTACCTGTATGCCAGCAGGCTCCGGGACGCTGCCGCCAGCGCCAACGACGCAACCCTTCACTCAGACCTGCTCAGTGACGCGACTGCTGCCGACCTCGCCGCCAAGGATGCCGATCTCGCCGCCAAGCATCCCGCCGATCCGGCAATGGGACGCCAGGAGAGCGCGGCCAAGGATGCGGAGAAGGCCAGCGCTGACAAGGCGATCAAAGACTGCTCCGACGTGTCGTGGTATCGAGGGAAGTAGGCCGTCAGACTCGGTTGCCCCAGCGGGCGGCGATGGCGTCGCGGGCGTTGTGGCCCCGGCGGTTGCCCTCGCCCTCACCGCGGATTTTGGCGAGGTAGCCGGCCGCGCTCGCCCGGTTGGTCTGGGCCTGCGCGATGCCGGGGTGCAGGACGAACATGCCGGCGCGGTTGCCGCCGGGGATCATCTGGCCCTCGCGGCGCACCACGGCGTCGAGCTGGGCGGCGCGGGCAAGCATCGGCGAGGCGATGTCGATCAGCGCGAGGTCGGTCGACTCAAGGTCGAGTTCCGTCTCGTACAGCGCGACCAGCGCGGCGCGGATCGCCGCCGGGTTCTTCTCGGTCGGGTCGACGTTCAACGGATCTCCCCGGGGTGGCGACGGCGGGTTCGGGCGGGCTGCCAGCGCTCTGCGGCGGCCCTCTTACGGGCCCGGCCGGCGTCGGCCGCGTCCTTGCGGAGCACGTGCCAGTCGCGCAAGGCGCGGAGGTTGGCGGGGTCGTCGGAGCCGCCTTCGGAGCCGCCTTCGGAGGCGGGGACGATGTGGTCGCAGTGGCGCGCGGGCTCGGCGCACGGCTCGCCGGTGTCGTAGCGGATGTGCTGGCACATCCAGCCGTCGCGGTTCATCACCGCGCGGCGAAGGCTGGCCCAGTGCGCAGGAAGCGGAGTCGTCCGGCGTGAACTCGCTGACATGGCAGCCTCCTTGAAGCGCAGGGCCCCGCCAGGTGCTCGACCACGACCGGGGAGAGAGGACCGATCGGGGAGCGTTGCCCTGGCGGGCTGCGAGGGGAGGCCGGCCGGAGTGCCGCAGCAACAGGTGCGCGCACGCGCGAGAACCGCCTCCACATGTATTTAGGCCGCCCGGTCAACATGCCGGCCGACACCCGCGGCCCCCTGTGCTGGTGGGTGAAATGGGCTGGTCGGCGGGTGCGGTGACCAGGCAGGGCCCCCTCGTCGTCGGCGTGGTGATTCCACTCATCACACCGGCGACCGAAGGGGCTCTGTCGGTTCCGTATCGAGCCACGCTCGACGTCCCGCATGAGCTCGTCGAGCATGTTGCCTGGCTGCTGTGCGAGCACCGCCGGACCCGCAACTATTCAGGACGAAAGAGGCCGAGGGAATCAGGCCGGCCTCCTCGCCTACGGCTTCACATCGAGACGCACGAGCGCGCCGATCTCCACGAGTTGGTCCGGCAGCGCCAAGTCGGAAACGCCCATGACCGTGCTGGTGGGCCGATGCTCCCCGAAGTACTGGGCGTGGAGGCGTGCTGTCGCGTCGAAGTTCTCCCGCAGGTTCCTCACCAGAACCGTGGTCTCCACTATCTGGCTACGCTCGGCCCCGAAATGCCTCAGCACCAGGTCCAGATTCTCCAGCGCGGTGCGGACCTGCAGTTCGAATTCGCCGGCACCCACGAAGTTGCCGTGACGGTCATGAGACAGCTGCCCCGACACATAAACCGTGTCACCGACCTGGATGGCCTGACTGTACCCGTACAACGACTCCCACGGCATGCCGAACCCGAATGCCCTCACCTGAGAACTCATGACTCACTCCCTTGATACAGCACGTGGAGCCGTCAGTTGCAGACAGGCCCCTTGCGCATAGAAGTTACGGGTCCGCATAAACGATGCTTTTCTGGTAGCGCCATCCAAGTTTTCTCTGCGCGCACAAAATTGGCTTCAGTGGGCTCCTCCGGGCGCCGGTGTGGCGAGTGGAACCTCTACGCCACGACGAGGCGCCCTGCCTCCTCACCACATTCTTCGGCCAGCCCGTTTCACCCTCCAGCAAAAATGAAAGAGGCTCACTCTCTGCGCACAGTGCGTGGCGCTGAGTTTATTCCCGCAGGTCACATTGTGCTTTCCCGTCAATGAAAGGGGCCGGCCGATATTCGTATCGGATTTCGGCTGCCATGACGCCCCGGGCAATAAAGCTCATGGAGACGGACGCCGAATACCGCGCGGTACACGAGAGCTGCCGGGGGTGGCGTGCCTCCCTGGACATGACCGCGTGGGACTGCGACTACACCCACACAGCGGGCAACTACGTCTTCCGGTCGCTCTGAGCTGTGCCCCCCTGGTGGCGGCCCAGCCCCCGCGCAGGGTCCCCGCCAAGGGTGCACAGACACCAGACCCCACCCCCTCACCTCCCCAACAACCCAGGAGCCGGCCATGACCGACGACGACCGCTTCCAGTGCCTCTACTGCGGAGGGACCCTCGAAGCCTCCGCTCCGCTGTGCTTCGTCGTCCGCTGCCTCCCCGACGGCACCGCAACCGCCGACCTGTCCGGCCTCGAACTCGAACTCGAACTGTCCACGGTCCGCTGCGCCGACTGCGGCCGGGACGCGTCGAAGGAACAGGACCGGATCATCACGGACGCCATGTGGCTGTTCACGCAGGCACTGACCGGCACACAGGCCTGAGCCGCTTCGGTGGCGACCGGACACGCTCCGGCCCCGCCGGGGCCCCTCAGACTCCGGGCCCCACCCCCGCCCCGAAGGAACAGCGCCATGTCCACCGCACAGCTTCAAGCCCTCGTCGACCGCGTCTACCGCAACGAAGAGGCGTGGGAGTCCGGGTTCCGGAAGAACGTCCCTACCTACGACCCCGCCCGCTACCCCGACCAGCTCGCCGACAACGAGCGCATGGACGACTGGGACGAGATGGACACCTCCCGCGCCTTCGACAGCAGGGAGCTGCTGTTCAAGCTGACCGCCGAACTCGAAGCGATCATCGCCGAGATGGAGCACACCCCCGGAGGGCAACCGTTGATCAGTGCCGAAGACTTCACGCTGCTGTCCCACTGGGCCTTCGGCAACCGGATCGGGGCCGACATCGCCGACCCGGACAGCACCGCCGCTCGGCGGCTCGCCGAGGCCGGATACCTCACCTCTGGGCACATGACCGGCTTCTGGCGGCTCACTCGCGCCGGACACGCCGCCCGCGCCGAGTACACCAGGGCCCACCCGGTCGGGCGGGGCGTCAGCGGCGTCCGGCTCTGACCGGCCGCCGCTGACACCAGGCCCCACCCCCGCACAGCACCGGAGAGCAAGCAGCCTGCCGAAGTACATCGTCGCCGTCGACTTCATCACCGTGCATGTGGGCCCGTCCTCGCCGACAGCCCCGAAGCCGCCCAGGCCGAAGCCGAGCGCATCGTCACGGGCGACCGGGAGACCTGGTACGACCACACCGAGCCGCTGTGTGTCGGCGACGCCCTCACCGAAGCCGAGTGGGACGCCGAGCAGGAAGCCGACAACCGCCGCCGAAACACCTGGCACCAGACCCCGCCCCGGGCCAGCTGGCCGAAGGACGACGGCCCCGCACCGAAGTTCACCGCGCCCCGCACCGACCACCACGCCGACGGCACCGAATGCCCGCCCACCCACAAGCACACCAGCAGCGGCAAGCCGCTCACCGAGGGCTGCTCCGGCCGGGCGTACTCCCGGGCCGTCTGTACCTGCGGGTGGGAGACGAAGAACGCAGGCAAGGGCTACACCGACGAGTGCCGTGAGCGACACCTCGCCACCGCACACCGCTGAGCCAGGGTCAGCACTCGCGCAGACCGGGAGCCGGATCCACTGGGCTGCTGACGTCGAAGGCGGGCACGTTGCCCCACGCACCGTTGTCGAGCTGGGTCCAGTACCAGATGTTGTTGCCGCCCGCGTGCGGGTCGCCGTGGCCCCAGCACTCGAACCAGTCGAAGGTGCCGCCGAGTTGGCCCTTGGACACCGACTGGTAGGAGCGCTGCTCGTAGCCCTTGGCTCCGGCCTTGTGCTCGCAGTACAGCCGGCCATCGGAACGGACACCGCAGTCTGCGGCGGTTGCCGGGAAACCGATCGCGGCCAGGCCGGCCGTCAGCGCGGTGGCCATGACCAAGACGGTGATCTTCCTGCGCACGTTCACGTGTACTCCCGTTGAAGGTGGGGCGCCTGCGCACTGTCGTGGCGTGTGGGCGCTGGCGGGTGACCTCGGCCTCGCCGCCGAGGGTGATCGTGCGTCCAGATATAGCGCCCATCCGCCCACGAACCACCATGTGTCACTCGTGCGAGGGCGCGCCCAGAATACGGCTGACGGGCTCGCCATTCGGTCCTGCCAGGTCGCGGGTCGAAGGGCCGGCACCGACCGACAGAGCCCCCACCGGCACCAGGCCCCACCCCGTCCACCCGGGGTGGGGCCGGTGTCGAAGTGCCGCGTGTAGGCCCCCCGTTGGCGTTGAGCCCCACCGTAAGAGTGCTGTGTATAGATCTTTCTAAGAGTGTCAGTAAAACGACACTACCGACATGGCCCTTACGCCGTACTCCCCCTCCACCACCCAGCGTGACCACAGGCCCCACCCCAGGAGACACCAGTGCACACCCCCGCCCGCGCCCCCTGGATACCCGGAGGCGGCACCGCCCTGGGGTGGGGGCTGCGCCGACTGCATCGCCCGCGCGCGGAATCCCCAGCGCCGCGCCGCGCTGCGGGCCGCGCTCACCCCCGCCTGGAGCTAGCCGCCGCCAGCCTCTGGGTGACCCACGAACTCCCGGCTCGTTCGTGCGGTCAGCCGAGCGCGTTGGACCAGTCCGCCAGTCGGGCGAAGTCCTGGGCCGTCAGGCCGACCTTCGGGTCGACGTGGTGGAGCAGCGCCGGGCCTGGGTGGTGGGCTTCGACCCAGGCCCGGTCGGCGTCCGTGATCAGGTCGTCGACCCAGGCGAACGGGCGGCCCTTCGCCCAGGCGACGATCTGCGGGGTCTTCCAGAACACCCCGCCGCCCGGCTCGGGCCGTGGCTCGGACCAGGGGATGTACGGCAGGCCGGGCAGCCCCAGCAAGGGACCGATGAAGGCGTTGGCCTCCTCCTGCCACGTCGTCGCCCACGCCAGGTCGAAGGGCAGCGCCGCGAGGGCCGGGCCGTGGGCCGGGTTGAGCCAGACCCGCAGGAGCTTCGGCGCCTTGTGGGGAAGGCCCCAGGCCGTGAGCCGACGGCGCTCGGCCGCCTCCCAGCGCGGCGTCATCAACCGGTGGGTCTCGTAGCCCTCGGGCCGCCGGTAGGGCTTCGCCGCGCACGGGTTCAGCGGTCCGTCGACGTCCACCAGCAGCAGCGGCCGCATCGCCTCGCCTCCTCCGGGATCGTCCCCGCACGCTACCCGGGCGGAAGGAGGAGGCCCACCGGATTTCCGGCCGCCGACCCTGCGGGGCCTGGGCTCAGCCGATGCTGAACGCGCCGTCCGGTGGGGGTGGGGAGTCGGTGGCCTCGGCGTCGGTGACCGGGGCGGTCCGGCCGACCAGGTCCGCCAGGTCGTCCCCGTCGGTGAGCCGCGCCGGGAAGATGTCGCCGGCGAGCAGCCGGGTCAGCTCGGCCACCGGCAGGGGCGCCGTAGAGCCGGCCAGCAGGATGTTGCCGTACCGGCGGCCGCGCAGCACCGGCGCCTCCGCCACCAGGCAGACGTACGGGAACACCGCCCGCACCGTCGCCGCCTGCGCCTTGGCGAAGGCCAGCGGCGGGCCGTCCGCCAGGTTCGCCGCGTAGCAGCCGCCGGGGCGCAGCACGGCCGCGGCCAGGCGCAGGAATTCCACGGAGGTGAGGTGGGCGGGGGTGCGCGAGCCGTGGAAGACGTCGGCGATCACCAGGTCCTGCGAGCCGGCCGGGGTTTCGGCGAGGGCCTCCCGGGCGTCACCGACGGTCGCGGTGATGTCCGCGCCGGGGCCCTGCCAGGGCAGTTGTTCGGCGACCAGTTCCAGCAGCGGTCCGTCCACCTCCGCCACCCGTTGCCGGGAGCCGGGTCGGGTGGCGGCCAGGTAGCGGGGCAGGGTGAGGGCGCCGCCGCCGAGGTGCAGCGCGTCGAGCGGCTGTCCGGCGGGGGCGAGGGCGTCGGCGAGGTGGCCGAGGCGCCGGGTGTACTCGAACTCCAGGTGGGTCGGGTCGGCGAGGTCGACGTAGGACTGGGGGGTGCCGTCCAGGGTGAGCAGCCAGCCGCCGTCCCGGTCGAGGTCGGGCATGAGCTTGGCGAAGCCGAGGTCGGTCCGCCGCCCGACGGGCACCGGCTCGTCGTGCTCGTCGTCCTCGGCGCCCTCGTGCTGCGGGAAGGTCACGCGTGCTCCCCGACGGGCTCGACGTCGAGGTAGGCGGTGAGCCAGCGGTCCAGTTCGGCGAACACCTCGGTGCGGGCCTGCGCACCGGACAGCACCAGGTCGTGCATGCCGCCCTTGATCCGCACGACGGTGACGTGCCGGCCGAGCCGCGGCGCCTGCGCGGCGATGTCGTCGGCGCGCAGGACGGCGTCGGCGTGGTGCAGCGCGCTGTGCCACTTGGTGGTGGAGATGGACCGGGTCGAGGCCATCAGCAGCACCGGCACGTCGATGCCCAGTCCCCGGTGCAGCCGCCGGTGGCCCTGGTGGATCGCCGACAGCCAGCCCGCGTACAGCGGGAAGCTCTCGGGGCGCTTGAGGGTGAGGTCGAAGTCCCACTCGCCCTGGTGGTCCTTGTGCAGGCTGTGGGTGTAGTGCGGGTTGAGCGCGGACGGCAGGACGCGGGTCGGCGCCAGCCGCCCGACCGCCGTCACGGCGGGCCCGCCGAGGGTGCGGGCCGCGGGCCCGACCGGCATCGACAGGAACGGACTGTTGAGGAACAGCCCGTCCACCACCTCGCGCCCGGCCCGGCGGCCGGCCCACAGGGCCCCGATCAGCCCGCCGGTGGAGTGCCCGTTGAGCAGCAGCTGACGGTGCCCGTCCACTTCGCGGATGATCCGGACGGCCTCGTCGATCTCCTCGTCGTACTCGGCGAGGTCGCGGACGAAGTTCGGCGACTGGTGGGGGCGCAGCGAGCGGCCGTACTTGCGCAGGTCGAGGGCGTAGAAGGAGAAGCCGAGCGCGGTGTAGTGGTCCGCGAGGTTGGTCTGGAAGAAGTAGTCGTTGTACCCGTGGATGTACAGCACGGCCCGGTCCGCGCCGGGCACCGGCCGGCGGACGAGTGTCGCGCACACCGCCCCTTCGTCGTCCGGCCGCAGCGTCAGCTCGGCGGCCTCGTAGGGGGCACCCAGGATGTCTTCACGGAACTCCATGAGGGTGACTGTACTGGCTCAGCCCTGCTCGTCCCCGGCATCGCCGACCTGCTGGGATGTGATGATCGCAATGCTTTCGGAGAGCGCCGCGCAGGCGTCGTCGATGGCACGATCGGCCTGCCGGCGGGCCTCCTCGGCCTCCTCGTGCCGGCCGAGGTCCTCGAACACGGCTCGGAGTGCGCTCCAGGTGCTGCCCTCACCGGTGCGGTCGCCGAGTTCCTGGCAGACGGCCAGGGACCGCCGGTGGGCCGCCAGGGCTTCGTCCGCCCTCCCGACACGCCGCAGGGCGATACCGAGGTTGCGCAGGCTCTGGCTCTCCCCCTGACGGTTCCCCGTCTCCCGCAGCAGGCGGCCGGCCCGCTCGTGTGCGTCCACCGCTTCCCCGGCCCGGCCCGCCCGGGCGAGGGTGACGCCGAGATCGCCCAGCACCAGCGCTTCGTTGTACCGGTCACCGGCCTCCTGGCAGATGATCCGCGCCCGCTGATGGGCCTCGATCGCCTCGTCGTAGCGACCCCGGCGGCTGAGGATCTGGGCGACGGAGCCCCAGGACATCCCTTCGCCGCTCCGGTCACCGAGGTCCCGGAAGACCGTTGCCGTCCGCCGCAACGTCTCGTCGGCCTCGTCCAGCTGTTCCGCGTCGATCAGCAGGATGCCGAGGTTGAACGACAGCCGGGCCTCCCACCGCCGGTCGTCCCGGCCGTGCACCAGGGTGAGGGCGTGCCGGGTCGCGTCGATGGCCGGCTGCCTCTGGTGCAGGCTCGCCAGGACTTCGGCGAGGTTCGCGTGGGCCGAGGCCTCCCCTTTCCGGTCGTCGACCTCCTGGAAGATCTCGCCGGCGGTCAGCAAGGCCTCCATCGCCTTCTCGAACCGGCGGGCCCGGCCCTGTGCGAAGCCGAGGTTGTGCCACGCCGTCGCCTCCTCGGACCTGATCCCGACGGCGAGGGCGGCGGACAGCGCCGCCGTCGTCATCGCGACGGCGTCGTCGTTCCGGCACCACCGGACCAGATGGCCGACCAGCGCCGAGGACAGCGGCATCGCCACCGAGGGAAGGCCGATCGCCGCCGCCAGACGCACGGTCACGACCAGGTTGGCGCGCTCGCACTCCAGCCACGCCAGGGCCTCGCCCCGGTCGCGGAACCGGCCGGGGCCCGGCCTTCCGGGAAGCGCCTCGATCTCCTCGTCGGCGGCCACGGCCGTCTGCGCGTAGTGCACCAGCAGGCGCTGCAGGGCGCTCCCGCCGGCCGCCCGGTGGCGACCGGCGTGTTCCAGGGCGTAGTCCCGGACCAGGTCGTGGAGGTACCAGCGGCCGCCCGCCGTCTGTTCGACCAGCGCGCTGCCGACGAGCCGGGCGAGCCGGGAGCGGACCTCGCGGACCTTCCCGTCGGCCAGTGCGGCGGCGGCCTCGGTCGAGATGTCGGGGCCGAGGTTGAGGGCCAGCAGCCGGAACAGCTCCGCCTGCGGCTCGGTGAGCCTCCGGTACGAGCGGTCGAGCACGATGCGGATGCCGACCTCGCCGTCGTCCAGGAGGTCGAGCCGGGCGGCGTGATCGGCCAGGTCCGTGCCGAGCTCGTCGGAGCGGAGGTGCGGGTCCAGGACGAGCTGGGCGGCGGCGAGCCGCAGGGCGAGCGGGAGGCGGCTGCACAGCTCCGCGATGCGACGGGCGGCCGCCGGGTCGGCCGTGACCCGCTCGTCGTCCGCGCGGGCGGCGCGGACGACGGTGTCGAGGAGGGCGACGGCCGCCTCGGGTCCGAGGACGCCGAGGCGGTGGAGGCGGGCGCCGAGGCCGGGGAGGGTCTCGCGGGAGGTGACCAGGAGGCGGTGGCGGGTGGACGGCGGCTGGAGGAGGCGGACCTGGTCGGCGGCGGAGGCGTTGTCGGCGATGACCAGGACGCCGCCGCCGTGCTGCTCCAGCCGGGCGCGGTAGAGGGCGGCCCGGGTCTCCGGGTCCGGGGGGATGTGCTCCGCCGGGACGCCGAGGGCGCGCAGCAGGGTGTCGAGGGCCTGCCCGGCCTCGACCGGGGTCTCGTCGTAGCCCCGGAGGTCGACGAGGAGGGCCGCGGAGAAGTGCTCGGCGTCCAGGAGGGCATGGCCGACGGCGATCGCCAGCGTCGTCTTGCCGATGCCGCCGAGGCCGGTGACCGTCACCGTCGGCGGGCCGTCCGTGGTCAGCAGGGCCCGGAGTTCGGAGAGGTCCTGCTCCCGTCCGGTGAAGGCGGAGGTGAGCGGCGGGAGGCCGGCGATGGTGGGCGGCCGGGGGGTGACCGTCACGTGCGCGGTGTGCGCCTGGACGACCGGGCCGTGGAAGTTCCCCCCGCGAATGCTGTTGTGCACCCGGTCAGGGTAGCCGCCCGCGCCTCCCGGCCGCTTCTCGTGCGCCTCCTGTGCGCCGGTGGTTCTGTGGAACGCTTCCCGGACAGACCAGGCGAGTTGGGGAGTTTGCATGCAGCACGGGCATACCGATCCGTCGCTCTACCGTTCGGCCGCCGAGGCGATCGCCGCTCCGCCGGAGAAGCTGGCGTACGTGGCCGGGTTCGACCGGTCGGGGCAGCAGCCGGACGCACTGCTGAGCGTCGACACCGATCCGGACTCGGCGAGCTACGGGAAGGTTCTGAACTTCGCCGAACTGCCCACGCTCGGCGACGAGTTGCACCACTTCGGCTGGAACGCCTGCTCCAGCGCCCTGGCCCACGCCTGCCACGAGAACCCCGAGCGGCGCTACCTGCTGCTGCCCGGGCTGCGCTCCTCCCGGCTGCACGTCCTGGACACCCGGCCCGACCCGGTCCGCCCGCGCCTGGTGAAGACGATCGAGGCCGAGGAGTTGGCCGCCAAGGCCGGCTACTCGCGCCCGCACACCCTGCACTGCGGCCCCGACGGCGTCTTCCTCTCCTGCCTCGGCGGCGCCGACGGCGAGGACGGGCCGGGCGGGGTGGCGCTGCTCGACCACACCACCTTCGAGGTGCTGCGCCCCTGGGAGACCGAGCGCGGTCCGCAGCACTTCGCCTACGACGTCTGGTGGCACCTGGGCACCAACGTGGGCATCACCAGCGAGTGGGGCACCCCGTCGATGGTCGAGGACGGGGTGGTGCCGGACCTCCTGCTCGGGCGCAAGTACGGCCACGCGCTGCACTTCTGGGAGCTGGACTCCGGGCGCCACCTCCAGCGGGTGGACCTCGGCGACCAGTACCAGATGGTGCTGGAGCTGCGCCCGGCGCACGATCCGCAGGCGGAGTGGGGCTTCGTCGGTGTGGTCACCAACGTCGAGGACCTCTCCTCCTCGGTGTGGCTCTGGTACCGGGACGGGCCGGCGTTCACCGCGCGCAAGGTGATCGAGATCCCCGCCGAGCCGGCCAAGGCCGAGGACCTGCCGCCCGCGCTGCAGCCGTTCGGCGCGGTGCCGCCGCTGGTCACGGACATCAACCTGTCGGTGGACGACCGCTGGCTGTACGTCTCGGCGTGGGGCACCGGGGAGCTGTTCCAGTACGACGTCTCGGACCCGTTCCACCCCCGCCTGGCGGGCTCGGTGCGGCTCGGCGGGATCGCCGCCCGCACCCCGCACCCGGCGGAGCCCGGCCGGCCGCTGAGCGGGGCGCCGCAGATGGTGGAGATCAGCCGGGACGGCCGGCGGCTGTACCTCACCAACTCGCTCTACGGCGCCTGGGACGACCAGTTCTACCCGGAGGGCATCGAGCCCTGGATGGTCAAGCTGGACGCCGACCCGGAGGCCGGCGGGCTGAGCGTCGACGAGCGCTTCTTCCCGCACGGCGCCGACTTCCGGGGCCTGCGCGTCCACCAGACCCACCTGGCGGGCGGCGACGCCTCCTCCGACTCCTACTGCTACCGCTGACCCGCCGACGGACCGGGCGGCCGCCCGGTCGGCGGCCGCCGGTCCGACGGCCGTCCGGCCGGCGTCACCGGAACAGCGCCTGGTCGAACCGCACCTGCGTGGACGGCAGCCCGGCCGCCGCCAGCCGGGTGCGGACGGAGCCGACCATGCCGATCGGCCCGGTGACGCAGGCCAGGTGCTCGCGCCAGTCGCCGGCCGAGGCGACGGTGTCGGCGAGCTCGCCGACGGTGACCGGGGTGACGGTCAACCACGGCTTGTGCTGGCCGAGTTCGGCCAGCGACTGCCAGTCGTAGAGGTCCGCGCGCTCCCGGGCGCCGACGAACAGGTGGACCCGGCGGCCGGTCGGCCGGCTGGTGGTCTGCTGCTCGATGATCGCCTTCATCGGGGCGAGGCCGGTGCCTCCCGCGACCAGCAGCAGGTCGCGGGCGTCGTCGTCGGGCAGCAGGCTGCCGCGCGGCGGGCCGAGGCGCAGCCGGTCGCCGACGGCGATGTGCTCGACCAGGGCGGCGCTGACCCCGCCGGGGCCGGTGCGGCGGACGTGGAACTCCAGCTCGTTGTCGGCGCGCGGGGCGCAGCCCATCGAGTACTGCCGCCAGGTGTGCGGCAGCGCCGGGTGCTCGACGGTGCCGTACTGCCCGGCCCGGTACGGGTACGGCTCGCCGGTGCGCACCCGCAGCACGGCGAGGTCGGGGCGGCGGCGTTCGTGGCCGGTCACCACGGCGTGCCAGTACGGGGGTTCGGTGAGCGCGGAGTCGGCTCCGGCCACCATCGCGCCGACGGCGAAGCGCAGCATCCGCACCCAGGCGCCCTCCAGGTCCTCGGTCCAGCGCTCGCCGGCCCGGTGCCGGACGGCCGCGCACAGGGCCTCCTCGAAGGCCTCGTAGTGCACCGGCCGGACACCCAGCTTCCGGTGGTCGCGGCCGAGTTGGCGGAGTGTCTGCTCCAGTTCGGCCGGGCGGTCGAGGTGGTCGATCAGGTGGTGGAAGATCCGTTCCAGGTGGAGCTGCTGGAACTCCATCGAGGCCGGGAAGAGCGGTCGCAGATACGGGCGATGGCTGAACATCACCGCGTAGAGGTGGTCGATCAGATCCGCGAGCGGGGAGATCAGGTCGAGGTCGCGCCGGATCAGGTGCTGGTCGGCGGCGCCGTCGTAGCCGCCGTCCTCGCCGTACGCGCCGTACCCGAAGTCGCCGCTGCCCGAGGAGGACGGGGCGAGGAGTTGGCGTCGCAGGCGCATCGCGTGATGGCGGGCGATCAGGCGGTCGTACTCGGCGGTGGCGGTGGCGGTGCCAGTGCTCATGCTGCTGTTGTCCATGTCCCGTCCAGTCAACTGCCGGGCCGCCGAGCGCGAGAAGGGCCGATCGCCCCGGAGGAACCCGGGACCATCGACCCCTTGCGTTGGTACGTGTGGACCGGGATGGTTCTCGGCCACCGCGGACCGGACCGCCCGGATGGGCCGGTACGGCCCCGGAAGGGCGGGCACGACCCCGGAAGGACAGCGGCCGAAGGACACCCGCGGCAGGACGGCCGCGAAGGAACGGGTGCGACGGGCGGGTGCCCCACGCCCCGGTGCTCTCCCACCACCAGGACCCGGGGCACCGCCGTCGTCAGACCCCTGCCCGGTGCGTCTCCCGGCGCTCCAGCCGCCGCTGCCGGCCCTGGCGCAGCGGCTGTTCGGGCAGCCACCCGAAGGTGAGACAGGCGCCGACCACTCCGAGCAGCATCCCGATCACGAAGCCGCCCAGGTTGGAGGTGAGCCAGCTGGCCAGCGAGGCCAGCACGGCGAGGATGGAGTAGAACAGCCGCTGCGCCGGATTGAACAGGATCAGCAGGCCGCACAGCATCATCACCGCCGGCACCAGGTACCCGGCCAGCCCCTGCATCCCGATGTGCAGGATGACGGGCAGCGGGGCCTTCAGGGTGAACAGGATCTCGGCGCCGCCGAGCGTCACCAGCAGCCCGCCCCAGAACGGCCGCTTGCCCCGCCAGTCGCGCTTGGTCGGGCGCGCGGTCGGCTCGGCGGCGGTGGCCGCCGCGGCCTGGGCGGGCGCGGCCGCCGTCCCCTCGGCGGCCACCCCCTCGGCCCGTGCCGCGGTGCCCTCGCCGGTGCCGGCCGGCTCCGGTACGGACTCCGTCATGGTCAGCAGCCCGTGGAGCTGAAGCTCAGCCGCAGGTTGGGCAGCTTGAACCCGACGGCGGTGCTCGCGTAGTTGTGCTGGTTCAGGTGGGTCAGGGTGACGTGGTCGGCCTGCTGGCCGAAGACACCGGCACCGCCCTTGCCGACCGGGCCGGCCTTGGTGTAGGTGCTGGCGTCGCCGCCGATCTCGATGTTCTTGAACTCCGCGTCGCCGGACAGCAGGTCGGAGTCGGTGGTGAGGTCGGAGGCGGTGACGGGGGTGCCGCCGTCGCCCGCGTGGATCACCAGGTTGATGCCGCCGAGGTCGACGCTCTGGCACAGGTTGGTGATCTCGGCCTTCTTGATCGCCGACACCGCGACCAGCACCTGACCGCCGGTGGAGCCGGCGTTGGGGCTGTCGGGGATCATCGAGTCCAGCGCGCCGAACTGGGCGAAGCCCTCGCCGTCCAGCTTGTCCGCGGTGATGGTGAACGGCATTCCGGAGATGGAGAACTGGGCGGCGAGCACGCCCTGGGCGGTGAGCGCCATCAGGACGCCCCCGGCGGCGACGGCCGGGACGGCCATCAGGGCGGTGCGCTTCAGCCGGACCCGTCCTCTTCTCGGCCCGCTCGGCGTCTGCGGGGTCTCGGCCGCCGTGGCGGCGTCCTCGGACATGGCCATGTGTGTGCTCCCTGTGGGTGGATGGGTCTGCAGGCACTTGGCACGTTGTCCTGGCGCGGACAGCGTTCCCCGGGCGCGACCGGGCCGTCCGCCCCTCGGCAGCGGGGCGGGTCCGGTCAGCACGCGGTAAGTAACTGGGAAGCTACTGCCCGGTATTGGCCGGGTCAATACGGGTGCACGAAGGGATCTTCACCAATCGGCGACCCGCTTCGGCCAGTCCCGCACCCCCATCCTCTCGGCCGCTTCCGCCGGACCGAGGAACGGCGACAGGCAGAACATGCTCAACACCGGCAGCAGTTCCATCAGTTGTTCGGTCCGGCCGGAGTCGATCCACCGGTAGATCGCGCTGTAGACGCCGCCCACCACCGAGTCCACCATCTCCTTCGAGTCGACCCCGCCCGGCAGTTGGGGCACCTCGTCGAAGAACGCCCGGAACCTGGTCAGCAGTTGGGCCCGCTCCCGTCGGCCCGCCGGGCCGACCGCCTCGACCTCGATCACCGCCATCGTGGCGAACGCCGGTGTTCCGGCGAGAAGTTGGAGCATCGCACCGAGCGCCTTCCGGATGCCCCGGCACCAGTCGGATTCGGCCGTGAAGGCCGCCGCCATCCGCCGGATCACCACACCGGTGCCGTGCCGGTGCGCGGCCAGGAAGGCGTCCTCCTTGCCGCTGAACAGCTCGTAGAAGACCGGCCTGGTCACGCCCGCCGCGCGGCAGATGTCGCTGATCGTCGCGTGCTGGTAGCCGCGCTCGGCGACGGTCCGCACCAGGCCGTCCAGCAGCCGCTCGCGCTGGGTCGCGGCGACCACGCCGGCGGGCAGCCGGCGCGGCCCGGGCTTGATCGAGCGGGCCGGATCGCGGCCGGTCCGGGCGCCCGGCAGCAGGACCACGTCGGCTCCACGGAGGTTCTTCCGATCCATCACCAACTCCTGTGTCCTGTATTGACATTGACGGAACACTGGGTTTACAACACTGACAGGTTTCCAACCGGTGGGCCAGCAGGCCCCCACCGGCCGGACCTCCGGAGGCTCCGGAGAGCCCGGACGAACGCCCGGGCCACGGGACCACGGCGGAGACGGGGCGCGACGGCGGCAGCCGTCGACGTGCCCCACGGCACCGCACGTCCCCGACCGAACGGCGCGGTGCCGTTGGTGTTCCACGCCGCCGTCCGTACGCACGACCGTGCCACCGCAACGCCGCACCACCACCGCAGGACCGTGCCACCGCAATGCCGTACCACCGCACCGCCGTACGCCCACCCTTGCGTACGTCCGCACCGCCGTACCGAGCGGGCGGGCCCGTGGCGCCGGGCCCGCCCGCACGCCGGCCGGTGCCGAAGCCCGCGGGACGCTGCCCCGGCACCGGGCCACCGGCGCCGAACCACCGGCACGAAGCCCTCCGGTACGAAGCACTCCGGTACGCCATGCACCTCCCCCGTCGTGCACACCACCACACCCGCACGCGGGGATTCCCCCACCCGTCCGTCGGACGGAGAGAGGCACCCTCATGCGCATCAGCCGCACCCTCGCCACCGCCGCCCTCGCCGCACTCGCCCTCACCGGCGCGGCCGTCGCCCCCGCCCAGGCCGCCGGCGCGGTCCTGACCACCGGCAGCCCGACCGGCCCGGCCGTCGCCGTCGGCGACGTACTGACCGCCAACCTGGTCTCCGGCACCTCCGCGACCTTCTACAACAGCGCCACCGGGACGACCGGCGTCAAGTGTGCCGCCTCCTCCTTCTCGGCGACGGTGACCTCCAACCCGGCCGCGCCGGGCAGCGCCACCGAGCAGCTCAACACCCAGACCTTCGGCTCCTGCACCTCCAACGTCATCGGCGTCACCGGCGTCAAGAGCGTCACGGTCACCAGCCTGCCGTTCACCAACACCGTCAGCGACGGCCCCGGCAACCCGGTCAAGCTCACCCCCGGCGCGGCCGGCGTGATGGGCACCACCGTGGTGCTCAACACCATCCTGGGCAGCATCAGCTGCAACTACCAGAACACCACCGGGATCAACGGCACCACCTCCAACACCGGCAACACCATCGGCTTCACCGGCCAGCCGTTCGCCCTGGCCTCCGGGCCGAGCCTGTGCTTCGCGACCGGCTACTTCAGCGCCACCTACGGCCCGGTCCTCGACACCTCGGTCGCCGGCAGCCCGGCCCTGTTCGTCAACTGACGCCAGGGCCTTCCCGGCCCGTCCCGACGGCGGCGGCGTACGGCACCCTCACCGGGCCGTGCGCCGCCGCGCCGACCGCTCCCCCGGCACGCCCCTGGCCCCGGACGCCCACCCCCGGGACAGCGAAGTGACCGGCCGGTAGGGTGGCGCCGCACGGAGACGGCGAACCGGAACGGGGCGAGCGGATGAGCGACAACGGCACGGGTTTCTTCACCTCGGTGGCGGACGCCGCCGAACAGCTGGCCGCCACCGGCTACCTGGCCTCCACGGCCGTGGCCACCACCGTCTTCCTCGCCGACCGGCTCGGCAAGCCGCTGCTGGTCGAGGGCCCGGCCGGGGTCGGCAAGACCGAACTCGCCAAGGCGGTGGCCGCGATCGGCCGCGCCCGGCTGGTCCGGCTCCAGTGCTACGAGGGCATCGACGAGGCCCGCGCGCTCTACGAGTGGAACCACGCCAAGCAGCTGCTGCGGATCACCGCCGGCCGCGACGAGGGCTGGCAGGAGGCCCGCACCGACATCTTCGGCGAGGAGTTCCTGCTCACCCGCCCGCTGCTCACCGCGATCCGCGGCGAGGAGCCGACGGTGCTGCTGATCGACGAGATGGACAAGGCCGACGTCGAGGTGGAGGCGCTGCTGCTGGAGGTGCTCAGCGACTTCCAGGTCACCGTCCCCGAGCTCGGCACCATCACCGCCACCCGCCGCCCCTTCGTCCTGCTCACCTCGAACGCCACCCGCGAGCTCTCCGAGGCGCTGCGCCGCCGCTGCCTCTTCCTCCACCTCGACTACCCCGAGGCCGAGTTGGAGCGCCGGATCGTCCGCCTCAAGGTGCCCGGCCTGGACGGGACGCTGGCCGAGTCGCTGGTCCGGGTCGTCGGCGCGCTGCGCGCGATGGACCTGCGCAAGGCGCCGTCCGTCGCCGAGACCATCGACTGGGCCCGCACCCTGCTCGCCCTCGGCGCCGACACCCTCGACGGGACGGTCGTCCGGGAGACCCTCGGGGTGATCCTCAAGCA
Source organism: Kitasatospora sp. NPDC058048 (assembly GCF_042885555.1). Taxonomy (NCBI): domain Bacteria; kingdom Bacillati; phylum Actinomycetota; class Actinomycetes; order Kitasatosporales; family Streptomycetaceae; genus Kitasatospora; species Kitasatospora sp. NPDC058048. The sequence continues at coordinate 183,542 of NZ_JBHVRT010000006.1, read as the reverse complement.
CCAGGACGACGTCCGCAAGGCCGCCCAGAAGCTCACCCTCGCGTGACGACACCCCCGCGGGCCGACACCGCCGCCCGCCTCACCGGCCTGGTCCGCGCCCTGCGCGGGCACGGCCTGCGGATCGGCCCGGCCGAGACGGTGGACGCCGCCGCCGTGCTGGAGGTCCTCGGTTTCGCCGACCGCGAGCAGATGCGGGCCGGTGTGGCCGCGGCCCTGCTGCGCTCGGAGGGCCAGCGGGGCGTCTTCGACGCCGCCTTCGACCTGTTCTTCCCCCTCGGTGTCGGCACCCCGGAGGCCGTCCGGGCCGACCCGCCGCCCGTCCCCGACGACCCCGAGCCGCCGCGCTTCGGCCGCCCCGACCCGCTGCGCGAGCAGCTGCGCGAACGCCTGGCCGCCGCGCTGGCCGACGACGACCGCGCCGCCCAGGCCCGGCTGGCTGGCGAGGTGGTGGAGGCGTTCGGCCGGTACGGCGCCGGCGGCACGCCGGGCTCGGACGGCTGGTCCGCCCAGCAGGCGCTCGGCCGGCTCGCCCCCGAGACGCTGCTCGCCCGCGTCCTGGCCGCCCTGCGCGAGCGGCGGAGCGCCCCGGACCTCTCCGACCTGGTGCTCGCCGACGAGATCCGCCGCCGCATCCAGGACTTCCGCGCCCTCGCCGCCGGCGAGGCCCGCCGCCGGGTCGCCGAGCTGCGCGGCCCCGAGCGGATCGCCGAACGCGCCGTCGCCCCCACCGCCGACCTGGTCGACTTCCTCTACGCGGGGCGCGACCAGCTCGCCGAACTGCGCCGCACCGTCCACCCCTTGGCCCGCAAGCTGGCCACCCGGCTGGCCGCCCGGCGCCGCCGCGCCGCCCGCGGCGAGATCGACCTGCGCCGCACCCTGCGCCGCTCGCTGAGCACCGGCGGGGTGCCGCTGCGCCCCGCGTACCGGCTGCGCCGCCCGGCCCGCCCGGAGCTGGTGCTGCTGTGCGACGTCTCCGGCTCGGTGGCGGGCTTCGCAGACTTCACCATGCTGCTGGTGCAGGCGATGAGCGAACAGTTCAGCAAGGTCCGGGTGTTCGCGTTCGTCAACCGCACCGCCGAGGTGACCGGCCTGCTGCGCGGCGGCGACGACCCGGCCCGCCTGGCCGCGCGGATCCTCGCCGAGGCCGAGGTGACGGGCTACCACGGCAACAGCGACTACGGCGCCGCGCTCGGCGAGTTCGCCGAGCGGCACCTGGACGCCGTCGGCCCGCGCACCTGCGTGCTGGTCCTCGGCGACGCCAGGAACAACCAGCGCGACCCCAACGCGGACGCGCTGCGCCGGATCGCCGGCCGGGCCCGCCGGGTGTTCTGGCTCAACCCCGAGCAGCCCTCGCTCTGGCCGACCGGCGACTCCGCCGCCCTCGTGTACGCGGGCGTGGTGGAGATGCACTCCTGCCGCAACGCGCGCCGCCTCGGCGAGCTGATCGCCCGCCTGCTGCCGGTCTGACGCCGGCCCGACGGTGCGGGGCGCCGGTCGCGGCCCCCTCCCCGGACGGCCGCGACCGGTGCCCCGGGGTCTACTTGTCGAGGTGGGCCAGGAAGTCCAGCAGCGCCGCGTTGACCTCGGCCGGGCGCTCCTGCTGCGTCCAGTGCCCGGTCTCCGGCAGCCGGACGTGCCCGTGCAGCCTGGGCACCCGGCTCAGCAGGTGGTCCAGCACCGGGCGCGGGACCATCGCGTTGACGAGGTCCTGCTCCCCCACCACGAAGAGCGCGGGCACGTCGACCGTCACCCCGGTGAAGGCGGCCAGCAGTTCGGCGTTGCGGTCGAGGTTGCGGTACCAGTTGAGCCCGCCGGTGAAGGCCTTCTCGCCGTGCGGGGCGTAGTCGGCCTCGAAGGCGTCGAGGTCCGCCTCGGTGAGCCAGTCCGGCAGGCGTTCCGGCTCCGGGAGGCTGTCCAGCAGTCCCTGGCCCTCGGGGACGATCCACACGCGCGGCGTGCCGTCCGGCGACTTCGCGGACAGGATGCGGCGCAGGCTGGTCCGGACGTCCGCGGCCAGTTCGGCGTCGGCCCGGCCGGGCTCCTGGAAGTAGACCTGGTAGTAGCCCTCGCCGAAGGCCGCCCGGGCGGCCTCCAGCGGCGGCGGCCCGCCCACCGGCAGCGGCGGCACGCTCAGCCCGGCCACCGCGCGCACCAGGTCCGGCCGCAGCGCCGCGGTGGCCCAGGCCACCGGCGCGCCCCAGTCGTGCCCGACCACGACCGCCCGTTCCTCGCCGAGCGCGCCGATCAGCGCCGTCACGTCGCCGACCAGGTGCAGCAGGCTGTACTGGTCCACCCGCTCGGGCCGGTCGCTGCGGGCGAATCCGCGCTGGTCCGGCGCGACGACCCGGTAGCCGGCCTCGGCGAGCGGCGCGAACTGGTGGCGCCAGGAGTACCAGCTCTCCGGAAAGCCGTGCAGCAGCAGGACCAGCGGGCCTTCGCCCTGCTCCGCGTAGTGCAGCCGGACGCCGTTCACCTCGATCTCGCCGTGCTTGATCGCGTCGTTCAACTCGCCACTCCCCATCCGGTGAAGACATGCCGTCACTTCCGACCCTGCCCAGCCGACCGCCCCCGGAACCCCGCCGGCTCCGGGCGGCGGAAGCGGCCGAGGCCGCCCCGGAATCCCGGGACGGCCTCGGCCTTGAAGCAGATGACGTAGCGTCAGTTCACGGTGTAGCTGTACGGGATCGCCGCGAGCACCGAACCGGTGGTGTTCAGGACGTTGTTGGCGGTGGCCACGCCGGTCGGGCCGGACACCAGGTACAGCACGCCCTTGACGGTGCTGCCCTTCGGGCCGGTCGGGGTCAGCGTCACCTGGAGCGAGCCGGTGGCGCCGGGGGCGACGGTCACCGGGGTGGCGGCCGCGGCCGAGGCGTTCACCGAGGCGGCGTACGGGTCACCGGTGCTGGAGGTCAGCGCCGGGTCGAAGGCCTGGGTGTGCGCGGTGGCCGTGATGGTGGAGGTGCCGGCGGGCGCGGAGCCGCTGCCGAACGGGCCGATCTGCTGGACGAAGGTGCCCCAGGTGCCGGGGACGACCGGCTGCTCGGCGGTGCCGTTGTCGGTGACCACCGAGACGGTCGAGCCGTCCTGGGCCTTCTTCAGGTCGCCGAACAGGTCCGGCGAGCCGGTGGTGGCGCTCAGCTCGATCTGCGCCGGCGTCGAGGACGCCGCCACGGCCTTGAGCCGGTCGGTACCCGGGGGCACCAGGAAGGACGGCACCGCGGAGCTGAGGCTCAGCGGCAGGCTGACGGTCGCCGAGGCGCCCTGCGGCACCAGCGCCAGGTCGACCCGGCGGTCCAGCCGGCCGTCGGCCGCGATCCGCTGGGTCGCGACGGTGTTGTTGGTGTAGTTCACCTGGACGGTGACCGGCTTGCCGGCCGCCAGCTTGGTGCGGGCGTCGTTCGGCAGACCGGCCGCGGTGGCCTGGTTCTGGTTGAACGCGACGCTGCCGGTGAAGTCCTGGGCGAGCTCCTGGCCGCTGACCGGGCCGAGCACGTTCAGGACGAAGCGCCAGCGGCCGGCGGCCGGGTTGACGGCGGTGGCCGAGACGCCGTTGCCGGTGCCGGACAGGTTGCCCTGGGCGTCGAACTGCCCGTTGCCCTCGATGTCGACCGGGGTGCCGTTCGGGCTGATCAGCGCGCCCTGCATGAGCAGCTTCGGGTCCTTGCCGACGGTCACGCCGACCCGCAGGTCCTTCTGGCCCTTCGGGACGTCGAAGGCGTACGCGAAGCTCTGGGTCGGCGAGGCGCTGCGGCCGTTGCCACCGGTGACGGTGCCGGTGAAGGTGCCCTTGCCCTGGTTGACCGGGACGAGGCTGCGCAGCACGACCGGGACGCTGGTGGTGTTGCCGTTGGAGCTGGAGACCAGGACGGCCTCGCTGGAGTCACCGCTGGTGGCCGGGGTGGTGAGCTGGACCTTGAGGGTCTTGGTCTGGCCCGGCTTCAGGTCGGTGGTGTTCGGGCTCACGGTGCCGGCCGGCACCGCGCGCTGGGTGGCGGTGCCCAGCTGGACGGCGCCGCTGTAGCCGGCCTTGCCGGCCGGGGTGTAGAGGATCGCGGTCCACTCGCCGGCCACCGGGTGCGGAACGTCCACCAGGCCGAAGTTCGCCGGGGTGGCGCCGCCCTGCGGACGGGTGTTGGTCTCGAAGCGGCCCGAGGGGTCGAGCAGCGTCATGCGGACCACCGGTCCGTTGGTGACCGGGTTGGGCGCGCCCTGCCAGGCGATCGAGGCCGCGAGGCGGTCGGCGCCGGCCGGGACGGTGAACTTGACCTGCTTCTGCACCCAGTCCGCGCCGTTGGTCGCGTACTTGAAGGTGTCCTTCGAGGACGGGTCCAGCTGGACGGTCTGCTGGTTGCCCGACTGCGGGGCGAAGCTGCGGGTCGCGGCGCTCACCGTCTGGGTGGTGTCACTGGTGTTGGTGACGGACACGTCGGCGGTGTGGGTCGAGCCGGGGGCGCCGGCGATGTCGACCTGGCCGGTGTTGACCACGACGGTCTTGGCGCCGTCGGTGCCGTCCCCGTCGTCGTAGCCGCGGGCGGCCTCGACGGCGGCGCGGACGTTCAGCAGGCCGGCGCCCTGCTCCTCGGCCGGCACGCCGAGGTCGGTGGCGGTGCCGGTGAGGAACTTCTTCACCAGCGCCGGGGCGGGCGAGTCGCCGCCGTGGGTGTCGCGGTAGGCCTGGATGACCAGGGCCGCGGCGCCGGTGACGAACGGGGCCGACTGGCTGGTGCCGCCGAACGGCTGGATCGGCGAGGGCTGGCCGTTGTAGCCCGTGCAGTCGGTGTACTTGCTGGTGTCGGGCGTGCACAGCGCCCAGTCCGACTCACCCGGGGCGACCAGGTCGACGGTCCGGCCGGCCTGGGTGAAGCCGCCCGAGGAGAGCGCGGAGATCCGGCTGTTGCTCCAGGTCCGGTTGGAGAACTGGGAGGCCGCGTAGCCGGTCTGCTGGTAGTTCTGGTTGTCGGTGGAGGCGCCGACCGCGATCACGTACGGGTCGGTGGCCGGGGTGCCGACCGTGCCGCTGATGCCGGCGTCACCGCTGGAGACGGCGACGGTGACACCGGCCTTGACGGCCTGCTCGTTGAAGAGCGAGATGGTGTCGTGCGCGCCGCTGTCCGGGGTGACGTTGCCGCCGAAGGACTCGTTCAGCACGTCGACGTGGGCGACCCGCACCGCGTAGTCGATCGACTGCAGGATCGAGGAGTTGGACATCATCTCGCCGCCGGCCTTCAGCGCGACCAGGTCGGCGTCCGGGGCGAGGCCGCGGATGCGGATGTTGCAGCCGGCCGGGAGCGGGTGCGAGGAGTTCACGAACTTGGAGACGTCGTAGACCTGGCGGCCCTGGGCGATGACCGCCGAGGCGTCGCCGAAGGCCTCGGCCGCACCGGTCGGCGCGTCCCAGCCGTCGCCCGCGAAGTCCTGGTAGTCGACCACGGCGTGCGAGCCGTCGGCCCGGATGAAGTCCGGGTTGTTGGGGTCGAGGCCGTCGGCGATGTAGGCGACCTTGACGCCCTTGCCGGTGGCCAGGTCCTCCACGCCGGGCTTGCCGTTGCCGGTGACGGCCCGGGTCGAGTAGAGGCCCTCGGGCTCCAGCAGCGGCTTGCTCGGGTCGGAGGGGCAGACCGTGTTGGTCGCGTTCTCCTCCGCCCCCTGGCCGTTACTGCCCGAAACGGCCTGCGGAGCGGCATCGGCCTTGGGCGCCTTGGCGCCGGCGGCGGCCGCGTCCTTGGCCGCCTTCGCCTTTCCGGCGGCCGCCGGGGCGACCTGGACCTGGGCGTCGGCCACCACGGTGGAGACGGCCGGGTCCGCCTGGAGCTGGGCGCGCAGGGCGGGGCTGACCGTGGCCGAGAAGGCGTTGCCGACCACGAAGCTCTTGATGTCGGTGCCGCCGGCCGCCTTGACCTTCTTCAGCAGCGGCGCCTGGGCGTCGGCGGTCTTCTGCTGCCGGGCGCCGAGGTGGCCGTGGTCGGCCGGGGCGTCCGCGATCTGGTCCTTCAGAATCACGATCACCGGCACCGGGGCCCCGTCCGCGGACGCCGCCTGGGCGTTCTGCGGGTCGGGGGCCGGGGCCGCGCTCGCCATGGTCCCGAGGCTCAGGACCATCGACGCGGCGGTGACCGTGACGGCCGCCGCCAGCTGGGTTTTCCGCCAGCCGATCATATAAATCCTCTCGTCAGATGGATAGCTGACGCATTCCAACGCACCTGAGAGGATCACGACAAGGGGGTAAATCCCCATCAGAAAGTAAAGTTGACCATCAATCAGTAAAATTCACGGAGGAAATCGGGCCGAATCATCATCTTTCAGCCGATCGGCCCTTACCGGCCCCGGAGCGACTCCACCGCGGGAAGGGCGGTGGCGGCTCCCTTCCCGCGCCACCGCCCGGCGAAACGACCTGCCCGGCGAACCGGCGCGTCCGGCTGCTGCCGAGACCGCCGCCCACCCGCCGCCCGGCCCGCCCGGCCCGCCCCGGTCAGTACCCGGCCAGCCGCTCCTGAACGTCCGCCAGGTCCTCGGCGGTCGGCGCGTCGTCCTGGGTCAGCCGGTGGCGCCAGTAGCCGGTGAAGTCGACGGACGCCTTCGGCACCCCGCGCTCCTCGACCAGGTGGCGGCGCAGCGCCCGGACCGCCCCCGCCTCGCCGGCCAGCCAGGCGAACGGCCGGCCCGGCGGCAGCTCGGCGGACCGGACGGCCCCGGTCAGCACGGCGCCCGGGGCGGCGCCGTCCCGGTGCAGCCAGTGCACGGCGAGGCCCTCCGACCCCTCCAGCGGCTGTCGCTCGGCCTCGTCCGCGACCTCGACGTACGCCACCGCCGGCACCCCGGCGGGCAGCGCCCCGACCAGCGTCGCGAGCGCCGGCAGCGCGGTCTCGTCACCGGCCAGCAGCACCCAGTCGGCCGCCGCCGCGGCCTCGGCGAACGGGACCGGCGGGGCGTACAGCGCGGAGGGGCCGACCATCCCGAGCCGGTCCCCCGGCGCGGCCCGCAGCGCCCAGGCGGCGGCCGGCCCGGTGTCGCCGTGCAGCACGAAGTCGATCTCGACCAGCCGGGTGCCGGGGCGCCGGCCGCGCAGGGTGAAGCCGCGCAGCAGCGGGCGCCGCTCCTCGGGGATCGCCAGGTAGGCCCGGTACCAGCCCATCGGGTCGTCCTGCCGGGCGGGCAGCACCGGCTCGCGCTGGCCGGGGCGGGGGAAGCAGAGCTTGAGCTGCTGGTCGGGGGTGGTACCGACGGCGTCGGGCAGTTCCTCGGCGGCGAAGGTGATCCGGGCGGTGCGCGGCGTGATCCGGCGGACCTCGACGACCTCGACGAAGGTGACGGGCAATGTCATCACGAAACCCCTTCGGTTGGTAACCTTACGGCATAAAGAGTTGCCGCAGGGGCGATACTTTACGCCATAAGGAGATGTCGGATGACCGTCTACGCCGGACAGGGCGACGCCCATCGCTCGCTCGCCCTGCTCTGGGGTGCGCCCGCGGAACCGCGCACCGGGCGCAGCGGCCCCAAGCCGGGCCTGAGCGTGGACGCGATCGTGTCGGCCGGAATCGCGGTGGCCGACGCCGAGGGCATGGCCGCACTGTCGATGCGCGCCGTGGGCGAACGGCTCGGCCGCACCGCGATGGCGCTCTACACCTACGTGCCCGGCAAGGCCGAACTGCTCGACCTGATGCACGACCGGGTGCTCGCCGAGCTCCCGGTCGAACGCCCCGCCGAACGCCCAGCCGAATACCCCTCCGAACTCCCCGGTGAGCGCCCCGGTGAGCGCCCCGCCGAATTCCCGTCCGGACTCCCCGACGGACTCCCCGACGAACTCCCGGACGACCTCTTTGCCGCCGAGGACTGGAGGGGGGCCGTCACCGCCTGGGCCGAGAACCTGTACGACTGCTACCTGCGCCACCCCTGGGTGCTCCAGGTCTCGCAGGCCCGCCCGGTGCTCGGCCCCGCCGAACTCGCCGCGATGGAGGCGCTGTTGCGCGCGCTGCGACCGGCCGCGCTGGCTCCCCGGCGGCTGCGCGGGGCGGTCGCCGCACTCTGGCAGTTCGTCCGCGGCCTGGCCGCCACCACCGCCGACGCGCGCGGCGCGGCCGCCGCGACCGGCGTCACCGACGAGGACTGGTGGGCCGGCCGCTCCGCCCGACTGGTCGAACTCGCCCCGGACTTCGCGGAACGCTTCCCCCTGCTCGTCGCCCTGCAGAGCGAAGGCGGCGGCGCCCCGGAGGACGGCCACCTGGAGGCCTTCCGCAGCGGGCTCGCCGTGCTGCTCGACGGCATCGCGGCGGAGGGCCTCCCGACCGATCCGCGGTGACGCGGTCCCGGGAGCCGAGGACCGGGGACCGGGCCGTTACGGGCGGTACGGCCCCCGGGCTCGGGCCCCGCCGCTCCGCGCCGGCCCGAAAAACTTTTTTCCGCAGGCAGGCAACCCGCCCCGTCACCCATCGCGTTCAGCAGCCGTGAGAATGAGACCACCACCGCGGCCGACCAGGCCGCCGCAGCGAACGGGAACGGCACGAGCACCATGGCGGGGACAGCACGATGAGGGACGCGACACCGGACTTCGAGGAGTTCGTCTCCGCCTGCGGACCGAAGCTGCTGCGCACGGCCTGGATGCTGACCGGCGACCGGCACCAGGCCGAGGACCTGCTGCAGACCGCACTGGCCAAGGTCTGGCCCAAGTGGGAGCGGATCGCCCCCGACCGTCCCGAGGCGTACCTGCGCAAGGTCCTGGTCAACTGCCACGTCTCCTGGTGGCGCCGCCGCTGGACCGGGGAACTGCCGCACGGCGAACTGCCGGACCGGCCGTCGCCGGGCGCGGACCCGTACGAGGACGTGGTGGTCGGGCAGGTCGTCGCCCAGGCCGTCCGGGCGCTGCCGCCGCGTCAGCGGGCCGTGGTCGTGCTGCGCTTCTTCGAGGACCTCAGCGTGGAGGAGACCGCCGAGGCGCTGCGCTGCTCCACCGGCACGGTCAAGAGCCAGACGCACCACGCGCTGGCCGCCCTGCGCGGCCGGCTGCCCACCCGGGAACTGCTGCTGGACGGAGGACACCGTGACCGGATGTGACCTGCTGGACCCGGACGCGCACGGGCCCGCCGGCGGCGACGAGGAACAGGAGCTGCGGTTCCTGCTCCAGCGGGCCGTACCGGACCTGGACGCCCCCGAGGACCGGATGGACCGGGTCCGCGCCCGCGCCGCCCGCACCCGCTCCCGGCGGCGGACCGCCACGATCGGCGCCGGACTGACCGGCGGGCTGGTCGCCGCGGCGCTGGCGGCCGCACCCGCCGTCGCCCCGGCCCCGGAACGAGGAGCGGCCGCGGGGCCGGTGGCGGCACCGTCCGCCGTGGCCACGGTCCCGCCCCCGGAGGCGACCATCCGCTTTCCGGCCCTGCCGGACGTGTCCGTCGACGTACCGCACGGCTGGCGCACCCGCGACGGCCTCACCGACGACCCCCGGGACGGCATCGGCTTCCTGGCCACCCACCCGCTCGACGTGAAGTCGTCCTGCCCGGAGGGCGGCCTCTGCGTGCCCGTCGGACCGCTCACCGCCGACGACGCCTTCGTCATGCTCCAACTGGTCGACGACCAGGCCCGGATCCAGCAGGCCGCCGCAGGCCCGGCCACCCTCACCGAGGGCAGGCCCGAGGCGTTCTGCACGACGTACGGCGGCACCCGGCAGCTCGTCGGGCACCGCGTCGTCGTCCGGGGCGGCCGTCCCGCGCTGATCGAGCTGACGGCCTGCCTGCGCGAGCCGTCCGACCCGACACTGCGACAGGTACGGCAGGTGCTCGACTCCCTGCGGACCACCTCCGGAGGCGGCAGCACGCCGGCGAACACCCCGCGCGGCTGATCCGAACTCTCTCCTCCCTCCCCGGCGTTCCTCTCCCGGCTCCTCCCGAAGCCCCTCTCCCCGAGTTCCTTTCCGGAAGCTCCTGTCCCGAAGGCCGAACCGCCATGTCCCTACCCCGTCGCGCCCTGGCCAGGCTGGCGCTGCTCCTCGTGAGCTGCGCGCCCAACACCACCGCAGGGCCCGTGCCGCCGGCCGCGGCCGTCCCCGACACCCCGGGCACCCCCGGCGCCCCCGCGCCCGCAGCGCCCACGCCGCACCCCACCGCGGCCGCCGTGGCCGCCCGGCCCGCTCCGCCCGAACTGCCGCGCCGACTGCCCGGGGTCGGGCCCCGCCTGCTGGCCGCCGTACCCGCCGGGACGCGGCAGGCGCTGGTCGTCACCGGCGACGGCCCCGACGCCTCGACCGGCCGCGCCGTCCTCTACCGCGACGACGGCACGGGCTGGCTCGCCGGCCCGACCTGGCCCACCCGCAACGCCCTGCACGGCTGGACCTCGGACCACCACGAGGGCGATCTGCGCTCGCCCATCGGCGTGTTCACCCTCGGCGACGCCGGCGGACGCCTGCCCGACCCGGGCACCCGGCTGCCCTACGACCACACCGACGACTTCAGCATCTCCGGCACCGGATTCGCGGGCGAGCCACTCGCCGGGGCCTTCGACTACGTGGTGGCCATCGACTACAACCGCGTGCCCGGCGCCTCCCCGCTCGACCGGCGCCGCCCGCGCGGCGGGCAGTACGGCGGTGGCATCTGGCTGCACGTCGACCACGGCGGGCCCACCCACGGCTGCATCGGCCTGACCCCCGACCGGATGCGCGAACTGCTCCTCGCCCTCGACCCCGCCCTGCACCCGGTGGTGGTCATGGGCGACGCCCCGGCCCTGGCCCGCTGAGGGCCGGGCACCCGGTGCGGACCCCGCCGGCGGCGGCCGCACCGCGGTTCGCCGCCGCGCCACCGCTCCCCGCCTCCCCGCCGCGCTAACCGTGCCGGGCGGCGGGGAGCGTCAGCAGGACACCGAGCACCACCAGGGTCGCGTACCCGGCGATCTCGTGGCCCGCCGGCACCAGGACCCGGACGAAGCCGAACAGCCGGAAGCCCTCGATCCAGGTGGACAACAGGCCCGAGGCGCCGCCGACGATCAACACCGAACCGAGGTAGCCGAGCAGGGTCTTCATGCCCCCGAGCCTAGGAAGGCGGCCGGTCGCCGGACGTCCGACTTTCGGTGCGGACCCGCGCCACCAAAGTCGTCCCTTCCGCACGGTCCGCACGGCTCCGGGCGGCCCCCGGGCTCCGCACGCGTCCGCAGAACTCCGGACGGAGCAGCAGGCCCGGCGGCCCGGCGGCGGCGCGGGTACGTTCGCCGTGTGCAGCCCAAGCGTGAGCAGCAGAAGTCCCCGTACGTCACCAGGGCCGCGGCCGGCACCGCCGCCTGCGCCGCCCTGGTGCTCTCCGTCGCCGCCCCGGCGGCCCTCGCCCAGGACTCCGTCCCCGCCGTCGGCGGGGAGCGGCTCGGCCGCCAGGCCGTCCAGGTCGAGCCGCTCGCCGGAGCGCCGGCCCTGCCGTCCGAACTGACCGGCCGCTCCTGGCTGGTCGCCGACGCGGCCACCGGCGAGGTGCTCGCCGCCCGTGACGCCCACCTGCCGTTGCCCCCGGCCAGCACCCTCAAGATGCTGTTCGCGGACACCGTGCTGCCCAAGTTCGACCGGGGCCTGGAACACAAGGTCACCACGGCCGAACTCGCCAGCCTCGGCGCCGGCAGCAGCCTGGTCGGCGTCAAGGAGAACCTGGCCTACCGGGTCGAGGACCTCTGGCGGGGCGTCTTCCTCAGTTCCGGCAACGACGCCGTCCACGTCCTCTCCCACATGAACGGCGGCATCCAGCGGACCGTCACCGAGATGCAGGAGCGCGCCCGGGCCCTCCAGGCCCGGGACACCCATGTGGTCTCCCCCGACGGCTACGACATGGACGGCCAGGTCTCCTCCGCCTACGACCTCACGCTCTTCGCCCGGGCCGGGCTGCACAACACCGACTTCCGCTCCTACTGCTCCACCCGCACCGCGAGCTTCCCCGGCGGGCTGGACAAGACCACCGGCCGGCGCACCAGCTTCGACATCGCCAACACCGACAAGCTGCTCGGCAAGTACCCCGGCCTGATCGGCGTCAAGAACGGCTACACCACCAACGCGGGCGCCACCTTCACCGGCGCCGCCGAACGCGACGGCCGCACCCTGCTGGTGACGGTGATGCACCCCGAGGCGCAGGGCAAGGTGTACGACGAGGCCGCCAGCCTGCTCGACTGGGGCTTCGCGGCCGCCGGGAAGGTCCAGCCGGTCGGCAAACTGGTCGACGAGCCCGCCGGCCCCTCGCCCTCCCCGTCCGCCGGGGCCGAGGCCGAGGCCGTCGACCAGCTCCCGCCCTGGTCCCGCCCGCCGGTGGCCGGCAGCTCCGACTCCGGCTTCGCCGCCGCCGTCTGGACCGCCGCGGCCCTCGGCACCGCGCTCGCCGCCTGGGCCACCGCCCGCACCGCCGCCCGCCGCCGGGCCGCGCCCGCCCCGGCCGTCCCCGTCCCCGCGTACAGCGGGGGCGGCGCGACCTCCGTCGGGGGCGCCACCGGCGTCGGTGGCCGCGGCCGGCGCCGCGTGGTCCGCCACGCCCGCACGCTGGTCCGCAGCGCCCGCCCCCGCGCCCGAACCCACCGACCCGGATCCGACTGACCGGCGAGGAGGGTACCCGGCGGGAATGGTCGGACACGCCCTAGACTTCCGGCCATGACCACGCCCGACCCCTCCGCCGCGGACCGGCTCTCCCGGATCGTCCGGCTCTCCTCCGGGAGCTACCTGCTCGTCACCACGTACAAGAAGGACGGCAGCACCGTACCGACCCCGGTGTGGGTGGTGCGTGACGGGGAGGCGCTCGGCGTCTGGACCGTCGCGGACTCCTGGAAGGTCAAGCGGATCCGCAACCGCGCGGAAGTGCTGGTCGGCCCCTGCGACGTCAAGGGCAACCCGACCGGCGACCAGTACCCCGCCACCGCCGAGATCCTCGGCCCCGAGCGCACCGCCGCCTACCGCACGCTGCTGCGCCAGAAGTACGGCCTGCTCGGCGTGCTCACCCTGCTCGGCAGCCGGCTGCGGCGCGGCGAGCGCGGCACCGTCGGCATCCGGATCACGCTCGCGGACTGAGTTACGGGTGCGGGCCCGCCAGCACGCTGGGCAGCCCGACGAACTCCGACTCCGGCCCGAACCGCTCCTCCAGCCCGTCCGCCAGGGCGTTCAGCGCGGCCGCGCCGTCGCCCTGGAAGGAGGAGCCGTGCATCACCGCCAGGGTGCGCGGGCGCAGCTCGGCCAGGGAGCGCAGCGCGGCCGCGGCGGCCGTCAGGCAGGAGGTCTGGCGGAACAGCCGCTCGGACTCCAGGGCCGGTTCGACCAGGTCGGCGTCGGTGACGGCGGGCCCGTTGCCGAGGTGGGTGAACAGGTCTCCGCAGAACAGGGTGCGGGTCTGCTCCTCGAACAGCACCCGTGCCTCCCAGCCGTGCGGCACGTGCGGGGTGTTGATGTTGCGCAGCCGGCGGCGCACCCGGCGCCCGCCGAGGTCCAGCACCTCGCCGTCGTCCATCGGCACCGGCGGACGGTCGGCCAGGTCGTTCAGCGAGACCAGGCAGCCCAGCGTGTTGTGCGCCACCCGCGCGTGCGGTGCCGCGGCGAGGAACTCGTTCATCGCCCCGCACTCGTCCGCCTCGACGTGCCCGAAGGTCACCCAGCGCAGCCGTTCCAGCGGCACCACCTTCCCGATCGCCTCCGAGACGACCGGGAACAGTTGGCGCATCCCGGTGTGGAAGATCAGCGGCTCCTCGGCGTCGACCAGGAACTGGTTGAAGGTGAACCCGGTGGGCGGGGCGATCTCCGGGACGAAGGTCGAGACCCGGTAGATGCGTTCGGCGATCTCGTCGATGCGTGTCTCCATGGGCCCGTTGCCTACCCGACCGCCGTGCGGCCGCCCGGCAGCACATGCCGGACATGCCGGGCGCGTCCCCGGTTCGGCCGAGCCGCGTGCGCGCGGCCCGGCACGTGCCCGCGGCCGGGCGCGGGGCGACGACGTGGCAGGCTGGCGGCCATGGACGAGAACGCGGCCGGGCCGCTCCCCCTGCTGGTCGTCGACGGCGCGAACGTGGTCGGCTCCGTGCCGGACGGCTGGTGGCGGGACCGGCGGGGCGCCGCCGAGCGGCTGCGGGACGGGCTGGTCGCGGTGGCCGCCCGGGGCGTGCCGGAGCTGCCCGGCCCGCTGGAGGTGGTCCTGGTGGTGGAGGGCGCGGCCCGGGGCGTCGACGGGGTGGCCGGGGTGCGGGTGGTCGCGGCGAGCGGCAGCGGGGACGACCGGATCGTGGAGCTGGTCCGCGCGGCCCGTACCGAGGCTCCGGAGCGGACCTGCCTGGTGGTCACCGCTGACCGTGAACTACGGTCCCGGGTCGGCGTGTTGGGTGCCGGGGTGACCGGGCCGCGCAGTGTGCGGAGCTGACCGCTCCCAGGGGTGGCCGCCGTCCTGGCCGCTCTCCAGCAGCGGGATCAGCGCGAAGGACGCGTCGCTGAGGCCGCCGAGGGTGTAGCGGCGCGGGCCGGGGGCGGTGTGGCCGACGGCGTAGCCGGCCAGGTTCCAGGTGTACACCGGGACGTCCTCGGGGACGGGCGCGAACGGGTCGGCGCTCGACCAGTGGGCCTGCTCGTCGGTGACCACGACCACCCGGTCGTGGTCCCGGTAGTGCCGGCGGACCGCGCCCGCCGTGTCGGTGCCGCCCAGGTTGCGGAAGAGCCCCAGGGTCCGCAGCACCGAGGGTTCCGGTTCGACCGCCCGGCTGCCGGTGCCGAACTGGACCAGGTCGGCCCGCTCGGCCCGCAGGGCCAGCGCGGTGCCGAAGACGGCGGCGGTGTCCGCCCGGTTCAGCCGGGTCCGGGCCGACGGCAGGTCGAACATCGAGGACGAGCGGTCCACCAGCACCAGGGTGCGGCCGGGCAGCGCGGGCACCCCGGCCAGCGAGTGCCCGAGGGCGGTCTCCAGGGGCTCGGACCAGCGTGACGAGCCGGTGGCGCGGTGGGCGGCGAGGAAGCGGAACGGGAACTGCCGGGAGCGCCGGACCTCCTCCGGGTCGGCGATCCGGTCGGCCGCCCGCGCCGCCGGCTCGTCGCCGACCCCGGCCTGGTCGAAGTTGCGGAGGTTGCGCACCAGCGCCATCGGGCCCATCGAGGGGATGACGGCCTCCCAGGCGGCGGCGTCCAGCGGGCCCTGCAGCCAGCCGGCCAGGGCCTCCCAGGTCATCCCGGCCTCGACGAGGCGCTGCGCGCCGCCGGGCTCGGTGACCAGCGCCCTGCGGTCGGCCGGCGGGACGCCGAGCAGCGCGTGGTGGGCGCTCAGCAGCCGCTGGTCGGCGGGCGGCAGGGCGCGGTCCGGGCGGTGGCGGCGGTCCAGGGCGTACCGGAACAGCGCGCCCTGCCAGGGCTTGTCCGGGTCGGGCGCGGGGTGGGTGAGCTCCAGGACGTCACCGAAGCGGAAGGCGCGCGAAGGCGTGTCGTACTTCAGCAGCGCGGGGCCGGTGTAGAGCCGGCGGACCGCGTCGCCGATGCCGCGGCGCAGCGGCTGGGGCAGCCGACGGCCGTACCGGCCGGTCCAGCGCGCCAGCAACTCGCCCGGCTCGTCGGGGCGTTGGAGCACCGCGTCGACGGCCTGCCGGGAGTACCCGGCGGCGCCGGCCGCCGACCGGGCGTGGACGAACTCGACGGCCCCGACCAGGGCGGCCGTCCGGACGCGGAACCCGGTGCGCAGCCAGCGCAGCAGCCCGAGGGTCCACTCGGGGTCGCTCACGGCGTGCTCGCGGATCAGCCGCACGTACCGCTCGTCGCGTTCGACGGCCGACTCGTAGAAGCTCTCCTGGCCGAACAGGTGGGAGACCGCGAGGAGGAACAGCTCCTCCTTCGGCTCCCGGAGGTAGCCGGTGCCGCCCTGGTGGTTGGTGACGGCCGTCCCCGGGGCGGCCGTCCCTCCCGGGGTGGCCGCGGTGCGCCGGACGACCGGCGGCGGCGCCGAGCGCAGGTGCCGGACCTCCGGGATCGGCCACTGGCCGTGGGTGGAGAGCGGGGAGGGCACCCCCCGTGCGGTGAGTCCCGGTAGTTCTCGCTGGATCTCGGCCCTGGTGGCGGCCTTGGTCCGTTGGCGGTTGAACCGGGTCATGCAGAGGTCCCCCTGGTGGGTGGTCGGGCCGGAGCGGGAGGGAAGGACGAGGCGGGAGGGGAAGGGCGAGACGGGGCACGCGGGGACGGGCGCGGGCCGAAACCGGCGCGTACCGGCACGGGCACGGGCACACCGAGCGCGGGCCGGGACGGGCGCCTCCCGGGATCAGAATCGGCACCGGTGTCACTTGATGGTTTTCGAAAAGGAAGTAACCGGGGCCAGGCGCATCGGGAGGCGCCGTCCCGGACGCTACCCGGTCGGGCCGCGGCTCGTCATCCGATTATTCGCGCCTCTGTTTCGGACCGTACGGGAACCGTTCCGCGGTCGTGTCCGACTGCTGGGAGGTGAGTGCGAAGTCGCCGGGTGTCCGGCCGTTGAGTGTGCTGGCGGGGTTCCTCCTGCTGCTGGTGGTGGTGTTCGTGGTGGCCTACGGGGTGGGCCGGCAGGTGGGGCCGGTGGCGCCCGGGCTGCGGCCGAGCGGCGGGGGCGGGGCGTCGCCCGGAATGGGCGGGCACGACATGGGCGGGATGCGGTGAGCGCCGTCGCCGAGCCCGTGGTCGCCACCGATCTGGCGGTCGGCGGGATGACCTGCGCCGCCTGCGTGGGCCGGGTGGAGAAGCGGCTGGCCCGGATCGACGGGGTGACGGCCGGGGTGAACCTGGCGACCGGGCGGGCCCGGGTGCTGCACCCGGCCGGGATCCCGGTCGCGGAACTGGTGGCGGCGGTCGAACGGGCGGGCTACACCGCCGAGCCGCTGCCCGCGGGGGCTCCGGTCGGGATGGCGGCCGAGGAGCCGGACGAGCGGTGGCGGCTGCTGGTCACCGCCCTGCTGGCCGTCCCGGTGCTGGTGCTGTCGATGGTGCCGTCGGCGCAGTTCACCGCCTGGCAGTGGGTCTGCTTCGCGCTCGCCGTCCCGGTGGTGACCTGGGGGTCGGCCGGTTTCCACGGCCGGGCGCTGCGGGGGCTGCGGCACGCGGCGGCGACCATGGACACCCTGGTCAGTCTGGGTGTGGTGGCCTCCTTCGGCTGGTCGGCGTACGCGCTGTTCCTCGGCGGGGCCGGCGATCCGGACATGCGGATGCCGTTCTCGCTGACCGCCGACGGCGGCGGCACCGCGCACGTGTACCTGGAGGCGGCGGTCGGCGTACCGCTGTTCGTGCTGGCCGGGCGACTGCTGGAGGGCCGGGTGCGCCGGCGCAGCGGGTCCGCGCTGCGGGCGCTGGCCGAGCTGGGCGCCAAGCAGGTGTGCCTGCGCGGGGCGGACGGCGAGGAGCGCCTGGTGCCGATCGAACTGCTGCTGCCCGGGCAGGAGTTCGTGGTGCGGCCGGGCGAGCGGGTGGCCACCGACGGGGTGGTGGTCGAAGGGGGTTCGGCGCTCGACCTGAGCCTGCTGACCGGGGAGAGCGTGCCGGTCGAGGTCGGCCCGGGCGCCGTGGTGGCGGGTGCGACGGTCAACGTGGGCGGCGCCCTGGTGGTCCGGGCCACGGCCGTCGGCGCGGACACCCAACTGGCCCGGATCACCGCGCTGGTGGCGCAGGCCCAGGCCGGCAAGGCGCGGGCGCAGCGGCTGGCGGACGCGGTGGCCGGGGTGTTCGTGCCCTGCGTGCTGGCGATCGCGGCGAGCGTGCTGGGCTTCTGGCTGGGCGCGGGCGCGGCCCCGCAGGCGGCGGTGACGGCGGCGGTCGCGGTGCTCGTGGTGGCCTGCCCGTGCGCGCTCGGGCTGGCCACGCCGACGGCGCTGCTGGCGGCGACCGGGCGGGGCGCGGAACTGGGCGTGCTGGTGCGCGGCCCGGAGGTGCTGGAGAGCCTGCGCCGGGTGGACACCGTGGTGATGGACAAGACCGGGACACTGACCACCGGACGGATGGAGCTGGCGGCCGTCACCACCGCCGACGGCCTCGCCCAGGACGAGGCCCTGCGGCTGGCCGGCGCGGTCGAGCACCGCTCCGAGCACCCGATCGGCCGGGCCGTCGCGGCGGCGGCCCGGGAGCGCTGCGGGCCGCCGGCGGCCGTGGACGGCTTCGCGGCCACCACCGGGCTCGGGGTGTCCGGGACGGTCGAGGGCCGGGCCGTGCGGGTGGTGCGGCCGGACGACTCCGTCCTGCCGCCGGCCCTGGCCGAGGCGGCCGCGCAGGCTGCGGAGGAGGGCCGTACGGCCGTCGCGGTCGAGCTGGACGGGCGGCCGGCGGCCGTCCTGGTGGTCGGCGACACCCTGCGATCGGGCAGCTGGCGGGCGCTCCACCGGCTGCGCGGGCTGGGCCTGGAGACCGTCCTGCTGACCGGGGACGGCCCGGGCGCCGCGCGGGCGGTGGCGGCAGAGCTGGGCATCGAGCGGGTGCACGCCTCGGCCTCCCCCGAGCGCAAGGCCGAGGTGGTGGCCGAACTGCGCGCCGCCGGACGGACGGTGGCGGTGGTCGGCGACGGCGTCAACGACGCGGTGGCCCTGGCCTCGGCGGACCTCGGGGTGGCGCTGGCCTCCGGCAGCGACGCCGCGATCGGCGCGGCCGGGCTGACCCTGGTGCGCGGCGACATCGAGGCGGTGGTGGACGCCGTACGGCTGGCGCGGCAGACCCTGGCGACCATCCGGGCCAACCTGCTCTGGGCCTTCGGCTACAACCTGGTGCTGATCCCGCTGGCGGCGGTCGGGCTGCTCAACCCGATGCTGGCGGCGGTCGCGATGTCGCTCAGCTCGCTGCTCGTGGTGGGCAACAGCCTGCGGCTGCGCACCTGGGAGCCGGGGCGGGGACAGCGCCGGGGAGGACGGCGGTGAGGGGCGCGAAGAACAGAACGGGTGCGAAGGGCGTGACAGGTATGACAGGTGTGACAGGTGCGAGGGGGAGGACGGCGGCGAGGGCCGCCGGGCGTCTCGCGGTGGCCGGCCCGCCGGTCGGCGCGGCGGCCCTGGCCCTGGTCCTGCTCACCGGGTGGACGGCGGTCGGCGGGGCCGGCCGCGCCCTCCCGGTGACGGCCGAACCGGGCTGGGTGCTGCTGCCCGCGGCGGGTGCGGCCTCCGCCACGGCGGCCTTCTTCACGGTCCGCAATCCGGGCGATGTTCCCGACGAACTGACCGGCGCCTCCTGGGAGTTCGGCGGCCGGATCACGTTGAAGCGGCACCTGCACCAGGGCGCGGCGGGCCGCTGGGAGCCGGCCTCGGCGCTGCCGGTGCCGGGCCGCGGCGAACTGCGGATGACCCCGGAGGACGCGGACCTGATGATCGCCGAGCCGCCGCCGCTGCGGGCCGGCCAGTGGGTGGAGTTCACCCTCACCTTCCGGCACAGTCCGTCGCTGCGGCTCGCCGCCCAGGTGCTGCCCGCGGCCGAACGGCCGCGCTGACCGTCCCCGAAGGCCCCTGGGCCTCGAAGCCCGACGGCTTCGAGCCCCAGGGGCCGGGGGAGACACTCCGGGAAGGACGCTCGGCTCAGGCAGGACGCTCGGCTCAGGCGGGACGCTCCCCGAGCGTCTCCTCCACCGTCCGCCGCGGGGTCGCCGCCCCGGGCGGACCGTAGCCGGCCCGCAGCACCAGCTGGACGTGGCCCGGCCCGGCGGCCGGGTCGCGCAGCGCCCAGCGAATGTCCGGCCACTCGATCGCCTGGTGCCAAATGGTGAGCCGGACGCCGTGCACCGTGGCCAGCAGCCAGACCCGCTCCAGCGCCTGCCCGGTGCGCAGCCAGTCCAGCGGGCCGTCGCCGGGGGTGGTGAGGGTGCACAGCTGGGGCAGCGCCTCGAACCGCCGGGAGGGCTGCGCGGGCGCCTCCGGCGGGCGGCCGGCGAACTCGCGCATCGGCACCCGGGCGTCGTGGTCCTGCGGGCCGAGCGCGGCCTGCGGGATGCCGTCCTCGGCGGTGCCGTCGTCGGACCGCAGCCAGGAGCGGGACTCGGCGACGCGGGCCGGGTCGGCGGCGATGCGGCGCTCGGCCTCGGCGGTCAGCGCCTGCACCCGCCGTACGCCGTCCTCCTCCAGTGCGGCGAGTGCGACGCCCTCCTCGCGGGCGGCGGCCATCAGCTCGCCGATCACCGCCTCGGGGACGTCGCGCTGGGTGAAGGGCTCGCGGCTGGAGTGCCGGGCGGCGATCGCGGGGTAGAGGTCGCGGCCGAAGGGCGCCTCCTCGACGGCCGGCCGGGAGAGGTCGAGCACGGCGAGCAGGCCGGGCTCGGCGGCCTCCGGCAGCAGCCGGACCTGCGGTTCCCGGTCCAGCCGGCCGGCCGCCACCCGCAGGTTGAACACGGCCGCGCCGACCGCGATGTGCACCGCGGCGCCGACCGGGTCGGCCAGCGGTACGGAACGCCCGGTGTCGGCGTGCACGGCGAGCCCGCGCCCGTCCGGGGTCGGCGCGAAGCGCCAGGGCTGGCTGTTGTGCAGCGAGGGCGCCGCGCCGCCGGCCGCCGCGAGCAGGCGCAGGTCGGCCGTACTGAGCATCTGGGTGAGAGCCGGGTCGAGCGTCATGGCGATCCACTCCTTCAACCGCGAGGCTTCGGCTTCAACCGCGGGGTTCGGCTGCACGGGGCCCGCGGGTCCCGCTGCTTTCGAGCGTGCGCGCCCCGACCGGTCCGGGGACAGGGCCCTTGGGCCCGTCCTCGCGGCCGCCGGGCCGGGGCCTCCCGCTCGGGAGGCCCGGGCGGGAGGCGGTCGGGCCCGTCCGGTGGATCGGGACGGGGGCGGATCCACCGGACGGGCCGTCCATCACCCGTGCGGGACGACCGCGACGGGGGCCTCGGCGTGGTGCAGGACGGCGTGCGCGACCCGGCCGAGCCGGGGCCCGAACTCGACCGGGCGGCGGCCCCGGCCGACCACGACCAGCGCGGCGCCGGCGGAGACCTCGACCAGGGCGCGGGCGGCGCCGATCTGCACGTCCTCGACCACCTCCACCTCCGGGTGCTGCTCGCGCGGACCGGCCAGGGCGAGCGAGAGCAGCTTGGCCTCCAGCGCCTCCAGCTGGGCGAGCTCGGCCGCCGGGACGGCGCCGCCCGCGTAGCCGAACACCGGCGGCAGCTCCCAGCCGTGCACCGCCCGGACCCGGGCGCCGCGCAGGGCCGCCTCGCGGAAGGCGAAGTCGAGCACCTCGGTCTCGGGGGTGTGGGCGTCGACGCCGACCACCACCTCGCCCGCGCCGGCCTCGCCCTCCTCGCGCACCACGACCAGCGGCACGGTGCTGCGCCCGGCCACCGACATGCTGACCGAGCCCAGCAGCAGGCCGGTGAAGCCGCCGCGGCCGCGCGAGCCGAGCACCAGCAGCTCCGCCTCCGCGGCGGCGGCCAGCAGGCCGTCCACCGGTGCGTCCAGGACGGCGTCGGTCTCCACGGCCAGGTCGGGGTGCAGGCCGCGGATGTCCTCGGCGGCCCCGGCGAGGGTGCGGCGGACGGCCTCAGGCAGGTCGTCCTCCTCGGCGAAGGAGGACACGCCGTCGGTCAGCCACGGCCAGGCGTGCACCAGGCGCAGCGAGGCGCCCCGGCGCACCGCCTCGGCGGCGGCCCAGTGGGCGGCCGCGGCGCTCTGCGGCGATCCGTCGACCCCGGCCAGCACGGTTGACGTCATGACTGTTCCTCCACACTGTCGACAGGTCGTCGACGCTCGGCGGTTCGGTGCGGGCCGCGGTGCGCTCTGACGCCCCGTCCGCTCCTCCCCCACCCTGGCAGCTACGCGCGGCCCGGCGGCAGAGGCCGCAGGACCCTGCGCGGCGGGACGAAAGGCCCGCCCGACGGAGCCTACGGCCGACCCCGCCGTCCCCACCACCGACACCGGGGCACTACCTTGACCGCTCCCCTCCCTGGTGACGGAGCCGTCGTCGGGCAGGGGATTCCTGACTCGTGCCGCGCGGCTGTCCTACGGACCGCCGCGTCCTACGCATTCAACGCCAGCCGGGTCCAGACCTGCCCGGTTCAGCATCACGCGGGCGGAGTTCTTGTCCCTCGCACAAGAGAAACCGCACGCCGTACAAGTGAAGGTGCGTAGGGACAGCGGCAAGCGGTGCTTGGCTCTCGCCCCGCAGTACCCGCAGTCCATCGTGGTGTACGCCGGGTTGACCAGGTACACCGTCCGGCCGTGCTTCCGGGCCATCTCGACCAACGCCGCCTTGGCGCTACCGATCGCGGCGTCGGCCGCCTTGCTCGCCATGGTCGTCTCGGCCAGGAACCGCGGTCGGAAATCCTCCACCGCAATCCGGTCGTGATCCCGAACGACGTTCTTCGCCCACTTCCGGCCGGTGTCCTGACGCTGCCGAGCGACCTTCTTGTGCGCCTTGGCACGCAGACGCACGGCTTCGCGGTAACCCTTCGATCCGGGCTGGCCCTTCTTCGGCCTGCGCCTGGCCATCATCCGGTCGTAGCGGGACATCGTCTTCTGCGCCCGCTTGCCGTGCTCGGCGTGGGGGAGGTCATGAGCTTCGCTCGTGGTCGTGGCCGTGACCGTCACACCCCAGTCGATGCCGATCGCCGATCCTACCGGGGGAAGCCTCTCGACACTGGCGGGGACGACGAAACTCGCGTACCAGTGCCCGAGCGCGTCCTGGTAGACACGCACCGACGACGGATCGGCAGGAAGCTCTCGGGACCACACCACCGCCAGCACAATGCCGCCGGCGAGGTGCAATCGCCCCTCCCTGATCCGGAAACCCCGACGGGTGTAGTTCAAGGATGGACGGCTGTCCTTGAGCTTCTTGTGCTTCGGCATTCCCGCCCGCCGCCGCGCGGGTACCCGCTCGCGCAGGTCCTTCTGCGCCTTTGTCCGGGACTTCCCGAAGTCCCGGACAGTCTGCTGCTGCGGAACACTGGCTCCCGCACGCAGCCACGGGTTGACGGCACGGGCCCCGGTCAGCATCCGGTCCAATTGCGCCGGGCCGCAGGTCAACCGTCCGCCCTCCGGACGGTCACGGTTACGGTCGTGGACCTGCTTGGATTTCGCGACGCACTCGTTCCACACCCACCGGCATCTGCCCCACTCGGCGTGGAGGTGAGCCAGCGCACCGGACGACACGCGCAGCCGGTAGGTGAAACGGGCGAGTCCCGCGCTCTCCATGGCTTCCTGCCCCGTCGTCATCACCTCACCGTGGCTCCGTTCCGTCCTGTCATCAACGGAAGCCTTGCACACGCCACTGACACCGCAGCCCCTCCGGAGCGGTCACCGAACCCCTCCCCGGCCCGGAGCGGGACAGAGCGGGCGGTCTATCGTGTCATCCGGACAATCCCGCTGGTCGGACGGCACCCGAGTCGGGTCGGGCGGTGGGGGCGGCCGTCCGCGGGGCGGACGGGGCGCGTCCGGACGGTGGACGGGCCGGTCAGGGCAGCACGACGAGGAGGACAGCGGTGGGCGGAGCGGACGGCAGCGCGGCGGGTGGCGGCGCGCGGATGCCACGGCTGCGCCTGGACGAGCTGCTGGAGGAGCTCCAGTGGCGGATCGACGCGGCGCGCGGCACCCAGAACCGGGTGCACAGCCTGTTGGAGGCGGTGCTGGCGGTCGGGCGGGAGCTGGACCTGGCGCAGGCGCTGCACCGGATCGTGGAGGCCGCCGCCGATCTGGTGGACGCCCGGTACGGGGCGCTCGGGGTGATCGGGCCGGACGGGCACACGCTGTCGCAGTTCCTGACGGTGGGCCTGACGGAGGAGGAGATCGCCGAGATCGGCCCGCCGCCGTCGGGACGGGGCATCCTGGGCGAGCTGATCCGCGAGCCGCGGCCGCTGCGCTGCCCGGTGCTGTCCGACCACCCGGCCTCGGTGGGCTTCCCGTCGAACCATCCGCCGATGCACACCTTCCTGGGGGTGCCGGTGCGGGTGCACGGCGAGGTGTTCGGCAACCTCTACCTGACGGACAAGCGCGGCGGGCTGGACTTCGACGAGGACGACGAGGCGGTGATCTCCACCCTGGCGGTCGCGGCCGGTGTGGCGATCGACAACGCCCGGCTGTACGAGGAGGCGCAGCTGCGTCAGCGCTGGCTGCGGGCGAGCACCGAGATCACCCGCAGTCTGCTGTCGGGGGCGCCGCGGCTGGAGGTGGTCGAGCTGATCGCCCGTCGGGCGCGGGAGATCTCGGGCGCCGAGCTGGCGGACGTCTCGGTGGCGCTGGCCGGTCCGGAGGAGCGGGCCGAGGAGTTGACGGTGGAGGTCGCGCTGGGTGGCACACCGTCGGCGCGGCTGGGGGTGACGGTGCCGGTGGACGGCACGCTGTCGGGCGCCGCGTACGCCTCCGGCTCGCCGGCCACCAGTGACGAGCTGGCCTGCGACACCCGTTTCCCGGCCGGTCCGGCGGGCCGCTTCGACGGGCTGGGCGCGGCGGTGGCGGTGCCGCTGGGTACGGGTGCCGGGTACGGGCGGGGCGTGCTGCTGCTGGCCCGGGCGCAGGGTCAGCCGGCGTTCGGGCCGGAGGAGACGGGCCCGCTGCTGGGCTTCGCCGACCAGGCGGCGCTGGCCCTGGAGCTGGCCGAACGGCGGCGTGACGCCGAGCAGTTGAACCTGCTGGAGGACCGCGACCGGATCGCCCGGGACCTGCACGACCTGGCGATCCAGCGGCTGTTCGCGACCGGGATGACGCTGCAGAGCGCGGGCCGGCTGATCGAGAGCCGGGCCGCGGCGGACCGGGTGGCCCGGGCGGTGGCCGACCTGGACGAGACCATCAAGATCATTCGCTCGACCATCTTCGGTCTGCGCGCCCACAGCGAGCCCGACCGCGGCCTGCGCGCCCGCGCCACCCGGGTGGTCACCGACGCCCAGGGCACGCTCGGCTTCCCGCCCCGGCTGAGCATGGAGGGCCTGCTGGACACCGACGTGCCGCAGGAGCTGGCCGGGCACGTGGTCGCGGTCCTCGCCGAGGCGCTCAGCAACGCCGCCCGGCACGCCAAGGCATCCCGGGTCGAGGTGACTCTGCGCGCCCTGGCCGGGCGGGTGGCGCTGAGCGTGACGGACGACGGCGTCGGCGTGCCCGAGGGCGGGCGGCGCAGCGGGCTGCGCAACCTGGCCGAGCGCGCCGACCGGGCCGGCGGCTCCTTCACCGTCGACCCGGCCGAGGGCGGCGGCACCCGGCTGGTCTGGGAGGCCCCGATCGGGTCCTGAGGCCCTCCCGCCTCCCGCCACCTCCCGCCTCCCGTCAGCCGTCAGCCGTCAGCCGTCAGCCGTCAGCCGCGCAGGGTAGGCAGGGCAGGCAGGGTGCGCAGGAAGCCGAGGAGGTGGCTGTTGAACTCCTCCGGCCGTTCCATGTTGGGGTAGTGCCCGGTGCCCTCGACGATCACCGCGCGGCCTTCGACGACGGTGCGCACGACCCGTTCGGCCAGGTTGATGTGGTCCACGGAGTCGATGCCGCCGTTGATCGCCAGCAGCGGGACGGTGATCCCGGTGAGCCGCTTCCAGGTGTCGGTCACCGGCACCAGGTACTGGGGCTCGTCGGGGGTGTGCTTGGCGACGGTGCTCCGGGTCATCTCCTTGAGCCGGCGCACCACCTCCGGGTCGACCTCGTCCAGGCGGCGGTGCGGCCCGGACGCGAGGCTGGTGAAGGAGTCGAGCCAGGCCTCGGCGTCGCCCTCGGCGAGCGCGGCGGTCTGGTGGGCGGCGAGTTCGCCGAGCCACGGGTCGGTGAACTCGGATTCGCTGGTGCCGTTGCCGCTGATCACCAGTGCGCGGACCAGCTCGGGGTGTTCGAGGGCGAGGTCGAGGGCGATCGTCCCGCCCATGGAGAGCCCGATCACGGTCACCGGGCCCAGGCCGAGGTGGCGCAGCAGGTCCGCCAGGTCGTCGGCGGGGCGGAAGGGCCGGCCGGCGTTGTCGGAGGCGCCGTGGCCGCGGGTGTCCGGGGCGATCACCCGGTATTCGGGCAGCAGGGCGGGGAGTTGGTCGGCCCAGCTCCGGCGGTCCAGCAGGCCGCCGTGCAGCAGCACCAGGGGTTCGCCCGTACCGGCGTCGAGGTAGGCGAGGCGGCCGTGGCCGCTGTCGAAGGAACGCAGGTCAAAGGTCTGTTCGGAGGAATCGGAGTACGTCATGACGAAAATTTTAGGTCGGCTGACCTATATTTGTCTCCATGAGCCCCACATCCGTCACAGATCTCTCCGCACACCCCACCTTCCCCTCGGACCGCCTCAGCCACAACCCCGACGGCCCCGTCCTGCTGGTCGGCGGCTACGGCACCGTCGGCGCCGAACTCGCCCGACTCGCCTCCCCCACCTGGCCGTTGCTGCTCACCGGCCGTTCCGAGCAGCGCGGCGCCGCCCTCGCCGCCGAACTGGACGACACCACCGTCCGCCGCTGGGACCTCGCCGACCCCGAGCCGTTCACCGCCGCCGTCCGGGCCGTGGTCGGGGTGGTCAACGACCCGGACGACCGGGTGCTGCGGGCCGCCGTCCGCGCGGGCGTCCCGTACGTGGACGTCACCCGCTGGACCGCCCGGCTCCAGCGTGCGGCCACGCTCGCCGCCCTGCTGCGCCCGACCGCCCCGGTGCTGCTCTCCTCGGCCTGGATGGGCGGGGTGACCAGCCTGGTCGCCGCCGCCCTGGCGGACCGGCTGGGCGGGGCCGAGCGGATCGAGACCGCCATCCGCTGGGACCTCGCGGACCGGGCCGGCGCCGACTCGGTGGAGTTCATGGACCGCCTGGGACTCGACTACGAGGTGATCCAGGACGGCCGACGCCGCTCCGTCGCCCCGCTCAGCCGCCCGCGGACCGTCCGCATCGGCGACACCCCGACCCTGGTCGCCGGGATCGACACCCCCGAGCAGTTCACCCTCCCGCTCACGCTGGGCACCACCACCGCCGCCACCCGGATCGGCTTCAGCTCCCGCTCCTCCACCACCGCCCTGCTCGCGGCCCGGCACGCCGGCTTCTTCCGCTGGGGCCGCGGCGACCGCTGGGAGCCGGCCCGCCGCGCCCTGCTCCACTCCCCCGGCGAGGGCGGCACCGCCCTGCTGCGCACCGACGTCGCCTCCGGCGGACGCGCCCTCACCGCCACCGTCGAGGACCGGGGCGGCCAGGCCCGGCTCACCGCCGTCGGCGCCCTGCTGGCGCTGCGCCGGGCGCTCGGCACGGACGGCGCCCCGCCGCCCGCCGGGGTGGCCTTCCCCGAGCAGACCCCGCGCCCCGGGCAGGTCCTGGAGGACCTGGCGGCCCTGGGCGTCACCGTCACCGTCACGGCCACCGCGGCCGACCAGCGGCGCGGCACGGCGGCGGCGGCATGAGCAGCGTCCGGGGCCTGAGCGGCAAGGGCGCCCAGCGGCGGGAGGAACTGCTGGACACCGCGGAGGAGTTGCTCGTCACCGCGGGCGGCACCGAACTGTCCATGCGGGCGGTGGCCGCCGCCGCGGGCGTCCGCCTCGGCCACCTCCAGCACTACTTCCCGACCCACGCCGAGCTGGTGGCCGCCGTGCTGGAGCGCGTCCTCGCCCGCTCGGTGGAACGGCTCGCGCCGCTGCTCGACCCGGGCCGCGACGAGGACGCCCTGCTCCGCGAACTGCTCGCCGAGCAGCAGGACGTGCGCCTGGTCCGCCTGTTCGCCGAGCTGTGGGCGCTGGCCGCCCGCGACCCCTCGGTGGCCGCCACCGTCCGGGCCTTCTACGACCGCTACCGGGAGCTGGTCGCCTGCTTCCTCGCCGAACGCCAACCGGCCCTGACCGAGGAGGAACGGCACGCCCGCGCCCAGGTGTTCGTCATGCTGATCGAGGGCGCCTCGCTCTTCCGCTCCGGCCTGGCCGGCACCGCGGACGCCGCGGCGGACGCCGAACTCCTGCGCACCGCCCTGGCGTTGCTGGGGCCGTGAGGACGCCTCGGGGCCGCCGGCTCAGGCCAGGCACCGGCCGATGACCAGTTCCGGGCGGATGCGGATGCGGACCGTGCCGCCCGGATCGGCCGCCCTGATCGCCGGGCGGACCTGCGCGCGGCCGAGGACGGTGACGAACCAGCCGGAGCCGTCCCGGCCGTCCACCTCGTCGGCCTCGAAGGCGATCACCGCGCCGTCCACCGCCCGGGCCAGTTCGGAGCCGGCCGGTGCCGAGAGCAGCACACCGCCGGGGGCCAGCCGGAACGGCACCGGCAGGACGGCCGGGAGGGCGTCGACCGTGTAGACCACCCGGCCGACCTCGGCCCGGGCCAGCAGCTCCAGCGACCGCTTCCGGTCGAGTTCGCGCAGTTCCGGCAGGTCGGGCCGGTCCTGCGGAACAGGGCGGCCGGACGGACCGGGCCGATCGAACGGAGCGGGGCCGTCGTACGCGACGGCCGGAGCGGGCGGGGCGTACGGGACGGGCGGGTCGTACGGAACGGGCCGGGGGGACGGGACGTGGTCGCGGTTCATGCGAGCGATGCTCGCCCGGGCCCGGGCCGGGCCGCGAGGGCCGATGGTCCCGGCCGGGCCCGGCGAGAGCCCCGCCCGGCGGGCCGTCGGCCCCGGGTCCCAGGCCCGGGGGCGAAGGGCCGTTCGGCCCCGAACGGCACCGAATCGCACCGAACGGCCGCAACCGGTGCCGAACGGCCGCGAACGGCCGGGCTCAGCCCCGGCCGGTGCGCAGCACGGAGGGCTGCGCGGCCGCGGAGGCCTGGCGCAGCTCGGTGGCGATCAGGGCGGCCTGCACCCGCCGCTCGACGCCGAGCTTGGCGAGCAGCCGCGACACATGGTTCTTGACGGTCTTCTCGGCGAGGTAGAGCCGCTCGCCGATCTGCCGGTTGGTCAGGCCCTCGCCGATGAGTTCGAGGACCTCCTGCTCGCGCGCGGTCAGGCCCGGTCCGGTGGTGACCGGCTGGGCGGGCTCGGCGTCGCTGCGCAGGCGGTTCAGGAGGCGGGTCGCGGCGCCGGGGTCGAGCATCGAGCGGCCGGAGGCGACGGTGCGGACGGCGGCGACCAGGTCGGTCCCGCTGATCTGCTTGAGCACGTACCCGGCGGCGCCCGCCATCACGGCGTCCAGCAGCGCCTCCTCGTCGTCGAAGGAGGTCAGCATCAGGCAGGCCAGCCCGGGCATCCGCGAGCGCAGCTCACGGCAGACCGAGACACCGTCACCGTCGCCCAGCCGGACGTCCAGCACGGCCACGTCGGGCCGCAGCGCGGGCACCCGGACGAGCGCCTGCTCGGCCGTCGCCGCCTCCCCGACCACTTCCAGGTCCGGCTCGCAGTCCAGCAGGTCGTGCACCCCGCGGCGCACCACCTCGTGGTCGTCCAGCAGGAACACCCGGACCGGTGCCGGGGCCCCGGTACCCTCCGTCTTGGTCGCCATCACGCGGCTCCACCTTCGTCGCACCCCCGCACACTCCCAGCGGGGCCCAGGGCATCATCCCCCGGACCCGGCCGCGGGCCCAGGGCCCAACGGCCCCATTCCGGCCGGGCCACACGGCCCGGGCCGGGCCGGGGCCGGTCCTGCGGTTCTCTTCAGGTCTCATCAGGTCTCTTCAGGGTCCGCCGGGCCGCTCGGGAGGCGCGCCGGCCCAAGCGTCCTCAGCGCCCCTGCCGCCGTACGTTCCCGAGCCCCATCAGCAGGAAGGCGAGCGCGATGCCCGCGCCGCTGACCGCCGCGAGCACCACCCGGGGCACGACCTCGCCGCCGCCGGACACCAGGATGGCGACCGCCCCGAGCGAGGCGACGGCCGCGCCGACCACCAGCCACCCGGCCAGGGCCAGAGCCGGCGGCCGGTGGGAGCGCGGGGCGGGCCCGGCGTCCAGGGCGGCCCAGCGGGCCGCAGTCTCCTTCACCTCCCGGCGGCGGTCCCACAGGGCCCGCAGCCGCAGCGCCGTGCCGCCGACCAGTCCGGCGAGCGCGATCTGTGCGGCGGGCCGCCAGTCCGGCACGACGAGCAGCAGCCCGCCCGCGAGCGCGAGCCCGGCCCACCACAGCACGCAGGCCGCGGCGGCCGTACGGGTGGAGCGGGGCCGGTCGGCGCCGGCCTGGAGGTCGGCGATGGCGGGCAGGTACCAGACACAGCCGCTCGCGGTGAGGGCGGCGGTGCCGATGGCGAGAACGGTGTGGTTCACGACCCGGCCTTCCTGGTCACGAAGGGGAGGGGAGAAGGGGAGAAGGGGAGAAGGGGGCCGTCCCCGCCCGCCCGGGGGCAGCGACGCGGGCGGGGACGGCGTTCGAGGGGCGGGCTCAGCCGCCCGAGGAGGGTGACTCGGTGGACGCGGCGGCCTCGGAGGGCGGGGCCTTGACCGCGACGGCGGCGGCCGCCCGGTCCGCCCGGCTCAGCGGCCGGTCGTACTTCGTCGGCTCCACGTCGCCCAGGTGCGTGGCGGGCTTGCCGCTGTGCGCCAGGACGTCCATGGCCGCGATGTCCGGGTGGTGGAGGTCGAAGGCCGGGGATTCGGAGCGGATCCGCGGCAGCTTGACGAAGTTGTGCCGCGGCGGCGGGCAGGAGGTGGCCCACTCCAGCGAGCGGCCCCAGCCCCACGGGTCGTCCTCGGTGACCTTCTCGCCGTACTTGGCGGTCTTCCAGACGTTGTAGAGGAACGGCAGGATCGACAGGCCGAGCAGGAACGAACCGATGGTGGAGAAGGTGTTCAGGGTGGTGAAGCCGTCCGAGGCCAGGTAGTCCGCGTACCGGCGCGGCATGCCCTCGGCACCCAGCCAGTGCTGGACCAGGAAGGTCGCGTGGAAGCCGACCGTCAGGGTCCAGAAGGTGATCCGGCCGAGCCGCTCGTCGAGCTTCTTGCCGGTCATCTTCGGCCACCAGAAGTGGAAGCCGGCGAACATCGCGTAGACCACGGTGCCGAACAGCGTGTAGTGGAAGTGGGCGACCACGAAGTACGAGTCGGAGACGTGGAAGTCGATCGGCGGGGCCGCGAGCAGCACGCCGGTCAGGCCGCCGAACAGGAAGGTGACCAGGAAGCCGACCGTCCAGAGCATCGGTGTCTCGAAGCTCAGCGAGCCCCGCCACATGGTGCCGACCCAGTTGAAGAACTTCACCCCGGTCGGGACGGCGATCAGGAAGGTCATGAAGGAGAAGAACGGCAGCAGCACCTGCCCTGTGACGTACATGTGGTGCGCCCACACCGTCACCGACAGGCCCGCGATGGCCACCGTCGCGGCGATCAGGCCGGAGTAGCCGAACATCGGCTTTCGGCTGAACACCGGGATGACCTCGGAGACGATCCCGAAGAACGGCAGCGCCAGGATGTACACCTCGGGATGCCCGAAGAACCAGAACAGGTGTTGCCAGAGCATCGCCCCGCCGTTGGCCGGGTCGAAGACGTGGGAGCCGAACTTGCGGTCGCACTCCAGCGCCAGCAGCGCGGCGGCCAGCACCGGGAAGACCAGCAGCACCAGCACCGAGGTGAGCAGCACGTTCCAGCAGAAGATGGACATCCGGAACATGGTCATGCCCGGAGCGCGCATGCAGATGATGGTGGTGATGAAGTTGACGGCGCCGAAGATGCTGCCGAAGCCGGACAGCGTCACGCCCATGATCCACATGTCGGCGCCGACGCCGGGCGAGTGGATCGCGTCGGACAGCGGCGCGTAGAGGAACCAGCCGAAGTCGGCGGCGCCCCCCGGGGTCGCGAAGCCGGCCGCGGCGATCAGCGAGCCGAACATGAACAGCCAGTAGGACAGCATGTTCAGGCGTGGGAAGGCGACGTCCGGCGCGCCGATCTGGAGCGGCATGATCCAGTTGGCGAAGCCGGTGAACAGCGGCATGGCGAACAGCAGCAGCATCACCGAGCCGTGCATGGTGAAGGCCTGGTTGAACTGCTCGTTGGAGAGGATCTGCGTTCCGGGCCGGGCGAGTTCGGCGCGCATGACCAGGGCGAGGATGCCGCCGATCAGGAAGAACGCGAACGACGACACCAGGTACATGGTGCCGATCGTCTTGTGGTCGGTGGTGGTCAGCAGTCTGACCAGGGCCGAACCGGGCCTCCTGGCCCTGGCCGTCCCTGCGGGGAGGGCCGTTGGCGGTGAGGTGGGGTCGCCCTGTGCCTGGGTGGCGCTCAAGGACGCACTCCTTCGGAACGTCGTGCGAATGGATGGCGCTCCATGATCCGAACAGGTGCCCTCCGCACCCCAGGGCCCTTCGGCCCGCCCGCCCGGGGCCGCTGGGCCCGAGTTCCCGGGCCCCGACCGGGACCTCCCGACTGCGTACCCGGGACCTCCCGACCGGCCGGCCAACACCTCCCGGCCGCCCGCCCGGCACGTCCTGACCGGCCGTCGGGCGGCCACGTGCCCGGATCGCCGCCCGCTCGGGCCGCGCTCACCGCGGCGCGGAGCCCCGGTCGAGAACCGCCGGAACGCGCCCTTCCCCACGGTCCCGTACGCCCGCCCGGCGGCGCCCCGCGGGCCGCCCGTCGACCCGGCCCGACCGGTCCCCGCCACCCCGGCCGACCTGCCGGAACGGCGACCGCGCAGCCGTACGGACCCCGCCGTCGACCCCCCGCCGCGGGGCCCCGGTCATGGGCCCGGGGGGAGCCGAGCCGACCGCTTCCGCGGCCTTCAGTGCCGATCGGCCGTCAAGTAGCCTGCGCCCACACCGCACCGCCGCACCCGCACCCGCACCACGGCCGCCCCGCCGCCGGCAGCCCCACGACCTGCCACCTGCCACCTGCCACACCGTTGCCGCGAACGCCCAGGCCCACGCCCGCACCCACGCGCACGCCCACGCCCCGGAGGTACGCCGATGCCCCTGGCCCAGCCCGCCACCCCCGCCCGGCTGCGCTTCGCCGTTCTCGGCCCGCTCACCGGGGAGGCCGACGGCCGCCCGCTGGCCCTCGGGCCGCTGAAGCAGCGGCTGGTGCTGGCCGTCCTGCTGAGCCGCGCCAACACCGCCGTCCCGGTCGACCTGCTCACCGACGCGGTGTGGCCCGAGGAGCCGCCGCGCACCGCCCGCAAGAACCTCCAGGTCTACATCTGCACCCTGCGCACCCTGCTCGGCCGCGGGGACGGGCCCGACCGGCTGGTGCACTCGGCCGCCGGCTACCTGCTGCGGGTCGCCGAGCCCGAGTTGGACCTGCTGCGGTTCCGCGCCCTGGCCCGGGCCGGCCGGGCCGCCGCCGACGGCGGAGCCCTCGCCCCCGCCGCCCGGCTGCTGCGCCAGGCCCTCGACCTCTGGCAGGGCCCGCCGCTCGCCGATCTGCGCCGCTCGCCGGCCGTCGAGGCGGAGGCGGGCCGGCTGGAGGCCCGTTGCCTGGGTGTCCACGAGGACTGGGCGGAGACCGAGTTGGAGCTCGGCAACCCCGGGGCCGTCGCCGAGGACCTCGCCGAGCTCGCCGAGCGCCACCCGCTGCGCGAGCGCCTCCAGGCGGCCCGGATGAACGCCCTGCACCTGTCCGGCCGCCAGGCCGAGGCGCTCGCCGTCTACGACACCCACCGCCAGCTGCTCGCCCGGGAGTTGGGGCTGGAGCCGAGCCCCGCGCTGACCGCCCGCTACCGGGAGCTGCTCGCCCGCGGCCGCTCCCTTCCCACCGCCGCCCGCCCGGAGCGCGGCGCCGGGCCGAACGGCGCCGCGCTGCTGCCCGCCGACACCGCCGACTTCACTGGGCGAACCGACGAACTGTGCTGTCTCGTCGACGAGTTGGGCGAGGGCGGCGGGCGCGTCGCGGTGCTCTCCGGCCCGGCCGGCTGCGGCAAGACCGCGCTCGCCGTGCACGCCGGCCACCTGCTCGCCGACCGCTTCCCGGACGGCCGGGTGCTGGTCCGGCTGCGCACCGAGGACGGCACCGCCCGCCCGCTGCCCGAGGTGCTCGCCGAACTCGCCGTCCTCACCGGCCGCCCGGGCGCCGCACCCGCCGCACCCGTCGGAGCCGTTCGGCTCGCCCCCGCCCAAGGCCCCGACCACTCCTCCGACCACGCCCCCGGCCCCGGCGACACGGCCCGGGCCGCCGCCCTCTGGCGCGCCTCGCTCGCCGGGCGCCGGCTGCTGCTGATCCTGGACGACGCCCCGGGCGAGGCCGTGGTCCGCGAGCTGCTGCCGGGCTTCGGTCCGAGCGCCGTGCTGGTCACCTCCCGCAGCCAGCTGGCCGGCCTCGCCTCGGTGCGCCGCGTCGCCGTCCCGCCGCTCGCCCCCACCGAGGCCCTGGACCTGCTCGGCCGGATCGTCGGCACCGGCCGGACCGGCGCCGACCGCGCCGCGGCCGCCCGGATCGTGGCCGCCTGCGGGCTGCTGCCGCTCGCCGTCCGGGTCGCGGGCACCCGGCTGGCCGTGCTGCGCCACCTCCCGCTCGCCGAGTACGCGGCCCGGCTGGAGGACCCGGCGGGCGCCCTGGACGAACTGGTCGCCGGGGACGTCACCGTCCGCGCCCGGCTGGACTCCGGCTGGCACGACCTCACCGACCGGGGACGGCTCGCCCTGGCCCGGCTCGCCGCCCTGCCGCTCGCCCTGCTCTTCACCCTCCCCGAGGCCGCCGCCGCCCTCGGCCGGCCCGAGCGGCTCGCCCTGCGCACCCTGGAGGCGCTCACCGACACCGGGGCGGTGACCTCCCCCACCGGTGAGGTCACCGCCCACGCCGCCCTGTACGCCCTGCCGCGGCTCACCCATCTGCACGCCCGCGAACGCGCGGTGGAGGCCGTTCGGGCACCGGTGCCGACGTGACGGCCGCGCGGTTCGCTCACCCCAGGGTCAGCAGGTCCAGCACGTCCGCCCGCGGCTCCCCGGGCCTCTCCTCCAGCCCGCTCAGCGCCAGCAGCACCCCCGCCGCGCCCGTGTGCAGATCGGCCGAGAAGCGCCTCAGCCGCATCCCCGGCACCAGCAGCCCCTCCGGCCGGGCCACCAGGTGCCACTGGAGCTTGCGCACCTGCCCGAGCACGGCCTCCCGCGCGGGCGCCCCGCCCAGCCGGTCCAGCGCCAGCGTCAGCCCGACCCGCCCGCGGAACAGGCCCGGCTCCCGAATGAACCCGGGCGCGCAGACCTTGCGCACGTCCGCCAGGAAGGCCTCCCCGCCCGGCAGCTCCGCGTGCTCCAGGAACTCCCGTACCACCAGCGCGATCCCGCTGCTGCCCCGGTCCAGGTAGGCCAGCCGGCGCCCGGCCTCCAGCACCTGCACCGACCCGTCGGGCACCCGGACGCACCCGGCCACGGCCCGTTCCAGCGCGGTCCGCCCGGAGTCGAGCAGCCACCGCTCGCCGGTCCGCCGGTAGAGCCGCAGCTGGAGCAGCGCGATCCCCGCCAGCCCGTACAGCAGCCCGGCGGCCGCCGGCTCGTCCAGCCCGGGCACCGGCTCGCCGCGCAGCACCGCGGCCAACTCCCGTGCGTCGTCCAGCGCGTGGGCCAGTTCCCGGGGGCGGTCCAGCGCCTGCGCCAGTCGCAGCCGGGCGAGCGCCGCGCCGGCCCGGCCGCCGAACAGGCCCGCCTCCCGGGCCGGGCGGGCGGTGCGGACGCGCCCGAGCAGCTCCTCCGCCTCCTCCGTCCGGCCGATCCGGGCCAGCACCAGCGCGATGCCGAGCGGCCCGTCGTACAGTCCGCCGGTGCCGGGGCGGTCGGCCCGCCGGCGCACCGCGGCGACCAGCCAGTCCGCGTACTCCTGCGGCCGGTCGGCCCCGGCGCGGTGCAGCGCGTACAGCACCCCCGCCGCGCCGTGCGACACGCCCGTGCCGCCGTCGGCGAACCCGGCCACGTCCCCGGGGAAGAGCCGGTCCGGCCGGTCCGGGGTGGCGCCCGCGTGCAGGCCCGCGACCAGCTCCCGGCGCACCGGGTCCAGCGAGGGCCCGGCCAGCAGCTCCCGCCCGCGCCGCTCGCTCGCCGACTCCACCAGGGCCACCGCTCCAGGGCGCACCGGCCCCTCCTCCGTCCCGAGTCCGAACCACGCGCGCGCCCGCCGCTCCAGCGCCGGGAGCTTGCCCGGGTCGAGGTCGGCCAGTTCCAGCACCGGCATCAGCAGCATCAGCCAGGTGGCCCAGAGCAGCCAGCGGTCGGCCTCGGCGCCGGTCAGTCCGGGCGGGACGTGCTGTCCGGCCGCGCCGGCCACCGGCACCCGCCGGTCGTCCAGCGCGGCCGCGTACTCGAAGTCCACCAGCACCACCGACCCGTCCGGCCGGAGCACCACGTTGGCCGGGTGGAGGTCCCCGAACCGCACGCCCCGCCCGTGCAGGGCGGCGAGCGCCTGCTCCAGCCCCGCCACCACCCGGCCCACCCACCGCGCGTACCGGGCGCGCTGCTCCGGCGTGCAGTCCTGGTGCACCAGCGGATAGCGCCGGATCGCCTCGGTGAACAGCTGGACGCCCTCGACGTGCTCCTGCACCAGGAAGGTGTGCTCCCACACCGTGCGCACCTCGTGCAGCCGCGGCACGCACGCCAGCCCGGCCAGCCGCTCCAGCGCCCACTGCTCGCGCCGCAGCCGGGTCAGGGCGTCCGCCCCGGCGCCGTCCAGCCCGGTGTGCGGGCGGGCCTCGCGCAGCACCACCCGCTCCCCCGTGCCGTGCCGCTCGGCGAGGTAGATCCCGCCGGCGTTGGAGAACCGGAGCACCTCGACGATCCGGTACGGCAGGTACCCGCGGGCCGCCGCCCGGGCGGCCAGGTGCGGGCGCAGCGCGGCCGGCGGCTCGACCCACCCGGGCAGCCGGAAGGCCGGCTCGCGAGGGTCGGGGACGAGCGCGCCGGAGGGGTCGCGCAAGGCCGGGACGACCCGCCCGGCCGCGTCCTGGCACCACAGTTCGACGAAGGCCCCGTAGCGCGCGAACACCGGGGCGTCGCCGATCCGCAGGTCGGTGAGCACGTACGGCCCGGGGAAGCCGTCCAGCGCCCTCGCCAGCTCCTCGGCCAGGGTGAGGAACTCGCCCTCCGTGGCCGGGTAGACGGTGATGAACTTGCCGCTGCTGCCGCGCCCCGCGAACTTGCCGTTCGTCACCGCCAGCGCCGCCGGGCCGCGCAGGAACTTGAACGCGACCCGGCGGTCGAGGCAGATCCGGGCGACGGCCTCCAGCGTCCGCTCGGCGCTCTCCCGCACCGCCGACACGTGCAGCTTCCAGCCCTGCTCCGGCAGCCGGGCGTCGGCCGACCGGACCTCGGGCCGCAGCACCGTCCACAGTCCGCGCTGCTCCCGCCGCCAGCCCGCGGGCGGCTCGCCGAGGCCCGGCGGGTAGCGGTCCGCCCCGTCCCGCAGCCGTCCGGGGGTGTCGTAGTACATCGGATCGGCGAGGCAGTACAGCTGGGTCTCGTGGGCGCCGGCCATGGGGTCTCCTGTTCCGAAGTCCTGCGGGAGCGGGCGGTGTTCAGAGGGCCGGGCGCGGCTGCGGTCCGCGCCGGACCGGCGGCGCCCAGGTGACCGCGGCCGCGCAGAGCGCGATGGCGAGGGCCAGCAGGGCGAAGGTCCGGGTGCCGCCGAGCGAGCCGAGCAGGGTGCCGGCGGCCAGCGGGCCGAACGGCTGGACCAGGGTGGACAGGAAGCCGGCCGCGCTCTGCACCCGGCCGATCCGGTCGGGCGGCGCCGCGATCAGCATGCCGGAGACGAAGCCGATGCTGGCGACGGTGGACAGGCACATGCAGGCCGCGCAGAGCAGTCCGATCAGCAGCGGCATCCGGGTGAGCACCAGGACCCCGGCGGTGAGCGCGCAGGCCCAGCAGGCGAGCGCGACCAGGCTGCCGTCCCGGACCCGGGTGCCGAGCCGGGGAGCCAGCAGCGCGCCGGCCAGGGCGCCGGCCGCGGTGCAGGAGACGACCGTGCCGCCGCCGACGCCGGAGCGGCCGCCGTCGGAGGCGACGGCCAGGGTGGCGAACATCAGTGCGCTGAACGCGAAGTTCATCCCGAGGCCGAAGATCAGCAGCAGGGTGCGCAGATAGGGCCGGTGCCAGATGAAGGCCAGTCCGGCGGTCAGCTCGGCCCGGCCGAGCACCGGTCCGTTCCTCGCGGCGGGCAGCGAGCGGGTCCGCATCAGCGCCACGCAGACGGTGGACAGCAGCAGTCCGAGGCCCTCGGCGAGGAACGGCAGCACCGGGTGCCAGGCGAACAGCGCCCCGCCGCCGAGCGGTCCGATCAGCCGGGCGGCCGCGCCGCGCGCCTGCATCCGGGAGGAGGCCTCGCGGGCCTGCCCGGCGGGCACCACCGCGCGCAGCAGCCCGCCCGCGGCGGGCCCGTAGACGCCGGTGATCAGCGCCCCGGCGGCGGCGACCAGCAGGACCAGCGGCAGCGGGGTGTGCCCGCGCAGCACGGCGACGACCAGGGCGCCGACCGCGAGCAGGCCGAGGACGTCGCAGATCCGCATCAGCCGGCGCCGCTCGATCCGGTCGGCTAGCACCCCGCCGGGCAGCATGGTGAGCAGCAGCGCGCCGACCGAGACGGTGCCGACGGCGCCCGCCCGGGCGGCCGATCCGGTCTCCCGCAGGACCAGCAGCGGCAGGGCGATCGAGGCGAGTTGGGAGCCGAGCGAGGCCAGCAGGCCGCCGGCCCAGAGCAGCCGGAAGTCCCGGTTGCGGGCGAGCGGGGTGGGCTCCATGGCCGTCCTCCGTGGTCGGGCGGGGGCGTGCGGATCGGGCCGGTGCGGTCCCGTCCCGGCGGGACCGCCCCGGAGGCCTTCGGCGGCCGGCGGCCGGGGGCGGCGGTGCGTCCGCCCCCGTGCCCGGCCCGGCGCGCGGACTCCGGTCAGGCGGAGGTCTCGGCGCCGGCGACGTAGCTGATCAGGCTGAAGCAGTTGCCGTCGGAGGCCTCGCTCAGGACCTTCATCGACTGGAGGTCCAGGATGTTGGCCACGTGTGCCTCGACCTCCGGGCCCTCCTCGCCGCTCTCGCCGACGTTCTGCTGCTCCATGTTCTCGGCCATGGTCGAACTCCCTTCCGCGTGGGGGGTGGTGACGGCGACGGCGGGCGGCCGCCCGCCGTCGCCCACCATGCTGGGCGGGACCGGCTGCGCCCGGCTTCGGGGCCGGTCGGGATCCGGTATGTCCGCAGGTCGGCGCGGCCCGGCGCGGCCGCGCGGGCCGCACCGGGCCCGGCCGGCCGGCCCCCGCACCCCGCCCGGCCTGCGGCCATACCGCTCGCCAGGCGTTCCCGAACCGGGCCCGAAGCCGCGCCCGCGACCCTGGCCGGGAACGCCCGCGCACACCCGCTCCGCCGCGCACGCCCCGCACAGCGAAGGACGACCGAAGGACGGCCACCATGCCCTGCCCACTCTGCGCCCAGCCCGTCGGCACCAACGACCAGTTCTGCCCCTCCTGCGGTGCCGCCCGGGGCGCCGCCCTCGACCTGGCCGCCGAGGAGCGCAAGCTGGTCACGGTGGTCTTCTGCGACCTGGTCGACTCCACCGCCCTGTCCGGCGCGCTCGATCCGGAGACCCTGCGCGAGGTGATCCTGCGCTACTTCGAGCGGATGCACCGCCGGATCGAGGCGCACGGCGGCACCCTGGAGAAGTTCATCGGGGACGCCGTGATGGCCGTCTTCGGCGTCCCGGTGATCCGCGAGGACGACGCCCACCGGGCGCTGGCCGCCGCCCTCGCCATGCTGGAGGACCTGGAGGACCTCAACACCGAGCTGGACGCCACCCTCGGGGTCCGCCTGGACGTCCGGATCGGTGTCAACACCGGCCAGGTGGTGGCGGGTTCGGACGCCTCGGCGCGCCAGGCGCTGATCTCCGGCGAGACCGTGAACATCGCCGCCCGGCTGCAGACCCGGGCCGCCCCCGGCCAGGTGCTGATCGGCCCGCAGACGCTGCGCGCGGCCGGTCCGGCCGCCCAGGTGGACGAGGTCGGCCCGCTGCACCTCAAGGGCAAGGCCGAGCCGGTCACCGCCTACCGCCTGGTCGCCCTGGACGAGGACGACCCGGAGCTGCTGCGCCGCTTCGACGTCCCGCTGGTCGGCCGGGATCGCGAACTGGCGCAGCTGGACGCCGCGTTGGCGCGGGTGGCGGGCGGCTCGGGGGCCGAGCTGCTGCTGGTCGCCGGCGAGGCCGGCATCGGCAAGACCCGGCTGGTGCGCGAGTGGCGCGAGCGGGTCGGCCGGCGCACCGCGCGCTGCGGCACCGCCCGCTGCCGCAGCTTCGGCGAGCAGGGCACGCTGGCGCCGATCGCCGAGGCGGTCCGGACCCTGCTGGACGAGCCCGGAGGCGCCGCTCCGGCCGAGGCGCTGGCCCGGCTGGACGAGGCGACCGCGCCGGGCCTCGACACCCGCCGCTCGCTGGAACTGCTGGCCGCGATCCTGCGGGGCCGCACCGTCGAGCGCCCGGCCGTCCTGGTCCTGGACGACTGCCAGTGGGCCGGCCCGGCGCTGGTGGACGCCGCCGGGTGGCTGACGGCCGAGCTCGGCGCGGCCCCCGTGCTGCTGCTCTGCCTGACCCGCCCCGAGCTCCCGGCCGCCCGCCCGGAGCTGCCGGCACTGCCGGTCGGCGGCCTGTCCTGGGACGAATCCGCCCTGCTGGCCGCCCAGTTGACCGAACTGAGCGCCCACCAGGACGCGGTTCCCACCCGGCTGCTGGAGCGCGCCGAGGGCAACCCGCTGCACCTGGAGGAGCTGCTGGCCGCCCTCACCGAGACCGAGGGCCCCGTCCTGACCGACGAACTGCCGCCCACCGGACGGGCCCTGCTCAGCGCCCGGATCGACGGGCTGGAGCGCGACGAGCGCGCCACCCTCGACCTCGCCGCCGTCCTCGGCCGCGCCTTCACCGCCACCGAACTCGCCGAACTCGCCCACGGCGGCAGCGACCAGGACGCCTTCGCCGACCCGGAGGACGACGTCTTCACCGGCCCGATCGACGGGCTGCCGGCCGGCCCGTCCGCCGGGGGCGACGACACCCCGCCGCGGCTGCACGCCGCGCTGGCCCGGCTGGCCGAGCTGCGGCTGGTCGAACCGGCCGGCGCCGGCTACCGGTTCAGCAGCGGCCTGGTCCAGGAGTCCGTCTACCAGTCGATGTCCAAGCGGGCCCGCGCCGAGCGCCACGAGCGCGCCGCCGACCTGCCGGCCGTCCGCTCCACCGGGGACGCCGCCGTCGGCGGCCACCTGGAACGCGCCCACCGCTACCGGCTCGAACTCGGCCTGCTGGACACCCGCACCGACGTGCTGCGCACCCGCGCGGCCGCCGCCCTCGGCGCCGCCGGGGCCGGCGCGCTGGCCCGCGCCGACCTGCCCGCCGCCACCGACCTGCTGGAGCGCGCCGTCCGGCTGCACTACCCGGGAGAGCGCGCCGCGGGCCCCGCGCTGCGCCGCCTCGGCGAGGCCCGGCTGGCGCTCGGCCGCGCCGAGGAGGCCCTGCCCGTCCTCGCCCAGGTGCGGGACGCGGCCGCCGACCCGCTGGACGCCGCGCACGCCCGGCTCGCGCTGGCCGCCCGCGGCCTGCCGCCCGGCCCGGACCAGCCCGCCGCGACCGCCCGCGCCGTCCTGCCGCTGTTCACCGACACCGGGGACGACCTCGGCCGGGCCCGGGCCGGGCTGCGGCTGGCCGAGGAGCAGCTGCTGGCCGGCCGGCACACCGAGGCCGAGCTGCTGCTGGACCAGGCCCTCGACCGGGTCTGCCGCACCGACGCCGAGCTGGACCGGGCCGCCGTGCTGGCCGCACTGGCCGCCTCCCTGCTGGCCGGCCCCGAGCCCGTCCCCAACGCGACCTTCCGGCTGCGCGCCCTGCTCGGCGAGCACGGCACCGGCCGGCGGACCGTGCGGATCGCGCTGAACGGCCCGCTGGCCGTCCTGCTGGCCCTGCGCGAGCGCCCCGAGGAGGCCGAGCTGCTGCTCGCCGAGGCCAACAGCCTCGCCGGGGAGCTGTCGCTGGCCGAGGCGATGGTGGCGCTGCCCGCGCTGACCGCCCAGGCGGCGGCCGCCCTCGGCCAGAGCGGCCAGGCGCTGGACCTGCTCGCCGACGCCGCCGAGATCGCCCGCCACCAGGGCAGCCCCGCCCCGCTGCCGCGCCTCGCCCTGACCACCGCCCGGGTCCTGCTGGACACCGACCGCCCGGCCCAGGCCGCCCGGCACCTGGACAGCGCGGACGCCCTCGCCGCGCTGCCGCCGGTGCTCGCGATCGAACTGGACGCGCTGCGCGGCCGGCTCGCCGCCGCCCGGGGCGAGGCCGCGCCGGCCCTGGACCTGACCGCCGCCGCCCTGGCCGCCGCTGAGGCCACCGAGTCGCTGCTGCTGCAGGCGCTGACCGCGCTCGACCGGGCGCACGCCCTGCTGCTGCTCGACCGCCCCGCCGAGGCCGCGGCGGCCGCCGCCACCGCCCGGGACCGGTTCGCCGCCAAGGGCCACCTGCCGGGCGTGCGGCGCGCCGAGCGGCTCGGGGGCACCCGGTGAGCGGCCCGGCCGGCCTCACCTGGAGCCTGCGCGACCGCACCCCCGCCGACCTGCCGGTGCTCGCCGACGCCGTCGCCCCCGACGGCGAGGAGAGCGGCGGGGGCGGGGGCACCGGCAAGGGCGTACGGGTCTGCGTGGTCGACTCCGGGGTCGAGCCCGACCACCCGCTGGTCGGGCCGGTGCAGGGCTCCTGGGCGGTGGCCAGGGACCCGGCCACCAGGGAGCTGGTCGTCCGCCCGGACTCCGCCGGCGACACCTGCGGGCACGGCACCGCCTGCGCCGGCATCATCCGCCGCACCGCCCCGGACTGCGAGCTCTACAGCGTCCGGGTCCTCGGCGAGCGCTTCACCGGCACCGGCGACATGCTGATCGCCGGGCTGCGCTGGGCCGTCGGGCAGCGCTTCGACGTGATCAACCTCAGCCTCTCCACCACCCGGACCCGCTTCCTGGACGAGCTGCACGCGATCGCCGACGACGCCTTCTTCGCCCGCACCGCGATCGTCGCCTCCGCCCACAACACCCCGGTGGAGAGCTACCCGTGGCGGTTCTCCTCGGTCATCTCGGTGGGCAGCCACCAGGAGGACGACCCGCGGCTGCACCTGTACAACCCGGCCCCGCCGGTGGAGTTCTTCGCGCCCGGCCAGAACGTCCGGGTGCCCTGGCTCGGCGGCGCCACCATCCGCACCACCGGCAACAGCTTCGCGACCCCGTACGTGGCCGGGCTCTGCGCCCGCATCCTGTCCCGGCGGCCGAGGCTGACCACCTTCCAGCTGAAGAGCGCGCTCTACCTCACCGCGGCCAATGTCCAGGTCCCTTCCACCCCCACCCCGGAGGCGCCCGATGACCCTCAGCACTGACCCCGCCGTCGACCCGCTGGCCCGCGAGCTGCTCCAGTCCGTGGTGGACGTCGCCCGGGCGATCTTCGGCGCCCGGGCGGGCTCGGTGTGCCTGCTCGACGAGGCGGCCGGGGAGCTGGTCTTCCAGGCCGTCTCCGGGCGCGGCGAGGAGTCGCTGGTGGGCCGCCGTTTCCCGGCCGGCCGGGGGATCGCCGGCTGGGTGGCCGCCTCGGGCGAGCCGATGGTGGTGGACGACCTGGGCGCCAACCGCACCTTCGACCGGGACTTCGCCGAGTCCACCGCGTACGTCCCGACCGCCCTGATGGCCGCGCCGCTCACCCACGGCAGCCGGGTGCTCGGCGTCCTGGAGGTGCTGGACCCGGCCCCGCAGGCCCGCGCCAGCCTGCCGGAGCTGGACCTGCTGGCGATGTTCGCCCGCCAGGCCGCGGCCGCCCTGCGGGTGATCGCCGAGCGCTCCCCCGCCCCGGCGGCGCCGGCCCCCGACCGCGCCGCCGCCCTCGGCCTGCTCGCCGACCTGGAGGAGCTGCTGCGCCGTCAGCCCTGAGCGCCCCGGGCACCCCGGGCGTCCCGGGCCGGGGTCAGCCGGGCGATCTGCCCGCGCTCCAGCGCCGCGTACACCGTGCCGTCCGGGGCGACGGCGATGCCGTGCGGCTCGGCGCCCGCGCCCGGGACGGGGTGGCCGTCGAGCCGCCCGTCCGGGGTGAGCACCCCGATCCGGCCGGCGCCCCACTCGGTGAACCAGAGCGCCCCGTCCGGTCCGGCCGCGACGGCGTGCGGCCTGGCCGAGCGGTCGGCCAGCGGATGCTCGGTGACCTTCCCGTCCACGGTGATCCGCCCGACCAGCCCGCCGCCGATGCCGACGTACCAGAGCGCACCGTCCGTCCCGGCGGTGATCCCGACCGGCGCGGTGCCCTCGGTGGGCAGTCGGTGGACGGTCACCGCGCCGTCGGTGCCGACCCTCGCCACCGCGTCCGCCTGGTTGAGCGTGCACCACAGTGCCCCGTCCGGCCCGGCCGTGATCAGCGACGGGAAGGCCCCGTCGACCGGCAGCGGGTACCGCGTCACCTCGCCGTCCACGGTGATCCGCCCGACCCGGTTCGCGTTCAGCTCGGTGAACCAGAGCGCC
Source organism: Kitasatospora sp. NPDC058048 (assembly GCF_042885555.1). Classification (NCBI taxonomy): domain Bacteria; kingdom Bacillati; phylum Actinomycetota; class Actinomycetes; order Kitasatosporales; family Streptomycetaceae; genus Kitasatospora; species Kitasatospora sp. NPDC058048. The sequence goes on along the minus strand of NZ_JBHVRT010000006.1, from coordinate 139,438 downwards.
CCGTCCGGCCCCGCGGCGATCCCGTACGGGCCGGGGTCCTCGCCCGGCAGCTCGAACGAGCCGGCCCGCCCGTGGACGTCGATCCGCCCGATCCGGTGGTCCCGCATCCGGCTGAACCAGAGCGCCCCGTCCGGCCCCGCCGTGATCACCGCGGGCCCGCAGCCCGGCGCCCCGAGGCCGTACCGCCGCACCGTCCCGTCCGGGTCCAGCCGCCCGATCTCCCCGCTGTGCACCAGCGTGAACCAGACACCCCCGTCGGGCCCCACGGCGATCCCGTACGGCCCGGCCCCCGCCTCGGCCACCTCGAACAGTTCCATGCGACCCCTCCCGAAGCACTATTGCGACCCTTGTCGCATTAGCAATGCTCACATGATCCCCCGACCGACGGCAACCCGCTTTCCGCTCCGCCCGGCCGGCCGGCCGCTCAGCGGTCCGGCGCCGCCGACCGGTCCGGATCCCCGCGCAGCACCGAGATGACACCCATGCCGGCCGCGCAGACCGGGACGGCCAGCAGGGCGCCGATGATGCCGGCGATACCGGCGCCGGCCACCACGGCGACCATGATGGTGGCCGGGTGCAGCTCCACCGTGCGGCTCTGGATCACCGGCTGGAGGATGTTGCCCTCGATCATCTGCACCGTGAGCACCACGCCGAGCGCCCACAGCGCCGTGCCGATGCCGCCGTCGGCGAGGGCGACCAGGACCGCCGCCGTGCCGGACAGGAAGGCACCGACGAAGGGGATGTAGGCCCCCATGAAGACCAGCGCGCCCAGCCCCGGCGCGCCCGGCACACCGAGGGCCAGCAGGCCGATGGTGATGAAGCTCGCGTCGATCAGGGCGATCAGGGTGGTGCCGCGCATGAACCCGGCCATCGCGTCGAAGGCCCGCCCGGCGCAGGCGATCACGGTGGTGGCGCTGCGCTCGGGCAGGAAGGAGCGGATGGCGTCGCCGGTGCGGTGGCCGTCCCGCAGGAAGAAGAACACCAGGGCGAGCGCCAGCACCCCGCCGGTGATCAGCTGGGTGAGCAGGCCGAGCCCGGAGAGCACGCCGTTGGTGAGGGTGGACACCAGCGAGTTGGTCTCGCCCTTGGCGTTGCTCAGCGCGTGCTGGATCTTCGACCCGAAGGGGCCGAGCCAGCCGGCCAGCCGCCGCCCGGCCTCCGGGAGCGAGGCGGCGATCTGCGGGGCGCTGTGCACCAGGGAGTTGACCAGCAGGGCGATCACCCCGCCGACCGCCGTGACCAGCACCGTGCAGGTCAGCCCGGCGGCCAGGCCCCGCCCGACACCCCGGCGCACCAGCCAGGGCACCACCGGGTAGAGCAGCGAGGTCCCGAGCAGCGCCAGCAGGAACGGCACGGTCGCGGCCCGCAGTTCGACCAGCGCGAAGACCACCAGCGAGGCGACGGCGATCAGCAGGATCACCGCCAGCGACCAGGCGGCCGCCTGCCGCAGCGCGGGCGGCAGCATCAGGTACGGCCTGCGGTGGTCCGGCCGCCGCTCCTCGCCGGGCGCGCGCTCCACGGACACGGTCGCCTCCGCCGGGGTCTCGACGATTCCGGACCGCCCCAGCTCAGCAGAGGTTCCGACGGCCCGCGCGGCGGACCGGCCGGGAGCACCCGAACGAGCTACCCGGGGGCCTCGAACCGCACCGCGCCGTCCTCGCCCGCCCCCGCGAAGACCAGTACCCGCTGCGCCTCGGCCTCGGCGGCCCGCCGGTCGGCCGGGCGCAGCGGGGCGAACGGGGCGACGGTCACCTCCCGGTCGCCGGTCAGCCGCCAGGTCCCGGCGACCAGCCCGTCCACCAGGAGGGTTCCGTGCACGATGCCGTTGCGGGTCATCACCCGGCCCCGGTGCTCCTCGGGCAGCACCCGGGTGCGGTCCGCGTGCGAGAGCAGCAGGTTGTCGAACGGGGCGAGCAGCCGGACCGGCGCGGGGGTGTCCTCGTCGGGGCGGGGCGCCTCGGGCAGGTCGTACAGCTGCCGGCCCTGTTCGTCCCGGAAGGCCCGCAGGCTCGGTGCGAGCCGCCGCAGCACCGGGGCGAGGCCGGCCAGGCCGCACCACTGGCGCAGGTCGGCCGCGGAGGCGGGGCCGAACGCGGCGAGGTAGCGCAGCACCAGGCCGTCCGGGCCGGGTGACGGGTCGAGCGGGCGGCCGAGCCAGGCCTCGGCGGTGGTGTGGGCGGCCGGTCCGCCGCGCCCCCACAGCCCGCGCGGCGGGACCTGCACCAGCGGCAGCCGGCAGCGGGCGGCCTGGGCGAGGGCGGCCGGGTCGCGGTCCGGGCGGCTCCCGGCGAGCAGCGCGCCGAGCTGCTGGAAGGTGCGCGGCCGCTCCTCGACCAGGGTGCGGGCCTCGGCGGCGAGCGCGTCCAGGTCCAGGCCGGTCAGCTGCTTGCCGAAGGTGGTGCGCATCGCCTGGTCCAGCATCGGCTGGAGGAGCGGGCGCAGCGTCAGGCAGTCCTCGGCGGTGACGAGGTGGATGGTGCCGCGCTGGAGGGCGGTCCGGACCACCGCCCGCTGCTCGATCAGGGTGCTGAGCCGCTCGGGCGTGAAGCCGTCGAGCCGGGCCAGCAGTCCGAGGTAGGGCGGCTGGGGTGCGGCCTGGGCCTGGAGGCCGCCGAGGTGGTGGATCAGTGCGGCGGGCTGCTGGTCGGTGCGGGCGAGCAGGTGCTGACGGGCCAGCAGGGCCCGGCCGAGCGCCCGTCGGCTCAGGAGCGGTCCGGTCACCGGCGGCCGTCCAGCACGGAGCGCAGGACGCCGATCCGGTTGGAGGTGATGGAGGCGACGCCGCTCTCGCGCAGCCGGCGCATGGTGCGGCGCAGGTCGGCGGTCCAGGTGGAGACGGCGAGCCCCTGCTCCGCCGCGGCGGCGATGAACGCGGGGGTGACCAGGCCGAACGGCGGGTTGAGGTAGCGCGGGCGCAGGTCGTCCAGCAGGGCGCGCACGGGCATCCCGGGCTGCTTCCAGGTGAGCGCGATCTCGGCGTCCGGGATCAGTTCGCGCACCGCGAGCATGGCGGCGGTGGGACCGCAGAAGGCGACCGCGCGTTCGGCGCCGAGCCCGGTGACCACCGACCAGGCGGCCGCGGCCGGTCCGGCGTCGTCCAGGTCGATCAGCAGCCTGCGGCCGTCGACGGCGAAGACCGCCTTGATCGCCTCGGCGAGGGTGGGGACGGTGAGCGGGCCCTGCCGCAGCTCCTCCAGCTGGTCGGCGGTGACCCGGTCGATCGACCGCGGGTCGCGCCAGAGCCGCTCCAGGGTGGGGTCGTGCAGCAGTACGGGCACCCGGTCGCGGGTGAGCCGGACGTCCACCTCGACGGCGTCGGCCCCGGCGGCGAGCGCGGACTCGACGGAGGGCAGGGTGTTCTCGCGGTGGCGGTAGGGGTCGCCGCGGTGGGCGACGGCGAGCGGCTTGGCCATGGCGTTCAACGGATCCTTCCGGCGAGCCAGGGGGTGAGGTCGTGGACGCCGATGGCCTCGCGGTGGCTCGGCTCCCCCGGGACGGTGACGATCAGCGTGGTGGACGGCGGGAAGGTGCGCGCCTTGACGTGCACCAGGTCGGACCAGAGGGCGTTCAGGAAGCCGGGGACGCGGTCGCGGTCGACGTCGAAGGCGATGCCCTCGACGGTCACGGTGACCTCGTCGTGGGTGAACAGCCGGACGGTGACGGCGGGGCGGCCGTCGAACTCCAGCAGTGCCTCGTGCGGGACGGCGTCCAGTTCCCCGTCCGGACCGCCCGGACCGCCCGGGCCGACCAGCCCGGCGAAGGTCCGGTCGCGGCCGATGTCGTGCTGGGCGCGGACGGTGCGGCCGTGCCGGTCGGCCACGGTCCCGATCGCGAGCACGGCGCTCTGGGTGGTCGGCAGGTGCGGGGGTGGCATCCGGGCCTCTCCTTCGGTTCCGGGACTCGTGGGGCCGGGGCGGCCGGGGCGGCCGGGGCGGCCCGGGCTCGGGCGACGGGCCCCGACTAGCGCCGTTCGACCATCACATTGGTGGACTTGATGACCGCCGTGGCGGGTGCGCCGGGGACCAGGTTCAACTCCTCCGCCGACTCCCGGCTGATCAGGGACACCACCCGGAACGGCCCGGCCTGGATCTCCACCTGCGCGGCCACGTCGCCGAGCACCACGTGGGTGACGATCCCCGGGAAGCGGTTGCGCGCCGAGGACGGCCGGCCCTCCGCCTCGGAGTTCTCCGGCCGGGCCAGCTCCCGGGCGAAGGCGGCGAGCTCGGCCCCCGGGATGATCCGGTGCCCGTGCTCGTCCCGCGCGGCGGCGACCCGCCCGGCGTCCACCCAGCGCCGCATGGTGTCGGCGCTGACGCCGAGCAGCGCCGCGGCCTCGCCGATGCGGTACGGGTTGGCCGGCACCTCGGGCTGGCCCATGAGCGTCTCCTGACGGTGGTTCGGGTTCCCGGGGCGAGTGCCCCTGCGCCATCCTGCCGTACGGACGGCGCGGATGATCACGCGAGGGCGGTCACGGCTCGCCGAAGAGGTCGCGCCGCACCGCGTCCCCGGCGGTGAGCACCGCCCCGGCGAGCACCGCGCCGCCGCCCGCCGTGCCGGCCCGCACCTCGGTGCTCAGTGGGGAGAGCCGGGCCAGCCGCCGCTCGACCCGCCCGGCCAGCTCCGGCCCACCGGCCCGGCCGACCTCGCCGCCGAGCACCACGCAGCCGGGGTCCAGCACCACGCAGACGCTCGCCGCACCGATCGCGATCCGCTCGGCCAGCTCGTCCAGGAAGACCTCGCTCGCCGCGCCCGCCGCCAGGGCGGCCCGTACGGCGGCCTCGGCGGCGGGGGCGTCCCCGGCCGGGCCGGCGGGCAGCCCGTGGGCGCGGGCCAGCGCGCAGATCGCGGCGCTGCCGACCAGGCTGTGGAAGCCGCCCTCGCAGCTGTCGGCGCTGGGCAGGGCGACGGTGCCGGGAACGGGCAGGAAGCAGATCTCGCCGGTGCCGCCGGAGAAGCCCCGGCGCAGCCGCCCGTCCAGGATCACGGCGGCGCCGACGCTGTGGCCGAGCCACAGCAGCACGAAGGTGTCGCGGTCGCGCGCGGCACCGACCCGGTACTCGGCCCGCCCGGCCAGGTTGACCTCGTTCTCCAGAATCACCTCGGTGCCGGGCAGCTCGCGCAGCGCGGCGAGGAGTTCGGCGTGCCAGGCGGGGAGCTTGCCGGTGCTCTGCAGCCGGCCGGTGGCCTGGTCGACCAGTCCGGGGGCGCCGACCGCGACGGTGTGCAGCCGTTCGACGCCGACGCCGCGCGCGGTGTCCAGCAGGGCGGCGACGATGGTCCCGGCGGTGTCCGGCCCGCCGTCGCCCTCGACCGGGACCTCGGCGGTGGCCAGGCCGCGCCCGGCCAGGTCGGCGACGACCAGGCTGACGCCGCCGGAGCGGACGTCGAAGGCGGCGAGGTGGGCCCGGGAGGCGACCAGCGCGTAGAGCCGGGCGTTGGGGCCGCGCCGCTGTTCGCCGCGCTCGCCGACGACGGCCACCAGTCCGGTGCGCTGGAGGCGTTCGAGCAGGTCGGCGACGGTCGGCCGGGACAGGCCGGTGAGGTCGCGCAGCTCGGTCGCGGTCAGGGGGCCCTGTTCGAGCAGGAGGTTGAGCGCCAACCGGTCGTTGATCGCCCGGGCGGTGCTCGGCGTGGCCGTACGCGCGGTGGTCATGGCAGCTCATCCTTCCAGAGCATTTCTATCAGGGTCCCTTCCTGATAATTTAGCGACCGTCACAGGGCACTGTCGCGCCCCTCACCGCGCGACCGGGAGGGAAGAACCCATGAGCGGAACCACCGCACCACCGCCGCCGGAGCCGTTGGCCGCGCCCCGCCGGGCCCGGAGGAGCATCGCCCTGACCTTCCTGGTACACGGGGCCGTCGCCGGCAGCTTCGTCACCCGCATCCCCTGGATCCAGCACCACCTCGACCTCTCGGCCGGCCAGCTCGGCCTGGCCCTGGTCATGCCCGCCGTCGGCTCCTCCCTCGCCATGCCGCTGGCCGGCCGCTTCGTGCACCGCTACGGCGGCCGGGCCGCGGTGCGCGGGCTGATCTCGCTCTGGTGCCTGTCCCTCGCCCTGCCCGCACTCGCCCCCTCGCTGCCGGTGCTGTGCGCGGCGCTGCTGGTGTACGGCGCCACCTCCGGGATGGCCGACGTCGCGATGAACGCCCAGGGCGTGGAGATCGAGGAGCGGCTCGGCCGCTCGATCATGTCCGGGCTGCACGGGATGTGGAGCGCGGGCGGCCTGCTGGCCTCCCCCTTCGGCATCCTCGCCGCCCACCTGGACCTCGACGCCCGGATCCAGCTGGCCGTCACCGCGCTGGTCCTGCTCGCGCTCGCCCAGCCCGTCTGCCGCGGCCTGCCCGACCTCCGGGCGCACGAGGGCGCGGAGGAGCCGCCGCGGTTCGCGCTGCCGCCGCGCAGCTCGCTGGTGATCGGACTGGTCGGCTTCTGCGCGGTCTTCGCCGAGGGCGCCTCGATGGACTGGAGCGGCGTCTACCTGCGGGACGTCACCGGCGCCTCGGCCACCGTCGCCGCCGCCTCGTACACCGCCTTCTCGCTCACCATGGCGGTCAGCCGGCTCGCCGGGGACGCGGCGATCCGCCGCCTCGGCGCCGTCCGCACCACCCGCATCGGCGGCGCCGTCGCCACCGCCGGCGGCCTGCTGGTGGTCGCCGCGGACAGCCCGGCACTGGCCATCCCCGGCTTCGCCCTCATCGGCATCGGCATCGCGGTGATCGTCCCGCTCGCCTTCGCCGCGGCCGGCCGGATCGGCACCAACCCCAGCCAGGCCATCGCGGGCGTCGCCACCGTCACCTACACCTCCGGCCTGATCGCCCCCGCGGTCATCGGCGCCCTCGCCCAGGCCACCTCGCTGACCGTCTCCTTCGGCCTGGTCACCGCGCTCGCCTGCGCCCTGCTGCTGAGCGCCGGGGCGCTGCGGCTGGCCGAACGGAATTCCGGCGGCGAGAACGTGACCGCAATGTCACCGGAAAAGCCTTCCGGAAAAGATCTCTCCGCGATATGATGATGAATTCCTGAGGGAATTTCCCGCTAAGGTCTCGAACCGCCGGGCGCACACCGCGCCCGGCGGTTTTCGTGCTCCCCGAGAGGAATTCCCCCGTGTGCTGCGACCCGGACGCCGCCCCGCCCGCCCTCGGCCCCGCCCCGTGGCCCCTGGCCGAGGCCGCCCCACTCACTCTGACCTCGGCCGACGGCACCCGGTTCGGCGCCTTCCTGGCCCGGCCGGAGACCGCCACCGGGCCCGGGGTGCTCGTCCTGCCGGACAACAGGGGCCTCTCCCCGTTCTACCGCCGGACCGCCGCCCGGCTCGCCGGACACGGCCACCCGGCCCTCGTCCTCGACTATTACGGCCGCACCGCCGGAGCCGCCCCGGAAAAGCGCCCGGCGGAATTCGGCGAAATGCCGAACCTGCTCCCCCACCTGCTCGCGCTCACCCCCGGAGGACTGGACGCCGACATCACCGCCGCACTGGAACGGCTGCGCGCCGCCGGGCCCGCCGAGGTGGTCGCGCTCGGCTTCTGCTTCGGCGGCCGGCAGGCCTTCCGCACCGCCGCCCCGCGCTTCGGCCTGGCCGGCGCGGTCGGCTACTACGGCTACCCGGACACCCTCAACGGCGCCCCCGGGCCCACCCAACTGGCCGGGGGGCTGACCGCCCCCGTGCTCGCCTTCTGGGGCGGCGCCGACGAGCACATCCCGGCCGCCGCCGTCGAGGCCTTCGACGCGGCACTCACCGCGGCCGGCTGCCCCCACGAGTTCGTCAGCTATCCGGGGGCACCCCACAACTTCTTCGAGCTCGCCGCCGTCGAACACGCCGACGCGGCCCGCGACTCGTGGCAGCGCCTGCTGGGGTTCCTCTCCCGACCGGCCTGAGGGCCGGCCCGCGGGTCGGCCCGGCGCCCGGGGCGCCGGCGGGGCCCGGGCACCGGTTAGGCTCGGGCGGTGTTCGAGCCCGATGCCGTTCCCGTGCCGCCCGCCGTGCCGCGGGCGCCCGCCGTCGCACCGCGTTCCCCGTGGTGGCGGTTCGCGCTGCTGGTGGTGGTGCTCGCCGCGACGGCCGGGTCGCTGCTGCTGTGGAGCCCGACGGAGCTGCTGTCCGGCGGGCTGGCGGACCGGATGCCGGGGTACTGGTTCGGCCCGCTGTTCGCCCTGGTCTACGCGGTAGGGACGCTCGCCTTCGTGCCCCGGCCGGCGCTGAACGCGGTGGCCGGTCTGCTGCTCGGCATCCAGCAGGGCGTGCTGCTGGCGGTGCTCGGCACCACCGTGGGCGCGGCCCTGGCCTTCGGGCTCGGCCGGGGCCTCGGCCGGGAGGCGCTGCGCCCGTATCTGCGCGGGAAGGTGCTGGGGGCGCTGGACCGGCGGTTCACCGAGCAGGGCTTCCGCAGTGTGCTGGTGCTGCGGCTGCTGCCCGGCATGCCGTTCCAGGCGGCCAACTACGGCGCCGCGTTCTCCGGGGTCCGCTTCCTGCCCTTCGTACTGGGCACCGCGATCGGCGTGGTGCCGACCACCGCGGTGTACGTCACGGCGGCGGCCAGCGCGGGCCGCCCGGGCTCGGCGGCCTTCCTGCTGTCGGCGGGGGTGATCGCCCTGCTGGTGCTGGGCAGCGTGGTGGGCCTCTGGCGGACGGTCCGGACCCGCCGCCGGGCGACGGCCGGCTGAGCCGCTCCACGGGGCCGGCGGCAGAGCCGGGAGCAAAATCGCTCGCGCCCGCGCGCGGCCGGACGCCAGGATGGCGCGCATGACCGAACCGAACCCGCGGGTGGACCCGCCGATGACGGCCGACGAGGCCGCCAGCCTGACCGCCTTCCTCGACTACCACCGCCGCACCCTCGCCCTCAAGTGCGAGGATCTGACCGACGACCAGCTGCGGCTGCGCTCGATCCCGCCGTCGAGCCTCTCGCTGCTGGGCCTGGTCCGGCACATGGCCGAGGTGGAGCTGTACTGGTTCCAGTCCGTCCTGCTCGGCCGGGAGATCACCGGGCACTTCTGGACCGAGGAGCACGAGGACGCCGACTTCGACGACGTCGACACCGCCGACGTCGCGGCCGACTTCGCCGTCTGGCGCACCGAGGTCGAGGCCGCCCGCCTCGCCGTCGCCGGCCTGCCGCTGGACACCGTCGCCAAGAACCTGCGCCGGGGACAGCCGGTGACGCTCCGGTGGATCCTCACCCACATGATCGAGGAGTACGCGCGACACAACGGCCACGCGGATCTTCTGCGCGAATTGATCGACGGCGCGACCGGCGAGTGACGCGACGGGTGAAATCGTTTCCTCATTGTTGACAGAAGGTCAATTAAGCCGTGACCGCGACCGATAAGGTCAACGCGCGCAACCGTACGGTGCCGCGCCGCGTCACTGGAAGTGCCCGGGTTCGCCCGGGTTTCCGGCGCGGCACGACTCGTACGGGGGTTGCGAGCGGGCACGGGACCGGTGAACAGTGCGATACTCGGACAGTTCCGACGAGTGGATGACGTGTCAAGAACGGCACGCGACCCCGGGGGACCAGGACGGGACGAGGCAGGGAGGCGCGGCATGGGAGCACTTCGCGACGAGCACCACAACGGGTGGCTGATGCCCTCGGGGAACTACCCGGCCGCGGTGTACGACGACGAGTGGGTGGATCAGGAGACGGTTCCGGCCGCCCCCGCGCCCACGAAGATCGTCTCCCTGCGGCCGACGGGCTTCGAGGCGGCCCGGACGGTCGGTGAGCACATCCGGGCGAGCATCCCGGTGGTCATGGACCTCACCGAGATGAACGAGGCCGAGGCCAAGCGCATGGTCGACTTCGCCTCCGGGCTGATCTTCGGCACCAGGGGCGGCATCGAGCGGATCGCCCGGAGGGTCTTCCTGCTCACCCCGGCCGACGTCGAGGTCATGGTGATCGACCGCCCGCTGGACGAGACCGGCTTCTACAACCAGAGCTGAGGCCGCACGGCGGCACCCCGGACCGGGGACGGTACACCCACCGTCCCCGGTTTTTTGCTGCCCGGCCACCGAGAACCGACGCCTCACCTGAGAGCTCGAACAAAAGAATGAGACATCCACGTCTCACGTGAACTAGACTCGCTGCATGGCCACCGATCGCGACACCGTCCTGGAAGCCGCCGTCGGCGTCCTCTCCCGCCGCCCGACCGCCCACCTGGACGAGATCGCGCGCGCCGCCGGCATCAGCCGTGCCACGCTGCACCGGGTCTTCCCCGGGCGCGACGCTCTGATCCGCGAGATCGGCCTGCTCGGGCTGCGCCGCTTCGCCTCCGCGCTGGACACCGCCGACGTCGAGCGGGGCGACGCCGAGGCCGCGCTGCGCCGCCTGGTGGACTCCTCCGTCCCGGACGCCATGCTCTGCGCCTTCCTGGCCGGCGAGAACCAGCTCTACGAGCACGAGGACATCAACGACCTCTGGGAGGTCCAGATCGCCCGGCTGCACGCGCTCTTCCTGCGCGGCCAGCAGCAGGGCGTGTTCCGCATCGAACTGAGCGCCGCCTGGCTGAGCGAGGCCTTCTTCGACCTGGTGGCCGGCGTCGGCTGGTCCATCCAGGACGGCCGGCTCGCCCCGCGCGACGCCGCCTTCTCGCTCGCCGAGCTGTTCCTCGGCGGCGCGCTGCGCAGACCCGACACCCGCACCCCCGCCGGCGCCACCGCCGGCAGCACCGCCCACAGCACCACCACCCCTGTCCACAGCACTTCCGACCACAGGCCGGACACCGATAAACCATGAACACCCTGACCGCCCGCCAGCGCTGGACCGGCCTCGCCGTCCTCGTCCTGGCCGTGACCGTGGTCGCCCTGGACGCGACCGTCCTCTCCCTCGCCATCCCGTCGATCAGCGAGACGCTGCGCCCCAGCGGCACCCAGCTGCTCTGGATCGGCGACTCCTACTCCTTCGTGCTGGCCGGCCTGCTGGTCAGCATGGGCGCCCTGAGCGACCGGATCGGCCGCAAGAAGCTGCTGCTGGCCGGGTCCGCGGCCTTCGGCGCCGCCTCGCTGCTGGCCGCCTACGCGCCGAGCGCCGGCTGGCTGATCCTGGCCCGCGCGCTGCTCGGCGTGGCCGGGGCCACGATCATGCCGTCCACGCTCTCGCTGATCCGCAGCCTCTTCCCGGACGACCGGGAGCGGGCCACCGCGATCGGCATCTGGGGCGCGGCCGCCACCGCCGGCGCCGCCCTCGGGCCGGTGGTCGGCGGGGTGCTGCTGGAGCACTTCTGGTGGGGTTCGGTGTTCCTGCTGAACATCCCGGTGCTGATCCTGCTGCTGGTGTCCGGCGCCTGGCTGCTGCCGGAGTCCAAGGACCCGAAGCCGGGCCGCTGGGACGTGCTGAGCGTGCTGCTGTCGATGGCCGGTGTGATCGGCACGGTGTACGCGATCAAGGAGGCCGCCGCGCACGGCGTGGACCGCTGGGACGTGCCGGTCACCTTCGTCCTCGGCGCCACCGCGCTGTTCCTCTTCGTCCGCCGCCAGCTGCGGCTGGAGACCCCGCTGCTCGACGTCCGGCTGTTCCGCGACCGGCGGTTCACGGCGGCCGTCTCGGCCTCGCTGATCTCCCTGGTCGGGCTCTCCGGCGTGATCTTCGTGGTCTCGCAGTACCTCCAGCTGGTCCGCGGCTACCAGCCGCTCCAGGCGGGCCTGGCCGAGCTGCCGGCCTTCGCGGGTTCGGTGGCCGGCGGTCTGCTCACCGCCGCGATCGCCCGGCGCTTCGGCGCCCGCAAGGCGCTGACGGCCTGCCTGCTGGCGATGGGACTGGGCGTGGGCGCGCTCGGCTGGCTGTCGCAGGACACCACCTACCTGCTGCTGGCCGCCTCCTTCCTGCTGGTCGGGACGGCCGAGGGCGTGGTCTACACGCTCGGCGCCGACCTGGTGCTGACCGCCGCGCCCGCCGACAAGGCCGGGGCCGCCTCGGCGGTCTCGGAGACGGCGTACGAGCTGGGCACCGCGCTCGGCATCGCCCTGGTGGGCTCGGTGGTCGGCTCGATCTACGCGAGCGGGCTGGCGGTCCCGGCCGGGACGGACCCGGCGGCCGCCGCCCGGGCCGGCGAATCGCTGGGCTCGGCCGTCGAGACGGCGCAGGGCCTGTCGCCGGAGCTCGCCCGGCCGCTGCTGGCGAGCGCCCGGGAGTCCTTCGTCAACGGCATGAACAGCGCCGGGCTGCTGGCCGCCGCGCTGCTGGTCGGCGCGGCCGTGATGGCCTGGCGGCTGCTGCGCGGGCTGTCCGAGCCGAAGCCTGGGGCGGCGACCGGTTCGCAGGACGCGGTCGACGCACCGGCCGAGCAGCCGAAGGTCACCGCGTAGCAATGCCCTGGAACGGCCGTTTCCCCCGGGGGAACGGCCGTTCCCGTCTGCCGGAGCGGGGGTCTGAGGACAGGCCCTAGGAAGCCCCGAAGGGCAGCTCCAGCTCCGCCCAGACCACCTTGCCGTCCCGGGTCAGCCGGCTGCCCCAGCGCTGGGCCAGCTCGCTGACCAGGAACATCCCGCGTCCGCCCTCGTCCTGCTCGGCGAACGGGCGCAGCTGGGGGGTCTGGCCGCCCGCGTCGGCGACCTCCAGGGTGAGCACCCGGTCGCGGAACAGCCGCAGCCGGCGCGGGGCGTCGGCGTGCAGCAGGGCGTTCGTGACCAGCTCGCTGACCAGCAGCTCGGCGTAGTCGGTGAGCGCCGACAGGCCCCAGGCCTCCAGGGTGGCGCGGGTGAAGCGGCGGGCCTTGCCGGGCACCCGTCCCCCGCCGGACAGCGGCAGGGTCGCGATCCGGTCGGCGGGCAGCGGCAGCACCCGGGCCATGATCATCGCGATGTCGTCCTCGGTGCCGTCGGTGACCAGCGCCGCGAGGACGGCGTCGCAGTTCTCCTCCAGGGTCCGGCCGGGGCCGGACAGGGTGCGGGCGAGCAGGTCGATGCCGGCGTCCAGGTCCTGGCCGCGCCGCTCGACCAGGCCGTCGGTGTAGAGCGCGACCATGCCGCCCTCGGGAATGTCGAACTCGATCGACTCGAAGGCCACCCCGCCGACGCCCAGCGGCACCCCGGGCGGCACGTCCACCCGGGCGGCGGTGCCGTCGGGGCCCACCCGGACCGGCGGCAGGTGCCCGGCCGCGGCGATCTGGACGGTGCGCTCCAGCGGGTCGTACACCGCGCAGATACAGGTCGCGAACTGGCCCTCGCCGATCCCCGTGGCGGTCTCGTCCAGCCGGGTGAGGACCTGCTCGGGCGGCATGTCGAGGGTGGCGAGGGTCCGGGCGACGGTGCGCAGCTGGCCCATCGTGGCGGCGGCGCGGATGCCGTGGCCCATCACGTCGCCGACCACCAGGGCGACCCGTCCGCAGGACAGCGGCACCACGTCGAACCAGTCGCCGCCGACCTCGCTGACCACGCTGCTGGGCAGGTAGCGGTAGGCGATCTCCAGGCCGAGGGTGCGGTGCACCTCCTGCGGCAGCAGGCTCCGCTGGAGGGTGAGCGCGGTCTCCCGCTCGCGGCGGTAGAGCCGGGCGTTGTCGAGCGCCAGCGCGGTGCGGGCGACCAGTTCCTCGGCGAGGGCGACGTCGGCGGCGGTGAACGGCTCGGGGTTGCGCATCCGGATGAACTCGGAGCCGCCGAGCACCATGCCCCGGGCGGTGATCGGCACCATCAGGTACGAGTGGATGCCCGCCGCTATGCCGGGGGCCACCCGGTCCTCGCTGGCCACCAGGCCGCGCAGCGCCTCCTCGTCCACGTGCGAGCGCAGCAGCGGCTTCCCGCTGCGCAGGCACTGGACGTAGCTGCGGTCCGGGGAGTACTCGGAGGTCTCGCCGACCACGTCCACGGCGTGCGCGAGGCCGCTCTCGTAGGACTCCCCGACGGCGACGGCGCGCAGCGTGATGTTCCGGTCGGAGGGGATCACGGTGGGCTCGGAGCCGCGCAGCACCGGCTCCAGCAGGTCGACGGTGGCGAAGTCGGCGAACCGGGGGACGACCGCCTCGATCAGCTCCTCTGCGGTGCGCTGGAGGTCGAGGGTGGTGCCGATCCGGGCGGTCGCCTCGGCGATGGTGGCGAGCCGTTCCTGGGCGCGGGCGGCGCGGGCCTCGGCCTGGAAGCGCTCGGTGACGTCGATGATCGATGAGCAGACCCCGAAGATCCGGCCGGTGGAGTCCTCCAGCCGGAAGTAGGAGGCGGACCAGGCGTGGTCCCGCTTGGGGTCGCCGGGGACCCTTCCGTGCGAGCGGGCGTCCACCACGGGTTTGCCGGTCCTCAGCACCTGACGCATGATCTGCTCGATCTCGGCGCTGTTGATGCCGGGCAGCACGGCGGATATCCGGCGGCCGAGGTGGGCGGCGACCGGCACCCCGTTCATCCGGGCCAGCGCCTCGTTGATCCGGATGTAGCGCAGTTCGGTGTCGTAGACGGCCATGCCGATCGGCGAGCGGTCGAAGACGCCGTCCAGCACCGCGAGGTCGGCCTCGACGGCGTGCAGGGCGCGGGTGTCGGAGGCGGTGGCGAGCAGCAGCAGGGTGCCGCCGGGGACGGCGATCGGGTAGGTGCGGAACTCCAGGTCGACCTTGTGGCCGTCGCGGTGGCGCACCGGGAAGACGCCGGACCAGCCGCTGCCGCCCATGATCCGCTGGAAGAGGCCGAGCACCTCGGAGCGGTCGGACTCGTCGGTGAGCAGTTGGGCGGCGTAGCTGCCGACGGCCTCCTCGGAGGAGTAGCCGAGCAGGGCCTCGGCGTCCTCGCTCCAGTGCAGGATCAGTCCGTCGTCCTGGAGCAGCACCGTGGCGAGCGGGACGAGCCGATGGCCTTCGGGGTACGTGCCGTCGGAACGTCCGGGATTGCCGCCCGGTGCCGGGGCGGCGTCGGTCGCGTCCCACTCGTGTCCGTGCATGATCAGGCAGCACCCCGGTTCGGCTCGTGCCCGGCCGGGGGCCTCGCGGTCCGTGCCGGCCGGGATTCTTCTCCAGACTGCACGGACATCGGCCGCCCGGCGACCCCTTGGTCAGGGGGCGTCCGGCCGCTCCGGCTGTACGGGCGTCATGGGCGTACCGGCCGCAGCGTACTCTCCAGAACGCCCGCCCACTGCCGGATCACTCCGGAACGTCGGTGGCTGTCGTCGGTGAGCAGGTTGGCGAGGCCCAGTCCGCGGGCGAGGTCCAGTGTGGCCTGCACGGATTCGCGCACGCCGGGGCGGCTCTCGTCGGCGTCCAGGAACTCCACCGCGGCCCGGTGGGCCTCCCGGCCGACGCGGCCCTCCAGGGCGATGATCCGCTCACGCAGCACCTCCTCGGTGGCGGCGGCGGTCCACAGGTGCAGGGCGGCGCGGAACAGCGGGCCGGTGTAGAGGCGCACGATCATGTCGACCACGGCCCCGGTGCGGTCCGGCCCGGCGGCCGGCAGTTCGTCCGCGTGGGCGCGGACGGCTGCCAGCCGCTCGGCGGTGACGTGCTCGACGGCCGCGGTGAAGAGGTCCTCGCGGGTCGGGAAGTGGTGCTGGGCCGCGCCCCGGGAGACCCCGGCCCGCTCGGCGACGACGGTGACGGTCGAGCCGTGCCAGCCGAGTTCGGCCAGGCATTCCACGGCCGCCGCGAGCAGCCGGGCCCGGGTGGCTCGGCTGCGGTCCTGCTGCGGGGCGCGGGCGGCGGGGTGGCTGGTCATGGCGGCGGGCGGTTCCTGTTCCGATCGGGGCGCGGCGGGTCCCGGTCGGGGCGCGGCAGGAAGATCCTCACAGACGGGCGCCGGTCTTCGGCCGCCGGGGCGGCCCGGTCCGGTCAGTGGACGCCGGCGCGACCGGCCTCGCGGGCACGCAGTTCGCGGCGGAGGATCTTGCCGGCCGCGGACTTGGGGACGGCGTCCACGAACTCCACCGCGCGGACCTTCTTGTACGGGGCGACCTGCCCGGCGACGTACCCGGTGACCTCCTCCTCGGTCAGGGCGCTGCCCGGGGCGCGGACCACGAAGGCCTTGGGGCACTCGGTGCCCTCGGCGTCCGGGACCCCGATCACGGCGGCGTCGGTGATCTGCGGGTGGCCGAGCAGGACGGCCTCCAGCTCGGCGGGGGCGACCTGGTAGCCCTTGTACTTGATCAGTTCCTTGACCCGGTCGACGATGTGCAGGTAGCCGCGCTCGTCCACGAAGCCGACGTCGCCGGTGTGCAGCCAGCCCTCGGCGTCGACCACCGCGGCGGTCTCGGAGGGCCGGCCGAGGTAGCCCTTCATCACCTGCGGGCCGCGGATCAGCAGCTCGCCGCGCTCGCCGGGCCCGAGGTCGCCGTCGGAGCCGTCCAGGGCGGCGATCCGCAGCTCGGTGGAGGGGACCATCCGGCCGACCGAGCCGGGCGAGGGGGCGCCCTCGCCCGGGGAGACGACGTGGGTGACCGGGGAGAGCTCGGTCATGCCGTAGCCCTGGAGCAGGTGCGGCAGGCCCAGGCGCCGGGCGCAGGCGTCGGCGAGTTCGTGGTCCAGCGGGGCGGCGGCGCACAGCAGGTACTCGACGGAGGAGAGGTCGTACTGGTCCACGATCGGGTGCCGGGCCAGTGCGAGGGCGATCGGCGGGGCGACCACCAGGGCCTGCACCCGGTGGTCCTGGACGGTGCGGCAGAACTGCTCCAGGTCGAAGCGGGGCAGCACGACCACGGTGGCTCCGCAGCGCAGCGGCTGGTTGAGCAGCGCGGCCAGCCCGTAGATGTGGAAGAAGGGCAGGACGGCGAGCACCCGTTCGCCCTCGGCGGGGCGGTAGAGGGCGTCGCACTGGGCGAGGTTGGTGGCGATCGAGCGGTGGGTGAGCATCACGCCCTTGGGCAGGCCGGTGGTGCCGCTGGAGTACGGCAGCACGGCGATGTCCTCGCCCGGGTCGATGGCGACCTCGGGGGCGGGGCCGGTGGCGGCCAGCAGGTCGGCGAGCGAGCGGTGGCCCTCGGCGCCGTCCAGGACGACGGTCCCGGCCAGCGGGTGGCCCTGTTCGGCGAGGAGTTCGGCGGCCGCACGGGCGGTCGACAGGAAGGCGGAGACGGTGACCAGCCAGCGGGCGCCGCTGTCGCGCAGCTGGCCGGCCAGGTCGGCGGGCTTGGCGAAGGAGGAGACCGTGGTGACGGTGGCGCCGGCCCTGGTCGCGCCGTAGAAGGCCATCGGGTAGGCGGTCGAGTTGGGGCTGAAGAGGGCGACGACGTCACCGCGGCGCACGCCTGTCTCGGCCAGCCCGGCGGCCACCCGCTCGACGGCGGCGGCGAGTTGGGCGTAGCTGGTGCTCTCGCCGGTGACGCCGTCGATCAGGGCCGGGCGGTCGCCGTACCTGTGCGCGGCGCCGAGTACCGCCTCGTGGATCGGCTGGTCGACCGCGGAGACGTCGGGGAACTCGCTGCGGAACACCAAGGTGAGCCTCCAGTAAGGAAGTTGACGTAGCAACAAAACCGGCGAGCAGTTCCGTGCGGGGCGCGTTCAGGAGCATACGGACAGTCGGGGGTCCGGCTCGGCCATTGCGGGGAACCCGTGACGGTCCGTGCGTGGCGCGGTTGCTCCCGGGGGGCGCCCGACGGGACGGTGTGCACCACGGGCTCGAATGGACCGTCCGGGTGAGCACCGCCGCCCGCCGCGCCGCTCACCCGGGATCCGGCTCCCCCCGCTCGCGCCCGACGCCCTGGCGACCGCCCTCGGGCCGACCGCCGCGCACCGGGGACACCATCGGCGCGTTCGCACACCTGGGCGAGATCTCGTGCATCAGTACGACTTCGGCAGCCCGAGGGTGTGCTGGGCCACGTAGTTGAGCACCATCTCCCGGCTGACCGGGGCGACCCGGCCGACCCGGGTGGCGGCCAGCAGCGCGCCCAGCCCGTACTCCTGGGTCAGGCCGTTGCCGCCGAGGGTCTGCACCGCCTGGTCGACGGTACGGGCGGCGGCCTCGCCGGCCGCGTACTTGGCCATGTTGGCGGCCTCCCCGGCGGCGAGGTCCTCCCCCGCGTCGTAGAGCAGCCCGGCCTTCTGGGTCATCAGCCGGGCCAGCTCGATCTCCACCGCGCACTGGGCGAGCGGATGGGCCAGGCCCTGGTGGGCGCCGATCGGGGTGGACCAGACCGTACGGGTCTTCGCGTACTCGACCGCCTTGCCGAGGGCCTGGCGGGCGAGGCCGAGCGAGAAGGCCGCGGTGAGGACGCGCTCGGGGTTGAGGCCGGCGAACAGCTGGAGCAGGCCCGCGTTCTCGTCGCCGACCAGGGCGTCGGCAGGCAGCCGGACGTCGTCCAGGAAGACCTGGAACTGCTTCTCCGGGGCGACGAGCTCCATCGGGATCGCCCGGAACTCGAAGCCGGGGGTCTCGCGCGGGACGACGAACAGGCAGGGCTTCAGCTTGCCCGTACTGGCGTCCTCGGTGCGGGCCACGAACAGCACCGCGTCACAGTGGTCGATGCCGGAGACGAACACCTTGCGGCCGGTCAGCAGCCAGTCCTCGCCGTCCCGGCGGGCCACCGTGGAGATCCGGTGGGAGTTCGATCCGGCGTCCGGTTCGGTGATGCCGAAGGCCATCCGGCGGCTGCCGTCGGCCAGGCCCGGCAGCCAGCGGCGCTTCTGCTCCTCGGTGCCGTAGCGGGCTATCACGGTGCCGCAGATCGCCGGGGAGACGATGAGCAGCAGCAGCGGACAGCCGGCGGTGCCGAGCTCCTCCAGGACGATGGCGAGGTCGGTGATGCCGCCGCCCCCGCCGCCGTACTCGACGGGCAGGTTGACGCCGAGGTATCCGGCCTTGCCGGCGTCCGCCCACAGCTCGTCGGCGGGTTCGCCGGCCCGGGCCTTGGCGAGGTAGTAGGCGGAGCCGTAGCGGCGGCCGAGGTCGCCGACGGCCCGGCGCAGGGCCTGGCGTTCGGGGGTCTCCAGGAGCTGACTGCCGATGGTGGACATGCGGGTCCTTCCTCAGGCTTCGATGGGCTGGACGACGGCCAGCAGGGTGCCGGTTTCGACCTGCCGGCCGGGGGTGGCGCGCAGTTCGACGAGGGTGCCGTCGGACGGGGCGGCGACGCGGTGCTCCATCTTCATCGCCTCCAGCACCAGCAGCGGCTGGCCGGCGGCGACGGTGTCCCCGACGGCGGCGACGACCCGGACGACGGTGCCGGGCATCGGGGCGAGCAGCGCACCGGGCTCGGTGCGGACGGTGGGGTCGGGGAAGCGCGGCAGGGCGGTGAGCACGGTGCCGCCGGCCGGGGTGTCGACGTGCACCCGGTCGCCGTAGCGGGCGACCCGGTAGGTGCGTCGCAGCCCGTCCTCGGACAGCACCACCCGGTCCGGCGCGGCCTCGACGAGCTCGACGCCCGGGTGGTCCTCGGCCAGCAGACCTGAGCGGGTCAGCCGGTAGCGGACGGCCGACTCGGTGCCGTCCTCGGCCCGGTAGCGCTTGAGCTGCGGCTGCGAGGGCAGGTTGCGCCAGCCGGAGGGCAGGGCGCCGCGGCGGCCCGCGGCGTCGGCGAGGGCGGCGGCCAGCGCGGCGTGGTCGACGCCCTTGCTGTCCGGGGCGGTGAGTTCGGCCGCGTGCTCGGCCAGGAAACCGGTGTGCAGCTCCGCGGCCAGGAAGGCCGGGTGGCGCAGGGCGCGCACCAGCAGGTCCCGGTTGGTGGCCGGGCCGTGGATGCGGGCGCGGGCGAGCGCGTCGGCGAGCCGGCGGGCGGCGGCCGCGCGGGTGGGCGCCCAGGCGATCACCTTGGCGAGCATCGCGTCGTAGTGCGGGGTGATCTCGCTGCCGGCCTCCACTCCGGAGTCCAGCCGCAGTCCGGTGCCCCTGCCTGTCCCTGTGCCTGCGCCCGCGCCCGCACCTGCACCTGCACCTGCTCCGGCTCCGGCTCCGGCTCCGGTGAACTCCTGGTACGGGAGCGTGAGTTCGAGCCGGTGCAGGGTCCCGGTCGCGGGCCGCCAGTCCTTGGCCGGGTCCTCGGCGTAGAGCCGGGCCTCGATCGCATGGCCGCCGGGGGCCGGGGGCTCGGGCGCCAGCGCCTCCCCCTCGGCGACGGCGAGCTGCAGCGCCACCAGGTCCAGCCCGGTGACGGCCTCGGTGACCGGGTGTTCGACCTGCAGGCGGGTGTTCATCTCCAGGAAGTAGAACCGGCCGTCCCCGGTGAGCAGGAACTCCGCGGTGCCGGCGCCCGTGTAGCCGATCGCCCCGGCCGCGTCGCGGGCCGCCGCGTGCAGGCCGGCGCGCACCTCCGCGGGCAGGCCGGGGGCCGGGGCCTCCTCGATCACCTTCTGGTGCCGCCGCTGCAGCGAGCAGTCGCGGTCGCCGACCGCCCAGACGGTGCCGTGGGCGTCGGCCAGCAGCTGGACCTCGACGTGCCGTCCGGCGGGCAGGTAGCGCTCGCAGAACACCTCGTCCGAGCCGAAGGCCTTGGCCGCCTCGGCGCGGGCGGCCGCCAGTTCGCCGGGGAGGTCCGCCAGGCTCCGGACGACCCGCATGCCGCGCCCGCCGCCGCCCGCCGCGGCCTTGACCAGCAGGGGCAGGTCGGCCTCGGTGGGCTCGGTCAGCGCGCCGAGCACCGGCACCCCGGCCGCGGCCATCAGCTCCTTGGCGGCGGTCTTGGAGCCCATCGCGGCGATCGCGGCCGGCGGCGGGCCGATCCAGAGCAGTCCCGCGTCCAGCACGGCCCGCGCGAAGTCCGCGCTCTCGGACAGGAATCCGTAGCCGGGGTGGACGGCGTCGGCCCCGGCGGCGAGCGCGGCCCGGACGATCAGGTCGGCCCGCAGGTAGGTGTCGGCGGGCGCGGCGCCGGGCAGCCGGACGGCCGCGTCGGCCTCGCGCACATGCGGGGCGCCGGCGTCCGGGTCGGAGTGGACGGCGGTGGTCGCGATGCCGAGCTCCCGGCAGGTGCGGAAGACCCGGCGGGCGATCTCACCCCGGTTGGCGACCAGCAGATTGGTGATCATCGTCTCGGGGGTCCTTTACAGTCGGAAGACGCCGTAGCCGCGCGCGCCCTCGACCGGCGCGTTGTGGATCGCGGACAGGCACAGGCCGAGCACCGTCCGGGTGTCGCGCGGGTCGATCACGCCGTCGTCGTAGAGCCGGCCGGAGAGGAACACCGGCAGCGACTCGGCCTCGATCTGCTGCTCGACCATCGCCCGGATCGCCGCGTCCGCGTCCTCGTCGTAGGGCTGTCCCTTCGCCGCGGCGGACTGCCGGGCGACGATCGACAGCACGCCGGCGAGCTGCTGCGGGCCCATCACCGCGGACTTGGCGCTCGGCCAGGCGAACAGGAACCGCGGCTCGAAGGCCCGCCCGCACATGCCGTAGTGGCCGGCCCCGTACGAGGCGCCCATCAGGACCGACAGGTGCGGGACCTTCGAGTTGGCGACCGCGTTGATCATCATCGCGCCGTGCTTGATGATGCCGCCCTGCTCGTAGTCCCTGCCGACCATGTAGCCGGTGGTGTTGTGCAGGAAGAGCAGCGGGGTGTCCCGCTGGTTGGCCAGCTGGATGAACTGGGCGGCCTTCTGGGACTCCTGGCTGAACAGCACGCCCTGGGCGTTGGCCAGGACGCCGACCGGGTAGCCGTGGAGGCGGGCCCAGCCGGTGGCCAGGCTGGTGCCGTAGAGCGGCTTGAACTCGTCGAAGTCGGAGCCGTCGACGATCCGGGCGATCACCTCGCGCGGGTCGAAGGGCACCTTGAGGTCGCCGGGGACGATCCCGAGCAGCTCCTCCTCGTCGTACGCGGGCGGTTCGGCGAGCCGGTCCGGGCCGGGGCCGGGCTTGCGGTGGTCGAGCCGGGCGACGATCCGGCGGGCGATCCGCAGCGCGTCCGCCTCGTCCACCGCGAAGTGGTCGGCCAGGCCGGAGACGCGGGCGTGCATCTCGGCGCCGCCCAGCGACTCGTCGTCGGCCTCCTCGCCGGTGGCCATCCTCACCAGCGGCGGGCCGCCGAGGAACACCTTGGCGCGCTCCTTGACCAGCACGGTGTGGTCGGACATGCCCGGCACGTAGGCGCCGCCGGCCGTCGAATTGCCGAACACCACCGCCACGGTGGGGATTCCGGCGGCGGACAGCCGGGTGAGGTCGCGGAAGAGGGCGCCGCCGGGGATGAAGATCTCCTTCTGGCTGGGCAGGTCGGCGCCGCCCGACTCGACCAGGTTGACCAGCGGGAGGCGGTTGTTCAGCGCGATCTCGTTGGCCCGCAGGGCCTTTCGCAGGGTCCAGGGGTTGCTGGCGCCGCCGCGCACCGTCGGGTCGTTGGCGGTGATCACGCACTCCACGCCCTCGATCGTGCCGATCCCTGTGACCAGGGCCGCGCCCACCGGGTAGTCGCTGCCCCACGCGGCCAGCGGGGACAGCTCCAGGAACGGGGAGTCCGGGTCGATCAGCAGCTCGATCCGCTCGCGGACCGGCAGCTTGCCGCGCTTGCGGTGGCGTTCCACGTACCTGGGGCCGCCGCCCGCCAGCGCCTTGGCGTGCTCGGCGTCGAGTTCGGCGAGCTTGGCGACCATCGCGGCGCGGTGCTCGGCGTGATCGGGCCCGGCCGGGTCGACACGGGTGGTCAGGACGGTCACAGCGGGGCCTCCGGGCTGTCCAGGAGCAGGGTCGGGATGTCGAGGTGGCGCGAGCGCAGCCACTCCCCGAGGGCCTTGGCCTGCGGGTCGAAGCGGTGCCGGGCGGCGACGCCCTCGCCGAGCAGACCGGTGAGGGTGAAGTTGACCGCGCGCAGGTTCGGCAGAACGTGCCGGGTGACGCTCAACCCGGCTGTCTCCGGCAGGAGTTCGCGCAGCCGCTCGACGGTGAGGGCGTGCGCCAGCCAGCGCCAGCCGTCCGCGGAGCGGGCCCAGACACCGAGGTTGGCGTCCCCGCCCTTGTCGCCGCTGCGGGCGCCGGCCACCAGGCCGAGCGGGGCCTGCCGGGTGGGGCCGGCCGGCAGCGGTTCGGGCA
Source organism: Kitasatospora sp. NPDC058048 (assembly GCF_042885555.1). Classification (NCBI taxonomy): domain Bacteria; kingdom Bacillati; phylum Actinomycetota; class Actinomycetes; order Kitasatosporales; family Streptomycetaceae; genus Kitasatospora; species Kitasatospora sp. NPDC058048. The sequence goes on along the minus strand of NZ_JBHVRT010000006.1, from coordinate 116,606 downwards.
GCTCGTCCTCCACCGGGCGGGTCTGGTGGGGCTGTTGGGCCCCGGTGGTGACGGGCGCCGGCGGTACGGCGATCCGGCGGCCGTCCGGCAGCACGGCGGTGTGCTCGACGGCCTTCGCGTCGACGTGCGCGGCACTGAACACGCCGTACGGCGCGCCCGGTCCGGGCGGGGCGGTGAGGTGGAAGCCCGGGTACCCGGCGAGACCCAACTCGACGGCCGCCTTGCCGAGTTCGCGTCCGACCTTGGCCGGGTCCGGGTCGCGGGCGGCCAGCCGCAGCAGGGCGGAGGCGCCCTCCTCGGTCGGGGCGTCCGGGTGGTCGGTGCGGGCCAGGGTCCAGCGCAGTTCGGCGGGCCGGGCGCCGGGCGGCAGGGCGTCGGCGAACTGCCTCCGCACCAGGTCGGCCTTGGCCTCGATGTCCAGGCCGGTGAGGACGAACACCACCTCGTTGAGGTGGCCGCCGAGCCGGTTGAGGCCCGCCTTCAGGGTGGGCGGCGGGGCCTCGCCGCGCACGCCGTCGATCCGGACCCGGTCCGGGCCCTCCCTGGTGAGCCGCACGCTGTCCAGCCGGGCCGTGACGTCCGGGCCGAGGTAGCGCGGTCCGCCGGTCTCGTACAGGAGTTGGGCGGTGACGGTGCCGGTGGTGACGGCGCCGCCGGTGCCCGGGTGCTTGGTGATCACGCTGGAGCCGTCGGCGCGCAGTTCGGCGAGCGGGAAGCCGGGCCGGGTGACGTCGTGCTCGCGGAAGAAGGCGTAGTTGCCGCCGGTCGCCTGGGCGCCGCACTCCAGGACGTGCCCGGCCACCACGGCGCCGGCCAGGGCGTCCAGGTCCTCCGGGGTCCAGCCGAAGTGGGCGATCCCGGGGCCGGCGACCAGTGCCGCGTCCGTCACCCGGCCGGTCACCACCACGTCGGCGCCGGCGGCCAGGCAGGCGGCGATGCCGAACCCGCCGAGGTAGGCGTTGGCGGCCAGCAGACCGTCCGGCAGGCCGAGTTCGGCCCGGCGCGGAAGCAGGTCGTCGCCCTCGACATGGCCGACGGCCGTCTCGACCCCGAGCCGCCCCGCCAGCGCCCGCAGCTCCTCGGCGAGCCGGGCCGGGTTGAGGCCGCCCGCGTTGACCACGATCTTCACGCCGCGTTCGCGGGCCAGGCCTAGGCACTCCTCCATCTGGCGCAGGAAGGTCCGGGCGTAGCCGAGCGACGGGTCCTTCAGCCGGTCCCGGGCGAGGATCAGCATCGTCAGCTCGGCCAGGTAGTCCCCGGTGAGCACGTCCAGCGGCCCGCCGGTGAGCATCTCCCGCATCGCGGCGAAGCGGTCCCCGTAGAACCCCGAGGCGTTGCCGATCCGCAGTACCGTGCCGTCGCGCACCAAGGCGCCTCCCCTGCCGGTGAGTTGGGCGCGCCCTCGGTCGGGCGCCACCGGGCAGCAGCGTGGCACCGTCGACAGAAAAAAGCAATCATGCTTGCTTGTTTTCTGGGAATGTGCTCGCCACGACGGGGCACACCTGCCGGCCGGACCGCCCTGGTCGAGCCCGACCGGTTCCGCCCCGGCACCCGCTCCCCCGCCCGCCCCCTCGCCCGCCGCGAACACTCCTACGGCGGGTGCGGCCGGGGTGCGGCCGTGCTCAGGGGTGGGCGAAGACCGTGCTGGCGAGGGCGACGTGGACGGCGGTGCCGCCCAGGATGCTCAGGACGGCGTTGCGCCGCCACAGGTGCAGACCGAGAGTGGCGGCCAGGGCGAGGACGGTGGGGGCGGCCCGCGGCGGGCTGGCGAGGGGGAGGTCGCGCAGGGCGTAGACGGTGAGGATCACCATCACGCCGACCGGCATCCGCTCGCTCAGGTGGCGCAGCACGGCGCTGGCCCGCAGCGGGGCGAGGGCGGCGAATGGCAGCGCGCGCAGGCCCCAGGTGACGGCGGCCGACACGCCGATGGCGGCGAGCAGGTAGGGCGCGTCAGGCACCGGTCGGCTCCTTCGGGGCGGGGGTGCGGGGCCGGGTGAGGGCGCGCCGGGCCAGCAGCCCGGCGGTGAACAGCGCGGTGGCGGCGAGCAGCATCTGGCCGGGGAACAGGAAGCGCGCGGCGAGTGCGCAGACCAGGGCCAGCGCGGGGGTGGGGACGTCGCGCCGGGCCCGGTAGGCATCGACGGCGAGCACGACGAACAGCGCGGTGAGCGCGAAGTCCAGGCCGACCAGCCGGGCGGGCACCAGCGCCCCGAACAGCGCGCCGGCGGTGGCGCCGCCGACCCAGTAGAGCTGGCAGAGCACCTGGAGCCAGATGATGCGCCGCCCGCTCCAGGAGCGCGCCTGCCGCCCGGTGGTCAGGGCGTAGGCCTCGTCCGTCATGGCGAAGGTGCTGTACGCCCGGCCGAACCGGCCGCGGACCCGGTGCAGCGGGAAGGACAGGGCGTAGAAGACGTGCCGGAAATTCACCAGGAACGCCGTCAGGGCGATCTGCGCGAGCGGGGCGACCGCGACGACGAGCCCGATCAGCAGGAACTCCAGCGACCCGGCGTAGACCAGCGCGGTGAAGGCGGTGGCCCACCACCAGCTCAGTCCCGCGTGGACGACGAGCACGCCGAACGCGATGCCGAGCGGGAACAGGCCCAGGCCGACGGAGCCGGAGTCCCGGAGCGCGGCTGCCAGGTCGTTCCGGGCGGTCGGCGCGGCGGGGTTCGTTTCGGCGGCGTTCGTTTCGGCGGGGTTCGTTTCGGCGGGGTTCGTTTCGGCGGCAAGCGCGGGGGGCGGAACGGGACGGGCGAGCGTCCCGCCGGGGGCGGAATTCATGGGGCAATTCTAGGCCGGATTCCCGGTAATATGGTTTCCAATTATTGCCCTGGAGTCGCACTGTGAGTAATAAAGAAATGCTGGATTCCATCGATCGTGAAATTTTGTTCCACCTGCGCCAGGACGGTCGGCTGACCAACGTCGAACTGGCCAGACGGGTCGGCCTCACGCCGCCGCCCTGCCTTCGCCGGGTCAAGCGGTTGGAAGAGGCCGGGGTCATCGCCGGATACCGCGCCCGGATCGACCCGGCGGCCGCCGGCCGGGGGTTCGAGGTGGTGGTCGCGGTCGAGATCGGCGTCAACGACCTGCAGACGGTGGAGGAGTTCGAGTCGACGGTGGCCTCCTACGAGGAGGTGGTCGAGTTCCGTCGGCTCTTCGGCCGCCCCGACTACTTCATCCGCGTCGCGGTCGCCGACCACGCCACCTACGAGGGCTTCCTCACGGCCCGGCTCATGGGGCTGCCGGCCGTCGCCCGGGTCGACTCGCACCTGACCATGAAGATCATCAAGAACGACGGCTGAACGGACGCCCGTCGGCCGCGGTCACGGTCGGCCACGGCCGGCCGGGCGCTTCCCCGGGGGGCGGCCGGTCAGGTGTAGAGGGCGGCGGCGCGGCGGGTGGCCTCGGCGAGGCGGGCGCGGAATTCGGGTGGCTGGAGGACCTCGGCCTCCGGGCCGAGGCGGAGGAGTTCCAAGCAGCCGATGTCCCAGCTCTCGACCGGCAGGGTCACGGTGACCCAGCCGTCGGCGTCCGGCGGGCCCGCGGTGGCGAGGGCGTCGGCGGCGGCGGTCGGTTCCAGCAGGGCGGCGAGGTTCTCCACGGCGAACGGGCTCAGGCGCACCAGGGCCCGTTCGCGCAGCATGGCGCGGGTGAACTCCCGTGCCGCCGCGGCCCAGTGCTCGGCGAGGTCGAACTCCGGGTCGCGTTCGAACCGTTCCTCGCCGGCCTCGGCGGTCTCGAAGCGGTCCACGCGGTACGAGCCGAACCGGCCGGAGGGCCCGCGCGCCACGGCGTACCACTGCCCGGCCTTCAGGACCAGACCGTACGGCTCCAGCCGCCGGTCCCGGGTGCCGCCGCGCGCCGCGTAGCGGGCGTGGAGCACGCGGTCCTCCCACACCGCGCGCGACACCTCGGCGAGCAGCGCGGGCGTCCCGGCCTCGCGGAACCAGGCCGGTGCGTCGAGGTGGAACCGCTGGACGGCGGCCGCGGGGGCGTCGCCGAGCGCGGCGGCGACCTTCAGCCGGGCGGCCAGGGCCCGCCCGGCCAGGCCCATGTCGCGCAGCGGGCCCGGGAGGCCGGCCAGGTGCAGGACTTCCGCCTCCGCGCGTTCGAGGCCGGTGAGGCGGGTGCGGTAGCCGTCGACCAGTCGGTAGCCGCCACCCCGGCCGCGTTCGGCGTACACCGGCACCCCGGCCTCGACGAGGGCGGCGACGTCCCGCTGCACGGTGCGCTCGGAGACCTCCAGCTCGACCGCGAGTTCCGCGGCGGTCATCTCCCGCCGGGACTGGAGGAGCAGCAGCAGCGCGATGGCCCGGCTCGCCCGCACGTCGCCCCCTCCCCTCGTCCGTCGTCGTGGTGCGCCTGTGGTCCCGCGGCGGCGCCGGCACCATTCTCGCCGGGCCCGGCGCCGTGGACCCGCCCCGGGCCCGGCGCGACACCGCGAGCCCGCCCGCCCCGGGGGGAGAGCCGTTGACCCGCCCCGGTTCCGCGGACGGCGCCGCGAGCCGCCCCGGCCCCGGGCGGGCCGAGCGCGGGAGCCGCCCGTCAGCGCTCGGCGCCGTCCGCGGCGTCCAGCAGGGGCAGGCCCGCCGCGTACCGGCGGAGGTATCCGGCGGTGGCCGTGTCCGCACCGGCGACGGTGTCGGGGGTGCCCTGGGCGACCACCGCGCCGCCGTCCGGGCCGGCTCCCGGCCCGAGGTCGATCACCCAGTCCGCGGAGGCGGCGACGGGGATGTCGTGTTCGGCCACGACGACGGTGTTGCCGGAGTCGAGCAGCAGGTCGAGCGCGTCCACGACCCGCTGGACGTCGGACGGGTGGAGGCCCGAGACGGGTTCGTCGAGGACGACCAGGCCGGCCCGGCGGCTCGCCGCCCCGCGCTGGATCGCGGCGGCGAGTTTGAGGCGCTGGGCCTCGCCGCCGGACAGTTCGGTGGCGCTCTGGCCGAGCCGGAGGTACCCGAGCCCGACCCGGTCGAGCGCGGAGAGGATCTCCGCGAGCTGCCGGGGCTCGGTGAAGACCTCCCCGGCCTCGGCGACGGTCAGCTCCAGCACCTGGTCGACGGAGAGCCCCCGGTAGGTGATGTCCAGGACCCCGGGCCCGTAGCGCCGGCCGTCGCAGGTGTCGCAGACCACCCACATGTCCGGGAGGAAGTGCATGTCGACGAGCCTGCGGCCGTGCCCGGCGCAGATCTCGCAGCGCCCGCCGGCGGTGTTGAAGCTGAACCAGGAGGCGTCGACGCCGCGCGCGCGGGCCGTGTCGGTGGCGGCGAAGAGCCTGCGGATGATGTCGAAGGCCTTGCTGTAGGTGGCGGGGTTGGACCGCGGTGTGCGCCCGAGGGGTTCCTGGTCGACCACGGCGACCCAGCCGAAGCCGTCGTGTCCGGTCACCGCGCGCACGGTGTCGGCGGCGGTGCCTCTGAGGGCGGCCGCCACGCTCCCGGCGAGCGCGCCGAGGACGCTGCTCTTGCCGCTGCCGCTGACCCCGGTCAGGCAGGTGAGCCGCCCGACGGGGATGCGCAGCAGCTCCGCGGCGGCGGTGTGGGCGCGCAGGCCGTGCAGTTCCACCCGGGCGGTGCCGTCGTCGACCGGGCGCGGGGTGCGGCGCAGCCGCGGCCCCCGGCCGGCCAGGTACCGCCCGGTGGCGGAGGCGGGGTCGGCGGCCGCCAGGGCGGGCGGGCCGGAGACCAGGACCTCGCCGCCGAGGCGGCCCGCGCCGGGGCCGAGGTCGACGATCCAGTCGGCGCGGGCGATCAGTTCGGGGTCGTGCTCGACGAGCAGGACGGTGTTGCCGGCGGCACGCAGCTCCAGGGCGATGTCGAGGAGGTGTTTCTTGTCCGCCGGGTGCAGTCCGGCGCCGGGTTCGTCCAGGACGAAGACGACGTCGCTCAGTTCGGTTCCGAGCTGGGCGACGAGCCGGGTGCGCTGCAGCTCACCGCCGGACAGGGTGGCGGCGCCTCGGGAGAGCCGCAGGTGGGCCAGGCCGAGCCGGTCCAGGAGGCGCAGGCGGCGTTCGAGGTCCTGCACCAGGGGCTCGCCGACGGTGCGCTGCCGGGGGTCGAGGGTCTCGGCGAGGTGCCCGGCCCAGCGGCGGACCTCGCGGACGTCCACCTCCAGCAGCTCGGGGTACGTCAGGCCGCCGAGGCGGACGGACCGGGCGAGCGGGGCGAATCCACTGCCGTGGCAGGTGCCGCAGGGGTCCTCGCGCAGGTACGGCAGGTAGCGCTGTTTGGCCTCGGCCGTCCGCGCGTTGCCGAAGACCCGTTCCACCTCGGCGAGCGCGCCGCGCAGCGGTTGGCTGGAGGTGTACGTCATCCGCGCGGTCTCGTGGCGGTTCGGGATGTCGACGGTGGCCTCGACGGCCTCGTCCCCGGTGCCGTACAGGACCTCGTGCCGGAACGTCTCGGGCAGCGACTGCCAGGGCCGTGCCAGGTCCACGCCGCGCCGGGCGGCGAGGGCGGGGACGAAGACGTGCTCGCCGGAGCGCCACTTGGCGAACCAGGGCGAGGCGCCTTCGAGGAGGGGGAGGTCGGGGCGGGTGATGACGAGGTCCTCGTGGGCCCGGCGCCGTCCGCCGGCGCCGTGGCAGTCCGGGCAGCCGCCTTCGGGGGTGTGGCGGTCGAAGTGGGCGGTGGTCGGCAGCTCGACGGCGGTTTCCGGAGCCGGGCCGGTGTCCGCATCCGTGTCCGTGTGCGGTGCCGGGCCGAGCCCCGGGAGGCGTGAGAAGAGCAGGCCGAGGTGTCCGTCGATCCCGGTGATGGTGGCGACGGTGGAGCGGGGGTTGCGGTTGAGGCGGCGCTGGTCGACCGCGAGCGTGGCGCCGAGACCGAGGATCCGGTCGACCTTGGGGCGGTTGCGCTGGGTGATGTACTGGCGGACGAACGGCGAAAGGCCTTCCAGGTACCGCAGTTGGGCCTCGCTGTGCAGGGTGTCGACGGCGAGCGAGGTCTTGCCGCTGCCGCTGACGCCGGTGAAGGCGACGAGCCGGCCCTTGGGGATGCTGACGGAGACGTCGCGCAGGTTGTTGGTGCGGGCGCCCACGACGTCGATGGTGTCCCGACGCACCGGGCCGTCCACGGGCGGGGCCGGGACGGGCGGGGCCGGGACGGACGCGCCCTCCGCGCGCGGGGTCACTCCTCGTCCGCCTTCCCGGCGAGCTCGCCGGCCTCGGCGACCTCGCCGACCTCGCCGACCTCGCCGACCTTGGCGAGGTCGGGGGCGAACGCGGCCATCCAGTGCGGGCGCAGCCGGTAGTAGACCACGTCGTTGTCCCAGTCGAAGGCGTCGGCGCCGTAGAAGTCCCGGAAGTACGCGAGCAGGTCCGGCCAGTCCGCGGCCGGCTCGCCGTCGTGGGGGTTGAGGACCTCCACGGTGCCGTGGGTGAACACGCCCAGGTCCTCCCCGCGCAGGTGCGCGGCGCTGGCGGCGGGCCGGGCGGCGAGGTGCCGCGCCTTGGCGGCGCCCCGGGCGGTGCCGAAGTGCCACATGCCGTGCAGGAAGTGCCCGTCCACGCCGCTGATCCGGGGCTCGCCCTTGGCCGTCACGGTGGACAGCGCGAGCGTGCACATGCCGGTGAGCACGCCGGTGAGCTGCCCGGCGGTGAGGGTGCGCTCGCTGTTGATGATCGACCGCAGGTGCGCCGTGGAGCGGGAGAGCGAGGTGTCGAGGAGGGCCTGGAGCCGGCGCAGCTCGTCGGGTGTTTCGCGCATGGGGGTCCTTCTTCCGTGCGAGTTCCGTGCGTCTTTCCGTGGGTCGTCCCGGCCGGCGACGTCACGGCGCCGGCCGGTGACCCCACTGTCTCCGCAGAACCCGACATCCTCTGTCGTATTTCCCCCGCGACTTCCGCGGGCGCGACGGGCCCCGGCCCTCGGCGGATCACCCGGCAACGCCCTCGCCGCCTGCCGCGCAGTTGCCGGTTTCCGCGCCCGTGACCAGCGAACCGGCAACTACCGGAACCCCAGGATCCGTGTGCCGCCGAACCATTGACCCGGAGTCAGCGCCTCCGGAAAGATTCGCGACCATGACTACGCGCGTAAACCTTCTGTCGCGGTGGCTGGTCGCCCCCCTGCGGTGGGCGGCTCTGCTGTCGGTGCTGGTGTCGGTCGGCGTGTTCTTCGCCGGGGCCGGAGCCGCTCAGGCGGCACCCGCCTGCGGGGTGCTCTCCACCGGCGCGGCGCCGCAGGCGACCGCCGCCGTCCGCTCCGCCTGCGGGCTGATAGGCACCCCGTACTCGTGGGGCGGCGGCCACGGCTCGCAGCCCGGTCCGACGTACGGCCTCTGCGACCCCGCCAACGGCGCCCCCAACGACTGCAACGTCCGCGGCCTGGACTGCTCCGGCATGGTCCGCTACGCCTACGACCTGGCGGTCGGCGCGGACGTCATCAACGGCACCACCCGGACCCAGTGGCCGACCTCCCGGGCGGTCGCCCGCTACTACCGGGCGGACGGGACCGCACCGCTGCTCCCCGGCGACCTGGTGTACTTCGGCAACACCGCCTCCACCATCCACCACGTCGCGATGTACCTCGGGCAGGGCTGGATCGTCGAGGCCCCCTACTCCGGCGGCTACGTCCAGGTGGCGGCGCTCTCCTCGCACGGCGACTACTACGGCGCGATCCGGCTGTACGGCCCCGGCAGCACCTCCCCGACGACGCCGCCCACCACCCCGCCTCCGTCGAACAGCGGCCAGTACTGGGTGGACACCAACGCCAACGCGCCGGTGTACGGCTCCCCGACCTCCACCACGAGCACGGGAACGCTGTACCGGGGCACGAACTACGTCTACTGCAAGGCCTGGGGCCGCGAGGTCTCCGGCGGCGCCGGCTACAACCACTGGTGGCTGAAGACCGACCCGGACAGCGGCCCCGGCGGCCAGTGGGTGTCCGCGTTCTACCTGTCCCGGTGGGGCAGCGACGTGGCCAAGGACAACAACGGCACCACCATCCCCGACTGCCCGGGCGGCGGCACCCCGCCCGCCACCGGCAAGTACTGGGTGGACACCAACGCCACCGCGAACGTCTACGCCTCGCCGACCTCCACCAACGCCACCGGGACGCTGTACCAGGGGACCAACTACGTCTACTGCAAGGCCTGGGGCCGCGAGGTCTCCGGCGGCGCCGGCTACAACCACTGGTGGCTGAAGACCGACTCGGACGGCGGCCCCGCCGGCCAGTGGGTGTCCGCCTACTACCTGTCCCGGTGGGGCAGCGACGTGGCCAAGGACAACAACGGGACCACCATCCCCGACTGCTAGGACCTGTTCAGAACCCGTTTCAGGACCCGTTCCGGCCGTGCCGGCCGCAGCCCCTCCCCCTGGGGCCGCGGCCGGCACGGCCGCTTCCCCCGAGGAGATTTCGCGGCCGCCCGGACCGATCAGGATTCGAGAAGCGCCCGGCCGGGGTGCGCGCCTAGCGTTGCAGTCATGAGCGACATCACCATTCACTGGACCTTCCTCCCCCACACCGACCCCGAGGCCTCCCTCGCCTTCTACCGTGATCTGCTGGGCTTCGAGGTGCGCAGCGACGTCGGCGGCGGCCCGATGCGCTGGATCACCGTCGGCCCCGCCGGCCAGCCCGACGTCTCCCTGGTGCTGGAGCCGGCGTCCGCCGACCCGGGCCGCACCGAGGAGGAGCAGCGGACCATCACCGAGATGATGGCCAAGGGCACCTTCGCCCGGGTCGTCCTGGGCACCCGCGACCTGGACGGCGTCTACGACCGGCTGAAGTCCGGCGGCGCCGAGCTGGTCCAGGAGCCGGCCAAGCAGCCGTACGGCGTCCGCGACTGCGCGTTCCGCGACCCGGCGGGCAACATGGTCCGCTTCAACGAACTGGGCTGAGCCGGACACCCGCGGGCACCGGGCCCGCCCCGCCCCTCGTCGGCCGCACCCGAAACCCGTTCGGTCCCGGCCGGATCGATGGTTGGATCGAACGGTTCGAGCACACCGACGGCGGCCGCGGGGCGGGCCCGCCCAGCAGGCCCCTCCACAGACCGCCGAGAGCCAGGGAGCGAAGAGAACGATGACCGAGCGGACGGACGCGCAGCCGCACCTCGCCGACAGCCATGACCTGATCCGCGTGCACGGCGCGCGGGAGAACAACCTCAAGGACGTCAGCGTCGACATCCCCAAGCGCCGGCTGACGGTGTTCACCGGGGTGTCCGGCTCCGGCAAGAGTTCGCTGGTCTTCGACACCGTCGCCGCCGAGTCCCAGCGGCTGATCAACGAGACGTACAGCGCCTTCGTCCAGGGCTTCATGCCCACCCTGGCCCGCCCCGAGGTGGACGTCCTCGAAGGCCTGACCACCGCGATCATCGTCGACCAGCAGCGGATGGGCGCCGACCCGCGCTCCACCGTCGGCACCGCCACCGACGCCAACGCGATGCTGCGCATCCTCTTCAGCCGGCTCGGCACCCCGCACATCGGCTCCCCCAAGGCCTTCTCCTTCAACGTGCCCTCGATCAGCGGCGCCGGCGCCGTCACCGTCGAGCGCGCCGGCAGGACGGTCAAGGAGCAGCGCAGTTTCAGCATCACCGGCGGCATGTGCCCGCGCTGCGAGGGCCGCGGCACCGTCTCGGACATCGACCTCACCCAGCTGTACGACGACGGCAAGTCGATCTCCGAGGGCGCGTTCACCATCCCCGGCTGGAAGACCGACAGCTGGTGGACGGTCGGCGTCTACGCCAACTCGGGCTTCCTCGACCCGGACAAGCCGATCCGCGAGTTCACCGAGCAGGAGATGCGGGACTTCCTGTACCGGGAGCCGACCAAGGTCAAGGTCAACGGCGTCAACCTCACCTACGAGGGCCTGATCCCCAAGATCCAGAAGTCGATGCTGTCCAAGGACAAGGACGCGCTGCAGCCGCACATCCGGGCCTTCGTGGAGCGGGCCGTCACCTTCACCTCCTGCCCCGACTGCGAGGGCACCCGGCTCAGCGCGGCCGCCCGCTCCTCCCGGATCGCCGGGATCAGCATCGCCGACGCCTGCGCGATGCAGATCAGCGACCTCGCCGCCTGGGTCCGCGACCTCGACGAGCCCTCGGTGGCGCCGCTGCTCGGCACGCTCCGGCAGGCCCTGGACTCCTTCGTGGAGATCGGCCTCGGCTACCTCTCGCTCGACCGCCCCTCCGGCACCCTCTCCGGCGGCGAGGCCCAACGGGTCAAGATGATCCGCCACCTCGGCTCCTCGCTCACCGACACCACCTATGTCTTCGACGAGCCCACCACCGGCCTGCACCCGCACGACATCGACCGGATGAACCGGCTGCTGCTGCGCCTGCGGGACAAGGGCAACACGGTGCTGGTGGTGGAGCACAAGCCGCAGACCATCGCGATCGCCGACCACGTGGTCGACCTCGGCCCCGGGGCGGGCACGGCCGGCGGCACGGTCTGCTACGAGGGCGACGTGCCGGGGCTGCGCACCAGTGGCACGGTGACCGGCCGTCACCTGTCCGACCGGACGGCGCTGCGGGAGGACGTCCGCAAGCCCACCGGGAAGCTGGAGATCCGCGGCGCGGGCACCCACAACCTACGGGACGTGGACGTGGACGTCCCGCTCGGGGTGCTCACGGTGGTGACCGGGGTGGCGGGCTCCGGCAAGAGCTCGCTGATCCACGGCTCGATCCCGCGCGAGGAGGGCGTGGTCTCCGTCGACCAGGGGGCGATCAAGGGCTCCCGGCGCAGCAACCCGGCCACCTACACCGGTCTGCTCGAACCGGTCCGCAAGGCCTTCGCCAAGGCCAACGGCGTGAAGCCGGCCCTGTTCAGCGCCAACTCCGAGGGCGCCTGCCCGACCTGCAACGGCGCCGGGGTGGTCTTCACCGACCTGGCGATGATGGCCGGGGTGGCCACCACCTGCGAGGACTGCGAGGGCAAGCGGTACCAGCCGGCGGTGCTGGAGTACCGCCTGGGCGGGCGGGACATCGCCGAGGTGCTGGCGATGTCGGTGACGGAGGCGGAGGAGTTCTTCGGCTCGGGCGAGGCGAAGCTCCCGGCCGCGCACCGCGTCCTGGAGCGGCTCGCCGACGTCGGGCTCGGCTACGTCAGCCTGGGCCAGCCGCTCACCACGCTGTCCGGCGGCGAGCGGCAGCGGCTCAAGCTGGCCACGCACATGGCGGACAAGGGCGGCGTCTACGTGCTGGACGAGCCGACCACCGGGCTGCACCTGGCCGATGTCGAGCAGTTGCTCGGGCTGCTGGACCGGCTGGTCGAGTCCGGCAAGTCGGTGATCGTGATCGAGCACCACCCGGCGGTGATGGCGCACGCCGACTGGATCATCGACCTCGGTCCGGGGGCCGGCCACGACGGCGGGCGGGTGGTCTTCGAGGGCACCCCGGCCGACCTGGTCGCCGCCCGCTCCACATTGACCGGCGAGGCGCTGGCCCAGTACCTGGGCTGAGCCGTACCTGGGCACCCGGGCACCTGGGCCGAGCCGCGCCCGGGCCGGGCCCTACCGGGGCCGATCCGCTCCCGCCCGGTCGAGCGGGAGCGCCATCTCCAGGATCCGCGCCGAGGCGTCCAGCACGTACGGCGTCTCCTGTCCCGTGTAGGCGAACCCGCGCCGCAGGTAGAAGGCGGCGGCGCGGGGGTTCGCCTCGTGCACCCCGAGCAGCATCCGCCCGGCGCCCCGGACCCGCGCCCAGGCGAGCACCGCGTCCAGCAGGGCATCGGCGACGCCGCGGCCCCGGCCGCGGTGCGCCGGGTCCACCCAGACGCCGATCAGGTCGAGCGCGCCGGGTTGGCTCCGGTTCGGGACGGACAGCATGGTGGCGACCCACTCCCCCGCGGCGTCCACCGCGACCAGGCCGAGGCGGTCGGGCTCGTTGACCCAGCCGCACCGGGCCATCCACTCGCCCTCGCCGTGGCGGCTCGCGTCCTCGTGGGTCTCGCCGAAGGCCAGGGGCGTGTCGAGGAGTTGGGCCAGCCGCACCTTCCGCAGGCGCTGCCAGTCCGCGCGCCCGATCCGCTCGATCCGGTAGTCCATGGTCTCCCCGTCGCACGACACTGCCTCCGCCGCCGGTGATCACCGGCGGCGGAGGCAGGATAGCCGTGCCGGGGCCCCCGGATTCCCGAGGCCCTACGGCTCCGTGCGGCCCTACGGCTTGATGCGGACCACCTGCGGGTCGTGGTCGCTGGCCTGCTGGGCGAACTCGGCGTTGATGTGCACCACGTCGTACTTGGCGTAGCCGACCTCGGGGCTGACCAGGATGTGGTCCAGCACCTGCGAGTTGCCCTGGTAGACGTACGAGTACTGCTCGGTCTCCGGCAGCTCGTTCACCAGGTCGCGCAGCACGCCGTCCTTGGTGAGCGCGCCGAGCGCGGGCGAGAACTGGTAGTCGTTGAAGTCGCCGAGGGAGACGACCTTGGCCTCCTTGTCGGCGGCCAGCAGCTGGGCGACGAAGGCCTGCTCCACGGTGGCCTGCTTGATCCGCTGCACCTCGGAGCTGCGGACCGGCTGCTGGAAGCGGCTGTCGATGCCCTGGTCGCCGCCCTTGCTGTTGAAGTGGTTGGCGATGACGAAGACCTTCTTGCCGCGGAAGGAGAACTGGCCGACCAGCGGCTTGCGGCTGTTGGTCCAGGCCTCGTCGTTCGGCTCGATCCGGCCGGGCGAGGCGGTCAGCGCGGTGCTCGCGCCGGTGCCGGTCACGCCGACGGCGGAGGTGGCGGCGCCGCCGGGGATGTCGGTGAAGGACACCCGCTGGGGGTTGAACAGGAACACCTGGCGGATGTTGCCGCCGGGCTCGCCGCCGTCCTTGCCGTCCTGCGGGTCGACCGAGCGCCAGTCGTAGGCCGGGCCGCCGGCCGCCTTGATCGCGGCGATGAACTTGGCCACGGTCTGGCTCGCGTCCACCGTGCCGTCGTTCTTGGCGCCGTTGTTGTCCTGGATCTCCTCCAGGGCGACGATGTCGGGCGAGCGCAGGTTGGTGACGACGCCCTGGGCCAGCTCGGCGAACTTGGCGTCCGGGTTGCCCGGGGCCAGGTTCTCCACGTTGTAGGTGGCGAGGGTGAGCTCGCGGTCGGTCGCCTGGGCGGTGACCTCGCGCTGCAGGTGGTTGTCCTTCAGCGTGCCCATGGTGCCGGCGACCAGGGTGTAGCCGCCGAAGTTGTTGTAGTCCAGCGGGCCGGTGGTGGTGCCGGTCAGCTCGTCGCCGACGTTGGCGACCGGGAAGGGCTGCTGGGTGACCGCGGCCTGCTGCTGGATCATCAGGCGGCCGACGTTGGGCTCGCGGTAGGACTCGTACAGGACGCCGCCGCGCTTGCTGCGCTGGTCCTGGCGGTCGGCGGCGACCCACAGCTCGTTGTACTTGTCGGTCGCCTGGATCACCCGGACGTCCTTGACCTGGACGAGCATGCCCTCCAGGGACTCGTAGAAGTCCAGGGTGTACTTCTCCGGGTTGAGCGCCACGCCGTCGACGGAGCCGTCCGCACCGGCCGGCGGGGCGTAGGTGCCGGGGATGTTGCGGGTGTCGACGACCACCGGGGCGGGCAGCGGGTTGCCGGCCGACAGGACGGTGACGCCCGGGGCGGAGATCTCGGTGAGGGACTGCGAGCCGCCGCTGAAGTTCGGGTAGTACTCGGTGACCTTGCCGCTGACCAGCACCGAGTCGCCGACCTTCACGGTCGGGTTGCCGCCGGTGAAGACGAAGACGCCCTCGCTGGTGGCCGGGTCGGCGTCCGGGTTCGGGTCCTGGAGCCAGAAGCCCTTGGAACTGCCGTACGCGCGCACGCCGGTGACGATGCCGGGCACGCCGGTGACGGGCTTGCCGGCCTGCGGGGATATCCGGGTGCCGCCCTGGATGTCGTGGATCCGCAGCGGGCCGACCTCGGTCGGGGCGGGGGTCGCGGGCGCGGCGGCGTTGGCCACCGGCAGCGGGACGAGCACCAGCGAGGCGGCCAGCGAGGCCGGGATCAGGGCGGCGCGCAGCAGGGCTCTGCGGGGACGGGGTGCGGGGGCGGTGGTCACCGGGGCTGGACTCCTAGCTCCGTCGTGCGGCACTGGCGTGGCACGGCGGTCCGGGCGGAGGCGCGCTTCGAGCGCGCGCTACTCGCGTAGAGAAGAAGCGGGGGACGGACACCCACCCCCCGCGGCGCCCCTCAAGATACGCGCGTAGAAAATGCCCCGACAAGACCCTGCCGGTGAACTGTCGGTTCCCCGGAGATGACTTGACACCAGGTCAGCCCAGGATCCTCACAGCCCGCTCCCAGCCGACTCCCAGGAAGCCCCGATCCGCTCCACGACCAGCTCGCACAGCTCGTGGGTGCGCAGCGCGTCATGGGCGTCCAGGGTGTGCCCGGCGCGGACGGCCGCCAGGAAGGCCAGCACGCACTGCTCGATGCCGCGCTGACGGGCCACCGGCACCCAGTCGCCGCGGCGGCGGACGGTCGGCTGGCCGCGGTGGTCGACCACCTCGGCCAGGTTGCGCACCTCGCGCTTGGAGTCGCCGCCGGAGACCTCCAGCACCTCCTCGGTGGAGCCGGAGACCCGGTTCATGATGCCCAGGGCGGTGAAGCCGTCGCCGGCCAGGGTGAGGACGACGTGCTCGACCAGGCCGTCGCGGACCCGCGAGCGGACGTCCACGTGCTCGATCTCGCCGGGGGCCAGGAAGCGCAGGGTGTCCACCACGTGGATGAAGTCGTCGAACACCAGCGGGCGTGCCGCCTCGGCCAGGCCCTCGCGGTTCTTCTGCAGCACGATCAGATCGCGCGGGCGCTCCTTGGCCTGGACGTAGCCGGGCGCGTGGCGGCGGTTGAACCCGACCATCAGCGAGCGGCCGGTGCGGTCGGCGAGGTCGACCAGCCGGCGGGCGCCGTCCAGGGTCTGGTCGAGCGGCTTGTCGACGTAGACGTCCACCCCGGCGGTGAGCAGCTGCTCCACGATCGGCACGTGCTGACTGGTCGCGGCGTGCACGAACGCCGCCCGGATCCCGCTGCCGATCAGGGCGCCGAGGTCGGTGAAGCGGTGCTCGGGGGCGATCCGGTGGGCCTCGCCGATCCTGTCCAGCTTCGCCGCGTCCCGGGTCATCAGCCGGACGTCCAGCCCGGGCAGCGCGGTGAGCACCGGCAGATACGCCTTCTGCGCGATGTCACCGAGCCCGATCACCCCGACCGGGAGAAGGCCGTCGGAAACAGGGGTCGAATTCATCGGATTCTCCACGGGTACGGCGACACATCGGCCCCACCCTATGCACCGGCTCCCCCGCGCCACCAACCCGCCGCCGGCACCCCCGGGGCGGCCGGGGCGGATGGCGTCGGATCAGGGCGCGGAGTCGGGGTGCGCGCCTCGCGGGGCGGGGCCCCGCGCGCTCACGCGTGGGCGCTGATCTCACCGCCGGCGGAGAGCACGATGGAGATGCCGTTGGCGTCGACGCCGACGTCGTGCTGGTCCGTCTCCAGCGTGCCGTACACGGCGTTGTCGTTGCCGAGGATCTCCGCGCGGTACCGGAGCTCGCCGAGCTTGGTGACCTTGGCCGTCCAGCCGCCCGCCAGCTTGAAGGTGCCCGGTCCCTGGTGGCTCCCGCCCATCCAGGAGTGGATCCGGCCGTCCAGCGAGAGCATGACGAACATGCCGTTGGCGTCGAGTCCGTCGTCGTGCTCCTTCGTCTCCATGGTGGCGAGGACCTGACCCTTGTTGAGGATCCTGGCGACGTAGTGCATGTTGCCGAGGTCCTTGATCTCGGCCGTGCTGCCGTCCACCAGGGTCTCGGTGCGGACGCCCGGGGCCGTCTTGGGCGGCGCTCCCGGCGTCGTCGCGGCGCGCCCGGTGGGGGCGGCGGTCGGGGCGGTGGCCCCGTGCGTGGCGGGCGTGCCGGACGCGGCGGGCGTCGTGGCCGGTGCCGTGGCGGCGGGGGTGGTGGCCGGTGCGGTGGCGGCGGGCGGGGCGGTGGTCGCTGCGGCCGAGCCCTGGGTGTCCGTGGGAGAGCAGGCCGTCGCGGCAGGAACCAGCAGGGCCGCGGCCAGGACGGTTCCGGCGAGCGTACGGGTGGCGGTCGCGCGGCGGATCGTCGAGAGGGGCATGCGGGTTCTCCTGAGCGCAGTACGGGTGAGGAGCAGCCGGTGCGGGTCGTCCCTCCTGTGTGGGCCGGAGGGCGGGCGCCGGGTGCAATTCGAAACTAGTGCGAACAGTCGACGGAATGGAGCATTCCGTGTCACCGAACGGCAACGCCCGGACTGCTTCGTACCGATCACGCCCCGTCAGGTACGGCTCCCTGCCCCGGCACTCCTTCGACCGCTGCCGTGAGGAAGGCCGCGCCGGACGCGAGCAGCGGGGGCAGCGGGGCGGCCGCCGGGTGCCAGGGCGCCTCGTACTCCCAGCAGACCCAGGCGCCGGGCGGCAGCAGGCGCAGGCAGTCGGTGATCGGCAGGACGCCGGCGCCCAGCGGGAGCGGGGTGCGGTCGTGCGGGCCGGCGATGTCCTTGACCTGCACGTGGCCGGGGTACGGGGCGAGCGCGGCCCGGGTCTCGGCGGGCGTCTCGCCCGCGAGATGGGTGTGCATCAGGTCCCACAGGGCGCCCACGGCCGGGTGGGCGACGCGGGCCAGCAGCCCGGCCACCGCCCGTCCGCCCCGGTGGGAGTCGTGGGTCTCGACGAGCACCCGGACACCCAGTGCCCGGGCCTCCTGCGCGACCGCCGCGAGCCGCCGGGCGCCCCGGTCGTCGGCCTCGGCCCGCGGACCGTCGCCGCCGCGCGGGAAGACCCGCACGGCGCCCGCGCCCAGGTCGGCGGCGAGCCGCAGGTGGGAGCGGAGCGCGTCGGTCACCGGGGTGTCCGGTCCGGGGGCGGCGACGCCGACGTAGGAGGCGAGCGCGAGGGGCGTGAGGCCGTGCGCGCGGAGGGTGCGGGCGGCGGCGCGGCGCTCCCCGGGGGTCATCGCCGGGTGGACGGACTCGCCCTCGGCGCAGCGCAGTTCGAGCCCGTCCCAGCCGTGGTCGGCGCCGAGCCGGGCGGCCTCGGCCAGCGGGAGCCCGGGGACGCCGAGCGTGGAGTAGGCGAGCGGCATGGCGGCTCCATGGCTTGTCGGGCGGCTCCGGACGGCCGGGCCAAGGATATATTCAAGCTGAGACAAAGTCCTGACCGCCCGGGCCCGACCCGGGCCGAGGAGCCCGCGATGCCCCCGAGCCGTACCCCCGCCACCGCCACGACGCAGACCGTCGCCCAGGTGAACCAGACCGTCCTGCTGGAGGTGCTGCGGCGGCACGGCACGCTGTCCCGGCAGCAACTGGCCGCCGAGAGCGGGCTGAGCACCGCGACCGTGCACCGGCTGGTCGAGGTGCTGCGCGCCGAGGGGCTGGTGGAGGTGGAGACGGAACGGGCGCCGTCCAGCGGGGGCCGGCCGCCGCAGCTGATCCGGTACAACGCCCGCGCGCAGACCGTGCTGGCGATCGCGATGCGCCCGCGCCGGATCGTCGGCGTGGTGGCCGCCCTGGACGGCACGGTGCTGCACGAGGCCGAGCACCACTGGGCGTTCCCCGGCCCGGACCGGCCGCGGGAGATCGCGGCCGGCGACCTGACCGGCCCCCTGCTCGCGCTGGTGGACGGCCTGCGGGACTGGGCCGGGCGGCACGCGGGGGCGCCGCGCGCCCTCGTCGTGGGCGTGCCCGGGGTGGTCCGGGACCGCACCGGGCTGGTGGAGTTCGCGCCCGCCCTGGACTGGCCCGGGCTGCGGCTGGGTGTGCTGCTCCAGGAGCGCTACGGCGTCCCGGTGGCGGTCGAGAGCAACGTCAACCTGGTCGCGCTGGCGGTGCGGCAGTCGCCGGCCGCGTCCGGCGTGGGCGACCTGGCGGCCGTCGTGGTGGGCATCGAGGTCGGCGCCGGGATCGTGCTGGACGGCCGGCTGCACCGCGGCCGGCTGGGCGCGGCCGGGGCACTGGGCCATCTGATGTCCGGCCACGCGGCGCTGGACCGGCCGCTCGGACGGACCGGCGACACCCAGGCGAGGATCGGCGACCACGCGGTGGACCGGCGGATCACCGAGGCCGGCCTGACGGTGTCCGGCACCCCGGCGGAGCGGGTGGCGGGCCTGTTCCGGCTGGGCCGCGAGGGCGATCCGGCGGCGGTCCGGCTGATCGGCGAACTCACCGACGACCTGGCGCTGGTGGTGGCCAACCTGAGCGCGGTGCTGGCCCCGGAGCTGATCGCCCTGGGCGGGCGGCTGTTCTGGGAGAGCGGGGGCGAGCTCCCGGCGGCGATCGAGAGCCGGCTGCAGGGGCGGGTGCCGGTGCTGCCGCGCCTGGTGGTCGTGCACAGCACCACCACCGAGCTGGTCGGCGCGGCCTCGGCGGCGGTGCGGCTCGCGGACGGGGCGACCTTCATCACCCGCTGAGGCCCGCGGGCCACGCGTGACGGGCTACGAGCTACGGGCGCGACGAAACCCCCACTATTTCTCACTGTGATAGAAACTCCTTGTGCGTCAGCGACCCGAGGAGAACCGGATGCCCACCGCCGCCTTCGCGATGGACCCGGAGCGCTTCCCCGACGTGTACGGGCCCCGGGCGCGCGCCCGGGTCGCCGCCCGGGCCGAGGTGCTGGCCGACCCGGCCTCGCCCGACGGGGTGTGGAGCGCCGAACGGCTGGCCGCCGAACCGCACGCGCTGCGCGACGTCGAGGTGCTGTTCACCGGCTGGGGCGGCCCCGTCCTGGACGCCGCCGCCCTGGCCCGGCTCCCCCGCCTGCGACTGGTGCTCTACGCCGCCGGCTCGGTGCGCCGGATCGCCGGCGAGGCGTTCTGGGCGGCGGGCATCCCGATCGTCACCGCCGCGCACGCCAACGCCGTCCCGGTCGCCGAGTTCACCGTGGCCCAGATCGTCTACGCCCTCAAGGGCGGCTGGCGCCACGTCCTCGCCGCCCGGGCCGCCCGCGCCGCCGTCCCGGCCGCCCGCACCCCGGGCGGGTACGGCTCCACCGTCGGCGTCCTGTCGCTCGGCGCGACCGGGCGGCTGGTCTGCGAGATGCTGCGCGGCTACGACGTCGAGGTCCTCGCGCACGATCCGTACGCCCCGGCGCCGCCGCCCGGGGTCCGGGCCGTCGGCCCGGAGGAACTCTTCGCCACCGCCGACGTGGTGAGCGTGCACACCCCGCTGCTGCCCGGGACCCGCGGCCTGGTCGGCCGGCGGCTGCTGACCTCGATGAAGCCCGGCGCCACCCTGGTCAACACCTCGCGCGGAGCCGTCCTGGACGAGCCCGCGCTGCTGGCCGTCCTCGCCGAACGCCCGGACCTCTTCGCCGTGCTGGACGTCACCGACCCCGAGCCACCGCTGCCCGGCTCCCCGCTGTTCACCCTGCCCAACGTCGTCGTCACCCCGCACCTGGCGGGCAGCCGCGGGCTGGAGCGCCGCCGCCTCGGCGATCTGGTCGTCGAGGAGTTCGAGCGCTGGCTGCGCGGAGCGCCGCTGCGCCGGGCGCTGGACCCGCACACCTACGAACGGATGGCCTGACCAGTGCCCGACCCCCTGGACCGGAGCAGCCCGGACGTGGTGCTGATCCTGACCGACCAGCAGACCGCCGACGCGATGAGCGCCGCCGGGAACCCGTACCTGCGTACCCCCGCGATGGACGCGCTGGCCGCTGCCGGCACCCGCTACCCCAACGCCTACTGCGCCCAGCCGCTCTGCACCCCCTCCCGGGCCAGTCTGATGACCGGCCGCCTGCCCAGCGCGGTCGGCGTGACCGGCAACACCGGCGGCCCCGAGGACCCGCTGCTCGGACGGCTGTTCACCGAGGCCGGGTACGACTGCGGCTACGGCGGCAAGTGGCACCTGCCCGAGCTCGACCTGCCCGCGGACCGGGGCTTTCGCCGGATCCACCCGGCGGGCGGGGACGACGCCGGACTCGCCCGCGCGGCCGCGGAGTTCGTCCGCGCCCCGCGCGAGCGGCCGTTCCTGCTGGTCGCCTCCTTCCTGGAGCCGCACGGCATCTGCGAGTGGGCCCGCGGCCAGGACCCGCGCACCGGTCCGCTCCCGCCCGCGCCGCCCGTCCCGCGACTCCCGCCGCTGCCCGCCAACTTCCCGGTCGGGCCGTACGATCCGGCGCTGCCCCGGCTGGCCCGGCTGGCCCAGCCGCACACCCACCCGACCGCCGAGTGGCGGGAGGACGACTGGCGCCGCTACCGGCACGCCTACTACGCCCTGGTGGAGCGGGTGGACCGGCACATCGGACTGCTGCTGGAGGCCGTGGCGGAGCGCGGCACGGACCGCGGGACCGTGGTGGTGTTCAGCTCCGACCACGGCGACGGCGCGGGCGCCCACCGCTGGAACCAGAAGTGGGCCCTGTACGAGGAGTGCGTGCGGGTGCCCCTGGTGGTCTCCGCGCCCGGGGTGGCCGCCGGCGCCGTCGACGAACGGCTGGTCGCGGCCGGGCTGGACCTCATCCCGACGCTCTGCGACCTGGCCGGCATCGAGGGGCCCGACGGGCTGCCCGGCCGCAGCGTCCGCGCCTCGCGGCCGCACGACAGTGTGGTGGTCGAGACCCGCTGGGAGATCCCCGGCTTCAACAACGCCCTGGGCCGGATGGTTCGCGCCGGGCGGCACAAGTACGTGTGCTACGCCTGGGGCGACCACCGGGAGCAGCTCTTCGACCTCGCGGCCGACCCCGGCGAACTGGTCAACCTCGCGGTCGACGCCCGGCACGCGGCACTGCTCGACCGCTTCCGGGCCCTGCTGTCCGAGCACTGCGCGGAGGTCGCCGACCCGTTCACGCGCTTCGTCCCGCGGGCCGCCGGGGAGCCGCACGCCACCGGGAAGTCGCAGGCCACCGGGAAGCCGCACGCCGCGCACTGACGCGAAGGGGCCGGCCCACCCGGGCCGGCCCACCCCCCGCCGTTTACGGCTCCCCCGCCGTCTACGGCCGGACGGCGATCAGTTCGCGCCCGCGCAGCGTGTAGAGCACCCCGTCCTCGTCCGCGGCCAGCCGGGCGCCGCTGTACCACTCGGCGTCCAGCTCGACCAGCACGGTCGCGGCCAGGGTGTCGCGGTCCAGCCGGAACAGGGTGCGCTCGCTGACCCCGTACAGGGCCCCGCCGAGGGCCAGCAACCGCGGGTTGGCGCCGGACACCGCCCCCAGCTCGGCGCGCCGCCCGATCACGGGGGTGAACCCGCGCCTCCCGGAGCCCCGCAGGTCGACGGTGAACGCCCGGCCGTTCACGGTGAGCCCGTACAGGGTGTGCCCGTGCACGGCCAGGCTGCTGACGCCCGCGCCCAGGTCGGTCGCGGTGCGCCACAGTTCGCGGCCGGCCACCGGGTCCCAGCCGGCCAGGTCGCCGCGCGGGCCGGTGGGCCGGGCGTTGTCGCCCCCGAGGAAGGCCTGTCCGCGCCCGGCGGCCACGGCGCGCACCATCTGCTCCGGGCCCAGCGGGTCGGTGTGCACGGTGGGCCGGCCGCTGCCCGGGCGGTAGGTGACGAAGGAGCCGCCGCCGGTGGTGTCGGCCTGGACGCCGAGCAGCAGCAGGCCGCTGTCGGGGTCCCGGCGGATCACCTGGGGCCGGTTCTGCTCCTGGGGCAGCGCCGCCTCCTCGACCGGCACCCGGTCGACGCCCGGCCGGTAGCGCCAGATGCCCTGCGAGGAGTAGACGCCGAGGTAGAGGGTGCCGTCGTCGAGGACCAGGGTGTCCTTGGCCTCGCCCGGAACCGGGAGCTTGCGGACGGTGCCGGCGGCCAGGTCGTGCAGGGCGATCGAGCCGTTGCCGCCGACGTACACCCGCCCGGCGCGGGCCGCCACCGACATGCCGAGCTGGGGGGCCGCGGGCGCGCCGGCCTCGACCAGGTCCCGGGTGGTGACGGTCCCGGTGCCGAGGTCCAGGGTCCAGACGGTGCCGCCCTCGGTGACGCCCGCCAGGGTGTCGCCGAGCCGTCCGAGGCCCCAGGAGTTGCCGTCCGGTACGGGCACCGCGAGCTGGTCGAGGGCGCCGGTGGCGAGGTCGTGGCGCCACAGCACGCCGTGCTCGGTGGAGGTGAACCAGAGGGTGTCCCCGCGGCGCTGGAAGTTGGTGACGCTCTTGGTGCCGGGGACGGCGAAGGAGCGCAGCACCCGGTGGCCGGCCGGGTCGAGGAGCGCGACGTGGGCGGGCGCGCCCTCGGTGGAGACGGCCAGCAGGTCGTCGCCGAGGACGGTGATCCGGCGGATGATCGTGTCGCCGCGCAGGTCGGGCGGGGTGATGTCGGTGACGGCGCCGGTGGCCCGCTCGACGGCGTACAGGCTCGCCCGGGTCGCTCCGCCGCCGCCTGCGAGGTTGCTGCCGACGCCGAGGTAGGCGTGGGTCGCGGTGGCCGCCACGGCGCGGCCCTGGGTGGCACCCGGCGCCGGGGAGGCGACCTCGGTGACGGCGCCGGTGGCCGGGCTCCAGGCGTAGAGGCCGGGACCGGCGGCCCGGCCCTTCTGCCGTCCGGTCGCGTAGACCGTCCCGTCCGGTGCGACGGCCACGTCGCGGACGTCGGCGCCGGGGACGTTGCCGAGCGCGGTCAGTGTGCCGTCGTAGCGGTAGAGGTTGGCCGCGCCCGGGGCGTCGGTGACTCCGAGGTGGAGCACGCCGTCCCGGGCGGCCGAGCCCTGGACGAAGTTGCCGGTGGGCAGCTCGACGGTGGCGGTGACCCGGCCGGTCGGCAGGTGGTGGCCGATCACCCGGGCCGGGGCGAGGTTGCGCGATCCGATCCACAGGGTGTCGCCGATCAGCGTCGCGCTCATCAGTGGGAAGTCGCTGTTCCCGGGGCCGAGTTCGGTCACGTCCGGTCCGTTCGACGGCCGGCCCGTCGGCGCGGCGGCGGCACCGGTGGCCGGTCCGAGCACCGAGAGCGCGGCCACCGCACCGGTGCCGAGCAGGAGTTGGCGACGCGAAGGGGGCACGGCAGGCATGGGGCTCCAGAGTCCGGTCATGGGCGGGGCAGGCCGGGGGCGCCGGCGGCGGCCAGCAGCTCCCGGGTGTACGGGTGGGCGGGGGCGGCGAACAGCTCGGCGGCGGGGGCCCGTTCGACGACCCGGCCGTGCCGCAGCACCAGCACGTCGTCGCACAGGTGCCGGACCAGCGCGAGGTCGTGCGAGATGAACACCAGCCCGACGCCGTGGTGTTCGCGCAGTTCGGCGAAGAGGTTGAGGATCTGCGCCTGGACCGAGACGTCCAGCGCGGAGGTCGGCTCGTCGGCGACCAGCACCTGCGG
This sequence comes from Kitasatospora sp. NPDC058048, assembly GCF_042885555.1. Lineage (NCBI taxonomy): Bacteria > Bacillati > Actinomycetota > Actinomycetes > Kitasatosporales > Streptomycetaceae > Kitasatospora > Kitasatospora sp. NPDC058048. The sequence goes on along the minus strand of NZ_JBHVRT010000006.1, from coordinate 92,473 downwards.
GCCGACGGACAGGGCCCGCGCGATCGCGACCCGCTGGCGCTGGCCTCCGGAGAGCCGGTGCGGCCGGGCGTCCAGCACCGCCTCCGGCAGGCCGACCAGCTCGCACAGCCCGCGCGGGTCGCGGTCCCGCAGCCCGTGGGCGGCCGGCGGTTCGGCCAGCGCCTCGCGCACCGTCATCCGGGGGCTGAGCGAGGCGTACGGGTCCTGGAAGACCAGCTGCACCCGGCGGCGCAGCTCGCGTTCCTCGGCGCGGTCGGCCTCGGCCCAGGACCGGCCGTCCACCCGCACCGTCCCGGCCTGCGGGCGCACCAGCCCGAGCAGCGCGCGGGCCAGGGTGGACTTCCCGGAGCCGGACTCGCCGATCACCCCGACCGCCCGGCCGGGCGCGGCGCTCAGGCTCACGCCCTCCAGGGCTGGCGGTCGGCGGCGGCCGTAGCGGACGGTGAGCCCGTCGGCGACCAGGACGGGCTCGGCGGACCGCTCCGACCGCCGCGGCCCGCTGTTCCGACGTTCCGTCACCACGGCTTGGGGCACCGGGAGATGGCAGGCGAAGCCGGAGTCGGCCGCGCCGGTCCACTGCGGCGCCGAGGCCGTGCAGCGGTCGTCGGCGGCCGCGCAGCGCGGGGCGAAGGCGCAGCCGTCCGGTGCCCGGCCGGCCGCCGGCGGGCGTCCGCCGATGACGGCGAGCGGTGCACCGGGCGGACCGTCCAGCCGGGGCACGCCGGCCAGCAGCCCGGCGGTGTACCGGTGCCGGGGCGCGGCCAGCAGGTGCGCGGTGGAAGCCCGTTCGACGATCCGTCCGGCGTACATCACCTGGACGGTGTCGCAGCTGCGGGCCACCACGCCGAGGTCGTGGGTGATCAGCAGGACGGCCGTGCCGGTCTCGTCACGAAGCCGGACCAGCAGGTCCAGGATCTCCACCCGGGTGCTCGGGTCGAGCGCCGTGGTCGGCTCGTCGGCGATCAGCAGGTCCGGGCGGTTGGCCATCGCCATGGCGATCAGCACGCGCTGGCGCATGCCGCCGGAGAACTCGTGCGGCCGGTCGCGGTAGCGGCGCGCGGGCTCGGCGATGCCGACCAGGTCGAGGAGTTCGAGCGCCCGGTCGCGGGCGGCCCGGCGGCTCGCGCCGTGCACCAGCGCCGCCTCGGCGAGCTGGCGGCCGACCGGCATCCGGGGGTTGAGGTGGGCCAGCGGGTCCTGGAAGACCATGCCGATGCGTCGGCCGCGCACCGCGCGCACGGCGGGTTCGGGCAGGGCGAGCAGGTCGGTGCCGTCGAACCGGACGGTGCCGCCGGTGGTGCGGCAGCCCGGCGGCAGCATCCGGTTGACGGCCAGCGCGGTGAGGGTCTTGCCCGAGCCGGACTCACCGACCAGGCCGAGGATCTCGCCCGGCCGCACGGTGAAGTCCACCCCGCGCACCGCCTCGCCGCCGCCCGCCGTGACGCGCAGGCCGCGCACCTCCAGCAGCGGCCGGCCCGGCACCGCGGCGGCGGTCGGGGCCCGGTCGGTCCCGGTCGTGGCCACCACACCGGTCGTGGTCACCGCATCGGTCGTGGTCACCGGATCAGTCGTGGTCAACGCAGTCTCTCCCGGTTGAACGAGTCGGCGAGCAGGGTCAGGCCGAACACCAGCAGGCCGAGCAGGAGGACCGGCGCCAGGGCGTAACCCGGGTGGAGGAAGAGGTACTTGGAGCCCGTGTTGATCATCGTGCCGAGCGAGGGGGCGGGCGGCTGGATGCCGAGGCCCAGCACGCTCAGTCCGCCCTCGGTCTTGACGGCGTGCGCCATCGCCACGGCCAGCAGCGCGGTGGTGGCGTCGACGACGTTCGGCAGCACGTGGCGGCGCAGGATCCGGCCGCGCGGCACGCCGAGCACCCGGGCCGCCACCACGTGGTCGCGGGCCAACTGGGCGAGCAGGGCGGCCCGTGCCTGGCGTCCGAAGGAGGGCAGCGCGCTGAGCACGATGGTGGCCACCACGGTGCCGGTTCCGGGGCGCACCAGCAGGGCGAGCGCGAGTCCGAGCAGGACTCCGTGCAGGCCGAGCAGCAGGTCGAACAGCCGCTGGACGGCCTCGCCCAGCAGCCGGTTCAGCCCGCCGAGCAGTCCCAGCGCGGTGCCGAGCACGGCGGCCGCCGGGACGGCCAGCAGGCAGACCAGCAGCTCGGTGCGAATCCCGGCCAGCGCGCGGGCGAGCAGGTCGCGCCCGACCTCGTCGGTGCCCAGCAGATGGGCCGCCGACGGCCCGGCCAGGGCGTCCGGGCCCTGCCGGTAGGGGTCCGCGGCCAGCAGCGGGCCGAGCAGCCCCAGCAGCACCACCAGGAGGACGAGCAGCGCGCCGGTGCGGCCGCGCCGGGTGCGCAGCGCGGCCGGGAGCGCGGGCGGGGCGAGCCGCCAGCGGCGCACTGCGGGGGTGGTCGTGGCGGTCACCGGTCCTCCCCGGTGCCGGCGCGGGCGATCCGCGGGTCGAGCCGGCCGACCAGCAGCTCCGAGCCGAGCTGGACGAGCACGGCGACGGCGACGGCGAGCATGATCAGGGTCTGGGCGACCGGGTAGTCCCGCTGGTTGATGGCGTCCAGCAGCAGCTGGCCGAGGCCGTGCCGGGCGAAGAGCTGTTCGGCGACCACCGCGCCGCCGAGCAGCTCGCCCAGGTGCAGGCCGAACTCGACGAAGAACGGCGCCAGGCTGTTGGGCAGCACATGGCGGGCCAGGACCCGCCGGGGCGAGGCCCCCTTGGCGACGGCGGTCAGCACGAACTCCTCCTGGCGGGTGCGGCGCAGCTCGGTGGCGAGCAGCCGGGCCAGCACCGCCGAGCCCGGCAGCGCGAGCGCCACCGCGGGCAGCGCGAGGTACTGGACGGCGAGGTCCGGCGCGGCGAACAGGTCCCGCTCGCCGCCGGCGGGCAGCAGGCGCAGCAGCACCGCGAAGACGAAGACGAACAGCACGGCGGTGACGTACACGGGCAGTGCCAGCAGGGCGGTGGCCACCGGGTCGAGCACCCGGGCGAGCCGGCCGCGCCGCTCGGAGGCCAGGGCGACGCCCAGCAGCAGGCCGAGGACCAGCATCAGCAGGCCGGCGGCGAGGGCGAGCTGAACGGTGCTGCCGACGCTCTGGCCGATCAGCCGGGTGACCGGTTCCCGGTAGTGGAAGGAGCTGCCGGGGTCGCCGGTGAGCAGCCCGTGCAGCCAGCCCAGGTACTGAACGGGCATCGGCCGGTCCACGCCGAGGCTGTCGGCGAGCCGGTCGCGCTGCTCCTGGTCGGCCTCGGCGCCGAGCGCGGCGGACACCGGGTCGCCGGGGGCGAGGCGGAGCAGCAGGAAGACGGCGACGGAGGCGAGCCAGAGCGTGGCCAGCGCGCCGGCCGCCTTTCTGGTCCAGTAGGGCACGGGGGTACTCCGGGTGGTCGGGCGGGCGGGGGCCGCCGTCCCAGGACGGTGGGGGTCGCCCTGGGACGGCGGTCGCGTTGCGGCGCGTCAGGCGGTGCGGCGGGTGTCGTCGAGCCGCAGGTAGCCGAGCGCGCTGGTGGCCACGCCGTGGACCGAGGAGGCGAAGGCGTAGGTCTCCCAGGCGTGCGCGAGGGTGATGTGGAAGGACTCGGCGAGCAGGTACTCGGACAGTTCGTGGTTGACGTCGGCCCGGGCCCGCTCGTCGGCGGCGGCGAAGGCGCGGGACTGGAGTTCGGCGTAGGCGGGGTCGGTGACGTGCGAGGTGTTCCGGCCGACCTGGAGCGGGCCGGAGACGGTGATCCCGCTCAGCGGGGAGACGCTGACCATGCCGTGGTTGGCGATGAACAGTCCCTCCAGCGTGCCCTGTTGGATCTTCGGCTGGAGTGCGGCGTTGTCGAGCAGCTGGACGTCGACGCCGAAGCCGGCCTGCTCCAGGTCGTACTTGACCAGTTCCACGAGGGAGGCGAACACCGGCGAGTTGGCGGCGGTGAGCGGCACCCGTGCGCCCTCGGCGCCGGCCTCCCGGAGCAGCCCGCGGGCCTTCTCCGGGTCGTGCGGGTAGCGGGTGACCTGGTCGGGGGTGACGCCGGGGGTGTTGGACGGCCAGGGCAGGCTGCTCGCCTCGGCGTGGCCGCCGTACACCTGGGCGACGATGCGCTCGCGGTCCACCGCGTACTGCAGGGCCTGGCGCACCCGGCGGTCGTCGAAGGGCCCGCTGGTGGTGTTCACGCCGAGGAACGCCTGCTGGTAGGAGGACTTGGCGGACTGCACGGCGAAGCCCGGGTTCCCGCCCAGTACCTTGAGGTCGCGTCCGGGCACCGCGCCGATCAGGTGGGACTGCCCCGACTGGAGGGCGGACAGCGCGGCCTGGCTGCTGGTCACCGACCGGACGGTGATCCGCTCGAAGCGGGGCCGCCCGCTCTGCCAGTAGTGGTCGTAGCGGGCCAGGTCGAGCTGGTTGCCGCCCTTGAACGACTGCCAGGTGAAGGGCCCGGTGCCGTTGACCTTCTCGGCGGCCTTGCCGTCGACGTAACTGCGGGCGTCCACCACGGGGTTGAAGGCGAGCGCGTCGAACAGGTTGCTGGTGGGCCTGGCGAGGGTGAGCGTGACCTCGTTGCGGGCGCTCGCCCTGATGTCGGCGAGCCGTTCCAGCAGCGGCTTGACCTGGGAGGACTTGGCGGCGCCGGTGAGCGAGAAGACGACGTCGTCCGGGTCGAGCGGGCGGCCGTCGTGGAAGGTGACGTCCTCGCGCAGCTTGAGCACCAGCCGGGTGCGGTCGGCGCTCCACTCCCAGGAGGTGGCGAGCCAGGGCACGGGCTGCAGCGTCTGCGGGTCGAGGTCGACCAGCCGGTCCAGCACCAGGTTGACGAACACCGGGGTGTCCGGGCCGCGGTGGAGCAGCTGGGTGGGGTCGGGGGCGGCGCCGTAGACGATCTGGAGGTCCGGCGCGGAGGCGGTGGCGGAGGCCGCGGCCCCGCCGGCGGCGTCCTCGGTGGCCGAGCGGCAGCCCGCCGCCAGCAGGGCCGCTCCGGCGCTCAGGCCGAGGAAGCCTCTTCGGGGCAGGCCGCGGTGACGGGCTGCGTCGCTCATGGTGGTGCTACCTCTTCGGTTCTCGGGGTCCGGGGTCCGTGCGCGCGGGTCAGTACCTGGTCACGACGACGCTGTCGCTCCAGGCCACCACGTCGGGGCCGCCGGTCGGGTAGGGGATGTTCTTGGCCGGGTTCCAGTTGGCCCGGTAGATGCCGGTCTTGAAGTACGGCGACTGGTTCTGGTGGTAGTTGTTGAGGCCGCTGTACGCGCCGACCTGCGCGCCGTCCCGGAACACGGTGACGGCGCCGGGGGTGGTGTCGGTGGACCAGGTGATGTCGAAGGCCCACTGGTTCCAGTGGCCGAACTGCACGTCGCCGAGCGGGATCACCGCCTCCTGGACGGTGCTGGGGTCGGACAGCCAGTGCACCTTGAGCCGCCAGCTGCCGTCCTTGACGGTCAGGGCGATCGGCGGCTTGGTGTCGCTGCCGTCCGCGAGCGGGTAGCCGTGCCACTGGGCGACGATCGTCTCGGTGGGGGTCCGCACCCAGTCGGCGGGCAGGTAGTCGGCGAGGGCGAAGCGGTAGCTGCCCCAGCCGAGGGAGTTGACGGCGACCTCGGAGCGGTAGGAGACGCCGTCGTTCGGCACGGCGAAGCGGGCCGCCCGGCCGCTGCCGCCGGCGGGGGCGCCGGCCACGGTGATGCTGCCGTTGCCGTCGACGCGCTGGCGGGTCCAGGCGGAGACGGTGCCGGATTCGAAGTCGTCGGCGAAGACGTCGGTACCGGACACCAGGGCGGGAGCGGTGGGAGCGGCAGGGGCGGGGACGGCGGCGTGGGCCGGGGCGGCGGCGGTCACGGCCAGGGCGGCGGTGAGCACGGCGCCGGCGAGGCGGCCGGGGAGGCGGGACATGGTTCTTCTCCTTCTGGAGGTTCGGGGCTGATCGACCGGGGGCGCGGCCGGCTGACGGGGGATGGCGTCAGCCGGCCCGCCGACAGGAGTCGGCCGGTCCCACCCAGGTCGGGCTGGACCAGGCCCACTGGTCGTTCAGCTGCCGGACCCGCACGTGGTAGAAGTCCCCGTCGCCGCCGGGGCGTTCGTCGGTCAGCTCGAATTCGGCGGTCGTCTCCCGGTCGGGCACGGCCCGGTCGAAGCGGTAGGCGCCGGAGACGAACCCGCCGGTGAATCCGGTCCGCGCGCCGGCGAGGAGTTCGCCGACGGCGTGGGCGCTCTCCACGCCGTTGACGACGGCGACCAGCCGGGTGCGCGTGTCGCCCTCGATCCGCAGCGAGAAGCCCTGGGTGCTGTCGGTGGCGGTGTTGGGGTTGCCGTCGGTGACCGTCCGCAGCCGGAGCTCGCCCGGCCCGGTGCGCTCCCACCAGGACGGCCGGTAGGTGTCCGGCTCGGCCTCGGCCGGCGCGACGGTCTCCGGGCCGCGCAACCGGGGCTGGACGTCCAGCAGCCGCCCGCCCTCGATCCGCAGCACGACGTCCCAGTGCACGGGTTCGCCGCGCCGGCCCCAGCCGACGGCGAAGCCCAGGGTGCCGGAGAAGGCGTCCGATCCGCCGGCGCCAGCGAGGAGTTCGGGCCGGCTGACCCGGTGGACGGGTACGCCGTTGCGGAGCAGTTCCACGTGGTCGAGCGCGTCCAGGCCCTGGACGGTGACGTGGATCCGGCGCCGGTCGGCGGTGGCGGCCTCGGCGCCCATCGGGGCGCCGTTGACGGAGGTGGCGAGCAGGATGCGGTCGCCGGTGATCGCGTACGTGCGGCGCTGCTGGACGGCGTTCCAGATGCCGTCCCGGGTCAGTTCCGGGGCCCAGACCGCCACCCGGCCGTGCCCGTGGCTGCCGGGGAAGGCGCTGTGGTGGTCGGTGGAGCCGATCAGCCCGAAGCGGTGGCCCAGGCGCAGGCCGTGGACGGCCGTGGCGGCGCCGGCGCGCGGGCCCATGGTGTGCAGGTAGCCGCGCGGCGCCTCGTCGGACTCGGCGCAGCCGTGCATCGACATCATCTCCACCACCGGGGCGAACTCCTCGGTGTAGGAGGCCCAGTCGATGCCGCGGCGGGCCGGCCCGTAGCCGATGTGGTGCGGCAGCGCCCAGGTGCGCACGCCCTGGGCGGCGAGCACCCGCAGCCGGGCGCGCAGTTCGTCCAGGTCCGCCGCCCGGATGATCTCGCCGCGCGGGCCGTCGAAGTACACGCAGTGGTCGCCGTGGGCGAGGCTGTGCCACTCGAAGGACTGGAAGGTGACGAAGCGGCCGTCCTCGTGGGCGGCGGCGGTGACGTCCTGGACGTGGTCCCAGAGCCGGGCCAGCCGGGCGAAGCCCTCGGTGTGGTAGTCGACCAGGCTCGCCAGTTCGGGGGTGCGCTCGGGCAGGTCGGGCCACCAGCCGTGGCCGGTGACGCTGGCGAAGTCGAGTTGGAGCCGGGCGTTGGCGTAGGCGTCCTCGATGCTCCCGTGGCCGTAGCTGATGCCGCAGTGGTTGTGGAGGTCGCCGACGTACAGGCCCAGGCCGGCGTAGCCGGGTGCGTCGGTGCTGGGGGCGGTCATCGGGGCGGGGCTTCCTCGGGTCCTGGTCGGCCATGTTTGATCGACTCTGAGAAGAAGGTAGCCGCGATCTCCGGGGGACGGTCAAGGCTCGGCCGTTCGGTGTCGTGCGATCGCCATCGGGCGAAACATCGTCTTCATAGAAGACCTGCTGGTGAAGCTGGCCACCTCGCTGGTCAGCCGGTCCACGACGACCCACCGCGCCCGGCCCGGACTTTTGATCGATCTGATAGAAACTTCGCGACACCCCTCAGCTGAAGGACGGATCCATGCCGCACCCCGCCCTGCCCGCCGCGCCCGACCTCGGCGCCTCCCACCTCGTCCGCGCCCCCGAGCGCCCCGAACCCGGCTACTGGGCCGGCTGCCCGGGCGTCCGGTACGAGCCGGACCTCGACCGCTTCCTGCTCACCTACCGCGAGCGCCGCCCGCGCGGCGCGACGCACGGGCCCGACCGGGGCTGGCGCTGCGCCGTCGCCGAGAGCACCGACGGCATCGCCTTCCGCGACCTGTGGTCCGTCCGGCGCGACGAACTGGACTCCCCCTCGATGGAACGCCTCGCCCTGCTGCCCCGCGACGGCGGCTACCTGCTCCACCTCAGCCACGTCGACCCGGCCGACAACCGCTGGCGCGTCGACGCCCTGCGCGCCGACGCCCCCGAGTCCTTCGACCTCGCCACCCGCACCCCCGTCCTCACCGCCGCGACCACCGGCACCGAGGGCGTCAAGGACCCGTACCTGCTCGAAACCGACGCCGGCGTCCACCTGTTCGCCACCGTCTCCCGCGCCCGGCCGTTCACCCCCGAGGAGCAGGACCGCGCCCACGCCGACGCCGACATCCACACCACCGGCCTCACCGTCCAGCCCACCGCGCTCGCGGTGTCCCCGGACGGGCTGCGCTTCACCGCCCCGCCGGGCCGCGCCGCCGAGGCGCTGGACGTCGGCCCGGCCGGCGCCTGGGACGGCTACGAGTCCCGGATCACCACCGTCCTGCCCGACGGCCGGGGCGGCTGGCTCGCGCTCTACGACGGCTCGGCGGACGCCGCCGGCAACTACGAGGAGCGCTGCGGCCTGGCCGCCTCCACCGACCTGCGCGACTGGCACCGCCTCACCCCGGACGGCCCCTGGCTGGACATCCGGTACGCCGACCTCGTCCCGGCCCGCGGCCGCTGGTACCTCTACTACGAGCAGAGCCGGCCGGACGGCGCCCACGAGCTGCGGGTCGCCGTCCTGGACGAGTTCGCCGGAGTCCGCCCCGACGGCACCCCGGCGGCGCCGCACCACGCCTGAGCCCGGGGCGCGGCGGCCCGGACACCCGGGCCGCCGCGTCAGGCTTCGGGCTTCGGGCTTCAGGCTTCGGGCCTCAGACGGCCAGCAGGGCCTCGGCGATGCCGCGGGCCCGCCAGGCGGCCTCCGGGGTGCCCTCGCGCAGGGCGGTGACGATGGCGCCGTCCATCAGGAGGGCGAACTGCCGGGCGCGCTCCCCGGGCTCGGGGACGCCGGCGTCCCGCATCAGCCGCTCGACCAGGTCGATGACGCGGGTCTTGTGCAGGGCCGCCATCCGGCGGGCCGGGCTGGCCGGGTCGGCGATCTCGGTCATCGTGTTGATCGCGACGCAGCCGCGGAAGTCCTGGGTCGCGAACCGTTCGGCCAGCGCGTCGAAGACGTGCAGCGGGTGGCCGCCGTGGGCCGCGACCCGCTCGGAGAGCCACGCCCGCCACCGGACGTCGCGGCCCTCCAGGACCGCGGTCACCAGCTCCTCCTTGCCGGTGAAGTGCCGGTAGAAGGAGGCCCGGCCCACGCCGGACTCGGAGAGGATGCGCTCCACGCCGACCGCGCGGATGCCGTTCGCGTAGAAGAGGGTTTCGGCCGTGCTCAGCAGGCGCGCCCGTGCGTTGACTGCCACGGGGCCGATCCTATCCACTCTTGACGCCAAACGGTACCGGTCGGTACCGTCCTCCAGTCGGTACCGGTCGGTACCGTTTAGCGGGGGCGGTCCCGAGGGGGGCGCCGAACCTCGACCGCCCGCACGGACCAGCGGCTGCACGGCCGCCCGGGCCGGGACGCCACGCCGGAAGCACCACGGCGGGCCGCCCGACCCGGGACGCCGAGCAGCCGCGGGCGCCGAACGGCCGCAGGCGCCGAACCAGCCGCCCGACCCGCAGCCGCCCCGCGCACGGTCGGCTCACCCGCCCGCGGCGGCCGCCTGCGCGAGGGAGTCCAGCACCGGCCGGACCAGCGGATGCCCGTCGGCACCGGTCCGGACGGCGGCGAAGACCCGCCGGGTGGCGAGCTCGCTGTCCACCGGCCGCACCGCGACCTCGCGAAGGTCGACGCCGCGCAGCGCCGAGCGCGGGACCAGCGCCACCCCGAGGCCCGCCGCGGCGAGCGCCACCACGGCCCGGAAGTCGTCGGAGGAGTGCAGCAGCCGGGGCTGGAACCCGGCGTGCTCGCAGGCCAGCAGCACCACGTCGTGGCAGGGGTTGCCCGGGTACGGCCCGATCCACGGCTCGTCGGCCAGCGCGGCGACGGCCAGCGGGCCGGACTCGTCGGCCAGCCGGTGGCCGAGCGGCAGGACGGCCTCGAAGGGCTCGGCGTACAGCGGCACCCGGGTCAGCCGGGCGTCGTCGGCGCGCGGGGCGCCCCGGTACTCGACGGCCACCGCGAGGTCGGCCCGGCCGTCCAGCACCATCGGCAGGCTGGCGTCGCCCTCGGCGTCCAGCACCTTGAGCCGCACCCCGGGGGCGCGCTCGGCGAGCAGGCCGACGGCGGGGGCGAGCACCGAGGCGATGGCGGTCGCGAAGGAGGCGACGGTGACCTCCCCGGAGACGCCCGCGCTGTACGCGGCGAGGTCGGCCTCGGCGCGCTCCAGCTGGGCGAGCACCACGTCGGCGTGGCCGAGCAGGATCTCCCCGGCGGCGGTCAGCCGCACGCCCCGGCCCTCCCGGGCGAGCAGGTCGTGGCCGGTCTCCTGTTCCAGGGCGGCCAGCTGCTGGGAGACCGCGGAGGGGGTCAGGTAGAGGGCGGCCGCCGCGGCGGTCACGGTCCGGTGGTCCGCCACGGCCCGCAGGGTCCGCAGCCGTCGTGCGTCGATCACGGACCAATTCTGCCAGCGCGGCGCGCGTTACCCGGACGCGGCGGGTTTTCCGCCGGACCCACCGCCGGTGGCACATTTCCGGCCGAGATCGCCCCCGCCCGTTGACCGCCCGCCCCGGACGGCGTTTGGCTCGTGGCCGAACCGGGCCGCGGGGGTCGTGGGCCCGGCACCGTCATCCGGGGAGGACGATCGATGACCACCGCACGCACCCGCCGCTGGGCGGCCCGTACCGCCGCCGTCCTGGCGGCCGCCGCCGTGGCCGGCGCCGCGATGCCCGCCGCCGAGGCCAGGCCGCCCAAGGGCGACACCGCCCGCGTCAGCGAGGGCCCCGCGGGCGAGGGGCCCGACCGCGAGTCCTTCGCGCGCGGGCTGAGCGGCGACGGCCGCTACGCCCTGTTCTCGTCCTCCGCCTCCAACCTGCTGCCCGGCGGCCACGGCAGCTCGGGGGACGTCTACGTCCGGGATCTGCGCAACGGCCACCTCGAACGGATCGGCGTCGCCGCCGACGGCTCCGCGTTGAACGACGGCGCCGGCGACGCGGCGATCAGCGGCGACGGCCGGTACGTGGCGTTCACCACCCGCGCCACCAACGTGCTGCCCGGACAGCGGAAGCACGAGAACGACCTCTTCGTCCAGGACCGGTGGACCGGCCGCACCGAACTGGTCACGGCCGGCGACGGCACCTCCGGCGCGGGCGACGACCAGAGCATCCGCAGCGCCCACGACCCGGCCGTCAGCTGGGACGGGCGCTACGTGGCCTACTCCTCGGACCGCACCGACCTCGCACCGGGCGTGCACGGCGGCAAGTTCAACGTCTTCGTCACCGACCGCTGGACCCGCACCACCCGGGTGGTCAGCACCGGCGCGGACGGCACCCCCGCCGACAACAGCTCCTACCGCCCCACGATCAGCGCCGACGGCACCGTCGTCGGCTTCAGCTCACGGGCCGGCAACCTGCTCCCGCCCGACGGGGCGCAGCCCGCCGCCGGGACCGCCGTGTCGCCCCTCGCCTCCGGCACCCGCCCCTACCCGTCCTACGTGTGGGACGCCCGCACCGGGAGGACCACCGGTGCCAGCCTCGACGAGGCCGGGCAGCTCCAGGGCAGCGGCGCCGACGGGCGGATCAGCCCCTCCGGCCGCTACGCCGTCTACGCCCTCTTCCAGCCGGGCGGCCGGCCCGGCTCGCACGGCGTCCACAAGGACGTCTTCGTCCACGAGCTCGCCACCGGCAAGGTCACCAGGGTCAGCACCCCGCTTCCGGGCGGCACCGGCACCGACTCCTCCTTCGACGCCGAGATGACCCTGGACGACCGCTGGGTCTTCTTCGCCTCCGAGGCCGCCGACCTGGTGCCCGACGACACCAACGAACAGACCGACATCTTCCGCACCGACCTGTGGACCGGCCGGACCGACCGGGTCTCGCTCACCGCGGACGGCACTCAGAGCACCTCCGCGTCCTCCTTCCCGGCCGTCGACGCCTTCGGCACCACGCTGCTGTTCACCGCCGACGACGGCAACCTGGTGCCGGGCGACACCAACGGCTGCGCGGACGTCTTCCGCCGCCGACTGTAAGGACCCGACTCCCCTGCGGGATACGTCCGTTGGCGTATTTCCCGACGAGATCACCGCCGCCCGTTGACCACCGACCCTCCCGACGGTTGGCTCTGCGAGAGCCCGCCGCCGGGAGGGAGCGCGGCCGGCCGATCCCAGGGGAGGACGTTCCATGACCACCGCACGCACCCGCAGATGGCTGGGCCGCGCCGCCGCCGTGCTGGTCGCCACCGCCGTGGCCGGCGCCGCGATGCCCGCCGCCGAGGCCAGGCCGCCCAAGGGCGACACCGCCCGCGTCAGCGAGACCGCCAAGGGCGAGCAGCTCAACGCCTACTCGACGCCGCTCGGGCTGAGCGAGGACGGCCGCTCCGCGCTCTTCACCTCCGCCGCGACCAATCTGCTGCCCGGGCCCGGCACCCCGAACACGGACGAGGTCTACGTCCGCGACCTGCGCAACGGGCACATCGAGAAGGTCAGCGTCGCCGACGACGGCTCCGCGCTGAACGCCGCCACCACCGACGCCTCGATCAGCGCCGACGGCCGGTTCGTGGCCTTCAGCACCACCGCCACCAACGTGGTGCCCGGCCAGCCGAGCCACCCCAGCGACGTCTTCGTCCGCGACCGCTGGACCGGACACACCGAACTGGTCACCGCCGCCGCCGTGCCGAGCACCGACGACCAGAGCGGGTTCGGGGCCCTCAGCCCCAGCATCAGCCGCGACGGCCGCTACGTCGCCTACGTCTCCAACCGCAGCGACCTCGCCCCGGGCACCCTGCGGCGCGGCAAGAACAACGTCTACGTCACCGACCGCTGGACCCGCACCAGCCGGCTGGTCACCGTCGGCGCGGACGGCTCGGGTGCCGACAACGCCTCCTTCGCCCCGACGATCAGCGCGGACGGCGCCACCGTCGGCTTCACCTCCCGCGCCGGGAACCTGCTGCCGGAGCCCCCGGCCACCGACGCCGACGCCGCCACCGACTCGCCCCGGCTCGCCGGACCCCACTACTACCGGTACTACGTCTGGAAGGCCGGCACCGGGAAGATCGTCGGTGCGAGCCTGGACGGCACCGGCGAGCTGACCGGCGTCTCCTACGACGCCAGGGTCAGCCCGGACGGCCGCTTCGCGATCTACAGCGTCCCGGTGTTCGTCGGCGGCTTCCCCGGCCCGGCCCACGGCATCCGGCTGGACCTGTACGTCCACGAGCTGGCCACCGGCAAGGTCACCAAGGTCAACACCGACCTGCCGGGCACCAGCACCAAGTGGTCCTCGTCCGGCGGCGTCATGACGGCCGACAGCCACTGGGTCTACTTCGACTCCGGCGCCGAGACCCTGGTCCCCGGCGACACCAACGACGCCGGCGACATCTTCCGCCGCGACCTGTGGACCGGCCGGATCGAACGGGTCAGCCTCACCCGGGACGGCGGGCAGAGCACCTCCTCGTCCTTCAGCCCGTTCGTGGACGCCACCGGCGACACCGTGCTCTTCACCGCCGACGACGGCGACCTGGTGCCGGGCGACACCAACCAGGTGCTGGATGTCTTCCTGCGCCGCCTGTGACGGCCTGACGCACCCCGAGGCCCCGGGACCCTGACGGTCCGATGCCCCGACTCCCTTGCGGGATACGACCGGTGGCGTATTTCCGAACGGAATCGCCACCGGTCGTTGACCAACCGTCCGCACGACGCTTGGCTCTCCCCGACCGGGCCGCGGGGGCCGTGGGCCCGGGACCGCCATCAGGGGAGGACGATCCATGACGCACGCACCCACTCGACGCCGGCTCGCCCGCGCCGCCGCCGTGCTGGCCGCCACCGCCGTGGCCGCCGGAGCGGCGCTGCCCGCCGCCGAGGCCAAGCCGCCCAAGGGCGACACCGCCCGCGTCAGCGAGACCGCCAAGGGCGGGCAGATCAACGGGCGTTCGATCGCGATCGGGCTGAGCGAGGACGGCCGCTCCGCGCTGTTCACCTCGACCGCGGCCGACCTGCTGCCCGGGCCCGGCACCCCGAACGCGGAGGAGGTCTACGTCCGCGACCTGCGCAACGGACACGTCGAACGGGTCAGCGTCGCCGACGACGGCTCCCGGCTGGACGCACCCACCGCGGACGCCTCGATCAGCGCCGACGGCCGGTTCGTGGCCTTCAGCACCAGCGCCACCAACGTGGTGCCCGGCCAGCCGAGGCGCTTCAGCGACGTCTTCGTCCGCGACCGCTGGACCGGCCGCACCGAACTGGTCACCGGGGGCGGGTCCGGCGACGACGAGGGCTACTCCGACAGTCCGTCCCTGAGCCGGGACGGCCGCTACGTCGCCTACACCTCCAACCGCACCGACCTCGCCCCGGGCTCGGACCCGCGCCACTTCAACGTCCTGGTCACCGACCGCTGGACCGGCACCACCCGGGTGGTCACCACCGGCGCGGACGGCGGGGCCGCCAACAACACCTCCTACGGTGTGACGATCAGCGCGGACGGCGCCACCGTCGGCTTCACCTCCCGGGCGACCAACCTGCTCCCGCAGGCCCCGGCCGCCAACCCCGCCGCCGCCGCCGACACCGACCCCGACCCCGGCACCGGCACCGGCACCGGCACCGACGCCGGTGCGCCCGGGCTGGCCCCGGCCCGCTTCTACCCGTACTTCGTCTGGAAGGCCGACACCGGGAAGGTCTCCGGCGCCAGCGTGGACGACGAGGGCACCCTGCGCGGCGTCAGCAGGGGTTCCCGGATCAGCCCCGACGGCCGCTACGCCCTGTTCGGCCTGCCGTTCCGCATCGGCGGGCCCGGCTCCAACCACTTCCGGTCGGACCTGTACGCCCGGGAACTGGCCACCGGCCGGCTGACGCGGCTCAACGCCTTCCTGCCCGGCACCACGACCACCGCGAGCGCCCAGGACCCCGCCATGACCTTCGACGGCCACTGGGTCTACTTCGACTCCGCCGCCGACAACCTCGTCCCCGGCGACACCAACGGCGTCAGCGACGTCTTCCGCCGCGACCTGAGGACCGGCGCGATCGAACGGGTCAGCCTCACCCGGGACGGCGGGCAGAGCACCTCCGACTCCTCGGACCCGTTCGTGGACGCCGGCGGCGGGACGGTGATTTTCACCGCCGACGACGGCGACCTGGTGCCGGGCGACACCAACGCCGCCGCGGACGTCTTCGTACGCCACCCGTGACGGTCCGAATGGCTTGATTCCCTTGCCGCATACGTCCGTTGACGTATTTTACGCCGACATTACCGGAGGGCGTTGACCCCCCGGCCCTCCCGACGATTGGCTCTGCCGAAAGCCCGTTGCCGGGAGGGAGCCCGGCCGGGCGATCGCTGGGGAGGAACACCTTCATGACACGAACCACCCGGACGACCCGCAACCGTTGGCTGTCGGGCGGTGGCAGCGTCCTGGTCGCGGCCGCGCTGCTCGCCGTCGCCGCCGCCCCGGCCCAGGCCGGCCCGGCGCCGCGCGGCACCACCCAGGTCAGCCTCGGACCGAACGGCGCGGCGCCCGACAACCAGTCGACGGCCCAGGGCATCAGCGCGAACGGCCGCTACGCCCTGTTCACCTCCCGGGCCACGAACCTGCTGCCCCACCCCTCGGTGGGCTGGAGCAACGCCTATGTGAAGGACCTGCGCACCGGCCGCCTCGAACAGGTCAACCTGTCCGACGCGGGCGGGGCGCTGAGCGGCTCGACCGACCAGGCCGGGATCAGCGCCGACGGCCGCTACGTCGTCTTCGAGAGCGAGGACGAGAACGTGGCGCCCGGCGCGCAGGTCAAGAACCGCACCGAGGTGTACATCAGGGACCGCAGGACCGGCCGCACCGAGCTGGTCAGCAGCAGCCCCACCAACACCGACACCGACCAGTACCACTCCTCGTACAACGCGCAGGTCAGCGGCAACGGCCGGTACGTGGTCTACGTGTCCTCCCGGACCGACCTGGACCCGACCGTCGTGGACCCCGAGCCGGAGCCCACCCCCGAGCCCTCGCTCGCCCGGCCCTACACCTGGAAGATCAACGTCTACCTCACCGACCGCTGGACCCACACCACCCGGCTGGTCTCCCACGACGTGAACGGCAAGCCGGGCGAGAGCACGTCGTTCCGACCGACGATCAGCGCAGACGGCCGCACCATCGGCTTCGGCTCCATCTCCAGCCTGCTGCCGGACGAGCAGGCCCCCGGCCTCGCCGCCGCGACCGCCGCGGCGGCGGCCACGGCCTCCGCCCCCGCCTCCTCCGACGCCTCCGCCGACGTGGAGCTCACCCCGAGCGCCGCCGAGGCCGCGCGCCGCAGCGTCCCGCAGTCCGCGGCGCAGCCGAGCCTGGCCCGCCCGACCGCCGCCCCCTACTACACCTACGACGTCCGCTCCCGGACGCTCACACCGGTGAGCGCGGGCCTCGACGGCACGATCGGCAGCTCCAGCTTCGAGGCGACGATCAGCCCCGACGGGCGGCGCGCGATCTACACCCTGTCCGAGCCCGGCGGCTCGACCGGCGGCCACCGCTACCACACCGTGCTCCACGTGCGGGACCTGCGGACCGGCACCGTGACGAAGGTCAGCGGCGGCCTGCCCGGCACCAGCTCGGTCGGCTCCTCCGACCACGGCTCGATCAGCGCCGACAACCGCTGGATCTACTTCGAGTCCGCCGCCGACAACCTGGTGGCCGGCCCCCAGCACCCGGGCTGGGACGTCTACCGCCAGGACCTGCGCACCGGCCGCACCGAGCGGGTCGCCGCCGCGCCGGACGGCTCGCTCGGCAACGGCTCGTCGACGCAGCCGTTCGTCTCCGCCTCGGGCAACACCGTGGTGTTCGACTCGACCAGCGGCAACCTGGTCACCGGCGGCACCGGCCCGGCGGTCGAGAACGGCCAGGTCTTCGCCAAGCCCGCCGGGTTCCACCGCAGCGTTGCCGGCGACGACCAGGGCGAGAACGAGGACGACTGACCGGCAGCCGTCCTCCGGCAACCACGACGGGGGCGGGACGTCGGCGGGGCCGGCGTCCCGCCCCCGTTGCGGGAGGGTGGGGCAGATGGTCCTGGGGCCGTGCGGCGGGGGCGCGTCGATTCGCCTCCGCCGCGCGGCGGTTGTGAGCCCGTGGGCCGGTCCGGTTCCGAGCGGTCCGGCCCACGGGCAGCCTGGGTGGAGGTCAGCCCTCCAGGGCGGCGCGCGCGTCCACGAAGGCCGCGACGGCGCGCTCGACGTCCTCGGTGGAGTGCGCCGCGGACAGCTGCACCCGGATCCGGGCCTGGCCGTGCGGCACCACCGGGTAGGAGAAGCCGATCACGTACACGCCGCGCTCCAGCAGCAGTTCGGCGAGCCGGCCGGCCTCGGCCGCGTCGCCGATCATCACCGGGGCGATCGGGTGGTCGCCGGGCAGGATCTCGAACCCGGCCTCGGTCATCCGCGTCCGGAACAGCGCGGTGTTGGCCGCGAGCCGCTCGCGCAGCTCGTTGGACTTCTCGACCAGGTCGAGCACCTTGAGCGAGGCGGCCGCGATCACCGGGGCCAGCGAGTTGGAGAACAGGTACGGGCGGGAGCGCTGGCGCAGCAGGGCGACGATCTCCCGGCGGGCGGCGACGTAGCCGCCGGAGGCGCCGCCGAGCGCCTTGCCGAGGGTGCCGGTGATGATGTCCACGCGGTCCATCACGCCGTGCAGCTCCGGGGTGCCCCGGCCGCCCGCGCCGACGAAGCCGACGGCGTGCGAGTCGTCCACCATGACCATGGCGTCGTAGCGGTCGGCCAGGTCGCAGATCTCGCGCAGCGGGGCGACGTAGCCGTCCATCGAGAACACGCCGTCGGTGACGATCAGGCGGCGGCGGGCGTCCTGGGTGTCCTGGAGCTGCTTCTCCAGGTCGGCCAGGTCACGGTTGGCGTAGCGGTGGCGGCGGGCCTTGCTGAGCCGGATGCCGTCGATGATGCTGGCGTGGTTCAGCGCGTCGGAGATGACGGCGTCGCGGTCGTCCAGCAGGGTCTCGAAGACACCGCCGTTGGCGTCGAAGCAGGAGGAGTAGAGGATCGTGTCCTCCTGGCCGAGGAAGGCCGAGAGGCGGTCCTCCAGCTCCTTGTGGACGTCCTGGGTGCCGCAGATGAAGCGGACCGAGGCCATGCCGTAGCCCCAGCGGTCCAGGGCGTCCTTGGCCGCGGCGAGCACCTCGGGGTGGTCGGCCAGGCCGAGGTAGTTGTTGGCGCAGAAGTTCAGCACCTCGCCCGGGCGGCCGCCGCCGGTCACGGTGACGGCGGCGCTCTGCGGGCTTCCGATCACCCGCTCGGGCTTGAACAGGCCGGCCTCGCGGATCTCGTCCAGGGTGGCGGCGACGTCGGCACGCACGTTGTCGAACACTGCGGTCTCCTTAAGCAGTTCGGCGGGAGCAGTTCGGCGGGGCTGGGGCGGGCTCAGGCGGTCCAGTCGAGGATGATCTTGCCGCAGTTGCCGCCCGCGGCGTCGTCGAAGGCGGCCTCGAAGTCGGTGGCGGCGTAGCGGCCGGTGATCACCGGGCTGAGGTCCAGGCCGCCCTCCAGCAGCACGGACATCGCGTACCAGGTCTCGAACATCTCGCGGCCGTAGATGCCCTTGATGGTGATCATCGAGGTGACGATCGAGGCCCAGTCCACCGGGAACTGCTCGGCGGGCAGGCCGAGCATGGCGATCTTCCCGCCGTGGGTCATGTTGGCGATCATCGACTGCATCGCCTCGGGACGGCCGGACATCTCCAGGCCGACGTCGAAGCCCTCGCGCAGGCCCAGCTTCTGCTGGCCCTCCTCGATGGTGTGCTCGGAGACGTCGAGCGCCAGCGTCACACCGACCTGGCGGGCCAGGTCAAGGCGGTACGGGGAGACGTCGGTGATCATCACGCTGCGGGCGCCGGCGTGCTTGGCGACGGCGGCGGCCATGATGCCGATCGGGCCGGCGCCGGTGACCAGCACGTCCTCGCCGACCAGCGGGAAGGACAGCGCGGTGTGCACGGCGTTGCCGAACGGGTCGAAGATCGCGGCCACGTCCAGGTCGACCGGCACCCGGTGCACCCAGACGTTGGAGGCGGGCAGGGCCACGTACTCGGCGAAGGCACCGTCACGGTTGACGCCCAGGCCGACGGTGTTGCGGCACAGGTGGCGGCGGCCGGCCAGGCAGTTGCGGCACTTGCCGCAGACCAGGTGGCCCTCGCCGCTGACCAGGTCGCCGACCGCGATGTCCGCGACGCCGGCGCCGAGCTCGGCGACCTCGCCGACGAACTCGTGGCCCAGCACCAGCGGGGTCCTGATGGTCTGCTGGGCCCAGCCGTCCCACTTGCGGATGTGCAGGTCGGTGCCGCAGATGCCGGTCCGCAGCACCTTGATCAGCACCTCGCCGGGGCCGATCTCGGGCATGGGGACGTCCATCAGCCAGAGCCCGGGCTCGGCCTGCTGCTTGACGAGTGCCTTCACGGCGGCTCCTGACGTGCGGGTGGGACGGCCTGCGGGTGCGGGGGCAGGCCGAGGGAGCCCGGTTCGACCGTCCCTGACGGGTGCGCTCCGGGCAGGCAGAAATCTGCCTGGTCGGAGGGGGTGCGGTCCATCGAGGAATTCTTAAGGGCGGCCACAGCTGGGCTGAACGATCGTGCCCGAGCGGCGGCCGACGGCGGGTGCGGCATGCCGGTGCTCACCCGTCCGGCCGAGCGCGGGGCGACCGCCGTGCCGCCGTCCGACGGGACGCCGGCCGGGGTGGGCGGCCCGGCCGGACGTGCGTGACCCGGCCCGGGTGGGCGGCCCGGCGCAACGTGCGCGGCCCGGCCGGGGCGGCTGGCACCGGGCCGCCAGCCGGACGGGGCACTCGGCTGACCGCGCTCCCGTTCGGTCCAGCCCCGCACCGACCCGCGCGCGGCCGTACGGCGGCGGTGCTTACGGTGGCGACGCTCCCCCGCGGCCCCGTGGAGCAGCGCCCCGGCCTGCCCGGGAGCGCTCCGGGGCCCTTCGCCAAGGGGCCGTCCGCCCCAGAGAGGCGCCTGCGCCGATGACCGACACCCGATGGCCCCGACCGGCCGTTCCCCGCTCCGTGCGGGTCCCCCGCACTCCGCGCCCGGCCGTCCCCCGGTCCGTACGGGTGGCCTCCGCCGTCCTCGCGCTGAGCGGCCTGCTCGCCGTCTCCGCCTGCTCCGGGGACGCCGGGCCCGCGCGGCAGGCCGAGCCGGCCGTCACCGCCGAACCGGCCGCGCTGAGCCCGACCGCCACGCCGACCGGCAGCGCCACCGGCGCGGTGGTGCCGCTCACCCAGGACGTCATGAACCAGCTGGACAGCGCGATCAAGCAGGTGATGAGCGAGGTCTCCATCCCCGGGGTGATCGTCGGCTACACCGCTCCCGACGGCAGCTACCAGCGCACCTTCGGCGTCGCGGACAAGAACTCCGGGGCGCCAATGTCGGCCGACATGTACATGCGCATCGGCAGTGTGTCCAAGACCTTCACCGCCACCGGCATCCTGCGCCTCGTGGACCAGGGCAAGCTGGGCCTGGACGACCCGATCTCCAAGTACGTCCCGACCGTGCCCGGCGGCGACGGCATCACCCTGCGCCAGCTCGGCGAGATGCGCAGCGGCCTGTTCAACTACACCCTGGACTCCGACTTCCAGCAGGCGTTCTTCGGCAACCCCAACCAGCCCTTCACCCCGGACCAGTTGCTCGCGTACGCGTTCAAGCACCCGGCGAACTTCGCCCCGGGCGCCCAGTTCGAGTACTCCAACACCAA
Source organism: Kitasatospora sp. NPDC058048 (assembly GCF_042885555.1). Lineage (NCBI taxonomy): Bacteria > Bacillati > Actinomycetota > Actinomycetes > Kitasatosporales > Streptomycetaceae > Kitasatospora > Kitasatospora sp. NPDC058048. The sequence continues at coordinate 71,613 of NZ_JBHVRT010000006.1, read as the reverse complement.
CCTGATCCTGCTCGGCCTGGTGGTCGAGAAGGTCGGCGGGCAGCCGCTCCAGGACTTCCTGAACCAGCAGGTGTTCACCCCGGCCGGGCTCTCCAGGACCAGCCTGCCGACCGACGCGGCCTTCCCTGACCCGCACGCCCACGGCTACACCAACCAGACGGCCAGCGGCGCGGTCGAGGACGCCACCAACTGGAACCCGTCCTGGGGCTGGGCGGCCGGCGCCGTCATCTCCAGCCTCGCCGACCTGCAGACCTGGTCGAAGGTGCTGGCCACCGGGGAGCCGCTGATCAAGCCCGCCACCCAGGCGGAGCGGCTGAAGTTCGTGCCGGTCGGGCCGACCCCGGACCTCGGCTACGGCTTCGGCGTGTTCACCACCCACGGGTGGATCGGCCACAACGGCTCGCTGCCCGGGTACGAGAGCGTGGTGATCTACCTGCCGCAGGCCAAGGCCAGCCTGGCCATCCTGCTCAACACCGACATCCTGCACGACGGTTCGGAGCCCTCGACGTTCCTGGCACGGGCGATCACCCAGATCGTCTCGCCGAACAACGTCTACACGCTGCCCACCCCGCCCGGCTCGGCCTCCCCGACGGCCTCCTCCTCCCCCACGGGCTCCCCGACGGCCTCGCCCTCGCCGACGGGCTCTCCGACCGGCTCTCCGACGGCCTCGCCCGCGGAGACCGCGTCGGCCACGCCCACCGGCGCCGCCACGCTGCACATCTCCTGAGCACATCTCCTGGACCGCACCCGCAGGACCCGCACGTACGCGGGAGGGCCCGACCGGGTCGGGCCCTCCCGCGCCGCCGCGCTGTCCGGCGCGTCGTCAGCCGCCCAGCACCTTGCCGAGGTCGTACGAGACCGGCTCCTCCAACTGCGCGTAGGTGCAGCTCTCCGGCGTGCGGTCCGGCCGCCAGCGGCGGAACTGCGCGGTGTGCCGGAACCGGGTGCCCTCCATGTGGTCGTACGCGACCTCGACCACCCGCTCGGGGCGCAGCGCGATCCAGGAGAGGTCCTTGCCGCCGGTCCAGCGGCTGACCGCGCCGGGCAGCCGGCCCTCGGCGTGCGCGGCCTCGTCCGCCCAGCCGCCCCAGGGGTGCTGCGAGAGGTCCTCCATCCGCAACGGGGCCAGTTCCTCGACGAGTTCGCGCCGGCGGGCCATCGGGAAGGCGGCGCAGACGCCGACGTGCTGGAGCCTGCCGTCCCCGTCGAAGATGCCGAGCAGCAGCGAGCCGACCACCGGGCCGCTCTTGTGCTCGCGGTAGCCGGCCACCACGCAGTCGGCGGTGCGCTCGTGCTTGATCTTGTACATGGTCCGCTCCCCCGGCCGGTACGGCTGGTCCAGCGGCTTGGCGACCACCCCGTCCAGGCCGGCGCCCTCGTACTCGGCGAACCAGGTCCGGGCGAGGTCGAGGTCGGTGGCGGCGGGGGCGGTGAACACCGGGTCGGCGGCGTCGGCGAGCGCGGCCTCCAGGGCCTGGCGGCGCACCGACAGCGGCTCGTCCAGCAGGCTCTCCTCCCCGAGGGCGAGCAGGTCGAAGGCGACGAAGGAGGCCGGGGTCCGCTCGGCGAGCAGCCTGACCCGGCTCGCGGCCGGGTGGATGCGCTCCAGCAGCTCCTCGAAGCGCAGCCGGCCGTCCCGGGCGATCACCACCTCGCCGTCCAGCACGCAGCGCGGCGGCAGCTCCCGCCTGAACGCCTCGACCAGTTCGGGGAAGTACCTGGTCAGCGGCTTTCCGGTGCGACTGCCGAGCTCCACCTCGTCCCCGTCGCGGAACACGACGGAACGGAAGCCGTCCCACTTCGCCTCGTACTGCATCCCGGGCGGGATCCTGGCCACCGACTTGGCGAGCATCGGCGCCACCGGCGGCATCACGGGCAGGTCCATGCGTCCGATCCTCGCCCGCTTCGCCCCGGAGCGCGCGCCGGGCGCCCGGCGCTTAGCGTGTGGGGCATGGGCTCAGCCGTGGAACTGGAAGTCGCCGGGCGCACCGTCCGGCTGTCGAACCCGGACAAGGTGTACTACCCCGAGCGCGGCTTCACCAAGCTGGACGTCGCGCAGTACTACCTGGCCGTCGCCGACGGGGTGCTGCGCGGCCTGCGCGACCGGCCGACCACCCTGCAGCGCTTCCCGGACGGCGTGGACGGCGAGTTCTTCTACCAGAAGCGCGCCCCCAAGGGCCTGCCGGAGTGGCTGCCCACCGCCCGGATCGAGTTCCCCTCCGGCCGCTCCGCCGACGAGATCTGCCCCACCGAGCCGGCCGCCGTGCTGTGGGCCGCCAACCTGGGCTGCCTCACCTTCCACCCCTGGCCGGTGCGGCGCTCCGACACCGGCCACGTCGACGAGCTGCGGATCGACCTCGACCCGCAGCCCGGCACCGACTTCCACGACGCCGTCCGCGCCGCCCACGAACTGCGCGCCCTGCTGGAGGAGTACGGGCTGCGCGGCTGGCCCAAGTCCTCCGGCGGGCGCGGACTGCACGTCTACGTGCCGCTGGCGCCCGAGTGGACGTTCACCGACGGGCGGCACGCGGTGATCGCCCTCGGCCGGGTGCTGGAGCAGCGGATGCCCGGGAAGGTCACCACCGCCTGGTGGAAGGAGGAACGCGGCGAGCGGATCTTCGTCGACTACAACCAGATGGCCCGCGACCGCACCATCGCCTCCGCCTACTCGCTGCGCGCCCGCCCGCGCGCCACCGCCTCCGCCCCACTGCGCTGGGAGGAACTGGACGACGCCGCCCCCGAGGACTTCGACCTGCGCACCCTCCCCGCCCGCTTCGCCGAACTCGGCGACCTGAACGCGGAGATGGACGGCCTGGCGTTCCGCCTGGAGCCCCTGCTGGAGCTGTACGAGAAGCAACTGCGCGACGAGGGCCTCGGCGAACTCCCGTACCCGCCGGACCACCCCAAGGCGGCCGGCGAGCCCACCCGGGTCCAGCCGAGCCGGGCGAGGAAGAAGTAGCCGGCCGGCCCGGTCAGTCCACCGGCGGCGCCCACAGCGCCCGGACCCGGTCGGCGGCCGCGTCGTACCCGAGGAACGGCGCCCCGGTGTCGCCCTCGACGTACATCGGCACCGGCCTGCCCAGCCGCCGCCCGATCGCGGTCAGGAACCCGCACAGGACGTCCAGTTGCTCCTGGCCCTGGAGTTCGCCGAGGCCGACGTCGAAACCGATCTGCTCCGCCCCGAGGAACCGGAAGACGGCGCAGACCTCCGGGGCCGGCCGCACGCACAGAACCGGGCACCTGGCACCGGCGGGCCGGGACAGCACCGCCTCGGCCCGCGGCAGCGGCAGCACGAAGCACCCCACGATGAACTCGTACGCCCAGCCCTGTTCCTCGACCAGGTCGAGCAGGGCCTGCCAGTCCGCCACCGTCGTGTCCTCGATGAACACCTCGGCGAGGCAGCCCCCGTCGGTCGGATCGAGCAGCCGTGCCACGTGCTCGTCCCAGCGCAGATCGGTCATCCCGCCGTCCTGCCCGGCGGGCCCGGTCGCTCCGAGCGGCTTGTCGCTCCGCCGTCCGCTCATTCGCCCCGCGCACCGGCCGGGGCCAGTTCGGCGACGATGCGGACGGCCTCGGCGATCTGCCCGTCGGTCAGGTCGCCCCGGGCGGTCAGCCGCAGCCGGGAGATGCCGTCCGGGACGGACGGCGGGCGGAAGCAGCCGACGGCGAGGCCCGCGCGGCGGCAGTCGGCGGCCCAGGCGACGGCGGCCTCGGGGCCCGGGGCCCGGACGGACACCACGGCCGCCTCGGGCTCGCAGCTGTGCAGTCCGGCGGCGGTGAGCTGCCGGGCCAGGGTGCGGGCCACCTCGCGGGCGCGCTCGGCGCGGGCCGGCTCGGCGCGAAGCAGCCGCAGGGCGGCGAGGGCGGCGCCGGCGGCGGCCGGGGCGAGACCGGTGTCGAAGATGAAGGTGCGGGCGGTCTCGGTGAGGTGGCGGATCACCCGGCGCGGGCCGAGGACGACGCCGCCCTGCGAGCCGAGCGACTTGGAGAGGGTGGCGGTGGCCACGGTGTCCGGCTGCCCGGCGAGCCCGGCCGCCGCGAGCGCCCCGGTGCCGCCGGGGCCGAGGACGCCCAGCCCGTGCGCGTCGTCGACCAGCAGGGCGGCGCCGTGCGCGCGGACGGCCTCCGACAGCGCGGGCAGCGGGGCCGCGTCGCCGTCCACCGAGAACACCGAGTCGGTGACCACCAGCGCCCGCGGCTGCGCCCGATCGGCCAATGCCTCGGCGACGGCCGCCGGGTCGCTGTGCGGGGCCCGGTGGACGTCGGCGCGGGAGAGCCGGCAGCCGTCGATCAGCGAGGCGTGGTTGTAGGCGTCGGAGACGATCAGGGTGTCCGGGTCGGTGAGCGCGGTCAGCGCCGCGAGGTTGGCCGTGTACCCGGAGGAGAACACCAGCGCAGCCTCCGTTCCGCAGAACTCGGCCAGCTCCTGCTCCAGTTCGGTGTGCAGCGCGGTCGTCCCGGTCACCAGCCGCGACCCCGTCGAGCCGCCGCCCCAGCGCAGCGCAGCGTCCGCGGCCGCCCGCGTGACGACCGGATGCCTGGTCAGGCCCAGGTAGTCGTTGCCCGCGAGGTCCAGCACCGGGTCGTCCGCGGCCCGGCTGCGCAGCGTCCGCGTCAGCCCGGCCTCGGCCCGCATCGCGGCCGTCTGGTCGAGCCAGTCGAAGACCTGCGCGGGAGCGGCGGCCGGGGCGGGGGCAGGGGCGGGGACGGCGGAGCGCGGCTCGGCCGCGAGCGGATGGTTCATGCCCGGCACTCTGGCATGCCACCGCGTGTCGGGCAATGTGCGGATCGGCACAGTATGAACGGGCCAATCCAGTCGTGATTCACCACATGTTAACCAGGTATCAATATTCAATTCACCGAAATCGCGGCCGCAAAAATAGTACGATCCTTGCCGATCATTATCCGGGGGGAAAACAATGACCGACCTCGAATTCGAGCGTCGCATGAATCCGTGGCTCTTCGACGACAAGGGCAATCTCACCGAAGAGGCGAAGAAGCAGTTCCCGGACCTGGCCGGCGCCAACGCCGCACCGGTCTCGCTGAGCCCGGCGGCCGGCGGCAAGACCGTCGCCGTGAACCCCGGCGTGCTCCAGCAGGCCGCGCAGAACGCCTTCGCGCTGCGGGACGCCGTCAAAACCGAGTGCGACCAGCCCGGCGAGCACGTCAACGCCGCCGCCGGGTCCCTCAAGGGCTGGAACCTCGGCGGCGTGCTCACCGCCACCTGGGGCACCTGGACCAGCCAGTCCAGCGGGCTGCAGACCACCGTCGGCGACATCGGCACCAACCTGCAGACCACGGCCCAGAGTTACACCAGGACCGACACGGACATCCAGGCCCACTTCAACCAGGCGCAGGGCGCCGGACGCTAGCGCCGGCGCGAACGGGGGGATACAGCACGATCATGGTGACGTTCAGTCAGCTCCAGCAGGTCGACCTCGGCGGCCTCGCCTCCGCGGCGGGCGACTTCGAGAACCTCGTCCGCAAGTGGGACCTCACCCAGCGGATGCAGAACGAGGTCATCGGCACCATCCAGCAGTCCGGCTGGCACGGCGACGCCGCCGGCCTCGCCAACGCCAAGCTCACCTGGGCCCGCGACCAGATCCACGCGGCCTTCGAGGAGGCCTCGGCCCTGGCCAAGACGCTCCGCGACGCCCACACCGAGATCACGGCGGCGAAGAAAGACCTCACCACCGCGGTCCAGAACGCGACCCACGAGGGCCTCACCGTCGACGGCGAGGGCGCGGTGCACTGGCCGCCGCCCACGACCCAGGAGGACAAGAAGGACCCCGAGTACGCCAGGAGCTGGAAGGCCAAGGCCGAGACCGCCGCCAAGGCCATCGGCGACGCCATCGACCGGGCCACCGAAGCCGACCAGGACGCCTCCCGGGCCCTGGGCGACGACACCGGCAGCGACGGCACCGCGTTCAACGCCAACCCCGTCGGCGGCATCCCGGAGGAGGAGGCCAAGGCGGCCACCTACATCCTCGGCCTCGGCGACCAGGCCAGCGACGCCCAACTCAAGCACCTCCAGGAAATCCTGGACCACCACAAGAGCGACCCGCGGTTCGCCACGTCCTTCTACGGCAACCAGGACCCGGCGACCTTCATGGCCAAGTACGGAGCCATGGCGCAGAGCGGGGACTACGCCAACAGCCCGGCCCGCAGCGCGGCGATCAAGGGCATCCAGCAGGACCTGGGCCTCACCCTGGCCACCGCGACCGACACCAAGCAGCCGCTGCACGTCTCGGACGAGTGGGAGAAGCGGTTCCGCGCGGCCGGCGCCACGCAGATCCCGCTCCGGCCCGGCGCCGACCCGGCGAAGAGCCCGTACGGCTACCAGATCATGGCCAACCTGCTGCGGAACGGAACGTACGACGCGCACTTCCTCAACCCCATCGCCGCGCACGTCACCCAACTCACCCAGGAGAACCCGACCCGCTGGGAGGTCCCGGCCTACCGCAGCGGCGGCTACCCGTTCGACGAGTTCAAGTTCATCGGCCAGCCGGACAAGGACGGCAACCTCAAGGGCTTCAACCCGCTGTCCGGAATCCTGGACGCGTTCGGCCACAGCCCCGAGGCCGCCACCAAGTTCTTCAACGACCCGGTCACCACGTACAACCCGGACGGCAGCGTCAAGAGCACCGGCGGCCAGAACACCTACTTCAAGCTGTTCACCGACTCCGGGAACAACTCCGTCCTCGTCGACATGAACTACCCGCTGCGCCCGCTCGAAGGCGGCCCGGCCGACCCGAACAACGTCGGCCCGCTCGGACACGCCCTGGAGGCCGCCGCCACCGGCCGCGCCTGGGACGACACGGAGGGCAAGTACCCGCCGCACACGGCGGAGATGAACGCCGTCATGAAGCAGGTCGTCGACCGGTTCGGCAGCGGCGACGGGCCCGCGACCCTTCGCGGTGGTGTCTTCGCCGATCTCAACGGCAGCATCGGCAACATGGCGGCCAACTACATCGGCGACATCGAGAACTCGCTGGACGGCCCAGGACCGAACAACACCAATTCACACGCGCGGCTGTCCGTTCCCGGCGTGCCCGCCCTATTCGACCAGTCCCAGGTGAGCGTGCTGCTGTCCACCGTCGGCCGGAACCCGGACGCGTATGCCTCGATCGCCACAGCGCAGCAGACCTACCAAACGGCCCAGATCGAGCAGGTCATCGCCACCCGGGAGCCGCACGGGGATCTGACCGCGGCGGTCGAGAACGTGACCAGGCCGGGCGGACAGGTCGCGGGCATCCTCACGAAGGCCGTGTCGGACGAGATCTATGAGAACCATGCCGCGTCCGACCAGCAGTACAACGACGCGCTCGACTCCAAGAAGGAGATAGCCAAGATGGTCTGGGACTACACCGGCGGAATAGCCGCCGACAAGGTCCCCCACGTCGGCGGCATGATCAACGAGAAGGTCGACGAGCTGATGACCCAGGTGGCCGACAGCTACAAGGTCGACACCACGAACGAGGCGCGGGACGACGCCCAACGGCGCACCGCAGTGGCTGTCGGAGGCGCGCAGCAGGCCGTCATCAACGCCGTTGAGGGCGCCAGCCGCGATGCCGGACTCGACCAGGGATACGTGAACACGCTGGCGAACCGGGCCAAGCAGACCTTCAGCGAGGGTTGGACCAACGGCCAGGCCCTCTACAACCCCAAGTTGAGCACCAAGGCGTGATGAAGCATGGCTGACGTCGCACACATCATCCCCCGCTCGCCCGACGACCCTCCCCGGCGCCGCTCCCCGGTCCGGCCCTGGCACGCCGCTGTCGCCCTCGCCATGGTCGCTGCGGTGAGCGGCGGACTGTGGGCCTGGAAACCCTGGCAGTCGGTGGAGCTGCCGGAGCACACGTGCTGGGGAGTTCTCGGCCGAAGCGACCTGAAACCGCTCGCGGGCCCGGACGGGAAGGCCACCGAGCCCAAACCGTCCCGCCGAATCGCCACGCCCGCGAGCCCAGGGCCGTTGGGCACGGGGGACCTCGACTACCGCTGCTACGTCTCCTGGGGAAGCGGAACCACCCTTCTCGACGTGGATGTCCGACCACCGAAGGACGGGATCGACAACTATCGGCAAAGCGACGCCGTCCTCGGGCAGGTCGCCCCGCTCGACTTCGGCTCCGGCGCGACCGGGTGGGTCCTGGACAACAGGAACACTCCCGGGGGAGCGGTGGTCCGGCTCTACGTGCCGTGCGACTACGAGGCCCCGAAGGGTGGCAGTGGCCAGGCCGCACCGTCGTACCTCAGCGTCCGGGTCACCGGGGACGTCGTCCACGGCGCCTCCCCCGCCAAGGCGCACCAGGCCTACGCGGACATCGCGCTCAAGGTCGGCCGGGCCGCTGTGACCGCGTACGAGTGCCGCAACACCGTGACACTGCCGAGTACCGCCCCCCGCGTCGTCTCGTAGCACCACCGGAAACAGGAGCTGACTGAACCGTGGTCGACGCCGCACACATCATCCCGCGCTCGCCCGACGACCCGCCGCCACCACCGCCGTGGTGGCGGCGGCCCCGGGTGCTGCCGTGGCTGGCCGGGAGCCTCGCGGTGGCCGCCGCCGTGGGCGGCGGGCTGTGGGCCTGGAAGCCGTGGCAGTCGGTGGAGCTGCCACAGAGCGCGTGCTGGGGAGTACTGGATGCGAACGACCTCAAACCGCTGACGGGCCCGGACGGGAAGGCCATCGAGCCCCGGCCGTCCCGCGAGATCGCAACCCCCGCGAAGCCCGCCTCGGGGAGCCGTGACTCTCGTTGCCGCGTCATGTGGCCGGACGCGACCATCCTGCTCGACGCGGAGGTACGACCGGCACGCGACCGGATCGACGCCGACCGGAAGAACGACGCCGGCGGCGGGTCGGTCACCCCGCTCGACTTCGGCCCCGGCACGACCGGGTGGGTCACGGCCAGCAACATCGTCCCCGGGAACGCGTCGGTCCGGCTCTATGTGCCGTGCGACTTCGACGCGCCGAGGGACGACAGCGACCAGCCCCCGCCGAAGTACTTCGGCGTGCTGGTTTCCGGGGACATCGTCCACGGCGCATCCCTCGGCAAGGCCCATCAGGCGTATGCGGACATCGCCCTCAAGATCGGCAGAGTCGCCGCGACCGCGTACGAGTGCCGGAACACCATGACGCTGACCGCTACCGCCCCCCGCGTCGCTTCCTAGCGCCCGGACAACAGGAGCTGCCCGAACCATGGTCGACGTCGCACACATCATCCCGCGCTCGCCCGACGACCCGCCGCCGCCACCGTCGTGGTGGCGGCGGCTCCGGGTGCTGCCGTGGCTGGCCGGGGGCCTCGCGGTGGCCGCTGCCGTGGGGGGCGGGCTGTGGGCCTGGCAGCCGTGGCGGTCGTTGGAGATCGCGCAGAGCGCCTGCTGGTCCGCGCTGTCACGCGATGACCTGAAGCCGCTGGCCGGGCGGTTCGGGAAGGTGTACGAGGCCGTGCCGCGGGCCCGGCTCCAGACGCCGGCCGTGCCGGACGAACCCCGGGTCCGCAGCACCGACTGCCGGGTCGTCTGGAACGGGGACGACGGCTCCGGCGGCTTCCTCCTCGACGTCCGGGTCCACCCCGCCTGGGACGGGGTGGACGCCGACCGCGCCAGGGACACCGGGAGGCACCACGCCGTCGCCGACCTGGACTTCGGCCCCGGGGCGGTGGGGCTGGCCAGCGACGATTCGGATCACTTCGTCCGGCTCTACGTGCGCTGCGACTTCCAGGTGCCGCCCGGGGACCGTCCCGATCTCAAGGCCCCGCCGTACGTCCGCGTGGAGGCCGGGGGCGAGCCGGTGGACGGCGCCTCGCCCGCCAAGGCCCGCCAGGCGTACGCCGATGCCGCGCTGAAGGTCGCCCGGGTCGCCGCCGCCGAGTACCGGTGCACCAACCAGGTGCAGCTGCCTGCGGCGGCCCCGGCCGTGCCTGAGCTGTCGAAGGGGAAGGCCGGTGGCTGAGCGTCCGCGCCGCCGCCGTGTCCTGCCGATCGCACTCGGCGCGGCGGTGCTCGGGCAGCCCTCCGAGAGGCCGTACCGCCTGGTCACGATCACCGGCGACCGCTGGTCCTCGGACACCCCCGTCACCGAGGTCCACCGGATCCGTATCGCCGCCGCCCTGCGCACCGCGAGGGAGCTGGTCCGCGCCCAGCGCTGCACGAACGACCCGCAGCTGGCCGCGCGGGAGCCCGCCGCACCGTTCTGACGGCCTCCCGACCTGCCCGTCGCGGCCCCGGGCTTTGCCGGGGGTGGCGGCGAGCAGGCAAGATAGCCGGGTGACCCTCCTTGATCTGATGCCGAAGCCCGCCACCCCCGACGCGCTGTACGAGACGTTCGCAGCCTGGGCGGAGGATCGGGGGATCACCCTGTACCCGGCGCAGGAGGAGGCGCTGATCGAGCTGGTGTCGGGGAACAACGTGATCCTGGCGACGCCGACCGGGTCGGGCAAGAGCCTGGTGGCGGCGGGGGCGCACTTCGCGGCGCTGGCGGCGGGGCAGCGGACGTTCTACACCGCCCCGATCAAGGCGCTGGTGTCGGAGAAGTTCTTCGACCTGGTGAAGATGTTCGGCACCGAGCAGGTCGGCATGATGACCGGCGACGCGAGCGTGAACCCGACCGCGCCGATCATCTGCTGCACCGCCGAGGTGCTGGCCCAGATCGCGCTGCGCGACGGCACCCGGGCGGACATCGGCCAGGTGGTCATGGACGAGTTCCACTTCTACGCGGAGCCGGACCGCGGCTGGGCGTGGCAGATCCCGCTGCTGGAGCTGCCGCAGGCGCAGTTCCTGCTGATGTCCGCGACGCTCGGCGACGTCCGCCGCTTCGAGGAGGACCTGACCCGCCGCACGGGCCGTCCGACCACGGTGGTGCGCAACGCGACCCGCCCGGTGCCGCTGTTCTACGAGTACCGCCGCACCTCGATGCACGACACCCTGGAGGAGCTGCTGCAGACCGGCCAGGCGCCGGTCTACGTCGTGCACTTCACCCAGAAGGAGGCGGTGGAGCGGGCCCAGTCGCTGATGAGCATCAACATGTGCTCGAAGGCGGAGAAGGAGGCCATCGCCGATCTGATCGGCGGCTTCCGTTTCACCACCAAGTTCGGCCGCAACCTGTCCCGTTTCGTGCGTCACGGCATCGGCGTGCACCACGCGGGCATGCTGCCGAAGTACCGCCGGCTGGTCGAACGCCTCGCCCAGGCGGGCCTGTTGAAGGTCATCTGCGGCACCGACACGCTCGGCGTCGGCGTCAATGTGCCGATCCGCACGGTGCTGTTCACCGCGCTGTCCAAGTACGACGGGCAGCGCGTGCGCATCCTGCGCGCCCGCGAGTTCCACCAGATCGCCGGCCGGGCCGGCCGGGCCGGCTTCGACACCGTCGGCCAGGTGGTGGCGCAGGCGCCGGAGCACGTGATCGAGAACGACAAGGCGATCGCCAAGGCCGGGGACGACCCGAAGAAGAAGCGCAAGGTGGTCCGCAAGAAGGCGCCGGAGGGCTTCGTCGGCTGGACCGAGGAGACCTTCGAGAGGCTGATCGGCGCCGACCCGGAGCCGCTGGTCTCCCGGTTCAAGGTGAGCCACGCGATGCTGCTGTCGGTGATCGGCCGCCCGGGCAACGCCTTCGAGGCGATGCGCAAGCTGCTGACCGACAACCACGAGGACCGGGCCGCGCAGCGCCGGCACATCCGCACCACGATCGCCATCTACCGTTCGCTGCTGGAGGGCGGCGTGGTGGAGCGGCTGCCGGAGCCCGACTCCGAGGGCCGGATCGTCCGCCTCACCCTGGACCTCCAGGAGAACTTCGCGCTCAACCAGCCGCTGTCGACCTTCGCGCTGGCCGCCTTCGAGCTGCTCGACCCGACCTCGCCCTCGTACGCGATGGACGTGATCTCGGTCGTCGAGGCGACCCTCGACGACCCGCGCCAGATCCTCGCCGCCCAGCAGAACAAGGCGCGCGGCGAGGCCGTCGGCGAGATGAAGCGGGACGGCATCGAGTACGAGGAGCGGATGGAGCGGCTCCAGGAGATCACCTACCCGAAGCCGCTGGAGGAGCTGCTCACCCACGCCTACGAGGTGTACCGCCGGGCGCACCCGTGGATCGGCGACCACCAGCTGCAGCCGAAGTCGGTGGTCCGCGACCTGTACGAGCGGGCGATGACCTTCTCGGACTACGTCGGCTTCTACGAGCTGGCCCGGACCGAGGGCATCGTGCTGCGCTACCTGGCCGGCGCGTTCAAGGCGCTGGAGCAGACCGTCCCCGAGGACGTGAAGACCGACGACCTCAAGGACGTCATCGCCTGGCTCGGCGAGCTGGTCCGCCAGGTCGACTCCAGCCTGCTGGACGAGTGGGAGCAGCTGGCCAACCCGACCGAGGCCGCCACCGCCGAGGTGCGGCTGGACGACAAGCCGGCGCCGGTCACCGCCAACGCCCGCGCCTTCCGCGTCCTGGTGCGCAACGAGATGTTCCGCCGGGTCGAGCTGTGCGCGCTGGAGCACTACGAGGAGCTCGCCGAGCTGGACGGCGAGTACGGCTGGGACGCGGACCGCTGGGCGGACGCCATGGACGGGTACTGGGAGGAGTACGACGACCTCGGCACCGGCCCGAACGCGCGCGGCCCCAAGATGCTGATCATCGAGGAGGAGGACTCCTCCTGGCGGGTCCGGCAGATCTTCGACGACCCGGAGGGCGACCACGACTGGGGCATCAGCGCCGAGGTCGACCTGTACGGCTCGGACGAGGAGGGCCGGGCGGTGCTGCGGGTGACGGCGGTGGACCGGCTCGGCGGCTGAGCCGGATCCCGGTCCGGGCGCGGGCCCGGTCACGGATCCGGTCACGGATCCGGTCACGGATCCGGTCCTGACGATGACGAATCCCCCCGGAGGCCGCGGCTTCCGGGGGGATTCGTCATCGGGCCGTCGTCGCCATCGGGCCGCCGTCGGACCGTCTCGGGCCGTCGTCCGGCCGTCGTCATCGGGCCGCCGTCAGGCCGCCGTCACATCCAGGCGAACGGCGAGCCCGCGGCGTAGGAGAGCGCGCGGGTGGCCTCGTCCAGGGTCTGTTCGCTGCTGGGCGCCGTGCCGGTGGCCCCCGGGAGCGGCGTGGCCGGTGCCCCGGTGCTGCCGGGGGTGGTGGCCGGCCGGCCGTCGCCCGAGCGCGAGCTGGTGACGGTCACGTAGTGCCCGACCGCCTCGATCCGCGGCTCGCCGCCCGTCCGGGCGCCGCCGGGCGGCTGGGCGGGGGCGGTGGTGGTGTCGGCGAGGATGAAGGCGACCGCGCCGGGCTTGGCCCGCAGGGCGTCGGCGGCCCTGGCGGCGGAGGGCTGGTCGGGGAAGCGCAGCAGGGTGACGCTGCTGAGCACCGGGCGGTCCTGGCCGCTGAAGCTGACGGTCAGGTAGCTCTGGCAGCCGGTGTCCTTGAGCGGGTCCTGGGTGCGGTCCTGGAGCACTTCGGCGCAGTTCTCGCCCTGCCGGACGCCGTTGCGCCGCGCCTTGAAGGCGCCGACCTCGACGGGCCGCTGGGCGGGGAAGAGGTTGTCGACGTTGAGGGCCTCGGGGTCGGTGCGCGGCGGCGGGGCGCCCACCACCTTCGGCGTCGCGGTCGCGTCCTTGCTGGACGGGCCGAGCCCGGGTATGTAGTCGCCGGGCATCGGGCGGGTGATGATCCATCCCCCGGCCGCGACCACCCCGACGACGACGATCCACCCGACCGTTCGACGGGCCGTCAGCCGACGGCCCCGCGTGCGGTCCGTCCCCCCATCGGTGCCGGCGTCGCCGCCGACCCCCTGCTCTGCCCGGCCTTCCCGGCCTTCTCCCGGAGTCGGGGTGCGCTCCCCCTGCGTGGTCATGGCGCAGATTCTAAGCAACCGGGGGGTGGCGTGGGTCACGGGGTCGGGGGTTGTGGATCATCGTCCGCCGCGGCCCTCGGCCACCGGCCCGGCGCCACGCTCGCCGCCCGCTCACCACCCACTCCCTACCCGCCGGTAACCTCCGGCCCGGCCTCGCGTCAAGCGCGTGACCAGCGGCGGAGCCGTGACCTTCGACACTGTGGCAATCGGCACATCCTCACACCGATCTTCTGGCGGGTTTGCTCTGGCGCCGCTCGATCACCACCAGGCAGGATCGGCCCCATGGATCTGCTCGATACCCTCACCGCCAAGGGCCTGCGCGGCGAAGTCCCGACCCGCGAGGAGGCCCTGGCCGTCCTCGCCACCACCGACGACGAGCTGCTCGACGTGGTCGCCGCGGCCGGCAAGGTGCGCCGCCGCTGGTTCGGCCGCCGGGTCAAGCTCAACTACCTGGTGAACCTGAAGAGCGGGCTCTGCCCGGAGGACTGCTCGTACTGCTCGCAGCGGCTCGGGTCCAAGGCCGAGATCCTCAAGTACACCTGGCTCAAGCCCGACCAGGCCGCCGACGCGGCCCGCGCCGGGGTGGCCGGCGGCGCCAAGCGGGTCTGTCTGGTCGCCAGCGGCCGCGGTCCGACGGACCGCGACATCGACCGGGTCACCGACACCATGGCCGCCATCAAGGACGCCGACCCCGAGGTCGAGATCTGCGTCTGCCTCGGCCTGCTCTCCGACAACCAGGCGGAGCGGCTCAAGGCGGCCGGCGCCGACGCCTACAACCACAACCTCAACACCTCCGAGGGCACCTACGGGACCATCACCAAGACCCACACCTACGCGGACCGGGTGGACACCGTCCAGAAGGCCCACGGCGCGGGCCTGTCCGCCTGCTCCGGCCTGATCGCCGGCATGGGCGAGAGCGACGAGGACCTGGTCGACGTCGTCTTCGCCCTGCGCGACCTCGGCTCGGACTCCGTCCCGGTCAACTTCCTCATCCCGTTCGAGGGCACCCCGCTCGCCAAGGAGTGGAACCTCACCCCGCAGCGCTGCCTGCGCATCCTGGCGATGGTCCGCTTTGTCAACCCGGACACCGAGGTGCGGATCGCCGGCGGGCGCGAGGTGCATCTGCGCTCGATGCAGCCGCTCGGCCTGCACATCGCCAACTCCATCTTCCTCGGTGACTACCTGACCAGCGAGGGCCAGGCCGGGCAGACCGACCTCGACATGATCAAGGACGCCGGCTTCGAGGTCGAGGGCGCCGGCGAGGCCACCCTGCCGCGCCACCGCGCGGACGTCGCCGAGGCGGAGCGGGCGGGCGGCGGCTGCGGCACCGCGGCCTCGGCCTGCGGCAGCGGCGGCGGCTGCGGGCCGTGCGGCGGGCACGCCCACGGCTCGGACGCCTCCGCCCCGGAGACCGTCCCCTCCGACGCCGTCCCCTCGGAGACCGTCCCCTCGGAGACCGTCTCCCCGGCGGCCGTCGCCGAATCCGGCGCCGAGGACGAGCTCCGCAGCGACCTCGTCAAGGTCCGCCGCCGCGGCGCCGGCACCGAACTCGCGCCCAACGCCTGACAGTTCCGACCCTCCGGAGAACGCACCATGCTCCAGCCGTCCGCAGCCGACCTGCTCGCCCTCGACCGCGCCCATGTGTGGCACCCGTACGGGCCGATGCCCGGGACCGCCACCCCGTACGTGGTCGAGTCCGCCTCCGGGGTGCGGCTGCGCCTGGCCGAACCGGTCGAGGGCGGGCGGCGCGAGCTGGTCGACGGGATGTCGTCCTGGTGGGCAGCGATCCACGGCTACCGGCACCCGGTGCTGGACGAGGCGGTGCGCGAGCAGCTGGGGCGGATGAGCCATGTGATGTTCGGCGGGCTCACCCACGAGCCCGCCGTCCGGCTGGCCGCCAGGCTGGTGGAGATCACCCCGGAGCCGCTGCGGCACGTCTTCCTCGCCGACTCGGGCTCGGTGGCCGTCGAGGTCGCGATGAAGATGTGCCTCCAGTACTGGCAGTCCACCGGGCGGCCGGCCAAGCGCCGGCTGCTCACCTGGCGCGGCGGCTACCACGGGGACACCTTCCACCCGATGTCGGTGTGCGACCCGGACGGCGGGATGCACCACCTGTGGGGCGGGGTGCTGCCCGGACAGCTGTTCGCTCCGGAGCCGCCGGCCGGGTTCGACGCTCCGATCGACCCCGAATACGCGGCGCGGTTCGAGGAGTTGATGGCACGTCACGCCGACGAGCTGGCCGCCGTCATCGTCGAGCCGGTGGTCCAGGGCGCGGGCGGGATGCGCTTCCACTCCCCCGCCTACCTGCGGATGCTGCGCGAACTGTGCGACCGCTACGGGGTGCTGCTGGTCTTCGACGAGATCGCCACCGGCTTCGGGCGCAGCGGCGCCCTGTTCGCCGCCGACCACGCGGGCGTCTCGCCGGACGTGATGTGCCTGGGCAAGGCCCTGACCGGCGGCTACCTGACGCTGGCCGCCGCCCTGTGCACCGGCGAGGTCGCCGACGGGATCAGCCGCGGCGAGGTGCCGGTGCTCGCCCACGGGCCCACGTTCATGGGCAACCCGCTGGCCTGCGCGGTCGCCAACGCCTCGCTGGAGCTGCTGCTCGGGCAGGACTGGTCGACGGAGGTGAAACGGATCGAGACCGGGCTGACCGAAGGTCTCGCGGCGGCCGCGGACGTCCCCGGCGTACTCGACGTACGGGTCCAAGGGGCCATCGGCGTCGTGCAGTTGGACCACCCGGTGGACGTCCGGGCGGCCACCGGGGCGGCGGCGCGCGAAGGCGTGTGGCTGCGGCCCTTCCGGGATCTGATCTACACGATGCCCCCCTATGTGACGGAGGACGAGGACGTGGCACGGATCGCTGCCGCCGTGACCGCCGCGGCGCTGAAGGGATGAGCGCGCGCATCCTGTTCGTGACGGGGACCAACACGGACGTCGGCAAGACCGTCGCCACGGCCGCCGTCGCCTCGGCGGCGCTGCGGGCCGGGCTGCAGGTCGCGGTGCTCAAGCCCGGGCAGACCGGCGTGACGGCCGAGGAGCCCGGCGACGCCGCCGAAGTCCGGCGCCTGGCAGGCGAGCTGACGATCCGTGAGCTGGTGCGCTACCCCGAGCCGCTTGCGCCCGACACCGCCGCCCGACGGGCCGGGATGCCGTACCTCTCCCCCGCCGAGGTGGTTTCCGAGGTCGCCGAGCTGGCTTCCACACACGACCTGGTCCTGGTGGAAGGCGCGGGCGGGCTGCTGGTCCGCTACGACGACGAGGGCCGCACGCTCGCCGACCAGGCCCGGGCGGTACTCGACGCCGGGCTTCCGGCCGAGGTGCTGCTGATCGCCTCGGCCGGGCTCGGGACGCTCAACATCGTCTCCCTCACCGCGGAGGCCCTGGCGGCCCGGGGCCTGCCGCTCGCGGGTGTGCTCGTCGGCTCCTGGCCCGCCGAGCCCGGCCTCGCCGAGCGCTGCAACCTCGCCGACCTGCCCCGCTCCGCCGGCGCCCCGCTGCTCGGCGCCCTGCCGGAACGAGCGGGCGGCGCCGAGGACTTCGCCGCCCTCGCGTACACCTCGCTGGCCCCTGAGCTGGGCGGCAGCTGGGACGCGGAGCACTTCGCGCACGTCCACCGGCCCGAATCGGCCCCGCTTCGCTCGAAGGGGTGATCCCGGCTTCCGCCCCTGTCGGAAGCCGGGACGGCTCAATACCGTTCTTTCCATGACAGACGGGCTCACCGCAGACGAGGCCCTGCGGGCCTTGGCCGCCCTGGAGGCGGCGTGGAAGGACGACGACGAGGCGCTGTTCGCCCTGGCGGCGGGCGGCACCGGTGAACGGCCGCTGCCGGCACTGGTCGCCGCGTACGGCGAGCACGCCATGGACACCCTGATGGCGCTCGCCTTCGGGCTGCGCGCCACCATGAGCGACGAGGAGATCGCCGAGATCTCCGACGCCGTCAGCTCCAACATCGGCGCCCGGATGAGCGCCCTGCTGACCCAGACCCTGAAGGCCTGGGGCACCCTCGCCCCGGCGGAGGACCTCTCGGTGACGAAGATCATCGCCCACACCGTGATCGACGCGATGCGGGCCGTCACCGAGGACCCCAGCAAGACCGAGGTGCTGCCGCTGCTGGCCACCTTCCGCAGCTACGCCCTGAACGGCACCTGAGGGGACCGGAATTCGCGAGTCGGCGCGGGCTTCGAGAGGGCACTCGAAGCCCGCGCTGCTACGTGTGCGCCCTCATCCACCCTGCGGCGAACGCGAATCCGCCCGTAGCGGATGCGAGGAAGACGAGGACGAACACCATGGCACTCGCCGGGGTCGATACGCCCTCGGGGATCATGAGGGCGGCGACGGCGGCGACCGCGAGGCTTCCGACGACGATCACGCCGCTGGCGGCGACGGCCGCATACCTCTGCGGAGGACGGCGACCAGCCGCTCGATGACGTCCGGCCGGGCGGCCCCGAGGTCGATCAGGACGACGCCGGTGGCCTTGGCCGAGCGCCAGTCGATCCCGAGGGACGGGAGTTTCACGTCGGCGGCGTTCAGGACGGCCTGGAGGTCGTCGAGGACGTCGGCCGCGGTGCGACGGTCCTCGGCCGTGATCTTGTCGATCATGCTGCTCATCGGGCATCTCACTGTTCGGTGTTCGTGATCCAACGCGCCTCGGCGTCCCACTCGATGCCGCCCCCGAGGGGCCGGAGGTAGGCGCGGCCGTGCTGCCACCCCATGAAGGCGGCCCAGCGGCCGGAGCGGACGTCGAAGACCCGCTCGCCGACGGTGGAGGGGCGGTAGGGGCTGGAGGGGGGCGCCACCCGCCGCGCGGCCGGCGCCGCGGGGGTCAGGGAGGAGGCGTTCACCCGCGCCTCGGGGACGGAGTCGCCGCACTGCGCGCAGCGGCAGGGCGGAAAGCTCCGCCGCAGAACCAGGCTTTCGGCAGCTTGATTGTTCGTCATATTCACCGACTAGTCTCTCTCTGTTGCCACCCCCTCACCAAGAGTGTCTGCTCGCGACTAGTATCAGAAGAGCTTCACTTTGACAGCGAGCATTGTGGAAATCGGTGATCACCATGCCTCAGCGGGAAGTAGACCCAACCTCATCTCCGAACGCGGCCATCGGCGTTCAGCTGCGACGCTTCCGCAGGGCGAGGGGGCTCACGCAGATCGAGCTCGGACGGCGGACCAACTACAGCGATTCACTCATCTCCATGATCGAGAACGGAGACCGCCCCGCGCCGTTGAACCTCGTTCGCCGGTGCGACAAGGAACTCGACACCTGCGAGGCGCTTGAACTCCTGTACTGGACTGCCAAGAGCAGCACCTTGATCGGCGGATTCGTCGCCTTCATCGAGCACGAGCGCAAGGCCACGGCCTTCAAGGTCTACGAGCTGAACGTCATCCCCGGACTGCTCCAGACCCGGGCCTACGCCTCCGCGATCGTCAGTGCCGAGGCCCGACGGGGCGAGATCCCCGATGACAAGGTCAGCGAACGCGTCAATGTCCGGATGGCGCGCCAAGCCGTGCTCTACCAGGAACCCGCCCCCTCGATCCGCATCGTCATGGAAGAGAGCTGCCTGCGGCCCGTCGGCGGTCCCTTCGTCATGGCCGAACAGCTTCGCCGGCTGGAGAATGTCGCCGGCCTTCCGCACGTCATGCTGCAGATCGCGCCGTCCAGCCTCGGCGAGAACCTCCCGTCGCTCCTGCCGTTCACGCTGCTCACCTCCCCGGGCGGGGCGTGGATGGCCTACCTCGAAACCATCCAACGGGGCTACGTGGAGCGAGAGAACCAGGACAACATCCACTCCCTCGCAAGGACTTACGATTGGCTCCAGGCCCAAGCCCTCTCATGTGCGGACTCCCTGGCTCTCATCCGCACGCGTCTCAAGGAGTTCCACGCCATGTTCCCCATCGCGGCCTCCAAGCCCGTCTCCTGGCTGAAGTCCTCGTACAGCAGTGGCGGCGGTAACTGCATCGAGGTCGCACCGGGCATCCCCGGCGTCCTCCCCGTGCGGGACAGCAAGGACCCCGACGGCCCTCAGCTCGCCTTCGGCATGGACGCCTGGCAGTCCTTCGTCGCCGGCATCAAGTCCGGCGAGTTCGGCAGCATCTGAGAAGTTACGGCGGAGTGGGCCTCGCCCGCTCCGGGCGCGGCCCACTCCGCCCGCTCACCCCGCCGCAGGCCTCGTCAGGCGGCGCACCAGTGTGACCAGCGCCTCCCGGTCCGCCGCCGGGTCGGTCGCGCCGGAGAGGAGCAGCCGCACCATCTGCGGGAGCGTGAACCACGCGTTCACCAGGCCGATCACCGCGAACATCAGCCGTCCCGGATCCACGTCGTCGGCCAGCTCGCCCGCCCGCTGCGCGGCCGCGAGGACGGCGACCTTCTCCCCGTAGTGCGCGGTGCGTTCGGGCTCCGCCGCCAGAGCTTCGGACTCCGTGCCGCGCTGCAGCCCTTCCCAGGCCAGCAGGCGGGAGAAGTGCGGGTTGGCCGAGTGGTAGTCGAAGACGCGTCCGGCGTAGTCGCCGAGCTCCAGCCCCGGCGCCGGGGTGAGCGGCACCGCTTCGGCCAGCTTGCCGAGTTCGGACGCCAGTACCGCGGCGAAGAGCTGGTCCTTGCTGCCGAAGTACTGGTAGATCCGCTCCTTGTTCACTCCCGCCCGGGTGGCGACGCGGGCGATCCGGGCACCGTCCGGGCCGAACTCGGCGAACTCCTCGACGGCGGCGTCGAGGAGGAGTTGCTGCGTGCGTGCGGTGTCCCAGGCCATGGCATCACCATAGCGCGAATCTCCAACCAAAGGGTTGGACATCCGCGTGCGCGCCTGCCAAACTCCAACCGACGGGTTGGAGTTTTGGGCATCCGAGGCCTCCAGCCGCTCACTCACGGGAGGAAACCGCCTTGACCACCGACAGCATCACCGCACCGGCCCCCGCAGCCCCGTCCGTGCACCGCCGGGCCCTGCTCACCTGGCTCGCCGTCTACCCGACCATCACCGCCGCCTTCGCCCTGCTCGGCCCCCACCTCGGGCGCCTGCCGCTGGTGCTGCGGACCCTGGTCATGACCGGTCTCGTCGTCCCGGTCGTCGTCTACGCGCTGCTCCCGCTGCTGCTCAAGGCGGAGAGGAAGCTCACCCACCGCCCCGGTCGACGGAAGTAGCGAGCGCCCGGAACGGCGGCAGCCGCCGCACCGCTCCGGGCGCCGGACGGAGGAGCTACCGCCCCTCGGCGACCAGGAAGCGGCCGGAGCGCCAGTGCAGCCGCGCCGGGCCGCCGGTGGGCCAGTCGTGGTTCAGGTGACGGCGGCCGCGACCGAGGGCGCCGAGGTCCTGGGGCCGAAGCGTTCCGCTCCTCAGGCCGCTCGCCTCGACGGCCGTCACCGGCATGATCGTCACGTACTGGGCGTCGTCCCCGCCCATCCAGTCGACGACCTCGGTGAAGATCCACACGAACTGCTGCGAACAGCCCAGGCAGCGCCGCAGGTTGACGGCGAAGCGCGAGCCGCCCACCACTTCCGCCTCGTGTTCGAAGCCCTCCCGCTGCCGGCCCCAAACGGCCCGCTCGTCCTCGCCGTAGCACTTCGCGCAGCCGAACTCCGCCATCGGCCTTCCCATCGGTCGACTCCCTGGTCCGCGACGTCCCGTGTCGCGGCCCATGATGCCCGCAGGGCCCCGGGGGCCGGCCGGGCAGTTCACCCGACCGGGGAACAATTCACGGACCGTTCCCGCACCGTTCGCACCTCAGGGCGGATACCCGAACGGCCGGTTGACGCCCCGGGGCCCGGCTCGACCCGGCCCGGACTTCGGACCGCACACCTCGTTCCGGACCAGAAGCCGCCGCCCCGCAGGTAGCGGCGGACGTGGCTGTCGTAATCCTGTCGGAGCCTTCGGGAACTGACGCCCTTGAGGCTGTCGAC
The DNA here is from genome assembly GCF_042885555.1 of Kitasatospora sp. NPDC058048. Taxonomy (NCBI): domain Bacteria; kingdom Bacillati; phylum Actinomycetota; class Actinomycetes; order Kitasatosporales; family Streptomycetaceae; genus Kitasatospora; species Kitasatospora sp. NPDC058048. The sequence continues at coordinate 49,894 of NZ_JBHVRT010000006.1, read as the reverse complement.
CAGCTTGGAGAGCTGGATCTCGGGTGGGTAGTGCACCAGCAGATGCACGTGATCCGGTTCGCAGTCGACTGATTCAACCCGGCCTCGAAGTCCGCGCATACGTCCCGCATGATTTCTTCGCAGCGGGTCGGCATGGCGTCCGTGAAGGCCCTGCGCCGGTACTTCGTGACGAAACCGAGTGGACGTGCAGGTTGTGGACGACATGACGGCCGGTGCGCACATCGGGATTCGGATTCCATCGTGGTGACATGAACCAAAATGCTACGGTGGGCATCGTGCAGCTTCGGTACGCCTTCCGCGTGTACCCGAGCACCGGTCAGTGTGCTTTGCTGGCAAGGTCGTTCGGGTGTGCACGGGTGGTCTTCAACGACGCGCTCCGCGTCCGCGAGGACGCCCGCGCCGCCGGGTTGCCGTTCGTCACGTCGGCCGAGCTGTCCAAGCGGCTGACGGCCTCGAAGAAGACCCCCGAGCGTGCCTGGCTCGGCGAGGTGTCCTCGGTGGTCCTGCAACAGTCCTTGCGGGACCTGGACACCGCGTACAGGAACTTCTTCGACGGCATCGAGGGCAGACGGCCGAATACCGGACCACCCCGCTTCAAGTCCCGCAGGTACAACCGGCAGGCGATCCGCTTCACCGCCAACGCCGGATGGAGGATCACCGACGGCGGGAAGCTGCGCCTGCCGAAGATCGGTGACGTGCGGGTGGAGTGGTCGCGCCCGCTGCCGTCGGTGCCGTCCACGGTGACCGTGGTCCAGGACGCCGCCGGGCGGTACTTCGCCTCCTTCGTGGTCGGGACCGACCCGGCCGCCGACCGTGAGCGGATGCCCGAGACCGACGCCACGGTCGGCATCGACCTGGGCCTGACCCACTTCGCGGTGCTCTCGGACGGCACGAAGATCGACAGCCCGAAGTTCCTGCGCCGCGCCGAGAAGAAGCTCAAGAAGGCGCAGCGGGTGCTCGGTCGCAAGGTGAAGGGATCGAAGAACCGGGGCAAGGCCCGGATCAGGGTCGCCCGTGCGCACGCACGGGTGGCCGACGCACGGCGCGAGTTCCACCACCGGCTCTCCACCGAGTTGATCCGCGAGAACCAAGCGGTCGCCGTGGAGGACCTGGCGGTGAAGGGACTCGCCCGCACGCGCCTGGCCAAGTCCGTGCACGACGCCGGGTGGTCGGCGTTCGTGACCATGTTGGAGTACAAGGCCGTGCGGTACGGGCGTGCCTTCCACCGGATTGGCCGCTTCGAGCCGACCTCACAGGTGTGCTCGAACTGCGGCGTCAAGGACGGCCCCAAACCCCTCGATGTCCGGGAGTGGACGTGCGGGGCATGCGGGGCCGTCCTGGACCGGGATGTCAACGCGGCGGTCAACGTCGCCAAGGCCGCCGGACTGGCGGTATCGGCCTGTGGAGCGCAGGTAAGACCGGAACGCGTTCCGGCGCAGCGCCGCGAAGCAGGAACCCACCCGAAGCCGCACCAGGCAACGGTGCGACAGGCGGGAATCACTCGCCTTTAGGCGGGTGAGGATGTCAACAGGACTTCTTCTTCGAGGGCCCGTCCGTGACCTTCACCGGCCCGCACGACTGCTACAACGGCAACAGCGCCGACTACTCCTTCGACATCCCCGCCCCGCTCACCAACCACGTGTACTCGCTGCGCCCGTACGCCAACTGCTGGTTCAACCTGTTCACCGGCGTCCAGGCCACCGGGTACGCGAGCCCCAGCTACAAGGGTGAGACCGTCTCGGTGGACGACGCCTGGCGCACTCACTCCAGATCGCTGACGCTCGGCTGACCGACGGTTCCTGACCCCGCACCCCGCCCCGCTCGGCGCCCCTCCTCGGTGGCCGCCGGGGGCACGGTCAGGACAGGGGGCGGCCGGCCGGATCCCGGCCGGCCGCCCCGTCAGTCGGTCTCCAGCAGGACCGCCGGGAGCGCGCCGTCCAGCACCGGAGCACGCGGCAGGGTGAGGCCGAAGTGGCGGCCGAGCACCTCCAGGCAGGTGCGGTGGAGGTCGTCGCCCGCGCGGTCGTGGTCGGGCAGCCCGGCGGCGGCCAGTTCGGCCGTCAGGGCGGCGACGGTGGCCGGCTCGCCCCGGACGCCGTTGGGGCCCCAGCTGGCGTCCAGGTGGAGGTTGAGGAAGCAGGTCTCCCGGCCGTCCCGGTGGCCGCGGAAGAAGGGCGGCACCGGCTTGCCGTTCTCCTCCTCGAACTCCAGGTGGTAGACCTCGGCGCCGCCGCGCGAGGCGGACGGCGACACACTCAGCTCGCCCTGCCAGTAGCCGTACACCACCGCGAAGGCGAGGTCGCCGCTGCGCCCGTGGCGCAGCCCGATGTCCTCGACGTCGCCGAGGAATGCGAGTTCGTACTCCTCGAGCAGGTCGTCCGCCGTGAGTTCGCCGAGCGGGCGCACGGTGCACCCCGGGAGCTCCTCGGCGATCCGGGCCACGAGCTCCTCGGGCTCCAGGCCGCGGGCCAGGACCACGCTGTAGCCGCCGTAGGCGATCGACTGGGGTTCGGCGAGCCAGGTGAGTGCGTCCGTCATGGTGATCATCATGACGCACGGATCAACCGTTCGGTATTCCGAACGACCGGGCAGCGCGGCCGAACCCGTTCCGCCCGCTCAGTGCCAGAGCCCCCACGAGGCCGGCCGGACCGGTTCCGCGAGGTGGCCGTGCTGCTCGGCCCGGTACTGCAGCACCAGCACCGAGCGGACCTGTTCGCCGTCCAGCGCGGTGTAGGCGTGCGGCAGCGCCGCGTCGAAGCCGATGTAGTCGCCGGGGCCGAGTTCGATCTCGCGCCCGTCGACCCGCACGCCCAGCCGGCCGCTCTGGACCACGGTGTGCTCGGTGCCGGTGTGGCCCCCGGAGTCCTGGGCGGCTCCGGTGCGCACCACCTGGTCGTACAGCTCGAACACCGCGTCCCCGGACTCGATCCGGCGCAGCGGGCGCAGGTCGACGCCCCGCCCGCTGAGCACCTCGGTCTCGGCCGCGCGCACCACCGTGACCTCGCCGCCCGGCCGGGCCTCGACCAGGTCGGAGATCGGCACGCCGAGCACCCGGGAGAGCCCGAGCACCGTCTCCAGCGTCGGGTTCCCGGCCCCGGACTCCAGCTGGGACAGCGTCGCCTTCCCTACCCCGGCCTGCCGGGACAGCTCGGACAGCGACAGTCCGCGCTGGGCCCGCACCCGCTTCAGGTTGGCGGCGAGGACGCTCCGGACGGATTCCTCGGCATCGTTCACTCTCGACCTCTTCTCACCCGGCACTGTTCGATATACCGTACGGGACGCACACCGACGGACGGGGAAGCGTAGCGAAGCACGGCGCTTCCCTCACCCTCACCAGGAGACCTCAGTGACCGAGCCCGCCGAGCCCGCCGAGACCACCGATCCCGCCGAGACCATCAAGTACCGGAAGAACGGCCTGACCCGCGGGGTCACGGACGAGCTCGCGGAGAGCATGACGCAGGGCTGGGCCGACACCGAGCGCACCGCCCTGGAGCCCGTCCCCCAGGCCGCGCACACCGCCCGCCGCCGCGCGGAGCTGTCCGCCGCCTTCCCCGGCGAGCTGCTGGTGGTCCCGGCCGGCAACCCCAAGGTCCGGGCCAACGACACCGACTACCCGTTCCGCCCCTCCTCCGACTACGCCTACCTGACCGGCGACCAGTCCCAGGACGGCGTCCTGGTGCTCACCCCGACCGGCGCCGTCGGCCACGAGGCCGTGCTCTACCTGCGCGACCGCTCCCGCGTCGACAACGGCGAGTTCTGGCTGGACGGCCACGGCGAGCTGTGGGACGGCCGCCGCAACAGCCTGACCGAGAGCGAGCGGCTGTTCGGCCTGCCCTGCCGGGACGTGCGCGCCGTCCGCGCGGACCTGCGCGCCGCCACCGGCCCGGCGCGGGTGCTGCGCCGCCACGACGCGGGCGTGGAGGAGGCCCTCGCGGACCGGGCGGTCGCCGAGCGGGACGAGGAGTTCGAGGTCTTCCTCTCCGGACTGCGCCTGGTCAAGGACGCGTTCGAGATCGAGGAGCTGCGCTTCGCCTGCGCCGCCACCGCCCGCGGCTTCGAGGACGTGGTGCGCGTCCTCGGCACCGACACCGAGACCGCCGAGCGGCTGATCGAGGGCACCTTCTTCGTCCGGGCCCGGGTCGAGGGCAACGACGTGGGCTACAGCACCATCGCCGCGGCCGGCCCGCACGCGACCACCCTGCACTGGGTGCGCAACAGCGGGCACGCCCGGCCCGGAGACCTGTTGCTGCTCGACGCGGGCGTGGAGACCAACCACCTCTACACCGCCGACGTCACCCGCACCCTCCCGGTCAGCGGCCGCTTCACCGAGCTGCAGCGCAAGGTCTACGACGCCGTGTACGCGGCCCAGGAGGCCGGCATCGCGGCCGTGCGGCCGGGCGGGCAGTTCCGCGACTTCCACCGCGCCGCCCAGCGCGAACTCGCCGAACACCTCACCTCCTGGGGCCTGTTCGGCGACCTGAGCGCGGACAAGGTGTACGAGCTGGGCCTGCACCGCCGCTTCACCCTGGCCGGCACCGGGCACATGCTGGGCATCGACGTCCACGACTGCGCCCACTCCCGCACCGAGGAGCACGTCGACGGCCCGCTCGTGGCCGGCATGGTGCTCACCGTCGAGCCGGGCATCTACTTCCAGGAGAACGACCTGACGGTGCCGGAGGAGTACCGGGGCATCGGGGTGCGGATCGAGGACGACATCCTCGTCACCGAGGACGGCAACGAGAACCTCTCGGCCGGCCTCCCGCGCCGCTCCGACGAGGTCGAGGCCTGGCTGGCCCGCCTGCGCGGCTGATCGGCTGATCGGCTGATTCGCGAAGAGCGGCACCGGGGCGTACCCGGTGCCGCTCGCCGTACGGCTACTTGAGCCGCTTGAGCCGCTCCGGCTACTTCAGCTGCTGCAGCGCCACGCCCACCCGCCGCACGGCGGCCTCGACGTCCTCGGGCATCCGACTGGTGAAGCAGAGCCGGAAAAAGCCCGGCTCCGCGTTGTGCATGGTCCCGCCGGGCAGCAGGGAGACCTCGGTGGGCTTGGCGGCGAGGTAGCGGAACAGCCACTCCTCGTTCGGGTCGAGCCCGTCCGGCCCGATGGCCGGAAGCCCGTTCACGTGCTCGCCGGGCGCGCGCTTGCCGAGGTACCTGGTGAGGTCGAGCCAGAAGAACATCGCGGCGTTGTCGCCGTCCCGGTGGACGTACTCGATCCCGGCGGCGTCCAGGGCGTCCTTGGTCCTGCGGAAGCTCGCGCTCAGCAGTCCGCGGTAGTCGCGCATCGCGCGCACGGGGTACGGCTCCCCGTCGAGGGTGGTCTTGAACAACTCCCCGACGACGTAGGTCTTCAGCGAGTCGAACGGGGTGAACCAGGGAAGTGCGCGGGTCTGCTCGGCCGGGTCGTCGCTGCCGAGCATGGCGCGGTGCACGGCCTCGTTCTTGGAGACGACGAATCCCGTGCGGAAGCCGGACAGCCCGAAGTCCTTGGCGAAGCCCCAGACCAGGTGGATCCGGTCGGCATGCTTCTGGTACGCGTCCAGGGCCACCGCGCTGGTGAACGGCGTCGTACCGGTGTCGAGTTGGGAATGACAGTAGATCTCGTCCGAGATGATATTGAGATCGGTGTGCGCGAGCGCCCAGTCGTAGATCTCGTCGAGCAGTTCCTTGGGGTAGTTGACACCCAACGGGTTGTGCGGATTGGTGAGGACGAGCAGCCGCGGGTTGTGCCCCGCCTCCTTCCGCGCCTCGTAGGCGTTCACGATCAGGTTCAGGGTGAGCCGGTAGCGGTCCTCGCCGTGGGTGGGCAGGTGCACCGGGACGCACTTCAGCTTGGGCCGTTCCTGGAACGACCAGTTGAAGCCCTGCCAGTACGGCGCCGGGATCAGCACCTCGTCCCCCGGCTTGAGCGGCTCGCCGCCCGTCCCCTGCCGCCGCATGAGCCCGAAGGCGATGCACTCCAGCGCGGAGGAGACCCCGGCGCAGCCGAACACGTCGTCCATCGCGACCGTGCGGCCGAACGCCCGGGTGAGCAGGTCCGCCACCTGCTGACGCAGCCACGGTATGCCGACCGGGGCCATGTACTTGATGTTCGCCTCGGGGATCAGCCGGACCTTGTCGAAGACGTCCCGCTGCATCGAGTGGTGGTACAGCAGGACGTTCTCCGCGACGGACAGGTCGATCGCGGTGTCCGGTGCCAGGTGCTGGTGGTAGAAGGCGAGGGCCTGCTCGAAGTCGGGCAGGCCGGCGTGCAGGTCGGCGACCGCCTGGGGCGGGGCGAGCCTGAGTCCGTTCACGGTGGTGGTCATGGTGGTCCCCTGTCGGGTGAGCGGGTCCGGCGGTGCGCCGGAACGGTGCCGAACGACGCCGAACGACGCCGTTCGCACACGCATCGCCCCCAGCCGACCATGCCCCGGAACCGGCCGCCAGCGCTCGGCGGCCGTCCGGACGGCGCCCCTGCCGCCACACCCTCGACCGTCAGCCGAGCCGCCACACCGTCGTGGTCTTGACCGCGGTGTCCTCCAGGTCCGCGACCACCGGCACCTGGTAGGCCGCCACCGCGGTGAACCGCTCGCGGGGCAGGTAGGCCCGGCCCGGGTCGCCGACGACCACGGTCGCGCCGCGCGCCGCGGCCCGCTCCAGGAAGGGCAGGAAGCGGGCGGCCATGGCCCGTTCGTAGAAGACGTCGCCCGCGAGCACCACCTCGGCGGGACCGCCGTCGCCGTCCACCAGGTCCACCAGGGCGCCGTCCACCCGCACCCCGTTGGCCTCGGCGTTCAGCCCGATCGCGGCCACCGCGTAGGCGTCGATCTCGGCGGCGCGCACGTCCGTGGCCCCGCGCAGCGCGGCGGCCACCCCGACCAGCCCGGAGCCGGCCGCGACGTCCAACACCGTACGGCCGGCGACCAGTTCGGGGTGGTCCAGCACGTAGCGGGCGACCGCCACCCCGCCCGCCCAGGCGAAGGCCCAGAACGGCGGCGGCAGCCCGTCCTCCCCCCGCGCCCGCTCGGTCGTCTCCCACAGGGCGATGGCATCCTCGGCCATGTGCAGGCTGATCTCGGACACGAAGGGGACGGGCTTCAGCTCGGTCTCCCGCCGGATGAAGGCGAGGTCCTCGGCGGTCTGAAGGGCGGGCGGGAGAGCGGATCGGAGAGTGCGCAGCTCACTCGGCATGTCCGCAGCATAGGGCCCGCGCGGGGGTGCTCCCCGCCACCCGTCCGGCGGGACGCCCCCACCCGTGTGCCCGACGGCCGGGTTCACCCCCGCTCGTTCACCCCCGCTCGTCCACCACCCGCTTGATCTTCCCGACCGAGCGCTCCAGCGTGTACGGGTCCACCACCTCGGCCGCCACCGTGATCCCGACCCCGTCCTTCACCGCCCGGACGATCGCCGCCCGCGCCGCCGCCCGCTGTTCGGCGGAGGCCTCCGGCCGGGCCTCGACCCGGACGGTCATGTGGTCCAGCCGCCCCTGCCGGCCGAGCCGCAGCTGGAAGTGCGGCGCTACGCCCGGGGTGCGCAGCAGGATCTCCTCGATCTGGGTCGGGAAGACGTTCACCCCGCGCAGGATGATCATGTCGTCGCTGCGCCCGGTGACCTTCTCCATCCGGCGGAAGGCCGGCCGCGCGGTGCCGGGCAGCAGCCGGCTGAGGTCGCGGGTGCGGTAGCGGATGATCGGCAGGGCCTCCTTGGTGAGCGAGGTGAAGACCAGTTCGCCGCCCTCCCCCTCCGGCAGCACCTCGTCGGTGAACGGGTCGACGACCTCCGGGTAGAAGTGGTCCTCCCAGATGTGCAGCCCGTCCTTGGTCTCCACGCACTCCTGGGCGATGCCGGGGCCGACCACCTCGGAGAGGCCGTAGATGTCGACGGCGTGCAGGTCGAGCCGCTCCTCGATCTCGCGCCGCATCTCCTCCGTCCAGGGCTCGGCCCCGAAGATGCCGACCCGCAGCGAGGTGCCGCGCGGGTCGACGCCCTGCTTCTCGAACTCGTCCAGGAGGGTCAGCAGGTAGGACGGGGTGACCATGATGATCTCGGGTTCGAAGTCCAGGATCAGCCGCACCTGGCGGGCCGTCATGCCGCCGGAGGCCGGGATGACGGTGCAGCCGGCCCGCTCGGCACCGTAGTGGGCGCCAAGGCCGCCGGTGAACAGCCCGTAGCCGTAGGCGATGTGCACCTTGTCGCCGGGCCGGCCGCCGGCCGCGCGGATCGAGCGGGCGACCACGTCGGCCCACATGGAGAGGTCGTTGTCGGTGTAGCCGACCACGGTCGGCAGCCCGGTGGTGCCGCTGGAGGCGTGGATCCGGCGGACCTGCTCCATCGGGACGGCGAACATGCCGAAGGGGTAGCCCTCGCGCAGGTCGGCCTTGGTCGTGAAGGGGAAGCGGGCGAGGTCGTCCAGGGTGCGGCAGTCCTCGGGGCGGACCCCGGCGGCGTCGAACTTGCGGCGGTAGAGCTCGACGTTGTCGTACGCGTGGCGCAGGGTGGCCCGCAGCCGGGTGAGCTGGTGGGCGCGCAGCTCGTCCGGGCTCATCCGCTCACCGGCGTCCAGGAGCTCCGGCGGGATCGGCTCCCCGAGGTGTCGGTGCGGGACGGGTGCGGTGCCGGTCATCATCGCTCCTTCGCTGCTCGGCCGGGGTTCCCCTGCCAGGGGCACCGACCGATCGTTCGGTCAGCCCTGTTCGCTCCATTGATCCAGTACCCGAACCACCTGTCAAGGGATCGCACGAGGCTTCCGGAATGTGAAGTTCCGACCACTTCGAGGTGACTTCACCTCGACAGCTTGGCTGTCCGATATGAAAATCATTACAGAAGTTTGACTTGCCACCGGCCTTCACCGCCCCGCCCCCATGGTTCAGTAGTGCGGTTTCCGCCCCGCACCCCGGAGTGATCACCGTGCCCACGACTCCCGCCCTGGTCAGCGCGCTGCGCGAACTCGGCGACCGACCCGCCGTCGTCGCCGACGGGCGCGCGATCAGCGGCATCGGCCTGCTGCTCGGCGTCTCCCCGCCGGGCGGCCTGCCCCGCGCCCTCGCCCGGCGCGTCGCCGAGCACGCCGCGCTCCCGCCCTCCGCCGCCCGGGCCGCCGAACAGCGGCTGCGCTACTGGGCCGGCGTCCTCGGCACGCCCCCGATCCGGCACACCGTGCTCCACCCCGTGACCGACCTCGCCGTCGACCTCGCCCTCGCCACCCTCCTGGCCGGCGGCACCGTCCACTGCGGCGACCCCGACCAGCGGCCCGAACAGCAGCTCCGGGCCGTCGCCGCCGCCCGGACCACCCACCTCAGCCTGCCCTCCGCCCTGCTCTGGCCCCTCAGCCGGCAACCCGACCTCACCGCCCACGACCTCGGCGCGCTGCGCCTGGTCCTGCACGTCGGCCCCGAACCCCGACAGGAGGACGTCTACACCGCCGTCGACGCCCTCGGGGCCGTCCTCGCCCACGTCCGCGCCCCCGACAGCAACACCGAGGCCGCCGACCGCCGGCTGCGCGCCGACACCGAGAACGCCACCGCCGCCGCCTGGAAGCACAGCATCGGCATCACCGCCGCCCAGGTCCGCGACTTCGGCGCCCAGCTCGACCGGGCCGTACTCGCCGCACTGCTGCACACCCTCCAGCAGAGCGGCGTGCTCACCGACCCCGCCCGCGGCCACCCCGAGGCCGAAGTGCTCGCCGCGGCCATGGTCACCCCCGTCCAGCGCCCCCGCGTCGCCCGCTGGCTGGACGCGCTCGCCCGGCACGGCCTGATCACCCGCCAGGACGGCGGCGCCCAGGGCCCGGTCTTCCGCGGCCGCCCCGGCCCGGCCGCCGCCGAGGTCCGCGACACCTGGCGCCCCGCCGTCGAGACCTGGGCCGACGGGCTCGGCCCGGCCGCCGCCCTCACCCGGGTCCGGCGCGACGCCCTGCGGCTGCCCCGGGTGATCACCGGCCAGGAGACCCCCCGGCCGGCCGCCACCCCGGTCCGCCGGGCCGCCGCCCGCGGCTACCTCGGCGCCGCCCTCGGCGCGCTGGTGCGCGGCACCGCCGAGGCCCACCAGGGGCCCGGGCCGCTGCGCGTGCTCGAACTCGACCCCGAGGGCGGCGAGCCCGCCGTCGCCCGCGCCCTCGCCGCCGCCACTCGGCCCCGGCACGCCGTCGAGCACCACTCCGTTCCCGACGGCGGGCGCTACGACGTCGTCGTCGCCACGGTGGCAGCGGCTCCGGCTTTGGCTCCGGCTTTTGCCTCGGCTCCGGCTCCGGCTTTTGCCCCGGCCCCGGCTTTTGCCTCGGCTCCGGCTCCGGCCTCGACCGTGGCCGTCACCGCGGCCGGAGAACCGGAGCAGGAGGTGGCGGCCCTGGTCCAGCTGCTCTCCCCCGGCGGCCGGCTGCTGCTGCTCGCGCCCACCGCCGAACACCTCGACCTGCTGATCACCGGCGACGCCCACGGCCCCACCGCCCGCCCGGCGGAGCACTGGCGGGCCGCACTGACCGCCGCGGGCTGCCCGACCGTGCTGACCCTGCCGGAGGACGAGCACCCGATGACACTGCTGGGGCAGCGACTGTTCGCGGCCCGGGTGGACTGACGGACGCCCGGGGGTGCGGCTGGCTACTCTCAAGAGTCATGACCACTTCCGCGCCTCCGGCCCGACCCGCCCGCGGGTCCATCGGCTCCGTCCGCTCGATCGGCTCCATCGTGTCCGTCCGGTCGATCGGCTCGATCGGGTCGGTGCTGTCGACCGGCTCGATCGGATCCGTCCTCTCCCTCGGCTCGATCGGCTCGGTGCTGTCCATCGGCTCGATCGGGTCGGTGCTGTCCATCGGCTCGATCGGATCCGTCCTCTCCCTCGGCTCGATCGGCTCGGCCTGCTCCACCCTCAGCGTCCTGTCGGCCGGCTCACGGCGCGGCCTCGGCTCATTGCTGTCGAAGCGTTCCCTCCCATCGGTGCTGTCCCGGCGGCTCGCCCTGCCGCCCACCGTGGCCGAGCAGTGAAGTCCGGATCACGCACTGCCACCCGATCCGTACCATTTCGATACCGAAGCCTGGATGAGCTGCGAGGATCCTCGCCGCCCGGCTCCGTCCCCGGGTAGGCTCCGCATGTCCTCCGGCCCTCGCGCAGGCGGCCCCCTGCCGCCGTGCCGCGTTCTCCGGGGGTTGCACCCCCGCGGGCCACTCGATGGACACCGCGCACTCGACACCGCGCGCCAGGGCAGTCGCGCGAACGGCGAAGGGCATCGCATTGGCGGATCGGCTCACCGGAGGAGACTCCTCGCTGCTGCGGCGGATCAACGCGGCGGTCACGCTCCGGGCGCTGCGCAACGGCCACTCCGTGACCCTCACTCAGCTCGTCGGCGAGACCGGGCTCTCGCGCCCGACCGTCGAGGGCGTGATCGAGGGTCTGGTCGAGACCGGGCTGGTCGCCGAGGTCGAGCAGCCGCGGGAGGAGGGCCAGCCGGGCCCCGGCCGCCGCGGCCGCCCGGCCCGCTGGTTCCGCTTCCGCGCCGAGGCCGGGCACATCCTCGGCATCGAGATCGGCGTGCACGACATCCGGGTCATCCTGGCCGACCTCACCGGCGAGGTGGTGGGCAGTCACTTCAAGCCGGTCGACGAGACCCTCGACGCCGAGGACCGGCTCGCCGCCGTCCGCACCGCCGTCGCCGAGGTGCTGCGCAAGGCCGGCATCTCCCGGGACAACCTGTGGTCGGTCGGCATCGGCACCCCCGGCATCGTGGACCGCGAGGGCACCGTCCAGCTGGGCACCGCGATGCCCGGCTGGACCGGGCTCGACCTCGGGGCCCGGCTGCGGCGCTCCTTCCGCTGCCCGGTCCTGATCGAGAACGACGCCAACCTGGCCGCCATCGCCGAGCACTGGCAGGGGGCGGCGGTCGGCGCCGACGACGTCGTCTTCGTGATGGCCGGCCTCAGCCCCGGTGCCGGCTCGCTCATCGACGGCAGGCTGCACCGCGGGTTCGGCGGCGCGGCCGGCGAGATCGGCGCCCTGCACCTGCTCGGCCAGGAGGTCACCCCCGAACGGCTGCTGTCCACCACCGGAAAGCCCCTCAACCCACTGGACGAGGCCGCCGTGGCCCGCGTGCTGCGGCTGGCCCGGGAGGGCGACGAGGTCGCCAAGGTCGCCATGGACCGCTTCCTCACCCGCCTCGTCCAGGGCGTCGCCGCGCTGGTCCTCGCCATCGACCCGCAGCTGGTGGTGATCGGCGGCTGGGCGGCCGGCCTCGACGGGGTCCTGGACCCGCTGCGCGAACGCCTGTCCCAGTTCACCCTGCGCGCCCCGGAGGTCGCCCTCGCGGCGCTCGGCTCGGAGGTGGTGGCGATGGGCGCCCTGCGCGTCGCCCTGGACCACGTCGAGGAGCAGCTCTTCGCGGTGGACCCGCCCCGGGCCTGACGTCGGGCGCGGCGCGGGGCGGGGCTGCGGGGCCGGGGAGCTGGGGAGCCGGGGGCCGCTCCGTCACCCCCGCAGGCGTCGCTCCGCGACGTCGAGCGCCCAGCGGACGAAGTCGACCGGCAGCGCGCCGACGTCCGGAGGGATGCTCAGCACCGCGTCCTCCCAGGGCCCGCCCTCGGGTACGACGACGGCGAGCACCGACCCACGGGTGTCGAGGTGCCCGTCCCGGAACTCCCACTCCCAGGTGTCCGGGTCGGACCCCTCCGACTCGATCACCCGGACCGGCCGGCCACGAAACCGCTCCGCTGTCACGGCGCGTAGTCCGGGTCGGTCAGGTCGAGGGTGAGGACGGTGCCCCAGTCGTTGACGAAGTGCGCCAGCGGCCAGTCGACGGACACCCGGAGGAACGGGTTGCCCTCGGTCGACGCCAGCACCCACACCAGCCGGCGCTGCCCGTCGAGCCGGGCGAGGAAGCCCTGGTCGCCCATGCCCCCGCTGCCGCAGCAGACGTAGCCCCGCCCGTCCGGCAGTTCGGCCTCGCCGTCCACGCCGATCTTGTGCTCGTACGTGGGCTCCTCGACCTCGAACGGCTCGCCCAGCTCCAGGTACAGCGAGCCGGGCCCGTCGAAGAACACCTCCCGCGCCGTTCCGTCCGCCCTGAACAGCCCGCCGTACGCCGGTATCTCCGACTTCGCCCACAGCTCCACGACCAGGTTCACGACCCCGCCCTCCCCCTCCGCACTGCCGGAGCCTCCGATGCTACGCCGGCCAACGGCAAAGGCCCGGACGCCAGTTGGCGTCCGGGCCTCGGCCTGAGGGTGTTCGGAAGATGGTTCAGGAGGCGGTGCGGACCTCAGCCGTCGCACCGACCGGGGTGACCTCGACGAGTCCGGCCTCGCCGAAGGTCAGCTTGCAGGTGTCCGCCCGGTAGGTGGCGACGCCCAGCGCCACCAGCCGGCCGGCCGCGGCGTACTGGGTGGTCATGACCAGGACCGGGGCGCCGGGCGGGCGCTCCAGCAGGGCGGCCTGCTCGGCCTCGGCGACGCCCAGCTCGACCGAGCGGGACTCGCCGTCCACCTCCAGGCGCTCCAGCTGGCGCAGCACCGAACGGGCGCGGTCGCTCTCGGCGCGGAAGCCGGGCAGGTGCGGCAGGGCGGCGGCCGGAACGTGCAGCGCCTCGGTGGCGACCGCACGGCCCTCCACCAGGCGGACCCGGCGCACGGTGTGCACGGTGGCGCCCTCGGCGATGCCCAGGCCCTTGGCCAGCTGCGCGGAGGCGGGGGCCGTGGTGCAGTCGAGCGTCCGCCAGGACTGGCTGCGCGCGGCGCCGGGCCAGCCCTCCTCCTGCCGGTTGACCGGGACGCCGACCCGCGGGGCGGCGATCAGGGTGCCGATCCCCCGGCGGCGCACCAGGCGGCCCTCCAGCTCCAGCTGGTCGAGCGCCTGCCGCAGCGTGGCCCGGGCGACGCCGAAGCGGGCCGAGAGCTCGCGCTCGTTGGGCAGCACCTGACCGATGGAGAACTCCGAGTCGATGGCCCGCAGCAGCACCGTGCGCAGGTGCCAGTACTTCGGCTCCGGCACCGCAGAAAGCTGTCCTGTCGTCCCCACCGCGTCCTCCACCCTGATGCTGTCCGCCCTGAGACAAGGAGGGCGGATCCCGGGCCCACCGTCCGCAGTTGCGGCAGGTGGGAGAGCGGGCCTTTATCCGTCCTTCTTTATTAAAGGTCCTTGCAGTAAGTGACCCTAGGCGCTCCGTCCGAAGATGGTCAAGACCAATGGCGCCGCTCGATGGGACTGCCGCACATCTTCATGCCGCGTTCACGACAGGTCCTGTCAGTCACTGTCACCATCCACCTCCGCATCCACCTTCGCCGGAATCCCGGAGTCCACATTCCGCGGAGCCCGGCCACCCGGGCCCTCGGCCCCGCGCGTCACGATTCGGGACGGGGACGACCAGTCGGTAGGCTGCCCGGGTGATCGTGGTGACGAGTGTGAACGTGAACGGAATCCGGGCAGCGGCCAGGAAGGGCTTCGTCGAATGGCTGGCCGGCACCGAGGCCGACGTGGTCTGCCTGCAGGAGGTGCGCTCCGAACCCGAGCAGCTGCCCGCCGAACTTCGCGACCTCGACGGCTGGCACGCGGTCTGGGCCCCGGCCGCCACCAAGGGCCGGGCCGGCGTCGCCATCCTCTCCCGCGAGAAGCCGCAGCGCACGGTGATCGGATTCGGCTCCGAGGAATTCGACGATGCGGGCCGGTACATCGAAATCGACCTCCCCGGCCTGACCGTCGCCAGCCTCTACCTCCCCTCCGGTGAAGTCGGCACCGAACGCCAGGACGAGAAGGAACGCTTCATGGCGGAATTCCTCGTCCACCTCACCGCCCTGCGCACCCGCGCCGCCGCCGACGGCCGCGAGGTCGTCGTCTGCGGCGACTGGAACATCGCCCACCGGCCCGAGGACCTCAAGAACTGGAAGGCCAACCAGAAGTCCGCCGGCTTCCTCCCCGAAGAGCGCGCCTGGCTCTCCCGCGTCTACGACGAGGCCGGCTACGTCGACGTCGTCCGCGCCCTCCACCCCGACCGCACCGGCCCCTACTCCTGGTGGTCCTACCGCGGCCGCGCCTTCGACAACGACTCCGGCTGGCGCATCGACCTGGTTGTTTCCACAAAAACCCTGGCCGACAAAGCCGTCGAGGCCTACGTCGAACGCGCCGCGTCCCACGCCGAGCGGTGGTCCGACCACGCACCGGTCACGGCAGTGTTCGATCTGAACAACTAGGCAGCAGAAACGGGTAGTTCGACAGAATCAAGAGGCGGCCCCGACACGGAGCATTCCACACCTCGGGGCCGCCTCTCGGTAGCAAATACGCCAGCGGCGAAGGAAGTCGCACGGCACTCCCGCAGTGGATTTTTCAGCAAAGCGATTCACGTGACCCTGCTTCCACAAGCGAAGCACCTGTCCGCCCCAGATCGGCTCCCCCGACGATCCAGACCCGAACATCCCTCTGGATACGGCCACCGCCCGCAACCCCTTGACCCCCAGTTCAGGGCTCCGCCCCAAAAAACCTCAGGAACGCCTCTCCCCTGTTTCGGGAACGCATGAGGCTCCTTCGCAGTTCAAGTCCACGCGGTAGCGGCTCAACCCGCGCTGTCCGCAGTGAACTCCGAGCACCGGAGGTGGTGACGGTGACCGCCGCCCGCGGTTGCGGCCGGCCGGTTCAGGCAGCTCCGTGTGGAGCATGTTGCCCCTGTCCACTTCGTCGGGGCCGTCCAGGAGCCGTCCCAGCGTGAAGGCTGTGAGCTGCGACAGCGGACCGGGCTGCGGCTTCTTGCTGTTGTCCGTCTCGATTCTGGGGCGGGGCGGGCCCGCAGCCGGCAGTCCGGGGTGACCCCGTAGAGGCGGGGGTGGGCCGTGACCTCGGAGGGCCGACTGCCGACGGCTTCCGGTCCAGTGCCGGATATGGCGCACCCGGTTGTGAGCAGTAGGAGTGCAGCGGCCCTCCGCGGATCAAGCCGATTCGTACGGCGAAGGCGCCGCCGCGGGAAGCCTGACGTGGACGGCGAGGCCGCCCGCCGGGAGCGCGGTGGCGTGGACGGTGCCGCCGTGGGCCCGGGCGACGACCTGGACCAGGGCGAGGCCGAGTCCGTGTCCGTGGGCGCTGTCGAGGCGGGGCCGGGCCCGGTAGAAGGGTTCGAAGAGGCGGTCGACGACGGCCGGGTCGACGACGGGCCCGGTGTTCGTGACGGTGAGGTGCACCGCGCCGGGTCCGTCGTCCGGGGCGGTGGACCGGGACTCGGTGGCGACGTCCACGGTGACCCTGGCCCCCAGTTCGCCGGTGTTGTGCTTGACCGCGTTGTCGACGAGGTTGCCGACCAGCCGGCCCAGCAGCACGGAATTGCCCCGTACCAGGCAGTCGGGGTCGTCCGCGGTGAGGACGAACTCCGGTCCGTGCGCGGACTGCCCGGCGCCCGCGGCGGTCGCCGCGGTCACGGCTTCTTCCGCGAGGGCCGTGAAGTCGACGGGCTCGGGGTCGAAGGTGAGGTGTTCGGCCGCGGCCAGGTTCAGGAGTTCCTTGACGACCCTGATGTTGCGTTCGTTCGCCTCACCGAGCATGGGCAGGATCTCGGCGAACTCCTCACGGTCCGGACGGTCTCCCAGCATGGTCAGGGCCGTCTTCGTCGTGGACAGGGGGGTGAGCAGCTCATGGGCGGCGTTGGCGGCAAACCGCCGGTGCGAGGAGAAGGACTCCTCCAGGCGGGCGAGCGTGACGTCGAAGGTGTCGGCGAGGCGGCGCAGTTCGTCGTCGGGCCCGGAGGCGTTGATGCGGTGGGAGAGGTCGCCTTCGGCGGCGCTCGTCGCGGCCCGGTTGAGTTCGCTCAGCGGGGCCAGCAGCCTGCCCGCGATCCTGCGGCCGGCCAGCAGGCCCGCGGTGGCGACGATGAACACGCCCGCGGTGGAGACGGCGAGGACGGTGTTCCAGACGTCCTCTTTGGTGCGGATCGTGGAATGGGGACCCTGGATCCGCTCGCCGGGGGACGGGGCCCGGGTCCCGATCTCGTCGGACCCCGGTGGCATGGGGTTTTCGTCGGTGGGCGGGTAGGGGTGGGCCGAAGTGAAGCTGGTGCCGGGCGGTACGGTGACCGCCGTGGTCAGGTCGTAGGTCGGCAGCCAGCGGATGCCGACGTAGACGACGGTCAGCATCAGCAGGGCGCTCGCGGCCAGTGCGACGGCGAACCCGAAGGTCAGCCGGCTGCGCAGGCTGAGGGGGCGAGTGAGGCGGTGCAGGCCGAGCGGGCGGCGTCCGCGTCTCACGCCGCGCCCAGGCGGTAGCCCGTCCCGATGACGGTCTGCACGATCTTCGGGTCCCCGAGTTTGCGGCGCAGGGTGTGCACCACGAGCCGGACCACGTTGCCGCCCTGGTCGGTCTGTCCGTCCCAGGCTTTGTCCAGCAGGTCCGCACTGCTGACGACTCCGCCGTCGGCACGCATGAGCAGTTCGAGGACCGCGATCTCCTTCGGGGTGAGCCGGATCTCCGTACCGTCGCGGGTCACCTGCCGGCGGTGGGTGTCCAGGCTGATGCCGGCCTGCTCCAGCACGGGGGCGTACGTGGTGCCGCTCCTGCGGTGCAGGGCGCGGAGCCGGACGATCAGCTCGGGCAGGTCGAAGGGCTTGGGGAGGTAGTCGTCCGCCCCCAGGCCGAAGCCGGCGACCTTGTCGTCCAGTGTCCCGGCCGCGGTCAGCATCAGGATCCGTGCGCCCAGGCCCATCCCGGTGATCCGGCGGCACACCTCGTCCCCGTGGACCACGGGCAGGTCCCGGTCCAGTACGACCACGTCGTAGTCGTGGATCCGTACCCGCTCCAGCGCCGCGCCGCCGTCGGGTGCGATGTCGGCGGCGATGCCCTCGCGGCCGAGGCGCATCTGGAGCAGGCGGGCGAGCGGTGCCTCGTCCTCGACGATCAGTACCCGCACGGCGGCGACGTCCCTTCGGGTGAGAATTCGATGAGAGCCCGAAGGCGGGTCGGAATATCGACCCACGGAATTACGGGACACTTCCATTTGTACCGTACCGGGCGTGTGAGCGGTATGTGAGGCCTCGGTGCCGGGCCATCGGGCATCACATACGGGTGAAATACGCTGGCCGATAGCGTCGTTGCCATGAATCTATTCAAACGGGCCTGGTGGAGGCTGACCGGCCAGCTCGGGAAAACCGCCATGCTGATCGGCCTTTTCACCGTCATCTGCACGCTCGTGCTCTCCGGATTCCTCATCCAGTCTGCCGCGGCGCGCGCGGCCGATGATGCGAAGAGGAAGGTCGGGGTCGTCGCCACGATGCAGCTCGACATCAACGCGCTCATCAACTCGGGCGGAACCAACGCCGGCGGTGGCGGACGGCCCAGCACTATCGGTTCGAAGGGCGAGCTGCGCAGCAGCCTCGTCGACAAGATCTGCGCGTCCTCCGCGGTGACCGGCTGCAACTACGCCGTCGGGAGCGTCGGGCGCCCCGGCACCGGGCTGAAACTGCACCAGCCGGTTCCGACGCCGCCCGGCCAGAACGCCGAGGGAACGGACTTCTTCTCGGCTTCCGGAATTCTCGACCTGAACCAGGAGAAGGACTTCCGCAACGGCGACTCGAAAATCATCTCGGGCCGGGGCATCACCCCCACCAGCGCCAAGGACGAGATCGTCATCGAGGAACGCGTCGCCAACGACAACAAGATCAAGGTCGGGGACGTCGTCAAGCTCAAGGTGGGCGAGATGCCCGTGGACGGCAAGCAGCGCAGCGACGCCGACCTCTCCTTCAAGGTCGTCGGCATCTACAAGAACAGCACCGCCGACAGCAGTGCCTACGTTCCCGCGATGATGGACCCCGCCAACAAGATCTACACCACCCCGCTGGGCAGCTCGCTCCTGTTGGGCAAGGACGGCAGCGACGGCATCCTCAAGTCGGCCACCTTCAGCCTGAAGAACCCCGACGATCTCGACCGGCTGAAGGAGGACGCCGCGGCCGCCGGCGTGGACCCCAAGATCTTCCCCTTGACCGTCAACGACAAGCAGTACCAGGCCCTCGTCGGCCCCATCACCCGCACCGCGGGCTTCGCCGGCCTCACCGTCTGGCTCGTCGCCCTCGCGGGCACCGCGATCCTCGCCCTCATCATCGCCTCGGCGCTGCGCGAACGCCGCAAGGAGCTCGGCATCCTCCTCGCGCTCGGCGAGAAGAAGCCGCTGCTGCTCGGCCAGCACCTCGTGGAGATCTTCGCCTGCGCGCTGATCGCCATCGGCATCGCCTCGGCCGCCTCCCAGGCACTCGCCCAGCCCATCGGCGACGGCCTGCTGGCCGGCGAGGTCTCCTCCGCGAAGGACGACGCGGGTAAGAGGACCCCCGAGCAGGACTACAGCAGCATCGGCGGCGGCACCAAGGACGACGGACCGCAGGTCGATCCGATCGACTCCCTGGAAGTGAAGGTCGGTCCGTCCGACATCGCCCAGGTCGGCGTCCTCGGGCTCGGCATCGCCGCGATCGCCACCGTCCTGCCCGGCATCCGCGTGATGCGCATGAGTCCCCGCGACATCCTCACGAAGGGCGACTGACCCGCCATGAGCACCCACCTCACCGACGCCGCCGACTCCGCTGCCGGGCACGAGCCCGCGGTCCTCGAAGTGTCCGGCGTGGCCCGCACAGTCCCGGCCAAGAACCACAAGCGGACCATCCTCAAGGACGTCCACCAGCGCTTCGAGGCCGGCCGTATGTACGCGATCGTCGGCCCATCCGGCTCCGGCAAGACCACCCTCCTCTCCCTCGCCTCGGGGCTCGACTCGCCCACCTCCGGCACGGTCCGCTTCAAGGGCCGCGACATCGCCGAGATCGGGCTGGGCCGCTACCGCAACCGGCACGCCGCGACCGTCTTCCAGTCCCTCAACCTCATCACCTACATGACCGCGGTGCAGAACATCACCTCCGCCATGGAGATCACCGGGGTCAAGGCCGGTTCCCGGGCCCGGAAGCGGCGCGCCGTCGAACTCCTCGAACTCCTCGGTGTGGAGAAGACCGAGCACAACCGGCGCACGCTCCAGCTCTCCGGCGGCCAGCAGCAGCGCGTCGCCATCGCCCGGGCCCTGGCCTGCGAGGTGGACATCCTCTTCGCGGACGAGCCCACTGGCGCCCTCGACCACGACACCGCCGAGTCCATCGTCGGCGTCTTCCGCCGCCTCGCCCACGACGAAGGCAAGTGCGTCATCCTCGTCACCCACTCCCGCGAGGTCGCCGCCGCCTGCGACCAGATCCTCCAGCTCAAGCGCGGACGGCTCGTCGCCGCCTGATCCGCAGCACGCGGGAGAGGCTCCGACCCGGTACGGAGGATTCCGGGGGTCGGGGCCTCGTCCATGACTGGGCTTTACCCAATGCCGGGAAGATAGGGCCGTGGGCAGGCTGTCAAGGGCTGGGGCAGGGGGTGACAGTGATCGTGATTGTTGCTCTCTGTAGTGCCTTGTCGTTCCTGGTCTCGTTGTAGGCGAACTTGGACTGGCTGCGTTTCACACGGCGGGGAAGGATCCGGGGACGCCGCTGTTTGGGTCCCAGAGCTCGGGGGTTGAGGATGGCAGCGGTGATGCGTGGTGTCGTACCGACCTCTGCGCGGGGCGCCAGGTCGGCGTTGATCACCGTGTGGCGAGCGGTGCGAAGTGTGACGGTCAGTGAAATCCGGCCCGGGTCGAGACCGACCGCCGTGGCGGTCTGCGCCGAAGTGCGCCGAGCGGCCTGGAACACGATGAACAGTCCGAGCAGTTCTTGGAAGACATCGCGCGGGTGATGGGAGCGCAGGACGGGTCCCGAGCCGAGCGCGGTGACCTTCAGCCCGTAATAGGCGGTCTCGACCTGTCCGGTAGGTGCGGCGCATCGCTGCGCCGCACCCCCCTCAGAACCGGACTTGCCCGCTTTCCGGGCATCCGGCTCAAACAGGCCCTGAAGGCCCACGGGCAGCCAGAAGTGCTGGTTCCCTGTTGCCATTGCCGTCGCGCCAGCGGTGGCAATGGGCATGGATCAGTCGGAAGGCGACGAGACCGTCGGATTTGCCTCTGCCCGCGTCGACGGTGATCGCGTTCTCGCGGACCGCCGTTCGGGTCGCCCGCAGCCACTGCTCCCATTCCTGAGGGCTTTGCGGCTGGTGGGTGGCGTGCAGGAGGAGGCTTCCGCAGAGCGGACACCGTCCCTGTTGCGCCTGGAGCAGAAGCAACCAGAACGGGCTCAGCAGGGGTTTGTTCCTGCGTCGCCGTGAGGCCCAGTACTCGGTCAACGCCGGGTCGTCCACGGACGCGCCCTTGATGACCAACTGGTGTCTGACGATCTTGTTCCAGGCGAACTTGGCGAGATAGCGTCCGGTCTCCCGGTCGCCGAACACTGACCGTCACCCCCAGCTCATCGACATGACCTCCGCTACCTGGGCAAACCAGGTCGTCCGTGACCAGCTGCTCGGCAGCGTGCCGTGGGCGGTCGAGCCGAAGCTCCTCCGGCAGATCGCACTGGATGACCTCTCCCGGTTCGACGCCGCCATGCTCACGACCCGGTTCTGCACCTTCCTCCAGGACGGTTCCTCGAAGGAAGAGGCCCGAGAGCACTTCGCCGCCGAGCTCTCCGCCCTGGAGGAGACCGACCGGAGGGACATCGAGGTCCTGTACCTGCAGGACGACGGCTTCGAAGCCCACTGGGGCACCGACTCCGCCGTCTCCTGGGTGAGCCACGCGGCCGACGGACCGTGGCGCCTCATCCTGAACCCCGCCGAGGCCAAGCCCGCCTACGGCGATCCCCGCCCCTGGCGAAGCCATGCGGACGAACTCACCGACCTGGGAAGGCACTTCACCGAAACGGCCGTGCAGGCCCTGCGGACCTGGAAACCGAACGACCTCTACGGAATCAGCAGGGCCACGGACTGCGCTGGATCCACGCCATGCTGGTCCACCTGCCCGACCTCACACCAGCCGTCGAAGCGACTATCCGGCTGGTGATCCGCGACGCCCGCCGCAGCCAGTCCGGCCCCCAGTCCTACGACTACAAGTCCCAGGAAGATCGCAGGCGGTTCGACGAACTCCTGGACGCGATCACGCGCATCGTCGCCGACCCCGCCCCACAGCCACCCGCGACCCGTCGCACTGCCCTCGGCGATCCCGAGGAAGTGACGGTGCGGAGCCTGTCCGCCGCCTCTGCGGAGGTACTCGACGCGTACCTCGACCGGCACGCCGGCGACGACAACCTCGTGGAGAAGGCGCTGCTGTCCCTCGCCTTGCACGGCCACCACGGCAAACCGGCATTCGCTTCCCTCGCCCGCCACTCCGACCCGCGCCACGCCGTCCACACGCTCACCCGGGAGCTTCGCCACCGGCTCGGCGGCAGCTCCGCCAACCGCGAAGCATGGGCCCGGGAGATCCTCGCCCTGCCCGACTGCCCCAGCGAGACCGTCCTCGCCCTGCCCGCCTGGACCGCACTCAAAGCACGCGGGCACCGCTACGACAGCACGCATCCCACCGTGCTCGCCCTGGTCGAAGCCGCGCTCGGAGACGACCACCAGGCCTGGCAGCGATTCGCCGACAGCCCGATCGGCAACTCCGGACCCAGCGCCTGGCTCCGCCTCGGAGACATCCTCACGGCCGCCACAGATGGACGGCATGGCCGAAGCCGCCCACCTCCCGCTGACGACTCCGGCGGTCCCGAATCGGGTCGGCTCGTACAGTCGCACGAGCCGGCCTGCGGGCCACCGAGATCCCCGACGCGATCGCCAAGCCGAACCTGCCCAGCGGCGGCTCGATGGTCGTTTCCTACAGCCGCCTGAAGGCCGCCCGGAGGCCGAGACCGCGTTCGAGCGACTCGTCGCGGGCTGGATTCGAGAAGCCCACCGGCAGACCGCCCTGCACGAGGAAGCCCTGCGGCAGCTGGTCGCTGTCAAGGTCCCCCCGGTGGAGAAGGAACCGTACGAGGACCGGGCGCACGATCCACTGACCCAGTGGGAAGCGGCCGTCATCGCCACCTACCAGGTCGCGGCCGACTGGCCGGACGGCACAGTGGCACTGCTCGTCCCGCATCTCATCGGCGAGCATCTCGTCGCAGGAGCCACCGGCGCCATGCCGGTCACCCGCCTCACGGTGCCGGACTCCGCACTTCCCGTTCAGGCACTGCTCCAGGCCTGGGAACCGGAGGCTGACGACGAGGAATGAGAGCGGCCCGGGAACGGCAGGTGGCCCTGCTGTGCCCGGCAGGCCCGGTCTCTCGTCGGCCGTCCAGTGTCCTCGGTCCGGCAGGCCTCCGCGCCGACCGGCTAGCGGAGTCCGGAACACGCAGGGGCGTTCCGCCGTCAGCAGTCCCGTTCCGGGAGCACACGCAGGGCGAGGACGGATCCGTCCGGGTGAATAGAGACGGGGCCGTCCCAGTCGTCGTCCCAGGTGGCGGTAGGCCACGAGGCTCGGCGGGCGTGGGCCTCGTCGCGATACTGGGTGAGGCGGCTCTCGACGAGATGCTCGAAGAGATCCTCCGCCACGCCCGAGAAGGCCTCCACGCGGGTGCGGTTGAGGCGCAGGACGTGGTCGGTGCCGACGAACGGGATGCCGAGGAGTTCGTGGTCCGCGTCCTGGACGCTGCCGATCGCGGCGTGCGAGATGCCCTCGTACCGCTTGCGGCCCTGCCGGCCGGTCAGGTAGGGGACGGTTGCTGCCGCGTCGCCGGCGAAGGCCGTCAGGCCGGCCGCTCCGGTGCGGGCGAGGGCGTGCTGGAACCAGGCGAAGTGGTCCGCTTCGATGTGGAAGCCCGGAACGGAGTCCGGGGTCTGGCCGTCCACGGCGGGCGGCTGGATCCCGGGGAAGATGTTGTCCTGGTCGAGTTCCTTGTCCAGGTCGCGGGCTTCGCCGGCCGGGTGGGTGAGCTTGCCGTCGTTGCCGGGCGCGTGCAGCAGGTGGACGGTCATCGGCCCGTCGACGGGGAGTTCGGTGCTGAAGATCAGGGCCGGGGTGTCCGTCCATCCGCCGATGTGCACGGCGTCGGCGTGGACCGCGGCCGAGGCGAGTTGCGTGTGGGAGGCGGAGGCGCCGCTGTGGTTGCCCTTGCAGGCGATCGGGAAGACCCGCGAGGGCCGGCCGGGCTTCCACACCTCCGCGAAGTACTGGGGGCGGTAGCGGTAGCCGACGGAGACGCCGCTGTCCCGGCCTGTCACGGCAAAGCCCGCCCGCAGGGCGGCGTCGGCAGGGACGATGGACACGCTGTGGTCCGGATAGCGCCTGGCCAGGACGTGCTTGGCCGCGGCCAGCGCGAACCCGACGCCGAGTTCGTCCGATTGCAGCGCCTTGTAGTAGTCCGCCGTGTCACGGCCCTCGGCCGACAGGGCCATGAAGGTTCCGAGCGTTCCCTCCAGCGCCTGGCTGTACTTGAGGCAGCCCCAGTGCTCCGCGAGCCCCCGCCCGGCACCGCGTCGCGCGAGTGCGGTCGCGCGACCGAGGATGTGCAGCACGTCCCAGGGCGTCAGCTGGACGCTGCCGAGTTCCCTGGCCGGAACGGGTCGCAGGCCCGGCTTGCGCCGCAGCGCGTCGAGTTCGTTCTGCTCCCGTTCCTCGTCGTCCTTCGCGGCGACGGCTTCGACCTCGCCCAGCAGCTTGTCGCTGGAGTGGACCGCGACGTTCGACGGCTGAGCGAGCTGCTGAAGCACCTCGCGCACGTTCTTCGGCTTGTTGCCCTCCATGGCGTTCCCCCAACTCTCCAGTCCCACAGCGCAGATGCCGCACCTTAAGCCGCACGTTCGGGCGCGTGCCAGGGGCGTACGCGAGCACTGCTGAATTCGCCGGCGTCAGGTTCGTGCTGCCACTGATGTGCGTCGGCAGGTATAGCCGGGGATCTCCCGCCTCCCTTCGGGCAACGCATGGCCGACCGGGTCGCCACCCACGATGTCCTACCCGATGAGCAAGGCCGTCCGGAGCCCGGGTTCGCGGAGGTGGGCGAGGAGTTGGGGGTCGTCGTCGAAAACGATCTCGGCGGCGGGGTCGAGGGCCTGGTGCAGCATGGCCTGGACGACGTCGGCCATCGGTTGTTCGTTGACGACCGCAGCCCAGCGGGCGGCGCCGTCATGATCGCCCTTGGCGGTGGCGTCGGCCCACTGGGCGACGCAGGCCTTCGTGACGTGGAAGGCGTTCACCCGGCCCTTGGCCAACAGTCCGCGGTTGAGGTCGAACAGGTCGATGGTGGCCCGGCCCCTGGGGGTGAGTGGCTGGTACTGGCCGACCGCCAGGACCAGCCGCAGGTGCGGTGTCGGGTCCTCGGCCGTGGCGATGAGCAGCGGCTTACCGCCGCCGTCGAGCGGAAAGACGGCCTTCTTGAGGTGGCTGTTGCACAGCGAGCAGGCGAGGACATGGTTGGTCCAGTCGAAGGCGCGCATCGGGTGCCGGTCGATCGGCTCGAAGTGGTCGATGTCCGTGCCCTGGTTGTCTCCGCAGTACATGCACCGCTCGCGCCCGGCCGCCATTTCCCCGAGAAGGTCCCGAAGCGGCGCATGCACATTCCGCCGCACCGTGGTGTGCTTCCAGAGCTCTCGCGCCCGCGTCACGGGCTTCTCGGCGAGCACGATCTCGCAGGTGCACTGCGCCATGCGGGAACGCGGCGGCTCTGTCAGGGGGAGCCGGCGGATTCGGATCACGCGACGTGTCCGGTCAGGGAGTGCAGGCGGGCGGCAACCTCGTCGACCCGGGCGGACGGCGAGCTGGTCAGGGTCCGCTTCAGCTGCCGGTAGTGCTCCCGCTCCTCCTCGCCGGCCTCGCCAGCCACGATCTTCATCTCCAGCGCGACCAGGAGCGCCCGGGCCTCGTCCGCACGCTGCGAGTACGGGGTGTCGAGGCCGAAGAGCTCGGACAGCACCGCGTCGTCGCCACTGCCGAACACCACCCGGTCGTACAGGTCCGTCCCGACGACTTCGGGGGCTTCGTCGACGTCCGGGCCGGGCAGCCGGATCAGCCCTGCGGGGTCGGCTGCCTGGCAGATATAGGCGCTGTGGGTGGTGACGAGGAACTGCACCAGCGGAAAGTGCTGCTTGAGCCACCCCCCGATGCGCTTCTGCCAGGACACGTGCAGGTGCGCGTCGATCTCGTCGGCCTTCCAGCTCTTGAAGGCGGTTGTGAGCCATTTCGAGCCGGGATTGCCTCGAATGGCCCGCTCGGCGTCGGGGTTCATGAGCAGCGTGGCGTCCACGTTGCGGGGGTCCAGCTTGGCGCTGACGAAGCTGCCTCCCAGCCAGACGCTGTGGATGAGTTCGCGGCCCTGAAGTAGCGGCGTGAACTGCTCCTCCAGGTGGATGAATTGGTAGAGGTACTCCTGGAAGCCCTGCCAGATCTGGGCCCGGGTGGTGGATGCCTGGAAGCGCTCCGCGTGGACGAGGGCTTCGGCGGCCTGCGTGATGGTCAGCCGGTAGCGGCCTGGCGGTAGGTGCCCGCAGTCGTTGAAGTCTGGTAGCACGGGCCCCCTTACCGGTCGTGGAGTGACCTTAGCCGCAGATCGGCTGACGGTGACCACCCAGTCGGAAGATCGTGCAGAGATGTGATCTCACGGACCTGTGGCCTGTGACCGTTTTTCGGGGTGTCGGCGAGGGAGTGTTCCTTGCCGCGCCTCGGCTGTCAGGCGTGTCGACCCGGCCCGGGGTCGATGTCGAGGACCTGGTAGAGGTGCTGGCCGGTGCCCCAGCGGGCGAGGCGTTCGCGGTCGACGAGGTGAAGGCGCTGTCGGGTGGCGAAGGCGGCAGCAGGTTCGGCCGCCGTGGCGGCCAGTGGATGGCCCCACAACCAGGCCGCGGTCTGCACGACGGCGCCGAGCGCGAGGAAGCCCATCAGGAACGCGAGACCACTGTCACTGTCGTCGTCGGTACCCATGCCGCCCTGGCGCCGCGTGCGGCCTTCGCCGGGAGTCATACCTGTCACCCACCGTTTCCTTCCCGTCCAACGAGAGGGTAGGGCCCGACCGTAGTCGCGGTTCACGTTTCTGATGAATCGCCGTGATTTGACGGCCTGTTGCGACTTTGACGGCCTGTTGCGGCTTGACGGGCTGACAGTGGCCGTGCGGCCGCTGACCGGCTCAGGGCGTGAGCACCCCTCTTTGCGCCCCCGGCGTACGCTGCTGGTTTTCGCCAGATCATCGACGATGCCCACGACACCCTGCTGCGGCCGGGCATTCGTCCAGCTGATAGGTGGTTCGCAGAGTGAAGGCCGTAGCTGCGGCTGGCCCGTTCCTCACGGACACCGCCATGCCGGGCGGCTCGACAACCTGGGCCAAGGCCGTCAACAGGCCCCACCGGGAAGCCGGTGTCGGCACGAGGTCCGTGTCCGAATCCCGCTGCGGCCTGTGATCGATTGTCAACGTTCCGTCAGTTCGTGTCGGAGGGCACTGCTACATCAGAGGGCGGAACGGGCCGCGAGGGGCGGCCCGCCGACGGGAGGGGAGCCCATCCGATGCCGGTGCCCGAGGGATACCACGTCGTCCGCAGCCACATCCGCCGCAACCCGCGGCCGAGCGCGAAGAGGATGAGCGGCTGGACGATCGTCGGCGTCTGCGCGCTGGTGTGGCTGTGGAGCCATTTCATCGGCTTCGGCGACTCGGGCGCGGCCACGCCGAACAGTCCGGCGCCGACAGCCACCTCCGCCCCGGTGGCGCCTTGATGGCTCGCGGGCGACGCCGATGGCTGCGCCGGCCCCGGGGTTCCACCGAGCACGTGGCGGCCGGTGTCACCGCCCTGGCGGTAGCCACGTTGCTCGCCCAGGCCGCGATCGCCGGCGCCCGGGTCACCGCCCGGTACTGGCCCGTCCTCGTCGTTCTTGCCGCCACCGCCCTCGCCGTCGCGGCGGTGTGGTGGGTGCGGCGCCGCTCCGCCGATCGGGCCCGCGCGGCGCGACGGGCCGGTCTGAGGCTGACCCTGAGCGGCATCGACGCGCTTAACGACCAGGAGTTCGAGTTCGCGTTGCGGGACCTGCTGGTCCGCGACGGCTGGGCGGCGCGGCAGGTCGGCCGGCAAGGCGACCAGGCCGCCGACGTGATCGGTCAGCATCCGGCGCTGGGTCGGATCGTGCTGCAGGCGAAGCACACCACGGTCGGCGGAAAGGTCGGTTCCCCGGTGATGTACCAGGTCAAGGGCACTGCCGGCCCCGTCCACGGTGCCGACATCGCCGTCGTGGTCACCAATGGCTCCTTCACCCGCGACGCCAAGGCATGGGGTGACAAGCACCAGGTGCGCTGGGTCGACCGCGACCGGCTCCGGCTGTGGGCCGAGCACGGTGTGGCCCTCGACGAACTGCTGCGCCTGCCGGCCCGAAGGCCCCGGCGGCGAGTCCGCCGTTCCGCAGCCCGGCCGGTCCGGCTCCGGCGCCCCGAGACGACACAGGAGAGGCCGTACAGTGCGCCATGACGGCACATTCGATCCGCTGCTGAAGGCCATCGCCGGGGTGATACTCGCCATCGCCGCCGCCAAGGTGGTCTGGCAGTGGCTGAGCACCACCTTCTGGCACTGGCTCAGCGTGGACGTCTGGGGCTGGATCGCCGATCACCCCTGGTGGTCGGCTCTGATCGTGGCCCCGCTCGTGCTGGTGCCCGTCGTGCTCGTGGCCCGTCTCCTCGCCCCGCGCGGGTACGTCCGCTACGTGGAGGACGACTTCGACGACGAGGCCCCGGTCATCCTGACGTACGGGATCCACCGCCTGGACGCGATGGAGGCCACGGAGTTCGAGCGGGCGTGCGCAGCCCTGCTCGCCCGCGACGGCTTCACTCGGGTCCAGCACTCGGGCCGCGCCGGGGATCTCGGCGCGGACGTCATCGCCTGGGACCACCTCGGCCGCAAGGTGGTCGTACAGTGCAAGCACTACGGCAAACCGGTCGGCTCCCGGGACGTCCAGACCTTCAACGGCACCGCCCGACCCGAACACCACGCCGACGTACCCGTCATAATCGGACTCAACGGCTTCACCCGGGACGCCCGCGCCTTCGCCGGCCGCCAAGACCTCGTCCTCGTCAACCGGCAGATCCTCCGCGACTGGGCCCAGGGCACCCACCTCTACGACGCCATCGACGACGAAGCAGACCGCGCCGCCGCCTGAGCACCCACCGGCGCCCTGGCGGCGCGGAAGGAGGAGCTCACTGTCAACACGTACACCGGCTATGCGGCCTATGCGGAAGGGGATTTGATCACCGCGTTCGGGCCTTGCCGCCTGCTGGACCTGCGGCCGAAGCAGATCAAGAACTGGCTGGCCGCGCAGCGGACCCGATGGGGTGTCGGCTGCGCGTCGGCTTCGACGACTCATTGCAGCTGGACGCCGCCGACTGACGGTTGCGTGTCGGCACCAGGCCCCCCGCCAAGAAGGGCCTCGACTTCCTCACAGCTTCTCAACCCGCCCCCACCCCGGCCAGCACACACGGCGCGAACGACGGCCACATCAACTATCTCCGGAGCGACTGGTCCGACGCCCTGGAGATGGTGGGGCGGGTGTTCACCGCTCCGGCTCCGGACGTGCGGTGGTGCGGCGACATCACGTATCTGCCGGTCGGCGGCTCGTGTATGTATCTGGCCACGGTGATCGACATGCACTCGCGGCGGGTCGTCGGCTGGTCGCTCGCGGAGCACATGCGCGCCGGCCTGGTCATCGACGCCGTCCGGTCCGCGGTCGGCGCCCGGGGCGGCGACGTGCGCGGGGTGGTCTTCCACTCCGACCGCGGAGCGCAATATGCATCGGCAGCGTTCGCCGAGGTCTGCCGGATGCACGGGATACGGCGGTCGATGGGCCGGGTTGGCTCCAGCTATGACAACGCCCTCGCGGAGTCCTTCTTCGCCACGTTGAAGCGTTAACTGCTCTACGGTTCACGCTGGCTGACCAGGCCACAGGCCCGGATGGCAATCCTCGCCTGGATGGCTTGGTACAACCGCAAGCGGCGACACTCCGCCCTCGGCTACCTCAGCCCGGTCGACTACGAACGGCAGCACGCCAGGAGCGTCACTAACCTGGAACTGGTTGCATAACAGGCGAGTGTCTACAAAATAGGGCAAAGCCCGGATCTTGTCGGGCGCGACTTCACCGCGCCCCGCCCGAGGATGCGGCTGGTCGGCGACATGACCTTCCTGCCGACCGAGGAGGGCTGGCTCTACCTGACCACCTGCATCGACCTGGCCACCCGCGTGGTGGTCGGCTACGCGATGGCCGACCACCACCGCGCCGAACTGCCGGTGGCCGCGCTGCGGATGGCCGCCGGCCGAGGCGGTCTGGAGCGTGACTGTGCCTTCCACACGGACCGCGGCAGCGAATCTACGTCGAGTGAATTCCGCAGCGAGATAGGCAAGTTGGACATGCGGCAGTCGATGGGAAGGGTCGGCTCCTGTTACGATAACGCCGCCGCCGAGAGCTTCTTCGCCGTACTGAAGGAGGAGATCGGCGCCCGGGTCTGGCCCGACGGCGCCACCGCCCGGGCGGAGGTCTTCTCTTTCATCGAGACCTTCTACAACCGCAGGCGCCTACGCAAACACCCCGAGTGGGGCTACCTCACGCCACTCGAGACCCGCCAGCGGCACCGGCAAGGTCACACCCTCGCAGCGTAGACGGAGAGTGTCCAACCGCAGGGTGGAACTTCACTACGGCGCTTTCCCCACCGGCCCGGACCTTCTCACCACTCGACCAGCGCGAATCCCGCCGACATACCGCCGCCGAAGCCGGCCAGGAGGATCAGGTCGCCGGGGGTGAAGGCGCCGGCGCGGGCGGCCGCGTCCAGGGTGATCGGGATGGAGGCGGCTCCCGTGTTGGCGTAGTGCGTCAGGGTGCGGTGCATGGTCGCGCGAGGCAGTGCCAGGTCGGCGAAGACGCTGTCCAGCATGGTGCCGTTGGCCTGGTGCGGTACGAAGTGGTCGATGTCGTCGGGCGCGACACCGCATTCGTGCAGGAATCCCTTGACCAGCTGCGGCAGGTGGTCACCGACGAAGTTCCGCACGCCTCGCCCGTCCATCGCGAAGTACTGGAGCCCTGCGTCGAGGACCGTCTGGTCCACCGGCATGCGGCTGCCGCCGGCGGGCACCTCGATGAGCCCCGACAGTTCGCCGAACGAGTGCAGTGAGAGGTGCCGGACACGTGGTCCGTGGTCGACCGGCGCCCCCAGGACCACGGCTCCGGCGCCGTCCCCGAACAGGATCACGGTCCTGCGGTCGGCCCGGTTCAGGATGCGGGAGTACAGGTCCGCACCGATGACCAGCGCATGGCCGCCGGTGCGGGCGAGTACGCCCTCGGCCGCGGAGAGCGCGAACACCGTGCCGGAGCAGACCGCGTTGACGTCGAACGCGGCCGCGCCGCTCGCACCGAGCCGCTGCTGGACGTAGGCGGCGGTGGGCGGTTGCGGCCGGTCGGGTGTGGACGTGGCGACCACGATCACGGACAGCTCCTCGGCGGAGATGCCGGCCGACCTCAGCGCGGCACGCCCCGCGGCGGTGGCCAGGTCCGAGGTGGCCTGGCCGTCGGCAGCCCATCGCCGTTCCCGGATGCCGGTCCTGTCGGTGATCCACGCGTCGTCGACCCCCGCCGCCGCCGCGGCCTCGTCATTGGACACGATTCGCTCCGGCACATAGGCACCCGTACCGAGAATCCTGACGTCGGTCATACGGCTGCCCTCCCCTCAAATGGATGGAGAACGGTGTGTGTAGAACTGGCCTGCGGCCGTGGCGGGCGCGTGCGGGAGCAGCCGCGGAGGCTGCCCCCGCACGCATGGGACCGCAGGTGTTCGGGATCGCAGGTGTTCTAGCGCGCCTGGTAGATGCGCTTGTGACCGCTGACGCCGGCCAGCCGGAAGGGCCCGGTGGTCTGCTGCGGGGTGGGGTGGTCTCCTCCGTCGGCCGGGAAGGACCACTCGTGCAGCTCGCGGTAGCGGGCGTGGTCGACCGGCTTGCGCCTGGCTATCGCCGCCAGGTTCGCTGCGGTCCGCAGGTGTTCGCGGTAGCCGGGGACGGCCGTGCCCGCGAAGAACTCGGCGACGCTGCCGGAACCGTAGCTGAGGAAGCCGATGGGCCGGTCGGTCAGGTCGTCCGCCTGGTCGAGCAGCGCGGCGAGAGCGAGGTACACCGAGGCGGTGTAGCTGTTGCCGATGGAGGTGTTGTAGGCCACGGTCTGCCCGATGGCGTGCTCGATGTCGGCCTGGTCGGCGCTGTGGCCCGCGTGGTTGAGCAGGTGGCGGTGTGCCTTGTAGGCCATCTTTGTGAACGGCTGGTGGTAGCAGAACGCGGCGAACTCGTCGAGTGTGCGCCCGCCCTGCTCGCCGTAGTCCTTCCAGCTGCCTGTGACCGCCTGCAGGTACGCTTCGACGGATTCCTGCCCGTCGACGAGGGCGGTGGTGCGGTAGTTCGGCCGCCAGAAGTCCATCACGTCGGCGGTGAACAGGCCCGAGGCGTTCTCGATGCAGACCAGGGCGGGGTCGGCGCTGACCAGCATCGCCACCGCGGCGGCACCCTGGGTCGCCTCGCCGGGGCTGTCCAGTTCGTACTTGGAGACGTCGCTCGCGATCACCAGGACCTGCTGGTCGGGGTCGCGGCGTACGAGTCCGATGGCGAATTGCAGGGCGGCCGTGGCTCCGTAGCAGGCCTGCTTCAGTTCGACGACGCGGCAGGCCGATTGCAGGCCGAGCAGTGAATGCACGTAGATGCCGGCGGACTTCGCCTGGTCGATCGAGGATTCCGTCGCGAAGACCACCGTCCGGATCCGTTCGGAACCGTGCCGGGCGATGATCGGGGCCGCGGCGGCGGCCCCCAGGGTCACGATGTCCTCGTCCGCGGCGCACACGCTCATCGACCGCTGGCCGATGCCTATGTGGTACTTGCCGATCTCCGTGCCGTTGTACTCGGCGAGTGCCGCGTGCGACAGGACGTATTCGGTCGTCGCGAAGGACAGGTCGTGGATTCCGAAGGAAGCGGCGTTGGACATGTTCAGGCACCGACCTTTGCTGTCTTGTTGTCGCGCTCCAGTTCGACGTGTGCACGCATGAGTTCACCCGGGTTGGTCTGCGCCGCGAGCAGCGAGAGCTCGCCGCAGAGGACCGTCGCCGCCGCGATGACGGCGAGCCGGCGCGCGTTCTCGCCGGGGGCGCGGTCCACGCGGCAGCCGAGGCGGGTCAGGTTCGTCTCCACGAACTCCAGGCCCTTGCCGTTGCCCACGGTGCCGACGATCAGGTTGGGCAGATTGCAGGAGAAGTAGAGGTCACCGTCGCGGTCCTCGGCCAGGGTGACGCCCTGGGAGCCCTCGACGATGTTGGCCGCGTCCTGCCCGGTGGCCAGGTAGAAGCCGAGCAGCATGTTGGCGTAGTGGGCGTTGGCCGAGCGGATGCCGCCGGCCAGCAGGGTCCCGAGCAGGTTCTTGCGGATGTTCAGCTGGACGATCCTGGCGGCAGTGGTGTGCAGGACGCTTTCCACCACGTCGCGCGGGACGAGCAGTTCCGTGACCACGTTCTTCCCGCGGCCGAGGATGCCGTTGATCGCGGTCGCCTTCTTGTCCGTGCAGTAGTTCCCGGAGATCGATCCGTAGGAGATTCCCGGAACGGTCCGCAGCAGGTGCGTCAGCAGATTGTCGGAGGCGAGCGTGGCCATGTTGTGGCCGGAGGCGTCGCCGGTGCTGAACTCGAACCGGATGAACAGCAGGTTGCCCGCGATCTCGTGCCGGACGGTGAGCAGCTCGGCGAACCGGCTACAGCTGCGGACCACGGCGCGCAGTTCCTCGATCTGCGCCTCGATGGCGCGGGCGGCCGTGTACGCGGTCTGGGCGTCGGTCGCCTCGACGAGCACCGAGCGGGTCATGCGCTCGTCAACGAGGGTGGCGACGATGCCCTGCTCGGTGAGCATGGACACCTTCGCGCCGCGGCCCACGGAGGGCCACAGCGGTGTCTCGTAGGTGGCGAGGGGAACGTGGGTCTCGGTGTTGGCGACGTTCCCGGAGACTCGAAGGGGTCCGACCCACTTCATGGGGACCCTGGCAATGGCGTGTGTGTCGGTCACTGTGCTTTTCCTGTCGCGTTGTGAAGGGTGTCGGCCGATCGGGAACGCCGGGCGAGTCGCCCCGTGTCGATGCCCCGGTCGGCGCAGAAGGAACGGAGGGTGCCGTGGATGATCAGGTCGTTGCTCGCGAGGTCCGCGGGAGTGCGCGCGCCGAGCATGGTCTGGAGGGCCGCGAGCTGGTCCAGCCAGTTCGTGAGCTGCTCGATCAGCGCCTCGGGACCGCCGTCGAGCAGGGTGCGCAGGAACACTCCGGAGGCCCCGACGCCGGAGGCGCCCAGGGCCAGGGCGCGGGCGACGTCGAGGGGATGGCGGATGCCGCCGGAGGCGAGCACGGGAAGACCGGCGCTCTGAGCGTCCAGGAGACAGGCGGCGGTGGACTGGCCCCAGTCGTGGAGGAACGCGTAGTCGCCGAGCGGTCGCCGGCCGTTCTCGATCCGGGCGAAGTCGGTGCCGCCCCGGCCGCCGACGTCCGCCGCGTGGACCCCCAGTTGTCGCAGCAGCAGGACGGTTTCCCGGCTCAGGCCGTTGCCGACCTCCTTGACGATCACGGGTACGTCACCGGCCGCCGCGATCTTCTCGATCTGCGGGACCCAGGACCCGAAGGACCGGTCGCCTTCCGGCATGGCCGTTTCCTGCGCCGTGTTGACGTGGATCTGCAGGGCGTCGGCCTCCAGCAGATCGAGGGCACGCCGGGTGTCGTCGACCGATGCCGTCGCGTTGACATTTGCTATGACAAAACCGTGGGGGTTCTCCTGGCGCAGGACGCGGAAGGTGTCGGCGCACGTCGGGTCCTTCAAGTAGGCGTGCACCGAGCCCGACGCGATGGGTACCCCGGTCTCGCGGGCCGCTGTCGCCAGACCTCGGTTGATGACGCCGGTCTTGGCGGTCCCGCCGGTCATCGCGTTGATGTAGAGCGGCACCTGCCAGGAGATCCCGGCGAAGGTCGTGTCCAGGGACACCTGCGGCCGGTCGATGCCGGCCAGGGCGTGATGGACGAAGGACACCTCGTCGAACTGGTTGATCCCGCTGCGGGTGTCCTGCTGCTCGATGGCGAGCCGGACGTGGTCGTCCTTGCGCTGAGCGCTCATTTCTCGGTCCCTTCCGGGGCGGGCCGGACGGGCAGGGGCAGCACCCCGGCCGCGGCCCACCGCTGCCGTACATGTGAGATGTCGTGCATGGCCTCGGCATCGAGCAGCGCGATGCCGCAGTCGCCGCCGCCCGCGCCCGACGGCTTGGCGGCACCGCCGACGGTTTCGGCGACCGTGCACAGGGCCGTCAGCTCGGGTGTGAAGATGCCGAGCCCGACTTCGTCGTCGAGGCGGGCCAACTCCCGCCGGGCACGGCGGATCTGGTACAGCAGGCTCTGGTCGTCGCCGGCCTCGAGAGCGGTGATCGAGGCGCGTACGAAGTCGGTGGAGGTCTCCACGAACGCGCGGTGCGACGCGGTGCCGTGCCAGATCCGGCGGTGCAGACCGGACACGAGCGAGGCGGTGGAGGCCGGGTTGCCGGTCCAGCCGACTTCGAGGGCGAGGCCGCGCGGGGCCGGAAGCCTCCGGACCGAGTGGCCCGGCCAGGGCGTGCGCAACGCCTCCTCGACGCCGTACCGGCGGGTGAGGTCGAGCACGAAGGCCCGGTCGGGTGCCTGGTACGCGATCCAGCCGCCCCAGGTACTGGCGGCGAGGTCACCGCCGGAGCCCACGGGGTCGATCCCGACCGAGGAGATCACGGCCAGGCGGTACCGGGCGTCGGGTGAGAGGTCCAGTCCGCACAGGGACGTGATGGCGTCGATCGTGGCCACGGTCACCGCGCCGCTCGACCCCAGGCCGTACTTGCGGCCGTTGTCATGCAGCCGGCTGCCGATCGAGAGGTCCAGCCCGGGCATGGGCAGGCCGCGTTCGGCCAGCAGTCGTCCCACGGTCTCGACCGCTGCCACCACGTGCGTCAGTGCGCCCCGCGCGCCGTGTCCGTCGGCTTCCCCGTTCTCCGTGCCGGGAGCGTGGAGCCGGCCGTCGAGCCATCTCCAGTTCACCGCCCGGGGGACGAGATCGGAGGAGATCACGATGTCGGCCGTTTCGGAGAGGGTCACCGTGGCGGTGATCTCCCGGTCCACGGCCACCACGATGGCCGGGGTACCGGGCTCCACCACCGCGTACTCGCCCGTGACGAACAGCTTGCCGGGCGCACTGCGGACGACCGTTCGCCCGGAGGTCATCGTCCGCCCGCGTCCACCAGGCGGGCGCCC
Source organism: Kitasatospora sp. NPDC058048 (assembly GCF_042885555.1). Taxonomy (NCBI): domain Bacteria; kingdom Bacillati; phylum Actinomycetota; class Actinomycetes; order Kitasatosporales; family Streptomycetaceae; genus Kitasatospora; species Kitasatospora sp. NPDC058048. Next base: position 13,773 of record NZ_JBHVRT010000006.1, on the reverse strand, counting down.
TGTCCGGGCCCGGCGATGTGCACGGTGCCGCCCGCGGCAGCGTCGCGCACGGCCTCGGCGACCCGGTCGGCGTCCGTACGACGGCAGAGCACCTTGACGTTCGGTCCGGCGTCCATGGTCGCGTAGGCCGGTATGCCGTCGCGCCGCAGCCCCAGCACGCTGTCGAGGACGGTGAGCGAGGCGGGCGCGAGGTAGCGCACTGCAGGGCGCGCGCCCAGCATGGTCGCGTGCATGCCGAGAGAGTTGCGCTCAGCGATCTCACCCACCGTGTCGAGGTCGCCGCGCAGGAGCGCCGCCCTCATCTCGGTCAAGTCGTCCCGGCTCGACGCGGCCCAAGGCTCGAACAGGGGCGAGGTCTCGACGGTGCGGCGCATCGCCGCGCGGCTGGACACCTCCTTGGGGCCGGCGTTGACCACCGCGATGACCAGTGCGGGGTCGAGGTCGCCCGTCCGTACCGGCTCGGCGTAGGAGCTGAGGTCGGCCTCCGCGGGCGGCGCCGTGGGGTTGCCGGCGTTCCAGACGGCGAAGCCGCCGAAGATCGACCGCGAGGCCGAGCCGGAACCGCGGCGGGCCAGGCGGGAGAGACCGGTGCCGTCGAGGTCCAGTCCGTACGCGGCGGCGGCGGCGACGGCGAGCGCGGCGAAGCCGCTGGCGGAGGACGCCAGGCCCGCCCCGGTGGGTACGGTGTTGCGGGTGTCGACGACGGCCCGGTGCGTGAGCCCGGCCCGCCGGCGCACCAGGTCGAGGAACCCGGCGATGCGCCGCCGCTCCTCGCCCGCCGCGGGTACGCCGTTGAAGGTCACTTCGTCGTCCGAAGCCTCGGCGTCGAGGTGGACCCGGGTGGTCGTGGGGAAGATGTCAAGAGTCATCGACAGACTGCTGGTCCACGGCAGGAAGAGGCGCTCGTCGCGCTTCCCCCAGTACTTGATCAGCGCGATGTTCGGGTGCGCGACGGCGGTGGCCCCGTTCGCGCCCTGCCGGTCCTGCAGGCGGCGCACGGTGATCTGTTGCTCAGACATGCGTGACGAGCCTCCTCAGTGGGACGATCCACGTCTGCACGGCCCCCGCTTCGTGCAGCCGCCGGGTGACCTCTCTCGCCTGCTCGGGCTGGGTCAGAGCGAGGACGCAGCCGCCCAGTCCACCCCCGGTGATCTTGGCGCCGAGGCTTCCTGCGGCGAGCGCGGCAGTCACCATCCCCTCGATCCGGTCAGTGCTCAGCCCGGCCTCGCGGAGCATTCCGTGGTACTCCGTCAGCAGGAAGCCGAGCTCCTCCGGCCGGCCGGCGGCGAGGGTGGTCACGGCTTCGCTGGTCAGTTCCGACGCCCGGCGGACGAACCGCTCCTGTGCTCCGGCGTGGAGTCGGAACCTCTCCCGCAGCTTGTCGACCGCTTCCTTGGTGCTGCCGACGGTGCCGCTGTCCGCGATGACAAACAGCGCGTCGCAGCCCACCAGCAGCGTGCGGGCCTCGCCCGCGTGGAACAGCAACGGCGCGCTCGCGCCGACGGTGATGGCGTCGACGCCGCTGGCCTTGCCGTGCACCACGTTCTCGGCGGTCTGCACCAGGTCGAACACCGTCCGCTGCGAGACCTCGCGGCCGCAGAGGTCGGCCAGGGCGAGGACGACGGCACGGGCGCAGGCCGCGCTGGAGCCGAGCCCCCTGCCGAGCGGGATCGAACCGTCGATGATCACATCGAGATGCCGGCCGTCGTCGATGCCCGTGGATGCCCTGAAGTCGGTGGTCAGCCGACGCAGCCCCTCGGATGCCTGCGTTCCGACCTCCTTCCAGGCGGATCCGGTCATCGTGAAGGACACACCTGCCGGTTCTTCACCGCGGGTGGAGAACCCGACGCTGGCGGTGATCGACAGCTGCGGAACGGGCAGGGCGAGCGCCGGGGCTCCGTAGACGACCGCGTGCTCCCCCAGCAAAATGGCCTTGGCATGGGCGTGGCCGGTGCCGACCGAGCGAGCACGGCGGCTGTCCGCTGTCCCTGCCGCCGAGGCCGGTGGAGTCGACGTGCTCAGCTCCCCTTGTCGAAATTCCATTGAGATCGCGTCATCCAGATTTCTAGGAAGGAATGAAGTAAGCCCGTTCGACCGCGCGCCGCGTCATGCCCGGGCCACCCCCGGACCACCGTGGCCGGCGGTCGTGGCCGCCGGCGCGAGCGATGTCATCGCGCAGGGCGGGCCAGGGCGTCGAGCCGCACCCGACGGTGCGTGCTCGCGGAACCGCGTCCCTGGCGGGTGCCGGGCCGGTTCTCCCCCGGTCGCCCCCGGCAGCGGGTTCCGGACGGGGTGGGCTCGCGAGGCGAGCGACGCGTGTGGCGGCGCCGGGACGGTGGCGACCCGCGCCGACGTGGTGCTCAGGTGGTCCGGAGTGTCGTGGTGGTGACGAAGGTTTCGAGGGTCTTCCTGACCTCGTCCGGGAACGGGGTCTCGTCCAGGACCCGCCGGGCACGCTGCACACGATCGGTGATCATCTGCTCCACCTTGTCGGCGGCGCCCGTGGCCCGCAGGATCCCGCGAACCGTCTCGGCGCCTGCCTCGTCCAGGTCCGGGTCGCCGACCAGGGACCTCAGCACCCGCGCCTGCTCGGCGCCGGCGGCGTGGAGGGCGTGTGCCATCAGAGCGGTCGCCTTGCCCTCCCGCAGGTCGTCCAGGACCGACTTGCCGGTCTTGGACGGGTCGCCGAAGACGCCGAGGAGGTCGTCGCGCAATTGGAAGGCCTCGCCGATCGGAAGGGCGTAGGCGGTGAAGACGTCCAGCAGGGCCTGGTCCGCTCCGGCAAGGACCGCGCCGATGTGCAGCGGCCGCTCCACGGTGTACTTCGCCGTCTTGTAGCGGATCACGGCCAGCGACCGTTCGACGTCCTCGTTGGGCTTCCCGGTGGCCAGCAGGTCCAGGTACTGACCGATCATCACCTCGGTGCGCATGGCGTCCAGCAGCGGTCGGACGGCGACCAATCGCTCGTGGTCGATGCCGCTGGAGTACAGCAGCTCGTCCGACCACACCATGACCAGGTCGCCGAGCAGGATCGCGCTATTGGTGCCGAACCGCTCGGCGGTCGTGGCGTCCGCACCCGTCTCCAGCGTCCGGTGGAGGGTCGGACGGCCACGCCGGGTGTCGGAGGCGTCCATCACGTCGTCGTGGATGAGGGTGAAAGCGTGGAAGAGTTCGAGCGAGGCCGCCGCGCCGATAACGGGCCCCGTGTCGCCGTATCCGCCCGCCGCGTGCCAGCCCACCATGCACAAGAGCGGCCGGATGCGCTTGCCGCCGGCGGTCAGGAAGCCACGCAGGTGCTCGATGAGCGAGACCAGGTGGGGTTGCCTGTCGCAGTTGGCGTCGAGGAAGGCGTTCAATCGCTCGTCGATCAGGCCGCGCAGATGAACCGAGTCCAGGGCGTCGGCTCCCAGCTCGCGAAGGCTGGTGGTCGAGTTCATGTCGTTACTCCTGTTCGTCAGGACCATGTGGCCGCGTCCGCGAGGACGTGGCATGGGAGGGAAAGCGCCGAGAGGCATCACTTTCCGGCCGGGCTAAGGAGGGCCCCGGCAGTCGCCGGGCCGCACCGCAGGTGCGGGCCACCGAGGGAGGGGCGAGTGGTGGGTGTTCGGGCCGCGCCGAATGGCATGCCCTCCGTACATGCGGGTTCACATGGTGGAGGGCATGCCGGGCAGGGGTGGGCCCGGTGCGGCACCCGCCGGGCCCCTGTCGGTCGAACGGAACGGGTTCAGCTCGCGGCGGACTGCGGCTCGCGTGCCGGCTGCCGACGGGTCGGCACCACCGTGAGCTGGTCGGGACGCAGGCTCATCCGCACGAGGGCGCGCGTGGGGCGGGTGCCCGGGGCGCGGTCCAGCTTCCAGTACTGGGCCACGGTGGCCACGATGACCTGGGCCTCGGTGAGGGCGAACGCGTCACCGATGCACTTGCGGTTCCCCGCGCCGAAGGGCAGGTAGGCGCCCTTGCGCGGAGTGGTCGACATGGTGAGCCACCGGTCCGGCTCGAAGCTGTCGGGGGCGTCGAAGTAGCGGGCGTCCCGGTTCAGCAGGAAGGGGCTGTACGACAGCTCGGTGCCGGCCGGCACGGGCAGCCCGCCGAGCGTGGTGTCGACAGCGGCACGACGGCTGAGCAGCCAGGCCGGCGGGTAGAGGCGCAGACCCTCGGCGACGACGTTGCGGGTGTACGGCAGCTTCTTCAGGTCCTCGGCCGTCACCGGGCGGCCGGCCAGCACCTCGTCGAGCTCCGCGTGCAGCTTGGCGGCGACCTGCGGGTTCTCGTGCAGCAGGTGGAAGATCCACGACATCAGGACGGCGGTGGTCTCCGCGCCTCCGAGGAGCAGGGTGATGGACTGGTCGTGCAGCTCCTGGTCGGTGAAGCGGTGCCCCTCCTCGTCGACCTCCGTCATCATCGTGCGCAACAGACCGCCGCCGTCGCCCGAGCGGCGGTAGCGGTCGATGGTCTCGTTCACCACCTGGTGCAGCTGCGCCTCCGCCCGCTTGTAGCGCTGGTTGCCGGGAGTGGGCAGGAAGGACAGCGCCGGCAGCGGGTTGAGCATGCGGAAGAACATGCCGTCGATCACGGTGTTCAGGGCCGTCGGGAGACCGTGGTGACCGCCCCGGCGCACCTCGCCCTCACCGGGCTCGGAGAAGAGGCAGCTCAGCGCCACGTCGGCGCTGAGGTTGCCCATCTGCATCAGGAGGTCGACGTTCTTGCCTTCCGGCCATTCATGAGCCGACATGGCTGCCTGCTTCTGCATGATGCCGACGTACTCGGCGATGCGCGCAGGGTGGAAGGACGGCTGGATCAGGCGTCGCTGCTTGCGATGGACGAGGCCGTCGACCGTGACCAGCCCGTCTCCGAGGACCGTGCGCACGCGGTCCATCACGGGACCGCCCTTGACGAAGTCCTTGACCTTGTCGGTCAACATCTCGTGGACCAGATCAGGGTGGCACGCGATGTACATGGGGGTCGGCCCCACCATGATCTTTACGAGATCGCCCTGCTCGGGCAGTGATCGGAGGAAGGTGAGCGGGTCGCTGCGCAGCTGATTCGCGTGCCCGAGCACGGGCAGGGCATTCGGTGCGCTGCCCTTCGTGTAGCTGCGGGTTTCCTGGCCTGTCACGGAACAAACCTCCATGCGGTTAGTGGCGAACTTGTGGACCTGTCGGACTTTGCTTCGCCGCTGTCACTTCTCCAACTGGTCCCACCACCAGGCGATCTGTGGAATCGGCAGGGGCGCAGGGTTGGCGTCAGCCGGCTCGTCGGCCCAGACCAGGCCGTAGCCACCGAAGTCCTGTTCTTCGCCGGTCTCCGGGTCGACAGGCGCGCAGTAACGGGTGGTGAAGTCCGCCCAGATGATGTGCCCGCGAATCCAGTAGCCGATCTCGTGGACGTATCGCCGCAGTTCCGGGCGGGCGGTCGCGGAGACCTGGTCACGCAGATTCAGATAAAGGGACATGATTCGGTCGCGCAGCGCGCGGACCTCGGCGACCGCTTCCTCGGGCGTGCATTGCCGGTCGCGCACCATGATGCTGATGGCGTTCTGGTCGAACAAGCCCTGGAGATTCTCCCGGTGAATGGAGATCAGGTCGTTGTCGAGACCGACGATGACGGATACGGCTTCGGAGGCGGCGCGCACCCGGGGATCGAGGCGTTCGGCTGCGGTCAGTTCGTAGCCGCCGCCGATCGGAGTGAGTGCGGTCAGCCAGGGGCCGGCCACATCGTTGCCACGCATGATCAGGTAGTCGCCCAGTTCGGGGAGTTCACCGAGGCTCTGGTTCGCACATTTCCACAGCACGCCGTCGAAGTAGCTGCAGAAACCCTGGCGCAGGTGCTCGAGCTGGCCCGGGGTCGACACAGTGGAGATGTGGTTCCAGAAGTCCTGGAAGGAGGAGAGGTACGCGTCTCCGGGCGGCACGACGGACTTGGGCGAGGCAAGGATGTGCTTGAGACGGCTGACATGGACCGTCAGCGGTACGGGCTGGTCCAGCCCCGGGATCACGTCGAGGTCGTCGTCCCAGGCGCCGCCCCAGTACATGACACAGGTGATGATCTCGGCGCACCGGTCGAGGACGTACGGCATGCAGTGTGCGGTGTACGAACCCGCATTCATGCGCGGCAGCCAGTCACCCTCCTTGCGGAACCCTTGCCGGAACATCCAGGCGACGGCGCCGGCATCTATTTCCTCCGGCTTGTCGTACACGGCGTCGGGCAAAGGGCAGAAAAATGGCGGAACGCCAAGTGTGCGGCGCACGGTTGTCATGCCAAAAATCCCTTCGGGCAGGACTGAGCGGCAGGAATGTCACAGCAATGCTGGGGTGGCCCTCGGAATAAACCCGGAGCATTGGACGGCCTTGGGCGGTGGGGCTGTGTGCGACCCACTACGGACCCCAAATGGCGCGGACTCGAGGAACAGCACTCAATTTCAGCGCCTCAACCCCCCGCGGCATTCATTGACGTCCCACTGCCGCACCCCTCGGCAGTCATCGACGTCTCGCTTCCGTCCCCCTCGGCAGTCCTCGATGCCTCACTGCCGTCAGAAACTGAACAGGACAGTTAGATTCGGGGAATACGGGACATGCGAGTCCTCCTGAGTCGTCCGCCGGCGGCCCCGTCCGGAAGCCGCCGAGTCCGTGACCGGACCTGATATACGGTCAGGGATACTGGTAGACAAGCGATCAACGACCTCTTCGGCATACAGTCAACGCCCTGGTCAACACGGTCGCGGCACCCCGGGCAGCACCTGAGCCCAGCGTCCCGGCAGACAATCGATGGACAACGGGCCGGCAACAAGGCGCGGCCGTCAGCGTCGGCGGCGGGGAGCCCGCTCGGTGATCCGCTCCACCAGCACGGCCCGACGGACGCGGCGGGGCGGCATCGGTGTGAATCCGCGGCACGAAGAGCCCGCCAGCCGGGCACGAAGGGCAGGGCTGCTCATGCTGGTAGGCATGTCTCATCACCTCAGCGGCCCCAACCTCCGCTCCCCTGGACGACGCCCGCCTCGACATGACGGACCTGTTCGCCTTCACCGTGCCTGGCGACCGGACCGTGCTGATCCTGAACGTCAACCCGGTCGCCCCCATCGGCGGCCAGGCGTTCCACCCGGACGCCGTCTACCGCGTCAACGTCGCCACCGACGGCGACCACCGCTCCGACGTGGCGTACAGCTTCGTCTTCTCCCCGCCTGAGGACGGCCGCCAGAGCGTCACCGTCCTGCGGGCCACGGGCGAGCAGGCCCGCTCCCACGAGGCCCTCGGCCAGGAGCTCTTCATCGACGTGCCGGTGAACTTCGGCGCCGAGACCACCGCGGCGCACTCCGGGCCGTACACGTTCTACGCCGGGTTCCGCAGCGACCCGTTCTTCGCCGACCTCGACGGCATCGTCGCCAAGTTCCAGTGGACCGGCGTGGACTGGGGTGCCGACAAGAACGTCTTCGCCATCGTCCTGGAAGTGCCGAACGCCGAACTCGGCACACACCCCGAGATCGGCGCCTGGGGCCGGGTCAGCCTGTGCCAGAACGGGCAGCTGACGTCCGTGGACCGCGGCGCCCACCCCTCCCTGACCGCGTACTTCAACGCGGAAGAGGTCAAGGACGCCTACAACGCCGGCGAGCCCGCCGACGACTGGGCCACCTACCGCGAACCCTGGCCCGCCGTCCTCCAGCACTTCGGGGACTACGACCCGCAGGCCGCCGAACAGGCCCTACGCACCGTCCTGCCGGGCGTCGGGCCGAGGCGGCTTCGTGCCGTGCCGCCCCCGGAGCCCGGGGAGGACTGCGGGTGCCGTACTCGGCTTCCGCCATCAGTTACTCAAGGGCGGCCCGACCAAGCAGCCCCCGGGGCCGCGACCGGCCCCCGAGGGGCGCGGCGCGGCCCCGGGGGCTGCTTGCGATTCAAGGATGGAGGGACTTCGTGGAGCAGGTGTCACATGGCGACGGCCTTCACCGCGTCGGGGGACTTCTCCCGAACACCGGGACGGTACAGCGCGAAGGTCACGACGAGCCCGACGGCTGCGAGGCCGGCCGCCCACCAGTACGCGGTGGAGTAGCCGTGCAACGCCGCCCCGGCGATCACCTCGGGCGTGGCCTGCCGGCTGCTGAGATAGCTGCCCGCGGCGGTCGCCGCGAGCGTGTTGAGAACGGCGATCCCCAACGAACCACCGATCTGCTGCGAGGTGTTGACCGCCGCGGAGGCCACCCCGGCGTCATCCTCGTGAACCCGGTAGGTGGCCAGGTCGATCGCCGGCGCGTAGACCAGGCCGAGACCGAGGCCCAGGACGAGCAGCGGCGGCAGAATGCCTCCCGTGTAGGTGCTGTCCAGATCCAGGCGGGTGAACCAGACCATGCCCACGCCCAGCAGCGCCATCCCGAGGGGAATCACGATCTTCGGCCCCACCCGGGGCATCAGGACCCCCACGGCCAGGGCGGAGGCAACGACCAGTGCGGCGGGGATGGGCAGGAAGGCGAGCCCCGCCTCGACCGGGGTGTACTTGAGCGTCTGCTGCATGTAGTAGGCGAGGAACAACGCGACCGCGTACATGCCTCCGGTGGCGACCAGAATGGCGATCTGGGAGGCGCCTCGATCCCTGTCGAGGAGGATGCGCAGGGGCAGCAGCGGCCCGGCCGTCGTCGACTGCCAGTACGCGAAGAGGGCGATCAGGGCGAGGCCTCCGACCAGCAGACCCCAGCTGGCGGGAGAACTCCACCCGCGCGACTCGGCGTTGGAGAACCCGTAGACCAGGCCGAAGAGCCCCAGGGTGACGAGTACCGCACCGGGGACGTCGAGCTTGGGGCGCTGCTCCGCCCGCGACTGACGCTCGATCAGCAGCAGACCGCCCAGGAGCGCCACCGCCGCGAACGCCAGGTTGATGTAGAGGGTCCAACGCCAGTTGAGGTACTCGGTCAGCAGGCCGCCGAGCAGGTTGCCGAGCGCGCCGCCGGCGCCCGCGATGGCACCGAAGATCGCGAAGGCCCGGCCCCGCTCCTTGACGTCGGTGAAGATGGTCGTCAGTAGGGAGAGGGCCGCCGGGGCCAGCAGGGCACCCGAGATGCCCTGGATCGCCCTGGCCAGCACCAGGAGTTCGAAGCTGCCGGCGGCTCCGCCGAGCGCCGAGGCGGCGGCGAATCCGATGACACCCGTGAGAAAGGCCTGCTTGCGACCGAAGAGATCGGCGACACGCCCGCCGATCAGCAGCAAGCTGCCGAAGGTGAGTGCGTAGGCGGTGACGACCCACTGCCTGTCGTTGTCGGAGAAGCCCAGGTCGGCCTGGGCGGACGGCAGCGCGATGTTCACGATGGTGGCGTCCAGCATGATCATCAACTGGGCCAGGCCAATCACGGCCAGCGCCCACCACCGCAGCGAGGACCGCGGGGACGGGGGGCCCGATTCGGGCGGGATGCCGGTGAGCTCAGTGGTGGATGCCGACATGGCGGTGCCACTCCCTTCGAATAGATTGACTAACTGGATGGTTAATATTCCGAGGCAAGGCTGCCCGAGATCCGACGGCCCGTCAACACGACTTCGGGCAAAGAGCGATGGCCGGATGCGACGGAGGTCCGCGAGGGTCAGTCCGCGAGTCGGATCCGGATGCCCACCGCGCGGTACCCGGACCCCTTCAGTCGGCTGCCCAGCAAGCCGACCCGCGCGACGAGGCCGTACTTGCGCTTCATCAGGTCGAGGTAGTGGACGGTGTCCCGGTCGGCGGGCAACTCGGCGACACCGGGTACGGATTCCCCCTTCGGGACTCCCCGCCAGTCGCAGGGGGCGACGGTCACCCGGCCGCTGTTGCGGATCCGTTTGACCTTGCCGGCGCCGGCCGCGCTCCACACGGCCAGGCAGTCCCCGTCCCCCATCACCCACACCGGAGTGGGCACGGCCCGCCCATCCCGGCGGAACGTCGTGAGAAGTACGTACCTGGATGCCGCCAGTCGTTCAACCGAACTGCCCGGCAAGGATGCTGAGGCGGATGGTGAGGTGGTCACCGCGATAGAGTAACTGGTTAGTTAACTCGCTGTCGCCGCGAACCGACGTGGCGCCCGTCCCCAAGATGAGGAGTGCTGCGTGCTGAACTTCGCCTTGGCCGTGCTCGCCGGATTCGCCCTGGGCACCCCGGCCGTACCCTTCGGCCTCTCCTCCCTCCCCCCGCCCGTCGCGCTCGTCGCCGTACTCCTCGGCGCGGCCGGATGCCTGCTGTCCGCCGTCTTCGCAGCCGGGTGGCTGCGTACCCGCTGGCTGCTCTGGCGCTCGAAGCGGCGGCCCGTCACCGCCGGGCCGCCGCCCGAGAACCGCCGCAACCGCCGGAACCGCCTTGACGGCCCCACCGGCCGACGGGCCCGGCGCCTGGTGAACCGGTACGGCGTGATCGGCTTCGGCATCATCGGGCCCGCGCTCTTCGGCACCTGGGGATCGGCCATGCTTGGCACGGCGCTGGGCCTGCCCCGGTGGCGGCTGATCGGCTGGCTGATGGCCGGTGTCACCCTGTGGTGCACCGTCATGCTGCTCGCCTCCGAGGCAGTGATCGACGCCTTCGGACTGCGGTGACGACACACGCTGCGTACCGGTCCCTGATCGCGAGGAGCACGTCGCCGCAGCCCCCCGGCCTGCCTCGTCGTGGGTCTGCGCATCGCGCCGACCGTCGGCCCGGTCATCGTCGGGCGGTGGCAACTCACCGTTCCGGCGAGGTACTTCTCCCCCTCACCGGTTCACCCGGAGCAAGACCACCGACGGGACTCCCGAACGAATCGCCTCATGTCTCAAACGAATCCACCGTGGTTCCAGCGGCGAACGCGCTCACCTGGCGAGGGCACCGGGTCCTACGCCCCGGCAAGATCCAGTAGGCGCTGTTAGCATGACTCCCATGTCCCGAGCCGAGGCCACGAAGGCGCGCATCCTCCACGCAGCAACCCAGGAGTTCGCGGCGTACGGGATCGCGGGAGCCCGCGTCGACCGGATCGCCAAGGTCGCCTCGGCGAACAAGAACCTCATCTACGTCTACTTCTGCAACAAGGACGGGCTCTTCGACGCCGTCTTCGACGCGCACCTCGGGCGCGGCCTCGACATGGTGCCCTTCACGCCTGACGACCTGCCGGGCTACGCCGGGCGGCTGTTCGACTTCTACCAGAAGCACCCCGAGGTGCTCCGCCTGGCGACCTGGCACCGGCTGGAACGCGGCACTGCCGTGGAACGGGACCCGGCCGTCGCCAAGCAGACCCACGACGACAAGCTCGCCTCCTTGGAAGCGGCTCGGAAGGGCCGAGTGGGCACACCGGGCTTCACCCCGGCCACACTTCTCACCCTCGTCCTGGCCATCGCCTCGGCCTGGAGCCCGACGAATGCCGCGAGCATGCCGGCGACGACTGTCCTGGCGTCGGACCCGGAGGACTGCCGGAACGCGATCATGGAGGCCGTGCGGCGCCTCCTGTGAGGGGCGGCGTGCATCACTCGCCTCCGCCACGTACCGCGGTGACCGCACACGTTCGCCGGGTTGCCGGGTCACGCGGCGGGGATGGGTCGGGATGCGCGCACCTGACCCGCTACGTTGCCGTGCCGGCGTCAGGGCGGTGCGTTCACGGGCGCCGGAGCGCCGGGTCCGCCCAGTACGCCACGTCCGCACAGTCCTTGGCCGACCGGAACCCCCTGTCCACCTTCGCCCACACCAACGCGTCCCACTCGCCCTGCCGCTCGGTCAGCCACGGGCCCAGGTCCGGACGCTTCCACGGAGTGATCTCAGCGGAGACGTCGAGGTCCTCGAAGGACCCGACGATCTCCCACTTCTTCGAGAGCGTGTGCCGGGTCCCCGACTCCGCCTGCACCAGGTGCGACACCTTGCCCTCATCCCCGTGCGTGTCCGACACACGCGAACCCACCACCGCCCGAACCGGCGCCAAAGCTGTCATGCTGCCCATAGGAGGCCCCCTACCGCCCAGGCCGGCAGACACCCTCGAACAGCCCACACTCGAACGGGTGGACCTTTTACAAAAGGTGTCGTTCCGCTGGCGCATCGACCTGGTTGTTTCCACAAAAACCCTGGCCGACAAAGCCGTCGAGGCCTACGTCGAACGCGCCGCCACCCACGCCGAGCGGTGGTCCAACCACGCACCGGTCACGACAGTGTTCGATCTGAACAACTAGGCAGCAGAAACGGGTAGTTCGACAGAATCAAGAGGCGGCCCCGACACGGAGCATTCCACACCTCGGGGCCGCCTCTCGGTAGCAAATACGCCAGCGGCGAAGGAAGTCGCACGGCACTCCCGCAGTGGATTTTTCAGCAAAGCGATTCACGTGACCCTGCTTCCACAAGCGAAGCACCTGTCCGCCCCAGATCGGCTCCCCCGACGATCCAGACCCGAACATCCCTCTAGATATGGCCAGCGCCCGCAACCCCTTGCCCCCCAGCCGCATCGGCCTGTCCGCCGGAGTCGTTCTGGCCAGCGGGTTTCGCGGTTGTCCCTCCGAGGTGTCCACCAGTGTTGTCCTGCGGCCGTGTCCACGTCCTCTGCCGCCGCCGGCTGCGGTGTTGCCCGGGCTGGACACGGGGACGTGCTGAGCTGCTGGTGCAGCTCGGGGTGGTGGCGGTGACGGGGCTGCCGATTCTGCGGCTGCCCCGGGTGGTCGGCTGAGCTGAGACGCGGGTGGTCGGCCGACAGCTGAGCGGGACCGGCCGCGCCCGGTACGGCAGCAGGGCTCGGACCGCGCGTCGCGGTCCGAGCCCCTGCCCCGTGCGGTGCCGCGCTGCGGCGGCGGTGCGTCAGCCCTGTACTGTGTCGCCGCCCGCCTGCCCGGCGCCCTCAGCCGTTCCTGCCTTCTCGCGCATCTTGCGCACCAGCTCCGCCTTCTGGTCGGCTGCACCCTGGCGGTCGAGGTTGCGGTGCGGACCGTTGTTCTGCCGTTCGGCGCGGGACTGCCTCTTGCGCTGGCCGCCGCCCATGCCCACGGGGTTGTTGATGTTCTTGCTCACGGTCGTGGGTTCTCCCTGTGGTGAAGTGAAGTGAAGTGATCTACGGATTCATCGGTGGGGGACGGGCGGCGACGTCGAAGGACGTCAGCAGGGGCCCATCACGCGCTCACTCGTAAATCGGGGTCTGGAAGAACATGACCAAGACGTTACCTGGTTCCGTCGGCCTTGCACACCAACCTTTTCGCCGCCCCCGCGTCGGCCGGGCCTTCGGCGAGCGCCCGGGGCCGGCCGGTTCCTTCGGAATCCCAGCACCGCCAGCACCCGCCAGCACCCCGCCAGCACCGCCGGTCGTCGCCGCCCACCGTGTCCAGATGGGCGTTGCCGGGCCGCGGGGGCGCTGCCAGTGGTCGCGAGCACACTGATGGCATGAGAGGTCATCTCACTTGAGTCCCGCCGTTGCAGAACAACCCTTGGCTCGGGCAGCGGCGATTCACCTGCCGATTTCCGTTCCCGTGTCCTTTTGGCCACGCGGTGGATATCGCCCATGGGGAGAGGACACGGAATCCGGGATCCCACACCGCCCGCCGGCCGGCCGGGACACCCTTCGCTGCCACTCGCCAGCCCGGGCGAATCAAGGTCGACTACCCACCGGACACGGTTGGTGATCTTCCGGACGGTGTGTCGTCTTGAGCGTGTCCTCGCCGGCTGGTTCTGACGTGCCTCGCGCACAGCCCCGCACGCTCTGCCGCCACGCCCGGCCGAACCGGCACACCCCCGCTCGTACCCGGGCCCGGCTGACCGGCAGCAGCCGGCCCTTCGCGCTCCAGGCTGGCGACCCTTGCCCTCCGCCCGGTCGGCGGCACCGAGCGGGCGGAGGGCAAGGGC